>JAZKCF010000079.1:0-18988 GCA_040388195.1 Pseudomonadota bacterium
AACCTACTGGGCCACTAAAATGGGCCTCGTTGCACTTGGACATTGAAACCGCCGATCTTCTGGAGACTCGTATGGCGCCAAAATATGAGTCAGGTAACTCTGTCGATAAGCAATATGAAGCATATATCGAAAATTGTGCAACATCGGCCAAGCCGGAAAAATACAAACGGGGAAACGGCGAGGGCGAAATCGTTCAAACTATTGTGACAACAGCAGCCACCATCATCGACAAGCTTAGCAAAGGCGTTCCCATGCCAGAGCCACTTCAAGAGCTCATCGACTCTGTCAACGAAGTACAGCAGGCGGACAATCGAGATAACCTAGCGTTTCATAATGATGAGTTTGTAACGTTGGAGCACTATGCCACCACCGCTCAACATCCTCTATGGCGAGAGTTTGTGGAGAAAAAATTTCCGGAGCCATTTGAATCGATAATAGAAACGATTCAAGAACTGGAAGGGGATATCGAGAAAATTGAAAGTAAAATCGGTCTTCCAAAAAAACCGTTAGACGTTGATCCAAAAGTTTGGAAAACGTCGGAAGCATATACAAAAGCACTCAGTGAGTGGAGTAGCGCCAATGCAAAGGAAGCAAAAGAATTACAGCAGTTGAAGCAGAAACTTGAGCAGGCGCGAACCGAGCACATTCCGCAACTCGTTAAAGACTTGTTCCGCCAATATGTAACCGTGGAACCGTTTATGACGTCCTCGAAACACCATTGGGAACCAAAGGGTTTGCATAATCGCAGACAAGGCGCAAATTATTTTGTTAAGGGCTTCACCGGCGATAAAGCTTGTTTACAAATCGATGGATCTACTCAGAATTCCGTTAATCTTGTAGCGATCGATAATAAGGAACTGCTCGAACACCTTCGCGTGGAATCAGGAGAAGAAAAACATCGGATCGAAGTAAAGCAAAAGTATTGGATAGCATTTGAGGCGAATGGAAAAATCAAGTCCGTGGAATTTAAAGGTTGGGAAAATCAGCATCAGGTCCAACATCAGCGTGGAAATTCACAGCAACCCGGAAAGAAATCGCGTTAACAAGGATATTGCAAGCATCTGAGAACGCGAAATTATTGAGAACCTCATAGGGCGGATTTATAGGCCAATTCAAGATGAGGTTCTTTCTCCAGCTTTAGCAGGACTTCCGCTAAACCGGCACTCTCTCCAACACCACCGCAAAAAATCCATCCGTTCCATGCCGATGCGGGCTCAGGCGCATCATTTCACCACACTCAATATTCACTTGCTGCTTCGCCAGCACCTCCTGTGCATTCACTTTAACGAAATCCGCGTGCTTGGAAAGAAAACCTTCAACGACGTCTTCATTCTCTTCGCGTAGCAGACTGCAAGTGCCGTAAACCAATCGCCCACCAGTTTTTACTAATGTCGCCGCAGCCTCGAGAATCGAACTTTGCTTGGCGTTTAATTCAACAACATCTTCCGGCGTTTGCCGCCATTTCAAATCAGGATTACGACGCAACGTTCCCAATCCAGTGCAAGGCGCATCTACTAATACGCGATCGATTTTTCCCGCGAGGCGTTTGATTTTTGTATCTCGCTCGCTATCGATGCGTTGCGGCTGCACATTGGAAAGACCGGAGCGAGCGAGTCGCGGTTTTAAATTGTTGAGGCGCTTTTCCGACACATCGAACGCGTACAAACGTCCTTGCGAATGCATCAACGCGCCGAGCAATAAGGTCTTGCCACCGGCGCCGGCGCAAAAATCCACCACCATGTCGCGACGTTTTGGCGCGAGCAATAAACCAAGCAACTGACTGCCTTCATCCTGCACTTCCACTTTGCCTTGCAAAAATAAAGGGTGTGTTTGCAATGCGGGTTTTTCGAGCAACCGAATTCCCATTGGTGAATGCGGAGTCGCGGTTGCTTCCATGCCCTCTTGCTGAAGTGCGGTCAATATTTCCTCGCGATTGGCGAGCATGGTGTTCACGCGCAAATCCAACGGCGCTGGTTCACGTAGCGCCCGCGCAAGTTGCATCGTCTCTGCCTCGCCATACTGAGCGACAAGCTTTTCAGCAATCCAATCGGGAAAATCTGCCTGCACGGCAAATGGCAGCGAGTTAACGTCTGTCGCCTTCGCGGCTGCCAACCATTCAGCTTCGCCCCTTCTCAATAGCGGCGCCAGCCCGCCAATGTTGGCACCATTCAGTTTAACGAGAGCCAATAATGCGAGCTGCCTTGCCGTACTTTGCGGCGCAAGTGTTTCCAGCAGGCGTCGGCGGCGCAAAATGTTGTATACGGCATCCGCCACGACTGCGCGATCGCGACCACTCAGGTTTGGTCTATCACGGAAGAAATAACGAAGACTCACATCTGCCGGTGAACGCAACGGCAAAATGAGAGTGAGGGCATCAATGATGTGAGTTAACTGCGTGCTATTTGGATGCATTGTTAATGGACTCTTTATTTTCTGTGGAAGCTAAAAGCTCCGATGCGATTAATTCAACGGGCCGGCTATCCTTGCGATCTGATCTAATAATTTTTACCGGCAGATAATGACGCTCTATTGCCAACCACACATCAAGGCCATCGTCCGTGTCGGCTTTCGGTCGGCGTACATGCAGTGTTCGCAGGACGCCGAATGGTAAATGCAATGTTTCCTCGCCTATCGTTATGAAACGATAGGTATCAAGCTTACGACCAATAACGACCGCAAGTTGCAATTCATTCTCTACTGGCGGTGCGAAGGCCAATTGGAACAACACACTAATCAAATCCTGTGTGCCGGGTAACAGTGGCACCGTTCGCGGTTGTGCGTTATCCACTAGTAAGGTTAGAGAGTTATCCGCCCAGTTGAATTCCGCGCTTTCACTCGCTCTGTTGCTGTACTGATTTACATAAGTGTCGGGCTGCAATCCATTCTCTGTAATCTGTCCTGCGCTCGTCTGCAGCACCCATATGGATTTGAACAACCCGACTAGTCCAGTAGTTTTTGTGAACGCCTCTAAATTGTAGCGACTTCCCTGCCGCTCCCATTTGTAATCCGCCTGTCCCGCTTTCAATCCGCCCCACGACACGGCGAACCGAATCAATAATTGGTTGGGCAAAGGTATTGTTTCCGGTGCTAGTTTGGCAGCCAATTCCTTGTTAGGAGACTCTTCTATCGGGGCTGGCGCCTCTTCCTCCACGGATTGGATTTCCTCCACCACAGGAGGGGCCACATCCGCCGATGAGTCTTCAATTGGAAGCGACGCTACTTCAGCATTTTTTAGAACAGGCTTGACTTGCTTTCGAGGCACCACGGGCTTGGATTTTTTCGGCTCGGGCTTTTGCGGTTCCGGCAAGTTGGCAGTCGGCTTCGCGGGTTCGATTGGCTTCATCGGCACAAGCCGCGCTTCCAGCGTTCGCGACACCGGCACGTCGCGCTCAGGAGCTTCCACGTGCAAGCTAGCAATCAACGTCAAATGGGCAATGACGGAGACTACACAAGCAACAATCAGCGGAAGGCGCCAATTCTTGGGCACTGCTAATTCAAACTTAAGGCAACAAGCCGCTGTTCCAAGACCTTGCCGTCTTCTTCCTGAACTAATCGGACAGGAAAAAAAGATTTCTGCTTGGCCAACCAAATTTCAGTTTTTCTTTCGCCTTTATCGTCACTACGCGCATAGTGCAAGGTTTCGAATTTACCGGCGTCGGTAGTGACATTCATTTCATCGGTAAAACGAAAGAGATAGCTCTCTACTTTTTTGCCGTCGGCGATAGTCACCTTGACGTTTTCTTTCTTCGGCGTTATGAATAGAAATTGGTAAAAAAGAGATCCCCAATCCTGGGTTCCGGGCTCTAATGCCGCCGTTTCCGTCTTTCCATCGAAGCTAAGTGCAATCTTCTGATTTGCCCAATCGAAACTTGCCGAGCGAATTTTTTCTTTGTCGCCGCCGGTTCGTTTCTCTTCGAAAAACTCGGGCCGCAGTCCTTGCTGCGTGATAGTTCCTTTGCTAAGACGAGTAATCCGATCTTTGCTTATCAGGGTCAACATGCCAGCTGGGTTTGCGATACTGTCGATCTGATACTTGCCATTTTCGGCTGTATAGGTTTCTTCGATCTGTGCAAATAAAATGTTATTGCGGTACATCTCATAAGTCGCCTTTACAGAAGAAGGCGCCGCAGCGAATACGATTGCTGGTAAGAGCAATATAAAAGCAATCAAGGGGGGGAAAATTCTTTTCATTAAATGTCTCCTGGAGATATTAGCGCCACCCCTTCGATAGGAGAAGCGCCTAATAAGAAGACTTTGCCATCTTCGGTTAGTTTCAGCCGTCCTTCTACAAACCAGCGCACCGCTTGCGGATATAGGCGATGCTCTTGTATCAGCACACGTTCAGCTAGGGTAGCCGCGGTGTCTTGGTCGTAGACCGACACAGCAGCCTGGGCAATGATGGGCCCGTGATCTAAATCCGGCGTGACGAAATGAACGGTGCAGCCATGCACTTTGACACCCGCCGTCACTGCTTGCTCATGCGTATGCAATCCTGGAAATGCCGGCAGCAGCGAAGGATGAATATTAATGAGGCGCCCATGATAGCGAGCAACAAAAGCAGGCGTCAGCACACGCATGAAACCGGCCAGCACAACCAGATCGGGCTCGTATTTATCTATTTCTGCTGCTAATGCGACATCAAAGTTTTCTCTGCTGGAAAACGATTTATGGTCGAGCGAAGCGGTGGGTATGCCGTGCGCGGATGCTATCTGCAAACCCGATGCGTCTGGTCGGTTGCTGATAACAGCGGCAAAACGGGCCGGAATAGCGGCATCAAGCAACGCGCCGAGATTACTGCCTCGACCTGAAATCAGGATGACGATATTTTTCACAGTTATTCTTAATGATTTACAAAGAGCGACTATGCAACCACGGTTTGTGCTTCGCCGTCCTTGCGCGCCCCGATTTCGCCAATTCGCGACACAGTTTCGCCGGCTGATTTCAATTGACTGATTGCGGCATCGGCATGCTCTTTTGCAATGACAACAATCATCCCAATCCCACAGTTAAACACGCGATGCATTTCATTTTCGTCAATACTGCCGTGCTCTTGCAACCAATTGAATATCGCCGGCCGTTGCCATGCGGTTTTATCAAGACGTGCAGTGAGATTGTCAGAGAGAATGCGCGGAATGTTCTCGGTGAGCCCACCGCCGGTGATATGCGCCATTCCCTTTACTGGCATCGCTTTCATTAGAGCGAGTAGCGGCTTCACGTAAATTCGGGTTGGCGTAATTAGCACATCGCCTAAAGGCCGACCATGAAAATCCGCCGTCAGATCGGGGTTAACCCGCTCGATGATTTTGCGAACTAACGAATAGCCATTCGAATGCGGGCCGCTGGAAGCAAGCCCTAACACTACATCGCCTGGCTTAATCGTGCTGCCGTCGATAATATTCTCTTTCTCGACCACACCCACCGCAAAACCCGCCAAATCGTATTCACCCTCTGGATACATGCTAGGCATTTCAGCGGTCTCGCCGCCGATTAACGCACAACCAGCTTGCTCGCAGCCAGCCGCAATACCTTTAATTACGTCAGTCGCAATAGCCACATCCAGCTTGCCGCAAGCGAAATAATCGAGGAAGAAAAGTGGTTCAGCGCCTTGAACAAGAATGTCGTTTACGCTCATTGCCACCAAATCAATGCCAACCGTGTCGTGCTTATTCAGGTGAAAGGCGAGCTTTAATTTGGTGCCGACACCGTCGGTACCGGACACGAGCACGGGATTTTTGTATTTCTTGGATATTTCCACCAAGGCACCAAAACCACCGATACCGCCCAGCACTTCCGGACGCATCGTACGCTTGGCGAATGGTTTGATGTTTTCGACTAGTTGGTCGCCAGCGTCCATATCAACACCGGCGTCGCGATAGGTAAGAGGGGTCTTGCTGGACATGATTGAATGATTCGCTTTAAAGGTGGCAACTTGGCGCATGCCTGAACGGAGCAAAATTCTGCTCGTTAGTTATTGACGACGCCAAAGGAAGCGCGAATTTTACCGCAATTCATGGCCTCCCGCGAAAACTACCATGTTCGACAAAATTACAGCCCGACCCGACATCATGCGTCGTCCAATGAAGATTTGTGGCAATTTTTACGCCGGCCCCACTCCTTTATTCCATGCCGTTCCTTGCGTGGTTGGGATTGTGAGATTCAGTCCCTTGGCAAAATCTAACATACGGTTAATAGAGCATTGCGCTAATCGGCCGATTTCAGGGTCGACATGAATTTCATTGCGGCCGCTCTCCAGCACATCCATCAGATTACGTAGCCCATTCATTGCCATCCAGGGACAGTGAGCGCAGCTCTTGCACGTTGCACTCTGCCCTGCCGTGGGAGCTTCAATAAAGCGCTTGCCCGGATTCAGTGTCTTCATTTTGTGCAAAATGCCGTTGTCGGTAGCGACAATGAATTCATTGGCATCCAGCGTCTGCGCGGCCTTGATCAATTGCGTGGTCGAACCCACCACGTCGGCCAGTTTCACCACTGCATCAGGAGATTCCGGATGGACCAGCACCTTGGCGTTAGGGTATTCTTTTTTGAGTTCTTCCAGCTCAAACGCCTTGAATTCGTCATGGACTATGCAGGAACCCTGCCACAGCAGCATATCGGCACCGGTTTTTTGCTGAATATAATTCCCAAGATGCTTGTCCGGCGCCCAAATGATTTTCTTCCCTTGGGCGTGCAGGTGCTCAACAACCTTTAATCCAATCGAGGAAGTCACCATCCAGTCTGCACGAGCCTTCACTGCGGCGCTGGTATTCGCATAGACCACGGCGGTACGATCCGGATGCGCGTCGCAAAGCTGTGCAAATTCATCGGCTGGGCACCCGAGATCGAGTGAACAATTGGCATCCAAATCCGGCATCAAGATACGTTTTTCCGGATTCAGAATCTTCGCCGTCTCGCCCATGAAGCGCACGCCGGCAACCACTAAAGTTTTTGCCGAATGGTCGCGGCCAAAACGGGCCATTTCCAACGAATCCGACACACAACCGCCGGTTTCCTCAGCTAAATCCTGTAGATCCGGATTAACATAATAATGCGCGACTAAAACAGCATCTTGCGCTTTGAGCATCTGGCGAATCTGCTCCTTCAACGCGGTTTTCTCGCCCGGTAGTGGCTCGTCGGGCACTTGAGCCCAAGCCTCGTTAACGACGTGGCCGGGACGTTCATAAATAATTTTGATCGGTTCTTGCATGGTGCCCTCCTTAGAGGGAGTAAAATTTTAAAGTGAAATTATCGCACAGACCCCGCAGCCGCGAAGGGCCGGTTCTGCAATCGTGTTAAACTGCAAAGCTTTTGGAAGCGGCCAAGCGCGGGCGCAATATAGTTCATAACAGGCTCTAACTTCCCTCTTACTAACCGTCAATAAATGCAGCAGCTCCTTCTCGATCTTATTACCCCCTCAGCCCCAACATTGGCCAGGTTTGTAACCGGCCGCAATGTGGAATTAATGTCGGTCCTTCAGACCCTGAGGGCCGGACAACCTCACGAACGTTTCCTGTACTTATGGGGCGATCATGGTTCCGGCAAAAGCCATTTATTGCAAGCCTTGACAGGCGAATGGGGCACGCTCGTCTCAGCCTCCGGCAGCACGCGAATGAGCACTTCGCTAGCGGAATCGCCTTTCCTGGCCATTGACGACGTGGACCTCTTAAGCGAAGCCGGCGCCATTGATCTTTTCAATATTTACAATGGCATGCGAGAAGCTGGTGGCATTTTACTAGTCAGCGGCCCCTGCCCACCCGGTCAACTCACACTGCGCCAAGATTTGGTAACGCGGCTTGCCTGGGGATTGGTATTGCAGGTGCATCCCCTTACCGATGAAGAAAAAATTGCGGCACTCCAATCTCATGCCGAAGAGCGTTGCTTTAATTTAAGTAGGGAAGTAGGCCAGTACTTGCTGACGCATTGGCGTCGCGACATGGATTCACTTTTCGCTGCATTGGATGCACTTGATCGCTATTCACTCGAAACTAAGCGGCCGATTACGCTGCCATTGTTGCGGGAAGCCATCAATTTAAGTGCAAAAAGATCATAGAACGCGTTCTATTAGGACAGTTTACATAATGACGAAACTAGTACTTTTTGATTTAGATAACACTCTTCTCAACGGAGATAGCGACTTCGAATGGGCGCAGTTTTTGATTGAAAAAGGTGTGCTTGAGCGCGAGGTATATGAAGCAAAAAATCGCGAGTTTTACGAACAATATAAGGCAGGCACGCTAGACATAAACGCCTTCCTGGATTTCCAATTGAAACCCCTGTCGCGGCATTCACGGATACAGCTAGAAGAATGGCGCCACGAATTTATTCAGCAAAAAATACTGCCACTGATTACTGCGTCAGCAAGAGAAATAGTGAATAGCCATAAGAATTCACTGACAGTGATTATTACTGCCACCAATACCTTTGTAACCCGGCCGATCGCCGATTTGCTTGGCGTCACTCATCTAATCGCCACTGAACCTGAAGCGCGCGACGGTGAATTTACCGGTCGCGTTACGGGAACACCCTGCTTCCGGGAAGGTAAGGTAACTCGGTTGAACGAATGGCTAGCTTCGCGCGAGACGTCACTCAAAGAATTCGAATCTAGTCATTTTTATAGCGACTCGCTTAACGACCTCCCATTGCTTTCCAACGTGACCAACCCCGTGGCCGTAGATCCTGATCCGACATTACGTACCCATGCAGAGACTCACGCTTGGCCGATTATTAGCCTTAGATAACGCCTGCTACTCTATGCTATTCTCGAAGGTTGTGAAAAAATCTACTGTGCGCACCCGAGGCCAAGACGCTGATGCTTAACGTATCCCTTTATAGGTCGCCACTCCTCGCTATGACCTCTGGCCATTCGCGACGATTTTTTAGCGACCTCTCCGCTGTTTATGGAATTTCCAAACCAGTAAAAACTCAATGATCAGCCGATTCATAAAAAAGATATTCGGCAAGGGTGATTCTTCACCCAATGCAAAAGCACGCGGCAAATCCGCCAAGCGGTCTGCCGTCATCCCAAAATCCAAACACGGAATTAGCAAGGAACAAGTTAGTTCGTGCGCCCTTAAAATCGTGACCGAACTGCAATCCGCGGGATTTAGCGCATTTGTTGTTGGCGGCGCCGTTCGCGATTTATTGTTGGGCAGGAAGCCAAAGGATTTCGACGTTGCCACTAACGCAACGCCCGAGCAAGTGCGCAGCCATTTTCGCCGCTCTCGCATCATTGGCCGCCGCTTCCAGATTGTGCATGTCATGTTTGGCGCTGAAACCGTGGAAGTTTCTACCTTCCGCGCCCATCAGCCGCCCGGTCCCAGTGAAGATGATGATCGGCAAACCGACGTCCACGGCCGCATTCTGCGCGACAACGTTTTTGGCAGCCAAGAAGAAGACGCACTGCGCCGTGACTTCACCATTAATGCGCTGTTCTTTGATCCCATTAAAGAAGAAATTTGGGATTATCAAGAGGGCGTTGCCGATTTGCAGAAAAAACGCATCCGCATGATTGGCGACCCGGTATCACGTTATCGAGAAGATCCGGTAAGGATGCTGCGCGCTGTGCGTTTCGCCGCTAAGCTTGGTTTCGAGATTGATCCGGCAACGCGCGAGCCAATCAAAACGCACGCCGACTTGTTAGAAAATGTGCCACGGGCACGCATGTTCGACGAAATGCTCAAATTATTGCTTTCCGGCCATGCGTTCGAAAGTGTGCGACGCCTGCGTGACGATGGTTTGCATCACGGCTTACTGCCGCTGCTGGATGTCATTCTTGAGCAACCATTGGGCGAAAAATTCGTCATGCTGGCACTTCGGAATACCGATGAACGAATCGCCGCCGACAAAACAGTTTCTCCGAGCTTTCTTTTTGCTACGTTGCTATGGCATGAAGTACTAGCTTACGCCCAACGCCAAGAGCAGAACGGCGTCCGGCCCATGCCGGCGCTTGCGCAAGCAATGGATGATGTGCTCGACAGACAAAAAGACAAATTGGCAATACCGCGTCGATATGACGCAACCATGAAAGAAATCTGGCTTTTGCAGCCTCGTTTCTTACAACGCGTCGGCGAGCGCCCATTCCGCTTACTTACTCAACCACGATTTCGCGCTGCCTTCGATTTTTTCCTATTGCGAGCAGATAGCGGCGAATTAGATGCAGCCCTAGGCGAATGGTGGCGGGAATTTGAAGCGGCGGACGACGCCACTCGCCGGCAAATGCTGGTACCTGTGGATGCGGCACCTAAAAAGCGTAGACGCCGCCGGACCAGGCGCGGTAGTAGTGAAGACACAGCGGCAATTACAACACCGGCTGCTGGCGACGGCAGCGATTCGGAATGAGCGGGCAACAGCAGCATGCGTCGGCGATCCCCGTGATTGCCTACGTCGCCTTGGGCAGCAATTTAGAAGATCCGCAAAAACAAGTACGCCAAGGGTTTGATGCCCTTGCGGAGCTGACTGATAGCAAACTGCTGGCCCGTTCATCACTCTATTCAAGCAAACCCGTGGGATATCTAGACCAACCGGATTTCATCAATGCGGTAGCAAAACTAGAAACAAGTTTATCTCCCCGCGAGTTGCTGGATGCGTTGCTCGCCATTGAGTTCAAATATGGCCGCAAACGTAGTACGCCCAATGCCCCTCGCACGCTGGATCTGGATCTTCTGTTATATAACGGGCTGAAGCACGATGAGGCAGGGCTTACCATTCCGCACCCTCGCATGCATACGCGCGCATTCGTACTTCTGCCGCTGACTGAAATTGACCCTGACTGTGAAATCCCAGGGCAAGGATTAGCGAAAGATTGGCTGCTGCGTATGGAAGGACAACAGTTAATTAAGTTGAATTAAATGATTCCGAGCAAATATCACAATATCGTCATCGAAGGCCCCATCGGCGTGGGCAAAACCAGCCTCGCTAAGCGCCTTGCTAACGAACTTGGCGCTGAAACATTATTGGAAGAACCGGACGCGAATCCTTTCTTGCCAAACTTTTATCGCGATCCGCAACGGCATGCGTTGTCGACGCAACTATTTTTCTTATTCCAACGCGTAGAACAGCTGACAAAACTGAAGCAGCGTGATTTCTTCGATCGCCCTATCGTTGCCGATTTTTTATTGGATAAAGACCCCTTATTCGCTCAGCTAACACTGGATAACGCCGAATTCCAGCTCTACACACAAATCTATCAGCACTTAAAAGTACAAACACCGCGACCGGATTTGGTGATTTATTTGCAAGCCCCGGTGGAAATGCTGATGGAACGGATTCACCGGCGCGGCCTCAAAATGGAGCGCGGCATTACCGAGGATTACCTGCGTAATTTGGCTGATAGCTATACTCAATTTTTCTACAAGTACGATGCGGCGCCGCTATTGATTGTTAATAGCTCGAATTTAAACTTCGTCGATCGGTCCAAGGATTTTGAGTTATTGCTGGAGCATATTGGGCGACTGCGCGGCCCACGAGAATTTTTGAATCAGGCGGCTTAATATGGAATTGATCCGACATGTCATCTGACGCTCAAACAACCCGCTACACTCTCACCCACTTTCAAAAAATGCGTGAGCAAGGCGAAAAGATCGTCATGCTTACCGCTTACGATGCGAGCTTCGCCGCTTTGGCTGAAAGTGCTGGCGTCGAAATACTCTTGATCGGTGATTCGCTCGGCATGGTGATACAAGGCCACGACAGCACATTGCCAGTCACCATGGCGGATATCGAATATCACGTGCGCTCAGTGACACGCGGTGCCAAGCAAGCGATGGTAGTTGCGGATATGCCGTTTGCCAGTTATCAAATCAGCCCTCCAGAAGCGTTTACCAACGCCGCTAAGCTGATGGCCGCTGGCGCGCAAATGGTCAAACTGGAAGGCGGACGGGCCATGCTGGAAACGGTGCGCTTTCTAGTTGAGCGCGGCATTCCGGTCTGCGGGCATCTCGGCTTGACACCCCAATCGGTACACCAGATGGGCGGCTACCGAGTACAAGGCAAGACTGAGGAAAGTAGTAAACAACTCATGGAAGACGCTAAGCTGTTGCAGCAGGCCGGCGCAGCGATGATTGTGCTTGAAACAATTCCCGCGCAATTAGCGAAGGAAGTAACCGAGGCAATCAACATTCCGACTATTGGTATCGGCGCTAGCATGGAATGCTCCGGTCAAGTATTGGTGGTCTATGACATGCTGGATATTTACCCTGGCCGCAAAGCGCGGTTTGTAAAAAATTTCATGACAGGTAATTCCTCCGTTAAAGCGGCAATTGAAAGTTACGTCCGCGAAGTAAAAGCCAAAACATTTCCGGCATCCGAACATACCTTCCGATAGCACGGAGGATAATCAAGGGAGTCTTTTTAAATTGATATTTCTAAGCAAGGCATACTCAAGCGGGCACAAAAGACGTAAACAAAAACGCTGACGCCGTATTACAACGAATTATCAATTTGTAGAAGCTCCCTCAACTCGAAAATGCAAATAATCCACTCCATCGCCGAGCTTCGTCAGCGACTCTCGGCTGAATCTAATGTTACCGTCGTGCCCACCATGGGCAATTTGCATGAAGGGCACTTGAGCCTTGCGCAACGAGCGAAAGCACGCGGTAGCTACGTTGTAGTCAGCATTTTTGTAAACCACCTTCAATTTGAACCTGGCGGCGACTTTGATCGTTATCCGCGCACCTTGAACGATGATTGTGCAAAGCTGAAGACGGTGGGCGTCGACATCGTATTTGCCCCAGACGATCAAGAGATGTACCCCGAGCCACAACAAGTAATCGTTCAGCCGCCCCCTCTTGCGGAAATGCTTGAAGGTGAGTATCGACCTGGCCATTTCGCTGGCATGTTGACAGTGGTCTTAAAGCTTTTAAATATCGTTCAGCCGGATGCCGCTATCTTTGGCAAAAAAGATTATCAGCAATTAGCCGTTATTCGCGAAATGGTCCAGCAAGTTAATCTGCCGGTCGAGATTATTGCCGCCGATACCGTGCGGGCCGCAGATGGGCTGGCGCTGTCGTCGCGCAATGGTTACTTGTCGGAAGCCGAGCGGACTGAAGCGGTGCGCCTCAATCAGCAACTTCGTGTCATTAAAACGGCGATTGAATCAGGGCAACGAGATTATGCGTCCTTAGAAGATATCGCTATCAGTGAGCTGACCGAGCATGGCTGGAAAGTGAACTACATTGCAGTCCGCGAGCAGCGCGGGCTGTCATTGCCCCACTCTGCGTCAACAAAGCTAGTCGTACTCGCGGCAGCTTGGTTAGGTAAAACGCGGCTCATCGATAATTTGGAAATTGCGTTGACGTAAATTTGTACTTGCGGGGCCAGGCGTTGTCTTACCAACGTTTTATGTCGCGTAATATAAATCAATTTAAAAACCGCTTCTTAGCCACCCCAGCCAGGATGCGGAAACTTTTCCCTGTGGTTGTTGGCAATTAGCGACAACCAACCCTCCAGTGATTACAGCGCTGTACTGCCCTGTAGCGCTTACCAGTGTCTGGTAAACCCGACACTTTCTATGCTGCATTGGAACGCGTTACAAGTCGTCTCTCCTCCAAATCTCCAAATCGCACTGATTGTTAAGTAAGTTTATGCCATGGCACAAGACTTGCTATAGATGGAAACTGGAAGCCCAATGGGTATTTTGGTTTGGTTTACCATTTAATTGAGGAGATACAAAAATGAAATCAACACTAGCCCTAGTATTTGGTTTTGCAATTGCCACTAGCGCGGCTTTATCCGTAGCTGCAGGTTCGGGGGCAGATGCTGCCACCACCCCTAATAATGATGCCGGCATCTCCCCTCCAGCCGTCAACGCTCCGGCAATCAATGACCCTCAAAATGTAGATTCCCAACAAGTAAGCGGGACCGGCTCGCTGGTCTTCCAGAAACTCGACAAAAATAAGGATGGCTACGTCGATCAAAGTGAAGCCAAAAACTCTGTGCCACTGCAATCGGACTTTAAGTCCATAGACACCGACCATGACGGAAAAATCTCGCGTGATGAATTGAGAAATTATCAGAGCAAATAAAGCCAACTCTTGCCTGCCACTCCTTTTATAAGGAGTGGCAGGCTTGTGCAGGAATTATTGTGATGCGGTTATGTTCTCTATTCATGAGGTTTGTACGCTATGTGTTCTAACTATCTCGCCACGCCAGAAGCTCCTTTATCTCAACATTTCGGTGTCGAACCTCCCGAAGGTCGCCTTAGACCGGAGGCACACCCTGGTTACTTCGCACCGATTATTCGGCCGGCCTCTAATAATAATGAATCCGATCGGCTAGAGTGTGTATCGGCGTGTTTTGGCATGGTGCCGCATTGGGCTGATCTGAATCTTGCTAAACGCACATACAACGCTCGTGTCGAATCGATTGCTCACAAACCGTTCTATCGCAACCCATGGCGCAAACGGCAATTTTGTATCGTTCCACTGGAAGCGTTTTTCGAATCCTCTTATGAAGCAGGGAAAGCGGTACGATGGAAAATTGCGCACCGTGAGGGGCGACCGCTTGGTGTCGCCGGCATATGGGAATGCCGGCCTGCGGACCATGCAGATGGCAAACCGTTGGTTTCTTTTTCCCTCATTACTATCGATGCAAAGAATCATCCGCTGATGAGCCGTTTTAATAAGCAGAGTGATCAGCAGCGCATGATCGTGATTTTAGATCCACAACGATATTTTGATTGGCTACATACAACACCAGCAGATGCCGCGCGCTTCTTCACACCTTATCCCGCTGACCAGTTGGTTGCCGAACCGGTCCCGGAAATGACAGCGCGCAAAGCAGCATGACCGTGATGTGATTTTTGAATACTGGCTATCGAAAAATCTTT
Source organism: Pseudomonadota bacterium (assembly GCA_040388195.1). GTDB lineage: Bacteria > Pseudomonadota > Gammaproteobacteria > Burkholderiales > DATLHW01 > DATLHW01. The sequence goes on from JAZKCF010000079.1 coordinate 14,822, forward strand.
CGATAGCCAGTACAAGTCCTATCAAAACTATAGCGAGCAGAGCAAGATAAAGCATGTAGTACTAAGAAAAACACGCTCAATACTCACACCGCCCGCAACGAATCAACAATCTTCATACGCGCAGCCCGCACCGCAGGAAGAAATCCACCGACGCCGCCCATAATCAAAGCGAATGTAAGCGCCTTGATAGCAATCGTCGGGTTCAAAGTAAAATTAAAAGCAAGTTCGGAAAACGATTGAAAATTAGTAGTCGAAAAAGACATCAATTGCATCAATGATGCGAATGCTAGCCCAATCATTCCTCCCGCCGCTGAAAGCAGTAAAGATTCCGTTAAAAACGCAATCAAAATGTCACGCCGCTTGAAACCCAGCGCTCGCAATGTGCCAATTTCGGTTACTCGATTAGAAACCGAAGCGTACATCGTGATCGTGGCGCCGATCATTGCCCCGATGGAAAAAATAACACTTAACGTAAGCCCCAAAATGCTAATGAAGTTGGATAAGGCTTTCGATTGGTCCGAGTAAAATGTTTGCTCCCGCTTCGCTTCCAAGGTAAGGCGAGGATTGGTTTCCAGCTCATTTTTAAATGACTCGAATCGATTGGTATCGTTAAGCCGCGTGACGACGGAAGAATAAGCCGTGCGCCGGAATGCTTGCATGAGCTGGTCAACATCGCCCCATATTTCCGAATCGAAACCACTGTTGCCCGCATCGAATGTTCCCACCACGGTCCACTCACGCTGACCGAAACGTAGATGTTCGCCAATGCTTGCGCCAACGAAACGTTTCGCCACGCCACTCCCGGTAACGATTTCGGAAGAGCCCGGGCGGAACATGCGCCCTTCCATCAATTTCACTTGCGGTCGCAACTCAAACGCTTGCGGCGAGACACCGCGAATGACGACATTCGAAGGCTTTCCCGAACTACGTTTCAGAAGCGAAATCAGCACGACAGTTTCGCGGGAGACCAAAGGACTGCCATCTTTGCTAAGCGCGACTTCCGGTTGGCTAATAGCGATCAAGGCCTGGCTATGGTCAACACTGCTTTGTACTTCCGTTTCCGCGGATCGGCGAATGATGACGACATTGTCGTATTCACCGGTAGTGACTAAGGTTTTCCTCAACCCCTCGTCGAGCATCAGCACCGTGGCAAATACAAATACGACTAACGCAAGCCCGCTTGCTGTGAGTAACGTAGTAATTTTGCGCGTCCAGAGATTGCGCGCAATATAAGAAAAGGGAATTTTCAAAATGCAGGGAGCCTCTATAAATTAATATTTTTAAGCAAGACATGTACTAACGGCACAAGAGGAGCGAGCAAAAATAAAACCGTGACGAAATATCAATTAATAGGGACTCCGCGTAGTTTAGTCGAAAGGTTTGCGCCAATCACATGGACATACGATCGCGCCCTTGCTGTTTCGCGCGGTACATTGCCACATCGGCATGAACCAGTAAAGTTTCCGCATCATTACCATCGTTTGGATACCAACTGCACCCGATGCTGGCGGTAATGATGACCGTTTGTGCTCCCAATCGGAAAGGTTTTCGCAACGCACTAAGAATTTTATCAGCCACAATTTCCACCTGATTTTCCTGAGAAGGTCCATCGAGCAGCACTACGAATTCGTCGCCGCCTAGCCGGGCAATCGTATCTTCCTCGCGTACGCTGCTAACTAAACGCTTAGCGACATCAATCAATAGCTTGTCGCCGGCGGCATGTCCCATGCTGTCATTGATCATCTTGAAACAATCCAGGTCCAAAAAAAGCAGCGCAAAATTTTCATGCTTACGCTGCGCGCGCGCAATCGCCTGCTTGGTCCGGTCTTTTAAAAGATTGCGATTGGGTAAACCTGTCAGCGTATCGTGATCGGCAGCGTAGGTCAGCTGTTCGAATTTTTGCAGCACTTCCGTTACATCGCGAAAAACCGAAACCGCCCCCACCACTTTGCCATGCCGGTCATAAAGCACAGATGCTAACTCTTCGATTGGATATTTGATTTTGCCGTCGTGATGTAAAACATTCTGTTTCGTAACCTGCGCCGCTAAGCGCAAGCTGTCTTCCATCGCCATAGTAGTGCGTTGGCCATATTGATCGAAGCTAGCGAACACTTCGCTGACAGAACGATTCAACGCGCTATGAAAACGCCAGCCGCACAACCGTTCAGCGGCAGGATTCAGATATTCAATACAACCATTCGCATCGATAAGCACAACACCTTCACCAATCGAACTTAAGGTTGTCTGCAATCGATCTTTTTCCCTGAAAAGCGACTCCTCAACACGGCGACGCTGCTCAACCTCAATCAGCAACTCTCGTTTATCGAATCGCAAATTCAATGACATGCGAATGGCACGATGAAAATTCCATCCCGAGACAAACATGCCAATAAGAAACATCACCGTCATGACGCCCATAGCCGTTTGCAGCATCGTATGGTGAGTGAAATACCGGTAAATTAGCGGCAGTAACGTTAGCAATAAAAATACGAAGCATGCCTCAAGCCGAGATGCAAGCACCGCCATGCCAGCAGCCGACATGCCTGCCAGAACAAAAGCGACGAATAATTGATGTGCAACCGATTCGATAGGAAAGAGCACGATTGCAGCCGCGCCCCAAACCATACCCGCCAGTCCAGCTCCAGTCAGATAAAGATAATTCCAGAAAACCGCGCGCTCCGGCCCAGGAGTTGCTTTTGCATACCGCCAGACTATCAAAACACGAATTGCTGTCACGAATACCAGACAACCAGACCAAGAGAACAAAATAGAAGCAGAAATATAAGCGCTCTGAACAAACGCCAGAATTGCACCGTTAATAATCGTAACTGAATACGCTAGTGGTGCGTTTTTATAAAGTAGTTTTACCTCTTCAGCATACAGCTGACTAGAGTAACCATTTTCGATGCTGCTGCTTTCCATAAGTTTTAATGGACTTGTTGTCCTATGCCCCAGTATAGGAACTGGCTGGGTTAATGCATGGATTATGGCGAATTATGCAAAGCTTTCCTTGAGGAACATCATGGGAGAAGGAAATTTTGACATACATGGTCTATCAAAAATTGAGTTGCCTTTAGAGGCGCGGAATCACTGGAAGAATTACCCGTGATTTCGCCACAGCATTATGCTCCACCGTCTGCGTTGCGGCGACAGGGTTGGTTTCAAACAAAATATCGCCGCCGGTATTGGGGTTGCGATCATAGCGCGGGAAGTTGCTACTGCTTATCTCAACTCGAATGCGATGGCCTTGGCGAAACAGCATGCTAGTCGGCCATAAATTTATTGTAATTTCAGTTGGCTTATTTTTTGCACAAACCAGCTTATACGAACGCCGCAATATGCCATCCGTTACGTTGTATGTTCGTCCATCAGGAAAAACGTCCACGAGTTTTGCGGTGAAATCCGTGCTCGCCGCTGTAGTGCCGACGTAAAGCACAGCGGAAATAGGTCCTGTTACTTCCAAATCATGCTGCAAAGGCTCGGTAGAATATACAAGAACATCAGACCGCGCCTCGACATCGTTTTGCAAAAAGATACCCGCGCGGGGCCCCAAAATTGCACCGCCTCTTGAAGGCACAGGATGCCGAGGGTCATACACATAAGAATCGGCAGGCTCTATTTCTGCTGATGATTCAACGGTTAGTCGACCATCGCCAGCACTAGAGTTAGCACGACCCGCGCTGTGTAAATAAAAGGGCGTGTATTTTGTACGTGCGAGCGGCCACTCTTGCTCATCCCGCCACACGTTTTCTCCCATAACATAAAGACGTATCGGTGATGCCAATGAACTATCCAATGGCTCACCGCGCAAGTGGTGATCGAACCATGCAATGCTCGGAGAAAGACTGGCTTTGCGATATTCACCGACCGTAGAACCATCTGGAAAACGCACCGCCTCGGCGTGCGACCAGGGACCAATGATAAGACGACTCTGCGCCGCCACATTCGGAGCCGCATCCCGTTTAAGCGTTTCGAAATCGCGCAGTTGCGTAGGAAGAAATGGATCTGACCAACCGACCATCAACAAAACAGGGACCTTGATTGTTTTTGCGCGATTCTCGCCATCAATAGCCTGCCAATATTCGTCCGCCGATATATGCCGAGCCCAATCGTTAAACTCGATTCCGTAGTTTTTATTGTTTGACAATGTGCTTTCTTCACCTTGTC
>JAZKCF010000080.1:0-9035 GCA_040388195.1 Pseudomonadota bacterium
TCATCTCAGCTTAAGACGGCGAAACTTTCAGAAAGTTGTGTATAAGGGAATGCGTCAAGGTATCGAAATTGATTACTGTCCTCAATGCCGAGGTGTTTGGCTAGATCGTGGTGAATTAGACAAAATTATAGAGCGTTCAGCCATGCTTGTTGATGCCGGCGTCTCTATGGACAGGAAAGCAACAATTGAAGGCAGTTATCAATCTCACAAGCCCGAACATCGACATCACCGTGTGGATTACGATGATGATCATCGAGATGACTACCATCGTAATAAGAAGCGACGTGGTTTTTTAGGCGATCTATTCGACTTTGATTGATGCAGGGGGAGAGATTCAGTGCAGGCGTCTCGATTAGCGCATCTTTGAATGCTACATAGCTGTTTTTAGGTCTATGTGATGCGATGTGGCGGCAGACTCATCTGCCGCCACATCGCATCGTCAGACCCTTAGAACTTGCCGTTTGCATTCTTCCATTCGGCCTGCGCCGGAATGGTCTCGATGGTGTCCCAATGTTCGGCGATCTTGCCGTTCTCAACGCGGAACAAGTCAAAAAAAGATGAATGCTTGCCGGCAAGGTGACCTTCACTTATTACCAGTACGAAATTGCCCTCGCCCAGTACTTTATGAATGCGGTCATACTTCATTGTGATGCCCTGTTTTGCCATCGCTTGCAGCGCAGTCCCTAAGCCAGACACTTTGTCTCCAATGTGCGGATTGTGCTGGACATAGTTATCGCCATCAAAGTAAGCCGACAGTTTTGCCATTCGGCCGTTGACCAAAATGTCATCCACAAAGGACCGAACCAGCGCCTTGTTGGTGTCGGTTTTTTCCAATTCAGTGCTGTGCGTCGGCCCGTCAGTCATCGTATGGCCACTTGGGTTAGGCGATTGCGGCTTTTCCTGCAGATTATCCCAATGCTCAACGATCTTGCCGTTTTCAAAGCGGAAAATGTCAAAGCCGATTTTCGGACCAAAGAAGTTATAGTCAGTATGGGTAAAGACATAGTCGCCATCTTGAAACACACGTACCGTATTGACCTTGGCGCTGCCCTTCGGTAGTTGCTGAAGCAGTGCGCCGAAACCCGCCAGGCCATCGGCAGCTCCCAGATTGTGCTGGATATACTTGTTCGGATTGATGGCGCCGACAGGTGCGGCATCGCCGGTTTCGATGCTTTTCAGTAATGCAGTGACTTCATTTTTTTGATTTGCAGACATGGATGTCTCCTTGATTGAGGTAGGCGTTGCGGTACTGGCGCAAGCGGTAAACATGAGCGCGCTCAGTGCGACGCTGCTCGTCGCTAAAAGCCGAGATAGTTGTGTGGTCATGATTAAAATCTCCGTTCGTTTGGTCGGCCGACGTTTTGAAGTAACGTAAGCATATGGTAAGTTTCTCCCAATTAACCCGGGGTGTAGAGGTATATTCCTGGCTATTAATGGTAAATATCGGACAAGCATTCTATGTCGACGAAACGTCAAACCATCATTCAATCCGTACGCTACATGCCGCCAGATGCCTATGCGCTGGATCTGGAAGTGTTTTCTGTGTCAGAACTGAGGCGTCGTGTCGATGACGTGCACTTGCAGTCGACCCAGCGCATCAACTTCCACATGCTTATTTGTGTCACCAAAGGACATTGCTTGCACACCGTGGATTTTGAGCGGATAGCATGCAAACCCGGCACGCTACTGACGCTACGACCGGCGCAAGTGCAGCGATTTGAAACCGGCGCGAAATGGGATGGATGGTTGGTGATATTTCGACCGGAATTTTTGCTTCCGTTGCAAACTGTGGCGCTAGTCGGTGATTTGAATATCTACGGGAGGGTTAGTGCGTTGCCAACGCATGTGCAACTCAGCAAAGCAGAACTTCGTGCGGTGTTGGAATCAATTAGACAAATGCGTGAGGACACATTCATAACCGGCGCAGCAAACGAAGTGCATACGCTGTTGCGACATCAACTTTATTCGCTGCTATTGCGTCTCCATCTTGGGCAGCGGCAGCAAGAAATGCAAGACAGCACGTCGACCGCTAGCTTGCAGCGCTTCAAACGATTTCAGCAACTACTTGAAAATAACTTTGCGCGAGACCGGCAGGTTGCGGCCTACGCAAAGAAGTTAGGCTGCTCCGAGAAGAGTTTGACCCGCGCGTCATTGGAAGTCGTGGGAGTCAGTGCTAAAGCATATATCGCCTCAAGGATTAATTTGGAAGCCAAGCGGCTATTGGCACAGACAAGCTTGTCGATATTGGCCATTGCCGATCAAGTAGGCTTCGATGAGGCCACAAATTTTGTCAAATTCTTCAAACGCGAAGTTGGATGCTCACCGGGTGAGTTCCGGCGCCAACATGTGAAATAGATATACATGCAATTTGCGTTGACCGACATATCTTTGAAGCCATTTGCTAAATTGAACGATGGTTATCTGTCTCAAGCTGTCTGTACGCAGCGGCGTCAAATCTTGTTTGACCATGCTAACTAGGACTTACGCAAAACAGTCCCGGCAAGGCGCGACAACGCAGGCAGTACAAATGTACGGCAAGGAGGAGTAACGCCGCTGGGGCGGTTTTGCGTAAGTCCTACACGAAGCTTGAAAGCACTGTTCGTCAATGCTCGCCAAACTCATATGAAGCCATCGGCACCTTTATGACATGATCAATAAAAACCGCTCGTCCTTGATCGTTATCCGCAGCGCCCGCGATTACCATCAATGGAACCAGATGATCTTCACGTGGGTGTGCAAGGCGTGCATGGGGCGCATTTTCCCAATGAGTCAGCATGTCGTTTCTCACATTCCAATCCGGCTGGGTAATCGCTGAATTCAAATATTTTTCGAATACCTCGGCAACAGGTGTCGACTCATCGCGACCAAATCCTCTCATATTGTGGTAGGTCAGCCCGCTACCAATAATCAGCACGCCTTCCTTTCGAAGGGGGCTAAGGGCTTGTCCGATACGAATGTGTTCGTCGGGATCGTAAGTCGATTTCATCGACAGCATCACGACTGGCACATCTGCATCCGGGTACATCAATGCGAGTGGAACAAACGTCCCGTGGTCAAAGCCACGATCAGGATCTTCCTTTACCAAAACGTCGACATTCGACAGTAAATTTTTCACTCTTGAAGCAAGCGTTGGCGATCCCGGCGCAGGATACTGTATGTGATAAGTGTGGGCCGGGAATCCACTATAGTCGTAGACCATGGGTGGATGCGCGGCGGTTGAAACCGTAAATTCGTTTTCTTCCCAGTGACCGGTAATCACCAACACCGCTTTCGGTTTCGCCGGTAGACGCTCCGGCAGCGCTCTGAACTCACGTTCTGTTTTGGCGAACTGCTGTCTCATGCCTTCGACATAGGGCCATGGCCCGCCGCCATGCGAGAGAAAATAGACAGGCATCTTGATCATGTGACACTCCTATTTTTATTGCGGGCTGCATCGATGCTGAATGCGCCGGCTCCTGCAATCCAAAGATAGAGAAAAACAAAGCAATACAACACAATACAACACTGCAAGCTCACCTTGATTCACCAGTGGCAGAAAACCTTGTGGGGCATGTGCCATGAAATAAGCCACCGCCATTTGTCCCGATAGAATGAAAGCAACAGGCCGGGTAAATAGCCCAAGAATAATCAGCAAGCCTCCGCCGAGTTCGAGTATGCCGGCTACTCCCATTAGGGAAAACAGTTGTAATCCGTCAAACATGGCAACGTGTGGGAAGCCTAATAGCTTGGCGGTTCCATGCTGGAGGAAGAGCAGCCCTGTCACAATGCGCAAGACACTCAATATCCTTGGAGACCAAGCATCAATAATTTTCTGTTCTAATTTCACGATTCGCTCCATAAAAATAAATCTTCTTTAGTTGGTCTGAGCAGCGGTGCTTGCTAGTGGTCAGTCACGCTGTATTTTGTAGATTTTGTAGGGTGGGCACGCTTCTTGTGCCCACGCGGATCGAGGGCAACAGCGTGGGCACAAAAGCGTGCCCACCCTACGAATCCAACTACAAATCTAACGTGACTGACCACTAGAGTTCCCCGCAAGCACCGTCACTGTCTTAGTGGACCAACTTGAAACCGATGTTTGGCCCATTGCCGAGCACATAGCCCAGCTGAATATTGAAGTAACCGAATGCTTCCAAATGTCGGGCGTTTTTCAACGGCCCGCCATCGATCGCGTCGAAGCCAATTGCCTTGCCGAGTTCCAGTACCACCTTGCGTGCCGCTTCATCATCACTTGCGGCGAAGATACTCAATTGCTGGCCGGCGACAGAACCCTCACTCATATGCTGCGCAAAGACCGTATTGAAGCTCTTGACCACACGTGCACGAGGAAGCGCTTTTTGCAGTTCCTCAGCGCCACTTGTCGTAAATCCAACGACGAGCTGCATATCAGGCGTCAGCGCATTGGTCACGTCGATGACAGTTTTCCCATCGGCTGCTGTTTCCAATTCACGCGCCACATCCTGTATCGCGCCAAATGGCACAGCCAATAAAATGGTGTCGGCCCAAGCGGCGGCTCCAAAGACTTGTCCTTTCTTTGCGGTACGCACTTCGTATCCAGCGCGCGTAAGACCCTTTTGAAGGGCACTGCCGACGTTTCCGGTTCCGATGATTGCGATTTTTTGTTTCATGGCTGCTCCTTAAAATCTGAATGATGTATGTGTTTGTTGGCTTCAACGCGCTTCGCAAGAGTTAGATCGATTTCTTCGCTGCGTGTGTTGATAGATCCAATATAGGAGTTTGTTCGGTCGCACACTAGATGGTAAAGTTTGCAATCACTGTGCAAAAATTTGGACAATCGAATGGATCTCGATGCGATCGCTGTTTTCGTGAAGGTTGTTGAAGCTGGCAGCTTGTCCGGTGCGGCAAGATTGCTCAACATGCCCAAGACCACAGTCAGCGCCAAGCTCGCTTCCCTGGAAAAGCGACTGGGGGCGAACTTGATCCAGCGCACGACTCGCAAGTTGCATGTGACTGAAGCTGGCGAGAAATATTTTCATCATTGCGCGAATGCCGTGCGGGAAGTAGAGCTCGGGGAGGCAGCTCTTCAATCGTCGCAAAGCAAGCCGACCGGCGTGCTCAAAGTTACCGCTCCTGTCGATATAGGTCATACGGTGCTACCTCGCATTACCCGTGCCTATCTGGCAAGGTATCCCGATACCACCATTGAGTTGCTTGTTTCAAACCGGATAGTCGATCTGGTAGGGGAGGGCATTGATTTGGCTATTCGCGCCGGCGTGCTGAAAGATTCGTCATTGATCGCGAAGCGCTTCTTTGACTTGCACGCCAATCTTTGGGCGTCTCCGAACTATCTCAAAGAATTGGGCAAGCTCAACCATCCCAAGCATTTGGCTAAAGCGTCATTCGTCGGTCGGAAGGGAGTCAGCACATTGCGGCTAACGAATGGCAAATCAGAGGTCGAGGTTCCAATGGTCGGTCGCGTTTTTGCCGACGACCTCGAAGCCATCAAAGCATTGATCATTCTTGGTGAGGGCATTGGTTGGCTACCGGACTTTCTGTCCGCGGATGCGGTAGAAGCCGGCACGCTGGTTCCGGTTCTTCCACAATGGAAGTCGAAGGCAGTGGGTGCCTTTTACTTTGTATACCCAGGCCACAAATATGCGTCGCCCAAGGTGCAGGCATTCATCCAAACGGCGTTGGAGGTTGTGTCGGTGGGAGCTTAGGTATTTTTAGAATAACCATAAGCGGTCAATTGATCACAGACTTTCCTATCACGAAGGCAGAAACACTAGTGCGGCAGATTTTATGCACAGAAACAGTCCCGGCCTCCGGTCTTTGCAGCATATAATTTTTCTTCAGCCTTATTTAGTAGACTCTTTACATCATCGTCAGGGAGTGAGGTTGCAATGCCAATGGATACCGATAATGTGGCAGGACCTACACAATGCGGATCACCGCAATGAACTGGTTGAGGAGGTGTTAATTGTTTTCGGGAAATATCACAAATTGCCTCAGCTAATGCCTCGGCTTCACCGTCCGCCATGTTGGGAATAATAATTACGAATTCATCGCCACCAATTCTGAATACTTCATATCGTGGTTGAAATATTGGAGTAATTAATGACGAGTAATTCTTCAATATGAGATCGCCTTTCATATAACCGTTATGAACATTGAAGGGTTTAAAGTTGTCTAGGTCGATATACAATACAGCGACTTTAGTATTGTTGATTTTGGCATTATCGATATGCTGACTTAAGTGTGCGAAACCATTTTCTCGACTCATAACGTTTGTTAGAGGATCCATGCCAATGGCTGAGTTAGTCACTTGGTTCATTTGATTTTAATATCAGTAGTGTCAGGTTATAGTGCGCCGGCTGGAAAGTAAGTACTGAAGCGGGTTTTGAAGGATTCATAGCTGTACACGATTTGAATTTCAGGTTGCACATTTGCGAGTTTTTGTCGCGATGGCTTTTTCCAGGTACCGTCTTGCTGTTTTTCGATCTCCTTTAGCGATCAATAAGAAGTCGATGGTATTGCCTGCTTTATCGACGGCGCAATACAGGTATTTCCATTCGCCGTTACAGCGCGTATAGATCTCGCCGAAGCGCCAGCTCTTTCCGACCCGCCGCTTGCGTTTACGAAATATCGTATTCCAATACAGGCAGCAACTTCATGCGTCCATATAACCCGCAATAAGTAGATAGCTTCCGCCTCGTTTAGGGTGTCGATTTAGACGGTGATCGCTTTACTGCGGGAGTAATAACTGGGGTGCTTGTTTGATTCGATATATTGGTAGGAGATAATTTGCTCAGCTCACTTCGTATGTTGTGGTAATATGCATTGCGCTTTTGCTGATTAGTTTCGCTGTTATAGCGTTTTACCAAACTAGCAAGATGTTGAATACTTTTTAAGACCGGCGGATCGAATGCGTGAATATCGGCGATGCCATCTTTTAAGCGAATGGTCATCGCTTCATGGAGGTCTGCAAAGACTTTATCCGCAGGGCTTTCGGTACCCTTTGATCCTTTATCTGCATCGATGCGGGGTTGGATCGACCTTTTAATGAAAGCTGCTGCGTATGCGCCAGGGCAATTCTTCTTTAGCCAAGAATCATATGATTTGGCTCCTACTTTCATCAGCCCAAGCAAACCACGCAAAGCCTGTTTTTTCAATTGTTTCCATAAACTATGTGCTTTTAACGTATTGTCGTCGATCCACCCCTCGGCGTGCGCCGCTAACATTAGATGGCCGTGAGCTTTGCAAGTATCTATAAAATTATTTTTTAATGCATCAATAAACACAGTGTGTCCATTCCATATCGGTGAATGGTCGGGATTGCCTAGATGAGGAATTAACACCTCAAGGAACTGGTGATCGTCTATCAAATTTTGTGCTCTGGCAGTAAAAACATTACTAGATTGTCGATTTGAAGCGGATCGAGGTGCCCCAAATATAAGGAGCCGGAACGAGCGAATACATCTTTGGCGTCGGGTGTCATTGCTTGTAAGTAGACTGCTACCTCGGCACTATTTGGCCGGGTATTTAAATATCGCAATTGTAGGTCTTGAATATCTTCGATTGGTAGATTGCTGAAATGCCAGTGACGTCTTATTGCGGGATTACTTTCTTCCTCGGTTGATAGCCATAATTTTGTTTTTCGAGGAGTTTTGTTGTTATCAAATAGAGCACGAACGTCTTTTTTACTTTGGCATTGATATAAATTATCTGGGGCCACAATAAAAAGTCCTGCCTTAAGTTCCTCATAACCGAGATCGATAACATCTTTACCGTGCCAAGATTCCAAATTCAGCCCTTTGAACTTAGTGAGATCATCAACAATATAGGAGGAATATATAAGTGTTTTGTTTGGATTACTTTCTTCCAATATATAACGTTCACCAACCGGTGTTTGCGTTCGACGTAAATTCCAGTTATGAATGTGGCACCCAGAAATTTCCAATATATGCTTTGGGCTATCTTTGGGCATTCCTGCGCCAAGATCCTCAACAAAAGTACCCAGTTGACTCATGCCGACAAGATGATTATTAGTAGCTGATGTAGAAAAATTCTCAAAAATGAGATCGGTGATTTTACTAACATTTTTTTAACTTGACCGGGATTGAGAAAAGTTTGTAGCTTACGAGTCTCGCGCGTTGTTTGAGGGGGCCGACTGGCGGAGCCGCTAGCAGTTTCTCGCTGTTTCGCACTATAGGCTTGCTCGTGCATGAGTTCCGCTATGGCGATATGACGGCACACTATATATTCGCCGTTATCAAACTTTACTATATTGTTATTATTTACAGCGATATATTCTGATTTACCTTCAGGGACCACCACGCGTTTATATCCCATAGTCGTTTCTTGATAGATCTTTTCATCAGCCGGATAAGGTTTGAAGTAATTCGCTACTACCTCAACATTCTCTGGCGCGTCGGGCGTATAAATGCGTGCCAGACTACTGGCATTCACCTCCCTGATTTTTACCTCCCGGACTTCCAGCTCGTATGGTTGCGATGGCGATAAATGTCTTACATCAAGCTTTTCCCCCTTATAGTAGGGAAAAGAAAGTCGCTCAAGTTGATTTAAAAGTTTTAGCCAATCTGGGACGTCATGTTCATCGAGGTGCCGGGGTAGTGTTAAATCGGTAATGCGATCCTTAACCAGTTCGACGACGTCAACAGGCAGGTTTTTAAGTGCTCCACTGGATTCGTTGCCAAGGTAAAGGGGTTGAGGAAAATTGTTTTGGTCATACCATTGTATGAGTACATTGGACAGATATTCAAAATCTGTATGCGCCTCGCCGGTTAACGTATTTAGCTTAGCGTCAAGCAGTTGCCTCAACGTTTTCAAATCGTCTTTTTGATTGGTCATTGAGATCCCCGCTTCTGGCGTAATTAATGTATTCGATCACCAGCATATATCATCACTCTACAGTCGGGGCATTAGTGTGAATAGCGCCTTGTTCATACATGGATGCTTCCGTTTTATTAAACCCTTACGCCTTACGACCTAAAGACAAAGTTGTATCACTCGATTCCGTAGTTTTTTCTGTTTGACAACCTTGCGAATGGCAGAAC
>JAZKCF010000081.1:0-3145 GCA_040388195.1 Pseudomonadota bacterium
ATCAGATAAACGCTAGCGCTCACCTTTCACTTTGGCCCGAAAGCTGACGCAACCCTCTGCGCGAGCAGATCAATGTGTTGATCTCGTTGCGTATCGCCCGTTGCTGAAAGAACCGCTGTTTTATCCGGCGGGATGACCAACAACGGCATCAGGTTGTTTAGCGAGAACCGCTTGATAAACCGAATCGCCATCGTAAGCGCCGTCAGCAATAAACGCATCGAAGCCACAGGGAACTTGCGCCAAGAAATCCGGCTCGGCCGTGGGGGATCTCCTACTTCAGTGGTCGTCAGCTCGCTCGCAATCAGTTGGTGCTTTTCAGCCACTGCGAGATGCAATTTCCGCCACGTTCGTCGTGCCGGCACCGTATGCTTTTCCTGGTGCCATTCATCTTTGCCATACACTTTCAAACCCGTGCTATCGACAATGGCAAGGTTGCCTGGCTCCATTGCTTTACTCAATAACTCCGGTGATAAATCGACGCTGCGTTTCGAGATACAGCTATAGCCTGGAATCGAAATGTTAGCTTCCATAACACGAGCAATCGATGTCATGAAACCTTCGGTTTGCCGTAACGGTAAATGAAAGACTTCGCGAATAAATATCGCTGTTTCAATCGCCAGATCCGAATATTCCTGCGGTCATCCACGCTTGCCAGTCTTCGCCGGATGCCACGCTTCGATGGCATCTTCCGTAAGCCAAATCGTGATATCGCCACCTCGCCGCAAGGTATTGTTGTAGTCCTGCCAATTCGTTACCAGATAACGTGACTTCTTGATCTTATCTCGACCGCTTTCATTAAATTTGTACGGCATAATTACTCGGCAAGTTCGGTTGTCCAAAATGATGACACAGACATTTCTTACCAATCAAATAATTCAACAATGCCCTTCCGAACAAAGCCCACTTCGATGCCGTTTGAAAGAGGGCATCCATCCCATTAAACCCAGGGCGATGCAAAAATAAGTCTTTTGCATCGCCCTGGGTTTTACAGCTAGGGAGAATTACGGAGAAATAACGACAGCATCAGGCGCGACCGTGAAATTCGAGCCGCCGCTGAGGATACCAGTCACCCGTAATTTAAACGTATGCATACCGCTTGGTAGCGTTGGACTAGTCCACATTAGTTGATTACCCATTCTAGTTGGCGCGTAGAAGTTGATATTGGTTTCAGCACCACCGTCGATCGACACCCCACCCATACCGAATGAAACATTTTTTATACCGTATAACTTAATCTGCGATCCGACGAACGTCACTGTGACATTGTCGTTTGTGGTCGTAGACCAGCTCTTTGAGTTGTTGTAGCAGTTCGGCGAGGCCGGTCCAGCGACCGAGCAGGTATTATCATGCGTCCAGCCACTACCGAAGTACTTGAACGCCGAATAGTTCATGTCATCAAAAGTCCCCGCACCTACACCAAGAACATCAACCGCGTCTGGCTCAATCATGACATCTGAGCTGCTAGCATTTTTTGTACCGGTGACCCGAAACTTGAATGTATGTGGGGCATTCGACAATACGGGGCTCGTCCATACCAGCTGTCTGACATCTGTCGGTGAGTACAAATCGATGTTAGTTTCGGTACCTCCGTCAATGGATACCGCTCCGATACCCATCTTACTTTTTTTAATCGCATAGAGCTTAATCTGTGTGCCCCAGAACTTGAGGGTAACGTTACTATTTACAGTGGTAGAAAAACTCCGAGTATTTTTGTAGCAATTTGCCACTCCACATGCAGCATCGTGTGTCCAGCTGCCTGCATACGAAAATGCCCGATAGTCCATGTCGTCATAAGTTCCTGTACCTACACCATTTGCACTATAGCTGCCCCCGCTAGTAAAAAGCGAAAGTGGAATGGCATTACCCATTACCAAACTGCCGGCATCATTGGGATGCGTACCATCACTACGGTACGACGAATTCCAATTTGTTGGGTCGCTAGAGCTTCGTACTAAAGCGTCAAAGTCGACAACGCCATCGAAATTGCCTGGTGTCATAATCCAGTTATTAAGTTGTACTCTATAGCCTTCTTGGGTCGAATTGAAACCTTCCCGTGGTGGCAAAGTTCCTGCAAGAATCCGTAGCCCAGCAGCACGAACCTGACTAATTATTTGCTGATAACAGCTAATAACTTGGCTTCCTGTTGCGCCATTACCAATATCATTTCCTCCTACGCCGCCTAAAAAGATTTCAGACACGTTCGACAAAGCCAAGCCATCGCCGTTTACACGACCTACTGCACTACAAGCAGTGGAGCCAGCAATGCCTTCATTGACAACTGATTTGGGATTTGCTGAATTTAATAACCGCGTCGAGAGAACGTCCACCCAACGCTTATTTTGGTCAATTGAAGAGTTCCAACCTTGAGTAACAGAAGCCCCTAAGGCTACAACTGCGCCATATGGTTGAGTTTGGTAAACATCGACTGCATCAAGTGTCTGTACCCAGGTGCCTGAGATGGAGCCTGAACTAGTGAAAGGCGTGCCATTCACATCGTAGGTGGCATTTCCGACATTCGCAGCGGAGCAATAAGAATTTACTCGAGGTGTAGTATTGTGAGTTAAGACAGGAGTCGTGCCAGGATAATATATGCTAATCGCCATGTCTTGCTGGGCGGTTACATTAAAATCTATAGGATCACTCATTATCTTGCTGCGAGGGGGAATAGTAACTGTTGGCTGTCCGTTAAATGTCACCGTCGTTTGACCTGAAGCCGCCGCTCCTGATACGCGTAATGCTACGGTTACCGAATTGAGTGTTAAAGGATTGTCACCATAAAAGTTTGAGAGCTGAATGCGAACTCCATTCCCACTAATACTAGGACGCGTAATATAACGGCACGTAAAATTACTTTGTGTGAATGATACGGCGTTTGGCATGGCGATGGTCCAAGCGACTTGAGGGGTGCCAGTAACCGCGAAAGCGGGTGATTCCAACAGAAGCGCGGTGCTGATTACACCTATTGATGTAAGTAGCATGTTGGTCGCCTGGCGTAAATGCGTTTTCAATGAAGAGATTTTTTTTGATTTCATTGTGCCCCCTTAATTATGATTGTCATTCATTTTCAAATTCTTCCAAAAGTACTTTTACGACGGCGGTTTCAATGTCCAAGTGCAACGAGGCCCATTTTAGTGGCCCAGTAGGT
>JAZKCF010000082.1:0-6399 GCA_040388195.1 Pseudomonadota bacterium
TCACCCTTAACTTCCAAACTTTTCAAGCACGAAAATCATGACCGTGCCCGGTATACCAACGGCGTTGCAGCAGCGCAGGAAAATTATGCTTACGACCCACTGGGTAACCGAACGCGGAAGACCATCGGTAATCCAGTAACGAATACCTACGCGTATGTATTCGATGCAACCGAAAACACGCGGTTACTGGAAGTGCGAGCCAACAACAATACCGGCACGCTTCTGACTGGTTTGGTCTATGACGCGAACGGCGGCGTGACGAAGAAATGCGAAGGCGGTACGGTGACGCGCAGCCCGACGGATTGCAGCGGCACTACCGTCACGAGTTTGAGCTACGACGCCTTGAATCAATTGTCGCAAGTGGCGAAGACCGGCGTTACTACGCAAACGTATGGTTACGACCACCAGGGGCGGCGGGTGCGCAAGACATCAACCATTCAGCAATACTTTCTTTACAATGGCGAAAACCTCTATGCTGAATCCCGTAACGCACTGTCTGGAGGAATGGATACACTGACATCTTTCTACGCGTTCGCCGGAACGGATAGCCCGATTATTCGGATGAACGGCTTTGGTGCTGATCCCGCCACTAGTGCTAATGCAACGTATTATCACCAAGATGGGCTGGGTTCTATTGTAGCGACTAGCGTTAATTACGATACGACGACGTTGACGAGCCGGTTCGATGCATGGGGCAACCGGCTCAATACCACGGCTTTCCCGTCGGCGCAGTTGTATGGCTATACCGGACGTGAGCCGGATCAGACTGGGCTTGTCTATTACAGGGCGCGGTATTACGATCCAGCAATCGGCAGATTCACACAGCGCGATCCGATTGGCATGCGTGGTGGAATAAACCAATATGCCTATGTCGGGAACAACCCCGTTAACTTTAACGATCCATCGGGATTGTTGGCAAAAGCTCTGTTCGCCGATGCAACCAACGCGATCAGCTATACAGGCAGCGCACTCACAAATGTTGGGCAGAGCTTCACTCAGAATTTGAAGAGTTTTGCGAACTACACCAGTAATAATTTTGAGGCATCCGTAGCTAGTGCGCGCAATGATGATTTCTCAGATAGTGTTAATAAAATTTTCGCAGGACTTCCTGGCATTGGTGGTGCGGAAGTTGCATTGGCTGGTTTTGCTGCTGGAAGTATTAAGTCAGTTGTTACAGGAGCAAAAACGCTTGCTGCAGGTCAAGGTGGGAGATTTGCAAATCTTGTTGGAACTGTTGGAGACGACCTGACGGCGCATCACATCCCACAAGCCGCTTTAAAATTTACGAGTCGAGCGGATGGAGGGGCTGTGGTCATGACTACAGTCGAACATGAGGCAACCCGGACATTTTCCTTTAAAGGGGCGGCAACCGCAGTTGAGGACTCTGCGACGTCTTTTCGTGACGTATTGGCGAAGGATATTCGAGACGTACGTAGCATCGTTGGAAATGCATACAATGAAGGGTTAAAAGCCGTAACTGATTACTACCGGCAGCACTTCCCAGACTTAATGAAAAAGGATCATTAGCTATGTCTGATATTCGCCCAGAAATTGCAGCCCTGAGCGCTTTGGGACCATTGCCCTCTGAGCAGGGAGCCGACCCAGTGTTGCTACAAAAATACGACAAGTTATATAGGGCGATAGCTCGACCCGTAACAGATGAAGAAGCTCGCGTATTAACTAAGTTGTTTGGCTCAGATGGTTGCTTTGGTTTGGCTTCATCTCTGCTTCATCTCATCGAGACGGCTCCCGGATGGCCTTTACTTGACTGCTTTGACAATCTTGACAACGAATGGATTGTCGAATTGCGCGACCGAGCCATTAGAAGTGGATATTTACTGAAGTAGCTAGCAAGCGTAGGGCGGGTCACTGAGCGTCAGCGACGCCCCGCCAATATAAACTGCGAATCAATCCATTTACTTTGATTTCTTCTCCTGCGGGATAACAAAGCCGATAGGCCGCTTAGTCTTTGCCTCGGGCGCCATCAATTGGCGAATCGCATCAAGAATACCGGCAATGGCTTGATCGTGCGTGGAGCCCGCGTAGGGCGCAATGGGCTTTATCTATTGCGCCGTATGTAACTGAGTTTGCTCCGAACGCGTCCAACAACCGAGCCGCCGCCATTCAAAGCTTACTCGGTACCGCCAAGCTGAACGGCATTGCGCCTGGCGCTTGGCTTAAGGACACACTGGAAAAATTACCTACCTGGCCTAACACTCGCATTGATAAATTGTTGCCGTTCCCAACATCTTCTATCTGTTAGTCGATTTAGTGGATAGATGGAGTTGTTGGACGCTTACAAACACGTCATTATTTGTACTCCGCTTCCCGTGGTTGTAATTGTGACGCTGCCTGTGTCAACGCTCATGTCAAAGTTGACCACTATCGCTCATCTCAAAACTACCCACCCGATATTCTACGTAAATTTTCTTCCACCATCGCCGGTTGCATCTGCTGCATGCAATTGAAATGACCCAGTGGACATTCGCGTTGAAAGCACGGACTGCAATCGAGATTGAGTGAAATAATTTTTGCGTTGTCCGATAGTGGCGGTGTGTGTTTGGGACTGGACGATCCAAAAAGCGCTGCCATCGGTTTATCAAGCGCGGCGGCGATATGCATGAGACCGGAATCGTTGCTCACGACAAGTTTCGCGCAACTCATGAGATCGATAACTTCATGCAGGCCGGTTAATCCGCTGAGGTCTTTACAGAGATCGCCGGAGAGACGATTGATTTCAGCGCAGACTGGTTTGTCTTTCGGCGAACCCATTAACCAAACTTGATGTCCACTTTCGATATACGTTTTCGCTAACGCGGCGAAATGTTCGACAGGCCAGCGTTTGGCTGGGCCGTATTCAGCGCCAGGACAAAAGGCGACTGCGGGTTGATCCGCCGATAGCTTTAATCGTGTAAGCGTAGCTTGCAGGTTTTTGGGATCAACACGAAGTCGTGGTTTTTCTAAAGGGCGCTCAAGTGGAGCACTTGGCTCTTCAGCGAGCAATGCGTAACGTTCCACCATTAATGGAAGCGCAGCTTTGTCCAACTTGCGCGCATCGTTCAGCAATCCATATCGGGCTTCACCGGTAAAACCCGTACGCTTTGGAATGCTTGCAAAGAAGGGTAGTAATGCTGACTTGAATGAGTTGGGTAAGACAATGGCGTGATCGTAACCACGCTGCTTCAATTCACGGCCACTGCGCCAGCGATCTGCAAGACGCAATTGGCCATGACCGAAAGAATTGTCGATAACGGCATTTACCTCAGGCATGCGGGTAAGCACGGGTGCTACCCATCTAGGCGCGAAGACGTCGATGATAGAGCCGGGATTACGCTTGAGAAGCCGCGTCAGTAGCGGCTGTGCGATGACCGTATCGCCAACCCACGAAGGCGCGACGATGAGAAATTTTGTCATCCAGAAAAGAAGTAGGGTGCGCCATGTAATTGGCGCGCCCTACATTGTTTCAATAGTGAGGTTGTTTCAATGATGCGCTCCGGGTGGTAATGGCCATCCTTTAAGTTTATAGAGCGTTCCACAGTAAGGACAACGTGCCTCGCCGGTTTCTTCAATCGGCAGGAACACGCGCGGGTGCGCGCTCCACAGCTTTACCGATGGTGTAGGGCAATGCAGCGGCATATCTCCCGCAGTGACTTCTAGGAATTTCTGGCTAAGCTCGGAGGGTTTGCCTTCTGACATGTGATTGTTGTTTTCTAGTGTTATACGTAAGTAAGCCATTCGGCGTGTTTGGGATCGCGACCGTAAACGGCATCAAAAAACTTTTCTTGCAGTTTTGTGGTGATCGGACCGCGTGTGCCGCTGCCGATGACGCGGTTATCCAATTCACGAATCGGAGTGACTTCTGCTGCGGTACCGGTAAAGAAAGCTTCGTCTGCGAGATAGACGTCATCGCGCGTAAGTAGTCTAGATTCGACTTCCAGGCCCAAATCTTGGGCTAGCGAGATCAGCGTTTTACGCGTGATACCGTTCAGCGCGGATGTCATCTCTGGCTCATACAACTTGCCATTTTTAACGATGAACAGATTTTCACCAGAACCTTCGGCGACGTAGCCATGCACATCCAGAAGCAGGGCTTCGTCATAACCATCCTGCACCGCTTCTTGATTGGCGAGAATGGAATTGAGGTAAGCACCGGACGCTTTTGAACGGCACATATGCACATTAACGTGGTGCCGTGCAAAGGATGCGGTTTTTACGCGGATACCTTTATTAAGTCCGTCTTCGCCCAAATAGGCACCCCACGGCCAGGCAGCAATCGCGATATGAACCGCAGCGCCTTTGGGAGAAACGCCCATTTTTTCCGAGCCGTAGAAAGCTAACGGGCGGATATAGCAAGTTTCTAGTTTGTTTGCCCGAACGACTTCTTTCGTAGCTTCAAAGATCGTGGCACGATCGTAGGGCATTTTCATCATGAAGATATGCGCCGAATCGAACAAACGGTCGGTGTGCTCTTGCAAGCGGAAAATGGCTGTTCCCTTATCGGTTTTGTAAGCACGCTCGCCTTCGAACACCGCTAAACCATAATGTAGTGAGTGTGTGAGCACATGGGTATTGGCTTCCCGCCAAGGAACCAATTTGCCGTCGTACCAAATAAAACCATCGCGGTCTGCCATCGACATGGCCCAAACTCCAAACAAAAAATGAAGGCGAAATGATAACTGAAATGAAAGAGGCGTCCAAATGATGGAGCACTAAGTGGCCGTAATTTGTTCAATGCCGAGAACTGAAGAATTTAAACGGCTGTTTTTTTGTGAAGTAACTTGTGGATGTCGGCAGATAATAAAAACCTGTCGGTCTAAAAAAGTTGTTTGCATTAGTTTCTGCGAAGACAATAGCGAAACGGTACAATTCTAAAACCAGGGCATACTCGATAGATACGCCATTGACCCAAGCCAAGCAAACTACTTTGCACTCTTCTGTTGAGCTGCCACCGTTATTAAAGACGGATACGGCAGAAGAGAAGCTTTCCCGTGACCTGCTGATTTTTGCATCGGCGCTGATGTTTTTCGTGCCCATGCTGTGGTTGATGATCTACTGGACGTTCGGCCTACGCGTTTCCACAACGATTCCCCTCATTTATCAAGGCTTATCCGCCACGGCGTTGGGGATTTATTACAAAACCCGAAATTTTCGCCTGTTAGCCCACTTTCAATTAGGCCTCTTCCTGGTGACGCCGTTTGCCATGCAATTGGTGATCGGCAATTTCGTTGGCGGCGGCGGTATTACCCTTTGGGCGCTGATGGCGCCTGTCGGCGCATTAGTCTTTCTCGGCGCGCGCGAGTCGGTTCCCTGGTTTCTCGCTTATGTTGTTTTGACGGCCTTATCGGGATTTTTCGACTTTTATGTGGGAGATAGCGGTACTTCGATTCCAGTTCGAACCGCAGCGGTCTTTCTCGGTGTTAATTTTGCGGCCATTTCGGCCATGCTTTATTTTCTGATACGGCATTTCGTGCGTGAGAATGAGCAAAATCGTGGCATTTTGCAGGCACAACACAATCTTTTACGAACCGAGCAAGATCGGTCGGAGCGGTTATTGCTCAATATTCTTCCCGGGCCGATTGCGCTGCGTTTGAAAGCAGAAGAAAAAACTATCGCGGACGGTTTCGCGGATGTGACGGTAATGTTTGCCGATATCGTTAACTTCACCAAGTTGTCAGAGGAGCTGGCGCCGGGGGAAATGGTTGCCTTGCTGAATGAAATTTTCTCCGCTTTTGATTTATTGGCGGAAAAATACGGCATGGAAAAGATCAAAACGATCGGCGATGCCTATATGGCTGCCGGCGGTTTGGAATACGGCGGTCAACACCACTACGCCGATCGTATTGCCGATATGGCGCTGGAAATGCGCGAGTTGGTAACGAATTACCGCCCTATTAATGAAGGACGGCTAGAAATTCGTATCGGGATTGGTACCGGCCCGGTGGTAGCGGGCGTGATCGGCATGAAGAAATTTATTTACGACCTTTGGGGCGATACGGTCAATATCGCCAGCCGTATGACTTCCGAAGGCGTGGCTGGCGGTATTCAAGTAGACATGACAACTTATAAGCGTCTTTACAGCCGCTTTCGCTTTGACGAGCCGCAAACGGTGCAGGTCAAAGGCAAGGGGTTGATGCAATGTTACAAGCTGCTTGGAAAGCGGGAAGCGACGGAGAAGCAGGTAGTTAAATCCAGTAACTAATACGAACTTCACTTGTAGCCTGGATGAAGCGTTAGCGTAATCCGGGGATGACGCTGTTCGTTCCACCTTCGCCCCGGATTACGCTAACGCTTCATCCAGGCTACCTGTTATTCGGACACTTTGTGAGATTCGTATAAGTTACATATTCAACGCGAGTTCGACATAAGCGAAGGGAATGGAGGGACGGTATTGTTGTCCTT
>JAZKCF010000083.1:0-18420 GCA_040388195.1 Pseudomonadota bacterium
ATTGAACCTCGGACAAGGTTGGCCTCAATAGGTTTCGCTATGTCGAACTCGCGTTATTCAATGTGACTGACTGCTAATACTGTTATCGCAGTCGTTATATCTATTACGCCGCTCCCAGAATCACGTCCCACAACGCCATCGGCGCCTTGGTCAATTCCGTTGCAAGTTGCGGGTTTATCCGTGTATGCCGTTGGTCATTCAAACGCGCTCGATGCTGCAATCGGCGACATTCCCGATAAGCATCGGCAGCCTCATACCCTAAATCGCGCGGTATCAATTTCAAATCGGCCGCAATACGCAGCAATGCAATCGTTCCTAGATTTCGAGTCAATTCCCAGTAACGGTGGGAATGTGCCAGCACTAGGAATTGAACGATAAATTCGATATCGACGATACCGCCACGTCCGTGCTTGACGTCAAACGAGTCGGCAGGCAGTTTTTTACTGGCACGCATTTTCTCGCGCATCGCAATCACTTCCTTGCGTAAGACACCGATGTCGCGGCTGGCGGTGAGAATATCCAAACGAATGTCTTCGAAGGCTTCGCCTACACCTGGATCGCCCACGCAGTAACGCGCACGGGTGAGCGCCTGATGTTCCCACACCCACGCGTGCTTTTCTTGATATTCGCGGAAAGCGCTGATCGACGTGACAAGCAGTCCAGCTTCTCCGTCTGGCCGTAGACGCAAGTCGGTTTCGTAAAGTACGCCCGCCGGCGTTAGCGTGTTAAGCCAGGAAATCACCCGTTGGGTGAGGCGGGCGAATTGGTCTTTTTGTGTTTCCGCTTCGTCATCGAAGATGAAAACAATATCCAGGTCTGACGCATAACCCAGTTCTTTGCCCCCCAACTTGCCGTAACCAGCAATAGCTACTCGCGGAGGCGGGGCATCTTTTCCAGCGACTCGTTGCCAGCAAAGCCGCAGGGCTTCGTCCAGAATATGATCTGCCAGTTCGGTGAGATGGTCGGAAAGCCGTTCTACCGTCATCAACCCTTCTAAATCCTGGGCGAGTAGGCGGAATAGCTGCGCTTGCTTGAAGTGGCGCAGAAAATCCATTTGCCGTTCGATGTCATCATCGCAATCGTCCAAATCGGCACGTAGGGACTTGGCTAATTTCCGCCAGTGCGGCGGGGCGAGTAGGGAGTCGGTGTCCAGCAATTCATCAAGCAAGATCGGATGGCGACGCAAATAATCCGCTGCCCAGGCGCTGACCGAAGCCAGCCGCGCGATTCGCCCGAGAATCGGGGGGTGCTCGGTTAGCAGTGCGAGATACGCTTCGCGTCGGTCGATTGCTTCGAGTATGTCGAGCATGCGATGTAGGGTGACGTCCGCAGCATCCATGCGGGCGGCGGTTTCGATGACGCGAGGCACTAGACTGTCGAGGCGAGCGCGGTTTCTCTCGGGCAGGCGGAGGTAATGGTTGTCAGCACGCATGGCGGTGAGTCGGCGGTGCGCGGCTGTGGCGTCGTCATAACCGAGATCGGCTAGCACTTTTACGGCTTCGTCTTCGGGCGGCGGGCTTTGCCAGAGCCGAGCGGCCGGGGAATTGCTATCGCTTTCATCGGCGGCTAGCACGCATTCGAAATGACTAAGGACGATTTCACGATGGCGATTGAGGACTGTGAGAAAACTTTCGTAATCGGCGAAGTTCATTGCTTCGGCGATAATTTGCTGATCCTCGGGTTTATCCGGCAGGCGTTGCGTTTGCGCGTCGTCTAAGTACTGTAAGCGATGCTCCAAATTGCGCAGAAAATGGTAGGCCGTCATCAATTCAACTACCGCCCGCCCAGGTAAAAGACCGCGTTCATCGAGCATGGCGAGCACTTCTAGGGTCGGTTTTATTTGCAGCGTTCGTTCGCGTCCGCCACGAATTAATTGGAAGACTTGCGCGATAAATTCGATTTCACGGATACCACCAGAGCCGATTTTTATATTTGACGATGCGTCGCGGCGTTGGGCTTCTTCGCGAATTTGCGAATGCAGCTTGCGCAGATCCGCCAACGCGCCGTAATCGAGATATTTGCGGAATATGAATGGGCGGCTCAGTTGCACCAATTCCTCAGCACGGCTGCCATAAACGGTACGCGCCTTGATCCACGCGTAACGCTCCCAGGCGCGCGCTTGCGTGATGAGGTAGTTTTCCAGCATCGCGAAGCTGACCACCAGAGAGCCGCTATCACCATAAGGACGCAGCCGCATGTCGACGCGGAATACGAAGCCGTCTGCGGTGACGTCATGTAAGGAAGCAATGATGCGTTGCCCGAGTTTGGTGAAGAATTCATGATTGCCGACTTTTCGCGGGCCGGTGGTATCGCCTTGTTCCGGGTAGACAAAGATAAGGTCGATATCCGACGACACATTCAATTCGACGCCGCCCAGCTTTCCCATTCCGACTATAAGAAGTTCTTGCGGTTCTCCAGTTTCGTGCCCGATCGGCTCACCATATATTTCACTTAACCAGCGGTGCTGGTGGGAAGCGGCGGTGTTTAACGTAATTTCCGCCAGTGCTGTCATTGCGGTGGTAACTTCCGCCAAATCAGCAAAACCGTTCAGGTCTCGAAAGCAAGTGCGGACCATGACGCGTTTACGTAGGCGACGCAGCGCTTTAAACAATGTGGCTTCGTCGGTGATGTGCGTGGTGGCGAGGAAGTCCGTCATTTCCTCCGCAGAGAAAGGTTCCTGATAATGCGCCTTTAACTCGTCGGTAAGAGTGGGTTCTGCCGTCAGCGAATGCTGTACATAGCGGCTTTGCCGGGTTGTTCGGGTGAGGGCGTTTTGGAAGATGTCGGTAGATGAATTAGGCACGATTTTTTTACCGGGAGCAGGAAGGAGGTAGTTTAAGGTATATTCTAGCGGCTGCCGCTTTCAGTTTTCCGGAGAGCATGTTCAATATCTTACTTCACAGATTTTGAACATGCTCTGAAAACCCAAAAATCCCCAGTCTTTCTTTAGGTTCAGATTTGGAATTGCTGGTTAGAATTATTCGCAAGAGACCTTGTGCTTTTCTCAGTACGTTTTCAGTACTCTGTAGGTCAAGATATTTTAGGATTTGTACAAGGTAATCGCTGCTCATGACCGCGCTCCTCCGCCGTCTTCCGAAGTTCTGTATCTATACCAGCCTTGCCTTGGCAATGCTGGTAGGCGCGCTGGTTCTTGGCCTCCGATATTGGTTTTTGCCCAGTATCGAAAATTATCGTAACGACATTATCAAGAGTGTTTCTCAAGCCACCGGTGCTCGCGTCGAAATCGGCGGCATTCGGGCCGATTGGGAGGGATTGCATCCTAATTTAGAGTTGGATCGCGTCCAAGTATTCGATACTCAGAATAATCCTGCCCTGGAATTAGTGAAGGTCAAGACAACGTTGTCTTGGCGGTCGATATTGGCGGGCGCGGTGCGTTTGCGCACATTGGAAATTATTCAGCCCAACTTAGAAATCAAGCGCGATAAAAGCGGAAAGCTTTACGTCGCCGGCATCGTGATGGGCGGAAAGCAGGAGGGCGGTAGTTTTAGCGATTTGCTGCTGTCTGCCCGCAGCGTTTATATCCGTGGAGCCGTCGTGTCTTGGGAAGACCAATTTCGAGGCGCTCCGCCCCTGGTGCTCGATAATCTTTCATTGCATTTGGAGAATCGCGGTTCCCGTCACCGTTTCGGTTTGACTGCGACGCCACCGACGCAACTCGCCGGATCGATTGATTTACGAGGGGAGGTGCGTGGCACGAATATTAGCGATACGGAAGATTGGTCTGGGAAGCTTTATGCTGAACTACCGTACGCCGAAGGTGGTTCGTGGCGAAGTTATGTGCCGCTTCCCAAAGCGTTCCAAGGGGGGCGTGGCGCCATTCGATTATGGCTGGATTTTAAGGGCGCGGTCGTTCAATCGCTTATCGCCGATGTAAAACTTTCCGACACCACCGCGCGGCTTAATGAGAATCTTCCTGCGCTGGATCTAGCGTCTCTGGATGGGCGCATACGCTATCGTGCGACTGACGGAGGGTTTGAAATCGCCTCCGAAAATCTTTCCTTGATAACGCGCGGAGAGACACGTACCGGTTCAACTCAGTTTCTATTTCGTAGCGAACCCAAGCGCGATAATGAAGAAGCAAAGGGAGAGTTTCGTGCCAATCATTTGGAATTGGCGGCCTGGGCTTCATTGACTGACTATTTGCCGCTAGATAAAAAATTGAAAGAAAAAATTGCCGCGTTTGCGCCAAACGGGCAAGTGAATGATCTGACTTTTACGTGGACAGGTGAGCTGACTGCGCCACTGAAATATGCGATTACTGGCCATATAGAACGCGGCGCTGTGAATTCAGTGGACGGCTATCCTGGCGTGATTGGCCTTGCCGCAAGCGTCAATGGGAACGAAACGGGTGGAAGTATTTCTATCGAGACGGCACGTCAAGTGAATTTTCCGCATGCCTTCAAGGCGCCGCTGCCGATTGATAAGTTAACGGCCAAAATTAAATGGGAACAGAGCGCAGGTTATAAAGATATCGAACTCCGTGAATTGACATTTGCTAATGGCCAAATCGCTGGATCGGCTTCCGGCAAGTATCGTGACATGGGAGATAAACCGGGCATTATTGACTTCAATGGCCGTTTTGATCGTTTCGATGGACGCTATATCGCGTTCTATCTGCCATCGATTCTTCGGCCAGTGGTGCGCGAGTGGTTGGAAGGTGCAATACAAGGCGGCAACGTGTCACAGGCTACCTTACGCGTAGTCGGCGATATGAATCACTTCCCATTCCCCGATGAAAAGAATGGGCAGTTTCTGCTGAACGTTAAACTTTCCGACGGAATATTGAAATTTGCCGAAGCGTGGCCCTCGATTAAAAATATACGTGGTGATGTCACGTTGCGTGGTCACGGGTTGGAGGTCAAGGCCAGCGAAGGAACCATTCTCGGCGCTAAGCTTAGCAGCGTCGTTGCTACCGTTAGTGATTTGCTGATTGCGGAGCCGCTGTTGACGGTGACTGGCGAAGCGACTGGACCGGTCGCCGAGAAAATTCGGTTCATTAACGAGAGTCCAGTCAATGAAATGCTCGGTGGATTTACTGAACACGTGAACGCTACTGGCACTGGTAAGCTGGTTTTGAAGCTTGGCATTCCAATACACAATCCCGAAGCAACCCGCGTGAATGGTGATTATCAGTTTCAACGTGCAGGGCTCGATTTTGGTCCCGGCTCGCCGCCAATAACAGACATCAATGGGCACTTGCAATTTACCGAGGCAGGAGTAACTGCGCCGAAGATGGTGGCATCCATTTTTGGCGGGCCGGCGTTGCTTAATATTGCGACGCGCCCTGATAAAAGTATCGGTCTTGATGGGAGTGGTACGGCGTCTGTGGACGCAGTGCGTGCGTTTCTTGGTCATCCCATGTTGAACCAAGTATCGGGAACCGCGCAATGGCAGGGCCATATGGATGTGCGTAACGGCAATGCCATACTGACAGTGGCTTCTCCGTTAACAGGTGTTATCTCCAATTTGCCGGAACCGTTATATAAGACTGCGGCGCAGGAAATGCCGTTTACTTTCGAACGCCGTTCCGGCAATGGAAAATCAGAACGAATAAGTATCGCGCTCGGTAATCTTGTATTCGGCGAGTTTGAGCGCGTAGACATTCCGGGTCGGGAAGGCGCTAGTTTAAAGCGAGGCGCGGTAAGTTTTGCCAAACGCGCTGTGTTGCCGGCTGAGGACGGTCTTTGGTTCTCCGGTACTTTACACTCTATCGATGTCGATCGGTGGCGCGAGGTGTTGACTCCGCGGCAGAGTGCTACTGTTGCAGGGAAAGGCGATACGACGATTGCAGGCGTTGATCTAAGTGCTAGTTCGGCTAAAGTGTTCGATCGAACATTTGCGGATGTGCATCTGGTTGCTAAGGCGGATCGCGGTAATTGGCAAGGCTCCATCACCAGTCAGGAAATGGCTGGTAAATTCACCTGGCAGCCTGCCGGCAAGGGAATGATTTTTGCCCGTTTAAGCCGGCTGATTATTCCAGACGAGACACAGTCACAAGCTGCGCCCTCTGAACCAGATAGCAGCAACTTTGACTTTCCAGCACTTGATATTGTTGCCGATCAACTCCAATTAAAGAATAGGAAGCTGGGTCAGCTTGAATTGAAAGCTGAGCAACATGGTAAGGATTGGCGTATTCAATACCTAGGTTTGAGTCAAGCGGGTGCGAAGTTAGATGCTAGTGGTTTATGGTCACGAGGCACTAAGTCAGAGACTCACCTCAAACTAAAACTTGATGCACCGAACGCCGGCAAACTATTAGATGAATTAGGTTTTGTGAATAGTGTGCGAAATGGAAATGCCATACTTGCCGGCGATCTTACTTGGCCAGGGGCGCCGTATGAAATGACGCCGGCCAAACTTTCCGGCAGTCTTACGCTCGAAGCGTCTTCTGGACAATTTCTGAAAGTAGAGCCTGGCGCTGGACGGTTGCTGGGATTGATGAGTTTGCAGTCTCTACCAAGGAGAATTACCTTGGATTTCCGAGACATTTTTAGTGAAGGATTTGCCTTTGACACAATTGCCGGCGATATGAATGTGCGCGCGGGCGTGTTGAATACTAAGAATTTCGCGATTTCCGGACCAGCTGCAAAAGTGGAAATGTTCGGCGATGTAGATATTGGTCAGGAAACGCAGCGTCTTCAGGTCAGAGTTTTTCCGACAGTAGGAGAGGGGGTTTCTTTGGCGTCGGGAATATTGGGCGGACCGGTGGTGGCGGTAACCGCATTTATCCTGCAAAAAGTATTTAAAGATCCGTTGAGCCGCGCTGTCGCTTACGAGTACAACGTGACGGGAACATGGGATAATCCTAACGTAGTTAAAATGGAACGTAAATCTTCGAATGAAGTGACACAGTAAGGCAAAAAATGAGCATTAAAAAACAAAGCAGGGAGAATGTAAAAGCGACTGACGCAGTTGGTAATTTCCGTATCGCCGCAGTACAAATGGCTTCCGGTCCGAAGGTGGAAGCGAATCTGAACGAGGCGCGACGGTTGATCGAAATGGCTGCCGAAGCTGGTGCTCAGTTAATCGGTTTGCCTGAATATTTCGGCATTATGGGACTGACCGATCGTGACAAAGTCGCGGCGCGGGAAGAATTTGGTGCCGGCCCCATTCAGGAGTTCTTAAGCCATACCGCGCAGGAATTGAACGTTTGGCTTGTGGGCGGATCAGTTCCATTAGATTGCGGCCGGCCAGACAAAATTCGTAACTCCTGTCTGGTGTATGACAACACAGGCGCGGTCGCCGCTCGCTATGACAAAATCCATCTGTTTGGTTTTGAGATGGGTAAAGAGCAATACAAAGAAGAGAAAACTATTGAGCCAGGCGATGTCGTCACGACAGTCGATACGCCTTTTGGCAAACTGGGTTTGTCGATTTGTTATGACTTGCGTTTTCCCGAGTTGTATCGCGCGATGGGGCCGGTGGATATTATTTTAGTACCGGCGGCATTTACCGAAACGACGGGCAAAGCGCATTGGGAAACACTGATTCGTGCACGCGCAGTGGAAAACCTCGCCTACGTGATGGCGCCTGCGCAAGGCGGCTATCACGTCAATGGTCGGGAGACACATGGTAACAGCATGATTGTCGATCCATGGGGCGTGGTATTGGATCGCTTGCCGCGTGGTTCCGGCATGGTAATCGCCGGGATTAATCCGGCGTATCAGCAAAGTTTGCGCACAAGTTTACCAGCGCTTAAACATCGGACGTTGCGTCAGTGCTAATTAACCGCACTCAGATTAATCGGAATTAATCGGAAATTTTATGACCACTGAAACTCTTTTAGCTACTGCACACACCACGCTACTGGCGCCTTATTCCCTCGATCAAAATGCCATCGATCGAGTCTTTCGCCAAATCATGACGCATCAAGTCGATTATGCGGATTTGTATTTTCAGTACAGCCGTAGTGAAGACTGGAGCTTGGAAGAAGGACGCGTCAAGTCCGGCAGCTTTCATATCGAGCAAGGTGTTGGTGTGCGTGCAGTCAGCGGAGAAAAAACCGCTTTCGCTTATTCTGACGACATCAATCTCGATGCACTGGAATCCGCTGCGCATGCGACCAGAGCGATCGCCTTGGCAGGTGCGAATATGACCGTCCCCGCATTGCGTAATGGCCGGGGCCATAACCTTTATTTACCCAACGATCCAATCGCCAGCCTTCCCGCAGCAGAGAAAATACGCTTATTGGAAACATTGGAAAAACATGCGCGAGCGCTTGATTCGCGCATTACTCAAGTAATGGCTAGTGTTTCTGCAGAATATGAAGTCATATTGGTCGCTCGTAACGATGGGCTGATGGCAGCGGACGTTCGGCCGTTGGTGCGACTTAACATTCAAGTCATTGCCGAAGCAAACGGTAAGCGCGAGCAAGGGTACGCGGGCGGCGGAGGTCGTTTCGATTATGCTTACTTCACGAATGAGGTTTTGCAAGACTACGCGCAACAAGCGGTACATCAGGCAATCACCAATCTAGATGCGCGACCGGCGCCGGCTGGCAGCATGACGGTTGTACTGGGTGCTGGATGGCCTGGCATTTTGCTGCATGAAGCAATTGGCCATGGATTAGAAGGAGATTTCAACCGCAAAGGAAGTTCGGCGTTTGCGGGCAGAATTGGCGAGCGTGTTGCAGCACCAGGTGTTACGGTAGTGGACGATGGCACTATTGAGCAACGTCGTGGGTCGTTGAATATTGACGACGAAGGCAATCCTACACAGCACACGGTATTGATCGAAGATGGCATTCTTCGTGGCTATATTCAAGATAGTCTCAATGCGCGATTAATGGGCGTGCCAGTTACTGGCAACGGCCGGCGTCAGTCGTTCGCCCATATTCCTATGCCGCGCATGACCAATACTTATATGTACAGTGGCGACAAAGACCCGCAGGAAATCATTACTTCGGTAGAGCATGGGCTATATGCGGCAAACTTTGGCGGCGGACAGGTAGATATTACCAGTGGGAAATTCGTTTTCTCGGCTGCTGAGGCTTACATGATCGAGAATGGCAAGGTGACTTACCCCGTTAAAGGGGCAACTCTAATCGGTAACGGGCCTGATGTTCTCACCCGCGTATCAATGATCGGTAACGATATGAAATTGGACAGCGGTGTCGGTACTTGCGGTAAAGAAGGACAGAGCGTGCCGGTAGGTGTTGGGCAACCTACGTTGCGAATAGAAGGACTGACTGTGGGCGGGACAGCTTAAGCTTATCTATTAGGGACTTACGTAAAACCGCCCCAGCAGCGTTACGGCTCCTTGCCGTACTTGGTGGTTCGTACTGTCTGCGTCGCCGCCCTTGCAGGCGCGTTTGCGCTTGCATGCGCAAACCGTTTCGCAGGCTCGCAGCATACGGCTCGAAACCCCTGCTCAACCCTTGCTGGGACGATTTTGCGTAAGTCCTATCTATAAATTAAAGTCTGTTTGAAAATTCACCCGGTGAAGTGGTTTTCAAACAGGCACTTAGAAGGAGATTACTTGCTTTTGATCTGTGCAAATGAGTCGGCTATAAGTGGGAGCAACTCTTTCCGCTTTAGAGATGGCGACGATAAGGGAAACGAGCAATAAACCGTCTTCTTGCGTGAGAAGATGTAATACCTTACCGGAATTTTTCCAATCATCGTTTTTGTCAGCAAACTCAAGTCGATCTGCGAACCGTTCGGGAAGGATTCGTTGTTCAGAATGAATAACAGCAATAGGTTTTGTTTCAATCGCGTGAGGAAAACATTCACCGTATATAGCGGCGTTCGTTAACGGTACAAGCCGGTCTCCGGTAACGCAACGAATATCCACGAATCCCTTATCCTTGATATAAGTCACGATGTAATCTCCGCGGCATAACGTAGCGGCAAATTCACCGTTATCGTCGGAGACACCGAGCAGCAAAAATCCGCTGTCTTGGCTGATCATCCAGGTGGAATGATTTTCAATGCTGAGAAAATGGCGGGGCGTCATGATTTAGTTCCCATATCTATCTGTAGGCGCAGGCCTCATGTAAAAATTCGTTGGAGCTACTTATCGCCACTCAAACTTCGTACCAGGATGCGCCTTTGGCTTAATTCAATATTTAATAATTAGAATCAGAAAACTGTTTTATTTCGGCTACTAATCTATTAAGCACGTTTTAGGCCAAGTATTGATATTTTATGACAATCAAAGGCTTGTTTTGGCGGAAGTTGGATGAAGAGGGCGAGGGTGTCAGAATAACCGACACTTAAGATGCTATGTGAATGGTAAGAGGCGGCATCCTATCAGTGTGTCGTAATTACATTTTTAATGCCTTTAACGCTAACCCATTTTTTTGTCAGAATGTTTTCGAATACGTAAAAAAGTCTCTTTTCGCCTATAATCGCTCGCACTATGGATAAAACGCTGAACGTAACTCACAACACCGACGATCTCCGCGTTAAGGAGATCAAAGAACTTGTACCGCCATCACATGTATTGCGTGAATATGCGATTACGCCTGCTGTGGCGGAAACGACCTTTGCTGCGCGCCGCGATATTCATCGTGTGCTTCATGGTACCGATGACCGTTTGCTGGTAATTATTGGTCCTTGCTCGATTCACGATCCGAACGCAGCACTCGAATATGCGCGGCGGCTTGTTGAATTGAAGCAAGAGCTGGCTAATGATTTGCTAATTGTAATGCGAGTCTATTTTGAAAAGCCGCGAACTACTGTTGGCTGGAAGGGGCTCATTAACGATCCATTACTCGATGGCAGTTTTCAGATAAATCAAGGGCTGCGCATTGCGCGTCGTTTGTTACTGGAAATTAATGAGCTAGGATTGCCTGCAGGAACTGAATTTCTCGATGTAATTACGCCGCAATACGTTGCTGACCTTATCAGTTGGGGCGCTATTGGCGCACGGACCACCGAGAGCCAAGTGCATCGTGAATTGGCGTCTGGCCTGTCATGCCCGGTAGGGTTCAAGAATGGTACGGATGGCAATATCAAAATCGCTGTAGATGCTATTAAGACTTCACAAAATCCGCACCATTTCATTTCCGTCACCAAAGCAGGGCACTCTGCCATCGTATCAACGTACGGTAACGAGGACTGTCATGTGATTCTACGGGGCGGGAAAGCGCCCAATTTCGATGCACCTAGCGTTGATGCGGCCGCTAAGGATTTGGCTGCGGCAGGTTTGGCGGCTAAGTTGATGATTGATTTTAGTCATGCCAATAGCAGCAAGAATTACGAAAAGCAGATGAACGTTGCCGAAAACGTTGCCGCCCAAATGGCAAACGGCGACGACCGAATTTTTGGCGTCATGGTAGAAAGTCATCTTATCGCGGGTAGGCAGGACTTGGTCGCTGGCAAAGAGTTGTTATATGGACAAAGCATCACCGATGCCTGTCTTGGTTGGGAAGCTAGCGACAAACTGCTCAGAGTATTAGCAGATGCTGTTCAAAAGCGGCGTATTGCGCGTAGAGATTAATTCGGCAAGCCTGAAGTACTAATTTATTCTTTGCATGAGGACTAGATAACCATGTCAGGCAACCATCTCCATGTTCACGGCGCTCATGACCATGCACTTGAGCATAAAGTTTTGCAAGGCGATGGGCTTGCTCAGCGCATCGCTATTTTTACTGCTGTCCTAGCGACGATAGGAGCGGTTGTCAGTTTCCTTGGCGGACATACGCAGAACCAAGCGCTTTATTACAAGAACAATGCGGTGCTGAAAAAAGCGGAAGCATCTGATCAGTGGAATTTTTACCAAGCTAAGAGCCAGAAAGAAAGCTTGGCCAAAATTGCTGCCTCGATTATCACCGATCCTGAAAAGCAAGCTTCCTATAAACACGATGCTGAGCGCTATGCCAAGGAGAAGGAAGATATTCGACTCAAGGCGGAAGGATTTGAAAAAGAGTCGCTGGAGGCTAACAAACAATCTGAAGAAGCACTGCATCCGCACGAAAAACTTGCCGTCTCCATGACTTTTCTACAAATTGCTATCGCTCTTGCATCGGTGGCAGCACTTACTAATAAGCGCTGGTTATTGTATGGCGCTGGAGTGGCTGCTTTAATCGGTGGTGGTTTAGGGGTGGTTGCATATCTCGTTTAGTTTGATACTAAAGATGTATAACAACAAAACCTCATGATGGTACGTTAACTGTGACCGCGCTCAGTCAGTAAGCTATCGCCGCCGATCGTGATTTCGAATTATGGGCATTGCCATCTGATGGCTCGCTGAAATCGTTAGGACTTGTGACATCCAATGGATTAGGTGGTATTCCTGCTCTGGCTGTCAGCCAGCCCTACGGGACCGATTTTATATCAGGGTTTTGTAGTTAATGTTGGGGTTTAGAGTCTGCTCACGCTTTGCAGGAAGCTGGCTCTTATTTTGTTTCATCTACGCTTTTTATAGGCTATCTAGTCGTCCCTGAAAAGCCTCATTTCTTAACGATCAACGGAAAGCAAAGAAGTGATTGGTTGCGAAGTGAAGTGATTAAGGCGAGCAGAATGGGGGCGCAGAATCTTGCGCAAATTATGCGCAGCCCCATACAACAGAGCGTTCAGCGCCTCGCCCAATTCACCTGTGAGGAAGTTTCGTCCGAGACGGTCATCAATTTTCGGATGGCCGATGATTGGCTCGCTGGCATTGCGCCGGTTGAGTTTTTTCTTGATGGCCAACGTCACCCGGTGCTTGGCACCCGCAATCCAGACGGTCACCGCCGTGCCTGCGATAGCCGCCACCAACAAAGGCTTCCTGGGGTAACTTGCCGGTCGTCCGCACCACCTGCGCCAGACAATCGCGCAGCGTATGACCGTCGTAAGGAGTGCCGGGCAAGGCTTTAATGCCGAGGATGAAATTGTCTTTGCTCGTACTGACAATGCCCACCTTGACGCCGAGTTCGTAGTGCTTGTGCGCTTTGCCCTTGGCAATGCACTCCACTTCAGGCGTATGCACGTTGTACACCCTACCGGTGTCGGTGCGCTGTTGCTGATGAATGCGCGGCACGGGCGGCCGGCGAGTGTACCGTTCAAGCTGCCTATGGCACACTGCACCCTCTTTCCATTTTTAAGACTCGATTACCTTGCAGCCTTTTGAACTATTCGTCGGCCTTCGCTACACCCGCGCCAAGCGCCGCAACCATTTCATTTCGTTTATTTCACTAACTTCCATGCTCGGCATTATCCTGGGCATGACCGCGTTGATTACGGTTTTGTCCGTGATGAATGGTTTTCAGCGCGAAGTTCGGACACGTATTTTGAGTGTTGCCTCGCATGTGCAGGTTACCGGGGAGGAAAACATTCTCCATGGCTGGCAGTCGATGGAAACCGAAGTACTAAAAAACCCAAAGGTGCAAGCCGTCGCGCCGTTCGTGCAGGAACAAGGTTTGTTGAGTTATTCCGGTGTGGTACGTGGTGCGATCATCCGTGGCGTGTTGCCCGGTGCTGAAGATAAGGTCGCCGATATCGGCAAACACATGAAGGTGGGGCAGTTCGCGGACTTGAAGCCGGGGGAGTTTGGTATTGCTCTCGGCGTGGATCTTGCCCGAACGCTGCGTGTGACAGTCGGCGATAAAGTGGTATTAATCGCGCCCCAAGGCCAGGTGACACCGGCTGGCGTTGTTCCGCGCCTTAAGCAATTTACCGTCATCGGCGTTTTTGAAGTTGGCCACTATGAATTCGATTCCGGTCTGGCGGTGATTCATTTGGCCGATGCGCAGAAACTGTATCAGTTAGGCGATGCAGTTTCCGGCGTGCGTTTAAAGCTGAATGATTTGATGGATGCGCCGCAAGTTTCCTACGAACTATCCCGCTCATTAAACGCCAACGCCTTCATCACCGACTGGACCCGGCAGAATGCTAATTATTTCCGCGCAATCGATATCGAGAAACGAATGATGTTCATCATTCTCACGCTGATTATCGCGGTCGCGGCGTTCAACATCGTTTCGGCGCTGGTCATGGTCGTTACTGACAAGCAATCGGATATCGCCATTTTGCGCACGTTGGGTGCTACGCCGGCAAGCATTATGAAAATCTTCATTGTCCAGGGAACCGTTATTGGTGTGACTGGCACTATTCTCGGTTTGATCGGTGGCGTGACGTTAGCGCTCAACGTTGACACGGTAGTGAAGTTTATCGAGCACGTATTCACGATTCAGATTTTATCGCGAGAGGTGTATTACATCAGCGAGCTGCCGACCGACTTGCAAATGAATGATGTAGCGGTGATTGCCGTAATGGCATTCGCGCTGACATTGCTGGCAACCCTTTATCCAAGCTTCCGCGCCTCGCGTACTAAACCGGCAGAGGCATTGCGCTATGAATGATATGAACTACGAGACCAGAATGATTAGGCAGACAGCACAGCCCCAGCAATCTTCAACCGTGCTTTCCTGCACCAATCTGAAAAAAACCTATCGGCAGGGCGATCTTAATGTTGAGGTATTGGACGGGATCAGTTTGAACATTGCTGCCGGTGAGCGAGTGGCAATTGTCGGTGCATCCGGCTCTGGCAAGAGCACGTTGCTACACTTGTTAGGGGGGTTAGACAATGCTACTAGCGGCAGCATTTCGATTCTCGGACGGGATATTTCCCAGCTCAGCGAAGTGGCGTTGAGCGGGTTACGAAATCAGGCGTTAGGATTCGTCTATCAGTTCCACCATTTATTACCAGAATTCACTGCGCTGGAAAATGTTGCTATGCCGCTTCTGATTCGCCGCTTTTCCGCCAAAGATGCAACGGCACAAGCGGAAGAGATGTTGAATGAGGTCGGCCTCGGTCATCGGCTAGAACACAAACCCGGCGAATTATCCGGCGGTGAACGCCAGCGTGCGGCGGTTGCGAGAGCGTTGGTGACAAAGCCCGCGTGTTTACTGGCAGATGAGCCGACGGGAAATTTGGATCGTCACACAGCGGAGAGTGTTTTCGAATTAATGCTTAAGTTGAATTCGCAATTGGGTACTAGCCTCATCATCGTGACGCATGACCAGGAGCTTGCTGCGCGTACACAACGGGTGTTACGGCTAGCAGATGGGCGACTAGAACAAAGTTGATGAAGACAGATGTGTGCGCAGGTATGCCCGCAATTGATATAACGTCGCTGATGTTACGTGCGTCCATAACAAAGAAAAACATGGTCCACGAAAAACACGAAAGACACAAAAATTTAAAGATGAAACCTTTCGTGCTTTTCGTGCTTTTCGTGGACAAAGTTCGTAACATCGGTAACTCATAAGTGCTATCGAAAATCATGCAATCAATCATCTCCGTATCAAATCTATCTAAAACCTATGCTTCTGATTTTCAGGCGCTCAAGCACATCAACTTGGAAATTCGCCGTGGCGAAATTTTTGCGTTGCTCGGCCCTAACGGTGCGGGAAAGACAACACTAATCAGCGTTATCTGCGGCATCATCAGAGCAAGCGAAGGAACGGTTGTGGTCGATGGCCACGACATCGTCAAGGACTTCCGCGCGGCCCGTTCCATGATTGGCCTGGTGCCGCAAGAGTTGACAACCGATGCCTTTGAAACCGTGTGGGCGACAGTCAATTTCAGTCGCGGGCTATTCGGTAAATCTGCAAATCCGGCCTATATAGAAAAGATACTCAAGGATCTTTCTTTATGGAATAAGAAAGATAGCAAGATCATGACGCTGTCGGGCGGAATGAAGCGTCGCTTGCTTATCGCCAAGGCGCTATCGCATGAGCCAACAATCTTGTTTCTCGATGAACCAACCGCCGGTGTGGATGTGGAATTGCGGCGCGATATGTGGAAGCTGGTGCGTGCACTCAGAGATACTGGCGTGACCATTATTTTAACCACGCATTACATCGATGAGGCCGAAGAAATGGCCGACAGGATTGGTGTGATTGCCAAGGGTGAGATCATTCTTGTGGAAAACAAAGCTGATCTTATGCGCAAGCTGGGGAAAAAGCAGTTGACGCTTCAGTTGCAGAACACTCTCGACCATATTTCGCCTGCGCTAGCTGCTCATCATTTGGAGCTTGCCAGTGGTGGGGCAGAGTTGATTTATACCTATGACGCGAAAAGCGAGGAAACCGGGATTGTTGCGCTTCTCGAAGATCTTAAGCACGCAGGCATTGGGTTCAAGGATCTACGTACGACGCAAAGCTCGCTAGAAGATATATTTGTTAATTTGGTGAAAGATTAAGCAATGAATTTTCATGCCATCAAGGCAATTTACAATTTCGAAATGGCGCGCGCTTGGCGCACGCTGATGCAGAGCATTATTTCTCCAGTGATTTCGACCTCGCTGTATTTTGTTGTATTCGGTTCAGCGATTGGTTCGCGTATTCCTGAAGTTGGCGGGATTAGCTATGGCGCTTTTATCGTGCCGGGATTAGTGATGTTGTCGCTGTTGACGCAAAGTATTTCCAACGCGTCGTTCGGTATCTACTTCCCTAAGTTCACTGGGACGATTTATGAACTATTGTCAGCGCCGATTTCCTACATTGAGATTGTCATAAGCTATGTCGGCGCGGCGGCGACTAAATCAATCATCCTTGGCTTGATTATTCTCGCGACAGCCGGTTTATTTGTGCCGCTGCAGGTTGCCCATCCGGTATGGATGATTCTGTTTCTTGTCCTGACGTCGGTAACATTCAGTCTCGTCGGTTTCATCATCGGCATCTGGGCTGACGGTTTCGAGAAGTTGCAAGTTGTACCGCTTTTGA
The DNA here is from genome assembly GCA_040388195.1 of Pseudomonadota bacterium. Lineage (GTDB taxonomy): Bacteria > Pseudomonadota > Gammaproteobacteria > Burkholderiales > DATLHW01 > DATLHW01. Next base: position 16,674 of record JAZKCF010000083.1, read on the forward strand.
TTATCACGCCGCTGACATTTCTTGGTGGCAGCTTTTATTCCATCGATATGTTGCCGCCCTTCTGGCAGAAGGTAACTTTGTTCAATCCGGCGGTATATCTGATCAGCGGCTTTCGCTGGAGTTTCTACGGAATTGCCGATGTGAGCGTTGCCGTTAGCCTTGCGATGACGATGGTTTTCTTGGCGATATCGTTAGCGATCATTGCATGGATTTTTAAAACCGGGTATCGGCTCAAGAGTTAAATTGAGAAATGGCGGTTGAAATGATTCGAGCGTACGTTCAACCGCGATCATGTTATTTAACGGTCGCTCGTCCTCCCACCGCTATCGCCGAACCAACGAACGGAAACGCGCTTACATAAGGGGGCGGCGCCTCGGTTGGTCGCGCACTTGCCGTGCCCCATTGCGTAATGCCGTTGGGAAGCAAGTTCTTCAGGTCATAGCGTTGCCCATTAAATTTGAACTCACGGCTTTCGATCAATTTTGCGGAGAATACATTCGACATAATGCCGTTGCTTTCATTCCCGGGCTGTAATTGCGCAATTGTCATGGTGGTGACGACACTGACTCGCTGAAAAACCGCGATTTCCTGACCTTTTGAAAACGACGCAGGATTGGAAAAATTACCGCCTGCCTGTGGATTGAAGAAAAGACTGAATTTGCCAATCGGACCGAGGCTAAGCGTCACATCGGCATTGGCGACTGTCTGCGAAAGAAACGGCGCGGCGGCGAAAGTGAAATATGCTGTCGCTTCGCTTGGCGCTCCGTTGAATAAGTTGCCTTCAATGCCTTGGAGATGGAGAAAGTATCCAACGTCGTGAACAAATTTATTGGTCGCCACGTAAAATCTACCGGTAGCGTACCAAGCCAGTTCTCCTGTCAATGGAGCATGCATCGAAATCCCCTTTATTAAAGTATTTCAAAGAATGAATCTGTCACATTGACTCGATAACAGTGCAGCAACGGCGCAATAACAGCACGCGTAAGAGTAAAGAAAATGGCTGATGGAATAATATTCGGCGGAGCGACCGCCGAATGCGGTCAATTGAATACTGCTTGATAGGTAATGCCGTCGGCATCTCTTGTTACAGGTACGAGGAAGATCGCTACTTCACCAAATTGTTTGTTTGCAAGGCGATAGCAGCTTTGCGGTAGTACTTGCTGCTGATTGCTTTTAAATGTCAGCGAGAAAGAGGCTCGCTCTTTTTCTAATGTGAGACTCCCTTTCCCAGCACTAGCGCTGATCAAACGTAAACCAACAGGTTGCGACAGATTTTCGACAGAAAACTCTTGTCCTGTATGCGGCTGGAAGGAGTCGATAGTTAGGTTTTCTAATGATCGTTTTTCAAACATAACGCACCTCGATTAGTAGTGATTAGAGACCATTTATATATTCATCTAAGCGTCAATGACTATGGTTCGGATTCGGAGCGGTTTTTTTATGAGTGATTTCTAGCTGGGAAAGCGACCGCTATTCTGACAAAAAACACTGCTAATAGCATCGGTTTTTAATAAAATCATTTCTTGCTATTGAAGGACGTTATCAGGTAGTTATTAAATAGAAAGGCGGTTAATACTCTACTGCCACCGGATCCAAACTCCGCCACAAATACCAAGTCGCTACTGTACTCCAGGGGCGCCAGGCTTCAGCAATCGTTCGTATTTCATCGCGGCTCAGTGGCTCGGAATTATTGTAGGCTCTTTATGTGTTTCAGCGGCTTGAACTATGGAGAAGGATCAGCTACCAA
>JAZKCF010000084.1:0-21048 GCA_040388195.1 Pseudomonadota bacterium
CGCATTGCGTCGTTACTCGTCGCTTGTTTGCGAATGACCAAACGGCGCTCCTCTCCCTTGCAGCATTAGTATCTACACAAGTCACGGGAAGCCCCTCTCCCGCGCGCGGGAGAGGGGGTGAGGGGAATGGCATGGAGCACAAATGGTGAGCAGTGGGCAAACAGAAGAGTGGAAAGCCGCTGTACTAAACAGGAAACACTCTTGTACCAATAAGCGCCCTCACCCCCACCCCTCTCCCGCCTACGAGAGAGGGGCTTCGTGACTTGTGTAGATACCCATGCCCTTGCAGGGCGCATCTGCGCTTGCACGCGCAGACCGTTCCGCAGGCGCGCAGCATGCTGCGCGAATTCCCTGCTACACCCTAGCACTGCACCCCAAACAAACCCAGCGACACCGTACATTCATATGAAATCCGCTCTAATCTTTATCCGAGTCAGCAACGAGTTTTCCGATAGCCACGAAGCCCAATTGCGCCAAATTATTTTCGACGGCGGCTAAACTCTTTAGCCGATAACCTTCACGCACCAGAGATAGCTTAAGTGCTGAGATTGTGCTTTCCTCGTTGTCCATCAGCAATACCGCGTGTTTTAACCGTTCTCTGTATAAATCGGCATCTGGAATGCGTTTGCCCTCGACGAGAAGTGTTAGTAAATCTTTTGCGGGCACCGGTCTGCTGAAGTAATAACCTTGAATGGCATCGCATTGATGCTCGCTTAAGAACGCTAATTGACCTTGCGTTTCGACCCCTTCGGCGATTGTCTTCATATTGAGGGAGTGCGCCATGGCAATGATCGCCTTTGCCAATGAAGCATCGCCTGGGCTATTAGTTAAGTCACGAACGAACGCTTGATCTACTTTGACGATATCGATCGGAAAGCGTCTGAGATAACTCAAGCTTGAGTACCCTGTGCCAAAATCGTCCAGTGATAATAAGACGCCGATTTTTTTTAGCTCGCGCAAAATCTCGACAACAGCTTGGTGATCGTGCATCAGCACGCTTTCCGTTAATTCCAGCTCAAGACAGGAAGGATCTAATTCTGTTTCGCCGAGAGTCTGACGGACCAGTTGTGGGATATTCTGCTGACGAAATTGCCGCGCCGAAATATTGACCGCCATCGTTAGTCCGGTATATCCCGCTTGGTGCCATGCCTTGATTTGCGCGCAGGCGGTTTTCAGAACCCACTCGCCAATCGGCATGATGAGGCCGGTTTCTTCTGCGACTGGGATGAAGCGCGCCGGAGAAATCATGCCGACTTCTGGATCGCGCCAACGGATAAGCGCTTCGACACCGCTAATGTTGCCGTTTTTCAAATCGACTTTCGGCTGGTAATGCAATTCAAATTCATTACGCTCCACTGCTTTGCGCAGCCGATTTTCGAGTTGGAGTTTTTCCAGCGCGGTGGTATTGATCGATTCGGTATAGAACTGGACCTCGCTTCGCCCTTGGCGCTTGGCATGATCCATCGCGCTGTCGGCGTTTTTCAGCAAATCATCGAATTCAATACCGTCATCCGGATAAACAGCGACACCGACGCTAGCGGTCACCGTTATTTCATAATCGTCAAAATTGAAGATCGGGATCATTGCATCGAGAATGCGGTGCGCCAATTTGTTGATGTCTTGCACGTTGTGCACATCATTGAGCAACACGGTGAATTCATCACCGCCAAGACGAGCAACATCGTTTCCATCGCGCATCGCTACCGGATCGCTATTTCGCAGACAACCTCTCAAACGCTTGGTCACTTCCTGTAACAGCCTGTCGCCGACATTGTGACCCAATGTATCGTTCACCAGCTTAAAACGATCTAATCCGAGGCAGAGAATTGCCATTTTCGCGCCGCTTCGCTTTGCGCGCACTTCTGCATGATTGAATACTTCTTTGAACCATTGGCGGTTGGGTAAGCCGGTAAGGCTATCGAAGAATGCCAAATAGCGAATTTGTTCTTCAGCGCGACGGCGTTCGGTAATGTCTTGTAGCGTACCGGCGAGACGAACAACTTTTCCTGTCTCATCAATTGTTGGCTCGCCGTGGGCGTGAACGATTCTTTCCGAACCGTCGGATAACACGATGCGGTGATCGATGCCGAACGATGTGCAGTCTTTCACGGCATCTGCAATGGATTGCTTTAACTGTTCACGATCCTCGCTATGAACCGTGTTGAGGAAAGCGGAAAGATCGGACATTGTTTGACCAGCGGTAAAGCCGCAAATCCGATATATCTCGTCGGACCAAATGATTTTTCCATCGAGCAGATTCCAATCCCAGCTTCCTAATGCCGCAATACGTTGCGCATTGGCCAAGCTAGCCTGGCTTTTCGCTAAATCGAGAACGGCGCTGCTGGCGCGCAGCACATAGCGGACGCGATGTCCAAGTAGGGGCCAGACAATCGGTTTGGTAATAAAGTCGGTCGCACCTGAGTCATACGCTCGTTGAATCGACTCGGCGTCGTCCAATCCAGTTAATAGCAATATCGGCGTATGCTCGCCGCCAGGTAATTCACGTATCTTGCGGCAAGCTTCGAAACCGTCAATGCCCGGCATCATTACATCCAGCAGAACTACATCGGGGCGTTGTTGTTGAAAAATTTCCACGCCCTTGGTGCCATCCGCCGCTTCCACGACGGTCATTTTGCTTTCTTCCAAGCTTTTGCGTACTAATACTCGCATCATGAGGTCGTCATCGACGATGAGTACGCGTGGCTGGTGCAAAGTGATTGTCGTCATCGAACTACCTCAGTCTCTGCTTTGAGCGCTACTTTTACTCGTTCAAATTCTGCCTGAATTTCGCCTAATTGTGCCGTTGTTAATGCTTGCGCACCGCTTTCCCGTACCGCCGCTTCGGCCGCTTTACATAACTCCGCTAATTTGCGCGCGCCTAAGCTAGCGCTGCTTGATTTTAATGTATGCACCATGCGGTATAAGGTTTTTGCATCTCCCCCATCGTGCGATGTGTACATTTCCTCCAAAAGCGGTGGGGAGCTATCCAAATAAATTTGTACAATTTCTCGCAACCAAGAATCCCCTTGGTCTCCTTGTATGGCGCGAATCGCATTCAGATCTTCGATATGCACGACTGGTTCGGACGACTGTACTGGTTTAACGGTCGCTGTGTCTGTAGATGACACAGGTGCCGGTTGCAATAATGTGTTTTCTATTTCTTCCGGTAACCAGCGAGCGAGTACGCTGTGTAGTTGTTCACGTGTGAACGGTTTGGACAAGTAGTCATCCATTCCAGCGGCAAGACAACGGCCACGATCCCCTTCCATCGCATTAGCGGTTAATGCAATCACGGGAATATGTTCGCTTCGGTGTTCACCGGTTGCATCATCGCGCTTCAGTTGTTCCAATTGGCGAATGGTACTGGTGGCGGTGAAGCCATCCATTTCAGGCATCTGACAATCCATCAGAATAAGATCGTACGTGCCGCGCTGCCATGCGTCTACAGCGAGTTGCCCATTGTTCGCTACGTCCACGTTACAGCCGATTCCCCCGAGTATTCCGCGCGCGACAGCTTGGTTGACTGCATTGTCCTCGGCCAGAAGTATTCGTCCAGTTAGGCGCTTATTTGCAGTGGCTGGTTTACTGGCGAGACGCCCGGTGCTTTTGATGCTTTCTGCCGCCGGCGTGCCCATGACTTTTGCAAGGCATTGATAGAGATCCGCGCGACGTATCGGTTTGCTAAGCTGTGCTGATATGCCTGCTTCTCGCGCCGTGGTGACTTCTGCTGATGAGATGATTGAAGTCAGCATAACAATCTTGGTATTGGAAATAGCCGGATCGTTTTTAATAGCGTGGGCCAGTTCAATACCATTCATATGCGGCATTTTCATATCGACTAATGCAGCATCGAATGAGGCACCGCGTTTTGCCGTATCTTGAAGTATCGTCAACGCTTCGCGACCGTCTTTCGCCGATTCATAACGTATTCCCCAATTGCCAACTTGTTCATGCAGAATGGTGCGATTGGTAGTGTTATCTTCTACGATCAGTATGTGCAAACCTTGAAGATCGGTGCGCGGCACATTTGATTCATCCGCGACGTTAGCCATACGTGTAAGCTTCGCCGTGAACCAAAAAGTCGAACCTTTTCCAGATTCACTAGTGACACCGATTTCACCGCCCATCATTTCCGCAAGCTGTTTGGAAATCGCCAACCCTAAACCGGTTCCGCCAAAACGTCGCGTGGTTGAACTGTCCGCCTGACTGAATGCCTGGAATAATCGTTGCTGCTGCTCGTGTGTCATGCCAATGCCGGAGTCAGTGACGCCAAATCGTACGGTGCAAGTTTGCAGCGATATGCCACTCTTATCAGAGGAAGACATCTCTTGCATTCGCACATCGATAATGACTTCACCACGTTCCGTGAATTTGATCGCATTGCCAACGAGATTAGTAAGGATTTGGCGCAATCTGCCAGGATCGCCGCAGAGATTGTTTGGTATTACTTCGTCGATGCGGCAAATAAGTTCAATATCTTTTTTATGCGCTCGTTCGGCAACTAGCTCGGCCACATCCTCAACCACGCGATGGAAATCGAACGAAATTTTTTCCAGTTCCAGCTTGCCGGCCTCTATTTTCGAGAAATCGAGAATATCGTTAATAATGGAAAGTAAGGCTTCGCCGGAGCTGTGGACCGTTTCAACAAAGCGCCGCTGTTGATCGGTAAGTTCGGTATCGAGTAGCAGTTCGCTCATGCCCAATACACCGTTCATTGGCGTACGAATTTCGTGACTCATGTTAGCTAAGAAATGCGACTTCGCTCGATTGGCAGCTTCCGCAGCGTCTTTCGCTTTGATTAATTCGACAGTTCGAGAGACCACTTCAGTTTCGAGGTGGTCTTGATGTTCTTCTAGTTCTTTGTCGCGAATCTGGATTTGCGTCAGCATATCGTTGAATCCGTCAATCACTCTTCCTAACTCATCATTACCGTGCTTTTCCACGCGTAAGGAATAATCCTTATTGCGCGATACGGTTTCCGTGGCTTGCGCTAGGCGCAGCATGGGGTCGGTGATGGTCTTCTTTAATTTCGAATCTAGGAACAATGCCAATATGAAGGATAGCGTGGTGATCAGCCCGATAACGCTTAATTCCTCAAGTGTTTTTGCCCACATACCGGAGAGATCGGCATCAAGATAAACGCTGCCGAGGACTTCTCCATCTAGAACGACCGGTTTTGATAGCCCCATTTCGGTAGCCCAGATACTCGCTGGTTGATTGGCTGCATTTACAGCTTTTTTTGGTAGCTGCACGGCAGACTCCCGAACGCCGGCGCGAATATAAGTAGCGAATGGATTTCCCGATGCATCATAGATTCGGGCGCCGATAATTTGTGGGCTTACCTGCAGTGTGCTTAAAGTTTCTTGCGCTGATTTGGCATCGCTGAATGCTAACGTTGCTCTACTGTGAAGGCTGGTGTTTTCCGCCAGAACGGAGAGCCGTTCTACGGTGTCTTGCATGATCCCATGTATTCTCAGCGTAATAAATGTCGCGCTGACCAAAAGCAATGCCATTCCCGTCGACAACGCTAGAATCAGCGTTAGTTTTGTGGTGATTGATTGATCACGCAGGCGCTTCATTGGTGTCTTCCTTTTGCCTGACTATCCAAAACAACTTTAGATAATTTGAGAAGTTGCGCACTAAAACTGATGTTGGCATGACGCGCGGCATCAAGATTAACTTCGAATTGAATGTTGCTATCGGCGGCGACCAGTTCGATGATGCCGCCAAAATGGATGAAGCCTTCGGTGTCCGCAATTGTCAGCACGGGAGCTTCACCTAATGTGCGAAGCGTTTCGATCGTTGATTTTTCGTCAGCGTCACCAACATAGAGAATGTGGCAAGCCTTCAGGTCTTCCGACCGGACGCTGCGTTTAATTTGTAAGGTTCTGCCTTGTGCCTGTTTGCCTTCAATAGCCGAAAATACTGCGGCGGCGTTATCGTTGGTGCGAATTAAACAAAGGATCAATGGACTTTGTGGCGTGGAAAAGGCGGTGGACGGCCACGTGGTAAATTTCGCGAAGTTATAAACGAATGCAACTTTTACTTGTGCTTCCGATAGCGCGCCTGCGCCGAAAACAAAGTTAGCGTAAAAGCCTAATGCAAGAAAAAAAATGGCTCTTTTGAGCGCGGCCATTAGAAATGGTAAGTCAACTTGAAGCGATAATTCCGTCCGTCTTGATATATGGTATCGAGACCGGATGGCGTGCCCGCTATTGTGTTCGATACTTCATCTCCACCGGGGTCGGCGTATCTTTTATCGAACATGTTGTAGACGCTCATCGACATTTCTAGATTTTTTGTCCACTGCCCGGCTAGCAGCGTCAGATTCGCTATTACATAGCCGCCTGCGGTTCCAGCGTTTGTGGTATCGCGTCTTCCGGTGTATTGCACTTCAAAGCCGCTTTGTAGCTTGGTGCTGAATAGAGGTGTCAGACCGTTGAATTTAACGAGAAGTTCGGGAGAATTTGACAGCGCGGCGCCGGTGGCACTGTCACGTGTTTTTTGTAGCGCTAGACTGGCGCGAATCTTCGCGCCATTTCCCCAATGGCGTTCGGCTTCGAACTCAGCACCGCGTGCTTCGACTGGAGCAATGTTTAGAAACGTGCTTTTGCCATCAAGCGGATCGTTGCGCTGATCAATCAGGTCTCTGGTTTTGTAGTAGAACGCATCAATGACGAAGCGAAAGCGGTTATCGTAATATTTTTCGAATATAAGATCGTAAGTCTTAATTTTTTCCGGCTTGAGCGTGGGATTTGGTTTATCCAAATCCGTTTGATAATAAAGTTCATAGGCATTGGGCGTGCGGAAGGCCGTTCCATATAACAATTTCACTGTGCTGGAAGTATCCAGTTTGTAAATCAAGCCCAATCTTGGATTGATGATATTGCTGGCGCCGCCATAGCTGTCGTAGCGCATACCGGCATTGATGATCCAATTTTCCCGTAATGCATATTCGTCCTGTATATAAATTCCGTATCGCCGTGAGCTATGACTTTCCGAATAGCCCGTGGTCGAATCGTCATCATAATTGGACAAATCTTGGCGGATGTTATCGCGGTATTCGGCACCATACACGAGCTTATGCTTGTTAAATTGGGTGTTGACGAATTTGAGTTCGCCACCCCACCACTGCGGCCGGGCGAGGTCGTGATTGATGATGACGGTATTGTTATCGGTGTAAGGTAAGCTGCCGTCGTATGGAAATTCGCCGTAGAAAACTCTCGCCATCATATTTAATTTTTCGTCGTGGCCTTGGTTGTACTGAAGATCGATAAAGGTTTGTTTATCGATGGTATGCGTGTTCGGATCGTTAAAAGGCGTTCCATATGCACTGGTAGGAACACCTTTTTTCCGCTCTGAATAAGCGGCCATCAAGGTGAAAGCGTTATACGATAGTTTGGTAAAAAAATTACCGTAACGGTCATAGTCCAGATTTTGAGCGATACCGTTATTTGTAGAAGCAGTGTCGAATTCTTTGAAATAAAGGTTACGCCCTTTGCTATAGTAAAACGAGTTCGACAATAGAACGTGAAGGCCGTTATCGAGTTCTTTGCCGTAAGTTAAGCGTGCTTTATTGGTGTTGTAGCTCGCTGTTTCTAACGACGCTTCTAGTCCTTTGACATCTTTGACATCTTTGGCGGTGCGGGTAATGACATTGACGACGCCGAAGAATGCATTACTGCCGTAAATAGACGAACCGGGACCTGGGACGAATTCAACCCGGTCAATTAAATCGACGTCGAGGATGAATTCTGTACCGACAGTTGCTGTGTCGTAGACCGCGTCGTTTAGGCGATAACCATCGAGAAGGAGCAAGAAGCGAGAGTTGTAATCTCCTGGCCGCCCGAAGCCTCGTAAGCCGATGAAATCGTAGTTGCGGTCATAGCGTCCGTAAATACCGCGAATGCTTTTTAGGATATCAACGAGCTTCCGATAACCGTATGCCTTTATATCGGCGGCGGTGATAACGGTTACCGCTGAAGGTGCGTCAGACGCTTTCTGAGTAAACTTTGATGCGCTGTATACATTCAGATTAATAAGTTGTTCAAGGGAGAATTGTGTAAGGTCGTCATCTTCGGCGGGCGCTGCTTTGGCCGTATTGCTAGAGACTAAACCCGTCGCGGCGATGTAACAAAAAAACAAAAAAATCCGACGAAGCGATGGATGCCGCTGAGAATTTGCGGTCTCCATCGGCTTGCTAAAAGCGGCCCGCCGGCTTTTCCAAGCGGTAGCTAGATTTTTCCCCGCGTTTCTCATTATCAGCCTCTCCCATTACGGCTTTGAGGAATGCTGCGCGTTAAAAGAACACGCCAAATTTTCTATCCGCTGGTTTTTTCCAAGGGATAGGAAAAGATGTAGGAACATGCACGGAATAATTTAGCGATTTGGATGAGTGTGGTCAGCAGGCGCTGCAAGAGCTTGCTGCATGCTGCGCAAGTGGCAAGTAACGCGGCAACGGGCCTGCGACACACGGGGCAAATCGAAAATTATTTCGTACACGTTCCTTTTACTTTCGCTGGAATTGTATTCCGCGTGTGTACGTTGCATTAAGTCGATTAGAACGGTAAACAGCGCTTTTCTTTATTTTAGGGCTGACGCAAAAACGTCCCTGCGGCGTTGCGTCTCCTTGCCGTAAAAACTCGTACTGTCTCCGTCGTCGCGCCTTGTTGGGACGTTTTTGCGTCAGTCCTATGTTTATAACGACCGCGTTGTTGATGGAAATTTGTATACGTAATTTGTCGCCGTTAAGCGACAAAAAGTTGTCGAGATATCCTAGCTAGGATCGGAATAGTTCGTAGCAAAGTAAAATTTTTGTGTTTATTTTTTTACAAAATCGACGCAAGAAGGATGACTTATCAGGTAATAAACTGACACAATGCGGCAGCTTTTTTTGAGCGGGATTTTACGGGGCAAGAATATCCGTGATTGAACGGGAGCGACACATGGCATCCGTAAATTTTGTTTAGTGATCGCTAGTATTGGGTGTATATGTCTAAATACTTGGTTATATAACTCTTATTAGTACGCTTCAGGTTTTACTACTAACTTATAGTATCGCTTTGCGAATCAATAGATTACATGATAATATCGTTGGCACGATTTGTGCTGTTCTGATTGCACGTAATCTGTAAAGGGCAAACCCAGCGTGAGCTGGGGGCGTAAAATTACCGATCTTGTAGGTGCAAAGCCTACATGATGGCGGGATTGCCAGATTCGAGAATTGTTGTGAGAGCGCCACGAGCTTGTGGGTGTAGTTCTTCGCCTGTGTTCGCGGCTTGGAGGGTCATCCTCTACATGTGCTCTTGAACTTTTCCATTCGGTTCTGCCTTCCTCCCGTTATCAAAAATGTCTACCGTGGCGCCAAAAGAAAAGAGGCGATGCGTGTAAGACAACGCCTAGTTGCACTCCTTGCGGTACGTAGGCCTGTTCTAGTTCTCTAAACGAGGGGGCGAGCGTAATTTCGCCGTCGGGATCGTCTTTTTCAAGACGAGGAGGGGTTTTGTCGTCGGTTTTTCTGGCTACTTAATCTCCAAAACAATAACCGCCTTTATTTAAGGTGGGGAAAAAAGCCAATGCCCAATTTTGTTGCTACGACTTTCAGCTGGCGGCTTATAGCTAACTGAAACAGTGTCGACCTGGTGATGGCGTTCCGAAAACTTTTTACAAGTGGGGGCACTCATGTTATCTCTATTTTCTTGCCGAGCGGATTCGCGTTATTTACGTGCGCTAAGTGTCGCAATCATAAACATCGCGTTCTGTCTTTGCCGTGCTGCCTTAAACAGTGGTCGCTCAGGTTTGCATCTTTTGCGGTGGCTCTTATTCTTTGTTTTCTTTTTCCCGGTTTATGCAAATGCAGTAGTGGGAGATGGTTATTACGTCGAGTATATCTCGCCACTTTCGGATTCGGCCTTTAATCGTTATTCGCGCTATATAGACGTTCCAGTAGTGAAAGGAACAGTCAATTTACAAGCATGGGTTTTTGACAGGGCAGGGGGTTCAGTGCCTTGTTATCCCAACCGGCTATGCAGCACGAAAGCGCCTACCGAAATGCCAACGGTATGGTTGACGCTGGATGGTGTTCGTATAAGCGGCGCACTAACCGGTTCTTATAAGGCTGCGCTCGATACTACTAAGTATGCGGATGGTTCTCACGTCTTGAGTGCGGAGGTTCGCTCAAATGATGGGTCGGCGACTTATGCCGTTCCTTTAGAGATTGTTATTGATAATCTACCAGGCGCTATTGCCGGTAAACAACGGATTCCAGTGTGCACGACAAAATTCGATATCGAATTTATGGCGTATAGCACGCAAGGTTGTGAATGGATCGACTATTCGGGCACGCCGACGATGGGTCGGCCAACGGTATATAAGACACCTCGTACTGCTACACCTTTGACGAGTGTTCCGAAGACGAGTGATCTGTGGGTGGAAAAGATGGTCGATTCCGTACACCACGGCTGGTTGTCTCGATTCAACATCATGCCTGGCGGTCACATCACGACGCGGTCGCGGCAGAATTATTTCTACAGTGATCTCAATAGACACAATATCGCTGAAATAGACGGCCCGCGAAACGTTGGCGCGCTCGGATTCGCGGTCGGCGGACAGGTCGGTCACGATGGTACATTTTATGTGGTGACGACGAACGGGCGCTTCTTGGAAGTGGAATTGGATGGTACGGTGGAAACCATTGCCGGCGGGCGTGTGAAACCCGGTAAACTTCCGTCGTACTGGAATTCGCTCGATCCAAAACATGGTAATGCTGGCGTTCTCTTGCAGGATGCGCAATGGGAAACGGTCGGTAATTTCGTCGACGGTCCCGCATTTTTCAACGAACCATGGGACGCTGTTGTCGATATTAATGACGACGAGATTTGGTATATAACCGATACGCTGAATCATCGCATCGTTAAAGTGAATGAACATACAAGCCCGGCAACTATCACTACTTTTGCCGGTAGCACCACAGCCAAGGCCGGGTTTTTAGATGGCAACGGAAAGAATGCGCTACTTAATGAGCCATGGAATCTCGCCACGGATAAAAGCGGCAATCTGTATGTCAGCGATCGTCTCAATCACGCAATAAGAAAAATCGATCGCGCCGGCAACGTGACAACGGTTTTTCGTTCGTCGATAACGCCACCGCTGGTTGTCGATTCTCTTTACAAACGTCATGCGGCTCTTCCCACGGGTAAGACGCTTCTCGACGTGCGTAATCTTTATATGATTAACGGCGCATTTGGCGTGGCATCGTTAGCGTACCCGGAAGGACTTCGCTTCGATTCACAAGGGCGCTTGATTGTCGCCGAAGGTCTTACTCGCGTTCTTCGCCGCATCGATCTTACGACGAAGCGTATCGATTTCATAAGGAACATTCCTTCTGATAACGATATGAATGTACATAACATCAATATCAATATGGACGATGGCAGTTGCGGCGGTAAGGACGATATTCTGGTCGCTACCTTTGCACAAGTTGGACCATGGCGCGTAAAGGCGGACGGCTCAAGCTACGCACCGATTTATGATCAATCAACTACGCTCGGTACTTTTGAAGGACGTGCTAATCACTTGCATACGCAAACCTATCCTTGGCTTGCCGTATGCGGTAACGGTGCCATATGGCTTTCCGGCGTGTCGGAAGGATTATTTCGCCTTACATTAGCAAAGCAAAGTGATCCATCAATTAATCCGACGCTTTATCGGGCCGGAGAACAAGTATTTTATAACGGCACAGTTCCTAACTTCCCTGGACGGCCTGGGTTCCATCTTCGTCATGGCATTGCCGGTCAAGATCAGTTTGGCGGCGAAACAATGGACGAACTCGGCATGCGCCCCGATGCTGAAATTAAGTCGATGATGCAGTCGGGATGGGGAAGCAGTAGCGGTCCGCGCCCGGAAATTAGCGGCAAGGATTTAGATAATCTTCTTTACTTTATTCGCTGGAATTGTTCGTCTTGCATCGCTGCAGGAAAAACCGCTGCACCCATACCGCAAATGGATGCGACACCGCCGGTTATTAGCAATGTCGTTGTCAAGCAAACTGGTAGCGGCACCGTGAGCGTAACCTGGTCGACCAACGAGTCTACCAATGGATTTGTGAATTTCGGTAAGAACACGCTTTATAACAATTCGTCGAATACCGAATCTACGTTCAGCACTACACATCAGGCAATCATCAGCGATCTCTTCCCCGGCGTTACTTATCATTTCCGGGTCCGGGCTCGCGATGTTGCCGGCAATCAAGCGGTGAGCGGAGACATTGTGCTGACCACGAGTGGTACGGTTGTTTCAGACACGGTGTTGCCTTCGGTACCGGCGTCGCTAGCAGCAACTGCTGTTTCGACGTCACAGATTAATCTGACGTGGCAACCATCGACGGACAACACTGGGGTGATTGGTTACAAAGTCTATCGCAACGGTATACAAATCGCCGTAACTACGATGGGGAGCTATCAGGACTCTGGACTCATCGCGGGTACTGTTTACGCCTACAATGTTGCCGCTTATGATGCAGCCGGAAATACGTCGGCGCAGTCAGCTATTGTAAGGGCAACAACGCAAGGAACCGTTAGTACCGTCACTTTTAATTTTTCGCTAGCTAATGGCGGTGGTCGAAGTGTTACTCCGGGTGGATCGACCAGCACGACGGCTACAGCATCTCTCGTGGCCGGTGCAAGTCAGAATGTTTCCTTTGCCTCAAGTGGGCTACCGCAGGGAGCAACGGTTTCCTTCAGCACGGCAAGTTGTAGTCCTACTTGCACCACGACAGTCACCTTTCAAACCGCATCCACATTGGCTATCGGCGCATATCCGATTTCCATCACTGCTTCAGGAGGCGGGATCACCCACGTGACCAGCATTACACTAACAGTGGTGTCATCTCAATCGACGACAGGTGGTTATTCTGTCGGCAACCGTGTTCGAGTCACGTCGGCAGCAAACGTGCGGGTAATTCCTTCGGCGACGATTACGACGGTTCCTGCGACGAAGCAACCTAACTTGCTCGGTACGCAAGCTGCTGGCGCAGTAGGTTCAGTGGTCGGCGGTCCTAAAATCGCCGATGGTTATACGTGGTGGCGCCTCGATTACGATACCGGTGTCGACGGCTGGACTATAGATTCCTTCTTGCAAGCGACCACCGCCGATACAACCGCACCGGGCATCCCGACGAGCTTGATCGCAACGCCGGTCTCCGTTCGGCAAGTCAATTTGAAGTGGGTGCGCGGCAGCGATAATGTCACCGCGGGAATCGTTCATTACGATCTATACCGTAATGGGGTCTTTATCGCCAGTACCGCAAGCACAAACTATCAAGATGGAGAGTTGATCGCCAATACGTCTTATCGTTACACAATCAGGTCGCGGGATATTGCCGGAAACGTTTCTCCACAAACCTCGAGTGTGACGGCGCTGACTCTTGCAACTACATCCACGAGTCCCTTAGACAACATTCCTGTGGGCACGTGGTATGCCGCACCTAACTCCAAAGTAGGCGATATACAATATCAATGGCCGACATCAATGCCATTCGGTACCGGTCAGCCGCGTTACTTAACCGAGAGCAGTGGCGCATATGATTCAACGCGCAATCGCTTCATCATCTGGGGTGGCGGGCACAACGACTATGCGGGAAATGAGATCTATACATTCGATCTCAACACACTGACATGGCGTCGACAGAATGAACCAGCACTCAATACTGATATCAAGAGTGCAGTCGAGAGCACCGGTTATTATCCCGATGCAAATGGAGATGTCGATGTAGGGCAGCCTCGTTCACGGCATACTTACGATTCCATCCAGTATCTACCGAGTGTCGATCGTTTCTGTTCGTTCGGTATGTTCGCTGGATATCCAGCCAGTAAAAATGCACTCCACACGGACTGTTTCAATTTCAACAACAAACGGTGGGAGCAGAAGGCTGATATACCTAGCGCAGGGCAGAGCATTGTTGCGATGTCTGCTTATGATCCAATCACAGGTCACGCGTTCTACCTAAGAGGTGCGGCGCCGTTATCGGAATACGATCCGCTCGCAAATAAATGGACCCAGCGTAGCGTTGCAGACGCCGGTTACTATTACGACGCGACTGCGATTATCGATACCAAACGGCATCGGTTTGTAGCGCTAGGCATTAACCAGCTCATTTGGTATGACTTGAATGGGACGGGTACATTGACTCAGCAACGGGTCAATAATCTGGTAACAGGTGACAAGGAGATTCTGCAAGCTCGCCGTCCGGGATTTGCCTACGATGCAGTTAATGATGTCTACGTTGCATGGAGCGGCGAGTCGGCTGATCTCAACGGTGATGGTGTGGTCGACGTGACGCTTCCACCGGAAAACATTTATGTCATTAATCCGGTTACCTGGGTAGCGAAGAAAATCACGCCGGCTGCGACGAATGCAGTGAAGCCGCGGTCACCGTTTCCGATTAGCAATGGCTTAAGCAATTCGACCTTTGGCCGATTCGCTTACATTCCATCCAAGAACATCTTTATCTTGGTGAATAATTGGCCGGGTGAAAACGTGTTCTTCTATAAACTTGATCCGGCACAAGTGCGAAGCACTGCACCGACGGGTAATCAGTAAAATAAATTATTTACGGACGGTAATATCACAAGCGGCTCTCGTGTAAACGAGGGCCGTTTTTTTAGAGAAAATTTCCGAGAAGAATTCACCTTGTTATGGTATTCGACTCATCCACTGTCGAAACTCGGCGGCAGGACACGGCCGGCCATAAAAGAAGCCCTGGGCACTGTCGCATTTCTCGGTTTGCAAGAAAGCATGTTGTGTTTCCGTTTCTACGCCTTCGGTAACGATATAGAGTTTCAATGTGTGCGCCATTGCGATTACGGCGCGGACGATCGCAGCGTCATCGGCATTGACCGCGACATTGTTTACCAGCGAGCGGTCGATTTTAATCTTGGTGGGGGCGATGCGGCGGAGATAGCTTAAGGCGGAATAACCGACACCAAAATCGTCTATCGCAATCTGTACTCCCAGTTTCTTCAATTCAGCGACTGTCGCGAAATTCTGTTCGTTATTTTCCAAAAGCGTTTGCTCGGTGATCTCAACACATAAGCGCTTTGGGTCGAGGCCGGCGCTTGCAAGGGCTTGTTTTATCGTTGGTAAGAATGTCGCCGCTTTGAATTGCTGCGCCGAAGCATTGATCGCCACCATAAGGTCTTTACCGAGATGACGAGGCCAGCGAGCGGCCTCATGGCACGCTTGTGTGATGACCCAGTTTCCCATGTTAGTGATTAGCCCGGTTTCCTCCGCGAGTGGAATAAACGTGTCAGGCTGGAGCAGTCCAAGCGTCGGATGATGCCAACGGATAAGGGCTTCCGCACCTACAGGGGCACCATCGAGTAGTGAGATGATCGGCTGATAATACAACTCAAATTCGCCGTTGCTGATTGCGTTCCGAAGGCCTGCTTCCAGTTTTATCCGGTGTTCCAGCCGCGTGGCGAGTTCAGGTCGGTAAAATTGCAAATTGTTGCGCCCTTCGGCCTTCGCCTGATACAGCGCGCTGTCGGCATACTTCAAGAGTGTACGAACATCTTGCGCATCGTCCGGGAAAATACTAACGCCAAAGCTGATTTCAATGGACATCTCATGGCCATCGATAAGCACCGGTTTTGCGCATTCGGCGCGTATTTTGCCGGTGACAATCAGAATTTCCTCAGGCGTATTTATTTCTGGCAGCAGCACAATAAACTCGTCTCCACCCATGCGGGCCACCATGTCGGTTGCTCGCACCGATGACTTTAATCTCTCCGCGATGAGTCGGAGTAGTTCGTCGCCTATTTCGTGCCCAAGGCTGTCGTTCACTTGCTTGAAATGATCCAGATCCAGGAATACAACAGCCAAGCTGTTGCCGATGGCGGCGAGCTGCCACGATTTGCCGCTCGATTTCGGTCCCCAGCCGCGCCCGATTAGCAAGTCCGGTGAGTGGGTCTAAATGCGCGAGTTGCGCTAATTCGTATTCCACTGCTTTTTGCGCGGTTAGATCGTGAATCTGAACAAGATAGCATAGCGGTTCTCCGTTATTTTGCCGAAGTAAAGAAACACTGGTCTGCGTATAAATTTCCTGACTATCTTTGGTTCGATAGCGTTTTTCAAATTGCACAGAGACAGTATGGCCAGTAAGAAGCTCGTATAGAAGGGCACGCTCACTGGCTAATTCCTCGATACCGGAGATCTGCGTCTGGTCTGTTCCGATCAAGTTTTCTTCTGAACGACCGAGCAATCGGCATAGGGCACCGTTCACTTGAAGAAAGCGATTTTCCAGGCTGACGAGTGCCATGCCAACAGGAGCAAAATCAAAGGCGCTGCGAAAGCGCTCTTCGCTTTGCCGTAGTTTTTCTTCTGCAGTGATGCGTTCTCGCACATCACGAAATACGAGTACCGCGCCTAGCGTTTTGCCATCTTCGCTACGAATCGGAGCGGCGGCGTCGTCAATAGGCGTTTTTTGCCCATCGCGGCTGGCTACGATGGTACCGAAATCGATTCCTACGGTCGTGTTTCGGCTCATGGCGAGGTGCACCGGTGATTCTACGGGAGCGCCGTTCTGGTTGTTCTCTAGTGGCACTACCTCTGTGATATCGCGTCCCATCGCCTCATTGAGCGGCCATTTCAGCAAGGCTTCCGCCGCCGGATTCATGAAGTTGATTCGTTCCTGCACATCGGTGCCGATCACGCTGTCGGCAATGCAACGTAGCGTTGAAGCGAACCACTGTTCCGAATCGCGTAGTTGTCGTTCCAACGCCGCTTTGTATAACGCCACCTCGATCGCCGCCCGTATTTCTTTTGCTTGAAACGGCTTAGTCAGATAACCGTAGGGCCCAGTACGCGTCGCCCTGTCAACCGTATGAGCATCGTTATAAGCAGTCAGATAAATCACCGGTATATTCAAGCCGTGGCTAATCCATTTGGCTGTATCGACGCCATCCATTTTTCCTTTGATGACGATATCCATCAGAATCAAATCCGGCTTCTTAGACCGTGCAAGCGCGATTGCGTCTGCTCCGTTGTCAGCGGTGCCGCAAACGGCGTATCCGTTCTCTTTCAGGATGAGTTCCATATCCATCGCAACAATCGCTTCGTCTTCCACTAACAGGATTTTGGGCGGATGTGGTTTCACTTCGGTCGGTTGCGTTAAGGTTACGTTTTTCATGATCTATATCCTTATGCCGTCGTAGAACGGTGTTCGAGCATTTTTGACTCATCCACCAGCTTTCCCAATTGGAAGATAAGGGTTGTACGGGCTCCTTCCCGGGTTTCCAGCGATAGTTTTCCATCTATCTGTGCACTGAGGGCGGCTACAAGTTTTAGACCAAGGGATCTCGACGACATTGGATCATAATCAGGAGGGAAACCGACGCCATCATCGACTATGCTTAATTCTGTCGTATTATCAGCGCGAAGCTCGAGTCGGACAGTTACATGCCCGCAGCGGCCATGAGGGAAGGCATGCTTCAAACTGTTAGAAACCAGCTCATTGAGCAAAAGCCCCAAGGGAATGGCGGTATCCAGGCTGGCCTGGATCGGTGCCACATCGGCGATAACGGTAATGCCACGTTCTTCGGCCATCGCTGTGCTGGCAAGCTGTTTGCAGAGTTCGGCGATATATTCGTTGAGCGCAATGGATGAAAGATTGCCTGACTGATACAGTTTTTCGTGGACTAGCGCCATGGCACGCACCCGATTGCTTCCTTCCTTTAGCGCGACGCGAGCCAAGCCATCCGGCAATGTGCGGGCCTGCAGGTTGAGAAGACTACTGATGACTTGCAGGTTGTTCTTTACCCGGTGATAAAGTTCTTTGAGCAAAATCTCCTTTTCCATCAGCGCCGCTTGGATTGCTTCCTTCTGCCGTTTTTCATCGGTGACATCCCAATTAACGCCGGTCATGGTTAACGGCTGTCCCGTGCGATCTCGCGAGAGAACTGCTTGTGAGCGAATCGTGCGGACCTGCCCGTCAGGCCAGACAATGGGGAACTCGGCATTGAAAATGCCGTTGCCCTTGATAGCTGCTTCTAATTCGCGTTCTGTCCGTTCCAGATGGCTGGGATGAACGCGTTCTCGCCATTTTTCGTTGCTTTCATTCTCAGCGCTCGGTTCGATCCGATATAGCTCGTACATACGCTGATCCCACCACAGTGTTTTTGAGCCGAGATCGAGTTCCCATACACCGATCGCCCCTGCCTGCGTTGCCAACGCCAAGCGGTTGTTCAGTGTTCGTAGTTGCTCTTGCGCTTCCTTGCGGGCAGTGATGTTTTCGATCTGGGCAATAATGTTAATTGGGTTGCCGTCGTCGCCACGCAACAGCGATTGGGTCAACATAATGGGGACAGGTTTGCCGTCCTTGCGGATGTAGCGTTTCTCTAATTGGTAAGAGGGAATGTCGCCATCCAGCAGCTGTTTGGTGCTAGCTTGATCGATGCTTAAATCGTCTGGATGGATGATTTGTTCGGATGTAAGAGCCTGTAATTCCGTTTTGTCATAGCCGGTGATTTCACATAAGGCGCGATTGACTTCAACCCAGCGTGCATCGAGCGTAAGCAGTCCCATGCCGATAGGGGCATGCTCGAGGATGGCGCGGAAGCGTTGTTCGCTGGCCCGTAGTGCCTGATCGTTACGCTCGCGTGCCGTCACGTCGCGTATGGTCGCGATGACAAGATTACCGCTGGGCCGATGGAGTGGGCTTAGCATCACATCCACCGGAAACACTGCACCGTTGGTCCGCTGAGCGACAAGATGACGCCCGCTCCCCATTGCTCTCCGGAGGGGCGCTGTAAAAAAGGTTTCCCTCAATGTCGTGTGCTGGTTTCTTATGTCTAGCGGCATTAAATTCTCGACAGTTAACATCGCTAGCGCAGCGCGCGAGCAGCCGAACATTTCCTCCGCCTCAAAGTTGGCGCGTACGATATTGCCTGATCGCGCCACCAGAATAATTGCATCCGGCGCTTGTTCGAACACACTACGTTGAAACGCCTCGCTTTCCGTGAGTTGGCGATATGATTCCTGGAGTCTGGCGGTCATTGAATCGAAGGCAGTGGCAAACAATCCTATCTCGTCGACTGCCGGCATGTCGAGCCGGTAATCCAGTTGACCTGAAGAAACAGTCACCGTACCGCGTTGCACGAACGCAATCGGAATGAGCACACGCTTGCGTATAAGCAGCGTAAACCATCCCACCACGATTCCCGTAACTACGACAACGCTTACGGTTAATATCTGGCCGGCTAGTTGGATGGTGACTGCATCGTTCTGATTAAGGCGAGCAATATTCCCAACATCGTTCAGTATGTCCTGCGTTGCAGCCAGCAGAGATGTTACGGTTCTGCTTAATCTCTCCTGCTGTCGGTCGCGTTCCGAAGCAGAGC
Organism: Pseudomonadota bacterium; assembly: GCA_040388195.1. Taxonomy (GTDB): domain Bacteria; phylum Pseudomonadota; class Gammaproteobacteria; order Burkholderiales; family DATLHW01; genus DATLHW01. Next base: position 19,395 of record JAZKCF010000084.1, read on the forward strand.
CACTGTCCGTTTTTACATTTTCAATGAGGCGCTGATAGAGGTTATCGAGTACGTTGTAGTTCGAGCGAATATTGTTCAGAAGGGCAATATTTTTCTTATCACTAAAGGGATACTGATTCAATATAAAGCCGATGCCTTGGTACTTGCGCTGCCACTGTTCCTGAGCCCGCTTGCTCGGCTGTATGATGCTTTCCACCGTCACATAGCGCAGTTGGGTTAAACTTTGATTGAGCGCGATCACCGCGAGCGTTTGCACCTTTACCCGATTTGATTCCAGAAAGTAGAAAACTAAGGCGATCAAAACCAAAATCAGCGTCAGGATAGATCCGGTTACGATGATATTGATATGAGTGCGGATCTTCACATAGCGTTCCTCATTAGTAGATTATTTCGACGGCATTTGGATTGAGTGACAGGAGTGGATCGAGGTTCAGATAGTCAAGGTAATTCGGCATCGGTCCGGTTTTGACAAGATTGTGTTTCATTGCCCAGCGTGTTTCGTCATCCAGTGTTAGCAGGAGTGACTGATCGAGCGCTAGTTTGAATTCACCGGCCTTCATTATTTCCGCAATCGCGATTTGGTGGATATTCAGATGAAGATATTTGCTGATGATTTCCTGTGTTTGTACCGGGTTGTTGGCGATATATTGGATTGATATCGTCAATGTTTCGAGTATTTTTCTTGCTGTATCCGGATGCTTTGCTAAGTAGTCCTGTTTCGCGATGAGGTTGTAGCGGGAGGTGTGAAGATCCTCGCCAAAGAAAGTGACTGCGCGTTTTCCGAAAAGTGCCTGCATTTCTTCTGTGTATGGAGAAAACGTAACGACAGCGTCGATCTTGCCGGATTGCAGGGCGCTGGAAAATTCCGGTGGCTTGATATTGATGACCGAGATTTTTTCTTCTGGAACATCGTTTGCCAATAGCATGGTATCAAGGAAGAATTGGAGATTGGTACCGAAAGATGTGCCTATGGTTTTCCCAGCAAGATCTTTCGGCGTCGCGATGCCGCGATCCGTTAGTGCCATCAGCGCGAGGTCGCGACGCGATTTATAAAGTGTTGCAAAAATGGCGATTCGCTCCCCATGCATAACGGCAAACATAAAGGGAATATCGGCTGCGATCGCGATCTCTGCTTTGTCGCTCAATACCGATTGCAGCGCTTGCACGCCGAGATTGTGTGGTTGATAGGTAACATCGAGACCATTTTCTCGAAAGAAATCTTTTTCGAGCGCCGTAAAGATTGGGCCAGCGTAAAGGAAGGCTGGGGTCGCGATCACGACATGATCTGTCGGAATTGGTGGCAAAGTTTTTTTTGAAAGGATATGAATTACCGATCCAATCAGAATAATTAGCCCAGCTAGAACGCCGAGCCAACGCCATATGTGACTTGTTTGCGTCATTGACATACTCCAACGCATCAGCCGAGCCCGGACAAGCCGGTGTGATTTAGACGCAAACCACGCTTGCAAGAACAATTGGTGCAAAACTACTGGTGGTCAGTCACGCTAGATTTTGCGGGTATAAATTGCGTCCTTTTGCCGCTTGCCTTCGTTGCTCGTCGTTGCCATAGTGTCAGCTATGCCGCCTCCTCTCCCTTGCAGCATGGGTATCTACACAAGTCGAGAATATGCTAATAGTGGTTAGCATGGCTTAA
>JAZKCF010000085.1:0-12555 GCA_040388195.1 Pseudomonadota bacterium
AATCGAAGATGCCGTGCTTTCTATTCTGGAGAAAACGCATCGTTGCAGTTCCATGGTCGAGAACCTCAACAGCCGCGTGCGGCCTTATCTAGATGAACGAAAATTCGTCAGCCAGAAAACGCTCAACCTTATTCAATTTTATCTCAACCATAAGCCTTTCATGCGTAGCGCGCACAAGCGTTTGGTGAATAAAACGCCGGCCGAAGTGATGACAGGCAAGCCACATCTGCCCTGGCTGGAAATGCTTGGCTTTCCCAAAAACATAAGGCTCGCCGCCTAACTCTAATCCGATTTTTAAAGAGCAATTTCCTGGCCCAGATCGAAAATATCCGGGCGCGATTCCGCACGCCTACTGTTCACAAAAATGCGTACTTTTTGGACCATCCCAAATTTTCTTGCAATGGAATTATTGTTTGCCTTCATGTTTGGCAGGCGATGACGGAGTGGGCGGTATTCGTGCCAGCAATTCTTCCGGTTGACGGGTGGGATGGTGCGGAGGCGACTGATATAAGGATACAAGTTGCATCATGCGGTCCAGACAATCGCTGAGGGTTAGCTGTGAAGTGTCGAGCATCAGCGCGGGATTTTCCGGCGATTCATACGGTGCGCTTACGCCCGTGAATGCGGCTAGCTCGCCTGCGCGTGCCCGCCGGTAAAGACCTTTGGGGTCGCGTTTTTCGCATTCACTAATCGGCGTATTAATATGGATTTCCGCGAACCGGTGTGATCCAATCGCTTCCCGAGCCAATTCCCTATCACTGCGGTAGGGAGAGATGAAAGAGCTGACGACGATTAGCCCGGCATCGTTCATCATTCGTGCGACTTCGGCGGCACGACGAATATTTTCATTGCGGCTCGCTTCGGAAAAATCGAGATCTCGATTTAACCGGCTGCGTACTTGATCGCCATCGAGTGTAAAGGCAGCATGGCCGATATTTATCAGATGACGTTCAAGATGGTAGGCGAGGGTGGATTTGCCGGATGCGCTATATCCGGTTAGCCATAATGTCAGGGGCTGTTGTTTGAGTACTCGGCTGCGATCCGCAGGGGTTACCGATCCACCAGTCGTCAAAGTCATACTCCCAGATTAAGGATTAGAGATTATGGTTTTGCTGCTGAAATAGTACACGCGATTAGGGCATCTTGTCAGAAGCGATGAAAAAATCTACTGTGCAATCCGAGTTTCATCCGCTGTGATTTTAATAGTTCAAAAAGGCTTTAGGTTTATTGATGGCATCAAGTAATTCTCACATCCCGTCGATCATCGTAATCGGTGGCGGTCCTGCAGGACTCATGGCGGCAGAGGTTTTAGTTGCGGGCGGTGCGCGAGTCGATGTGTACGATGCCATGCCGTCAGTGGGCCGTAAGTTTCTCATGGCCGGCAAGGGTGGCTTGAATCTCACGCATTCGGAGCCCTTCGAATCCTTTCTGTCGCGCTATGGTGCTCGTCGTGATCGAATTGAACCGTGGCTTACTGCCCTTGGTCCGGACGCACTGCGTAGCTGGGTACACGAGCTCGGCGTCGATACCTTCGTGGGCACATCTGGTCGCGTATTTCCTACTAGTATGAAGGCGGCTCCGATGCTGCGCGCATGGCTGCACAGATTGCGTGAGGCCGGCGTAAAGTTTCATATGCGGCATCGCTGGTTAGGCTGGGACGAGAACGGGGCGGTGCGTATTTCCACGCCACATGGCGAACAAAATTTGCATCCTGATGCAATCGTGCTGGCGCTGGGTGGCGGTAGTTGGGCGCGCCTTGGTTCCGATGGGGCATGGGTACCGCTATTGATGCGACGTGGTGTGCAGATAACGCCACTGCAGCCTGCTAATTGTGGTTTTGATACAAATTGGAGCGAGCATTTTTGTTTGCGCTTCGCTGGCCATCCGTTAAAGCCTGTCGCCATCACTTTCGTTGGTTCTGCTGGGGCAGAAATTCGTCGACAGGGCGAATTCGTTATCACCGCAAGCGGAGTTGAAGGTAGCCTGATCTACGCATTGTCTGCGAACTTGCGTAATGAACTGGAAGCTACAGGAAGCGCAGTCATTCATATCGATCTCTCTCCTGGGTGGGAGCTACAGCGTGTTATCGATGAAGTGTCGCGACCACGGGGTTCTCGATCGATATCCAGTCATCTGCAAAGCCGACTTGGTCTTAAAGGTGTGAAGGTTGCCTTATTGCGCGAGTGTTTGCCGGCAGAGGATTTCAAAGACCCCATGCGCCTTGGCGCTGCGATTAAAGCATTACCGTTAAGGCTTATCGCTTCTCGGCCTATTGACGAGGCAATTAGCAGTGCTGGAGGGATTGCCTTCGACGCTTTAGATCCGCGATTGATGATTCGTTCACTACCGGGTGTTTTCTGTGCTGGTGAAATGCTGGATTGGGAAGCGCCAACCGGCGGTTATCTGCTCACCGGTTGTTTCGCCAGCGGTATCGTGGCAGGTCGTGGTGCATTAGCATGGCTAGCGGAACAATAACTTTTCACAATCGTTCGCTTCTCTAGTGGTCAGTCGCGGTGGATTTGTTAAGACCAAGTAAATTTTTTATGCACAATGTTTCCGTTGTCATTCTGAGCGTAGCGAATCTGCTGTTTACGATCTTTACACATCGATGCTCTTTAAACGTTGCCAAAAAGCAGATTCTTCGCTGCACTCAGAATGACAGGGGAGCGGTTACATATTTCTATTTCTCCCGACGCGCCATAATACTGAGCGCGACTGCCTCAGCAACTTCAATGCCGTCAATCGCCGCAGAATAAATTCCCCCCGCATAACCAGCGCCTTCTCCCGCTGGATAAAGTCCGGTGACGTTCATACTTTGGTAGTCATCCTTGCGTGTAATGCGAACAGGCGCGGAGGTGCGCGTTTCTACGCCGGTAAGCATCGCATCGTGCATGGCAAAACCTTTGATTTGTTTATCGAGCGCGGGCAGGGCTTCACGTATCGCATCGATAGCGTAATCCGGCAACGCGGTGTTGAGATCGCACGGATGAACGCCCGGAGTGTATGAGGGAATTACTGACCCCAATACGGTGGAAGGTCGATTGGCGATAAAGTCGCCAACCAGTTGGCCTGGCGCGCAGTAATTCCTACCGCCTAATTCAAACGCACGCTCCTCCCATTTACGTTGGAAGTCGATGCCCGCCAGTACATGTCCCGGATAATCCGCCGGCGTAATCCCAACGACGATACCGGCGTTAGCATTGCGCTCATTTCGCGAGTATTGGCTCATGCCGTTGGTCACCACCCGGCCGGGTTCCGAGGCCGCAGCTACCACAGTGCCGCCTGGGCACATGCAAAAACTGTAAACCGAACGGCCATTACTACAGTGATGAACTAATTTGTAATCAGCTGCGCCGAGCTGCGGATGACCGGCTTTGTCGCCAAATCGGCAACGGTCGATAAGTCCTTGCGGATGTTCAATACGAAAGCCGATCGAAAATGGCTTTGCTTCCATGTAGACGCCGCGCTCGTAGAGCATTTGAAAAACGTCGCGTGCGCTATGGCCTACCGCGAGTACCACGTGGTCGCTTCGCAGATAGTCGCCGTTGGCGAGCATCACGCCGCGCACTTGGCCGTTATCGATGTCTAGATTTTCGACTTTATGCTGGAAGCGAATTTCACCGCCAAGGGACTCAATCGTTGCGCGCATTTTTTCGAGCATGCCGACTAGCCGAAATGTACCGATATGTGGTTTGCTCACATATAGTATTTCTTCCGGCGCACCGGCCTTAACGAATGCCGAGAGCACTTTCCGACCGTAATGTTTCGGGTCCTTGATTTGACTGTAGAGTTTACCGTCCGAAAATGTGCCGGCGCCACCTTCTCCAAACTGCACATTGGATTCCGGATTGAGTACGCCCTCCCGCCATAAACCGAAGGTGTCTTTGGTGCGTTCACGCACTGCTTTACCGCGCTCCAGAATAATCGGGCGAAATCCCATTTCCGCCAAAATAAGTCCGGCGAATAATCCACAAGGGCCCATGCCGATGACCAGCGGCCGTAAAGCGAGATCGCTCGGCGCGTGCGCCACAAAGTGATAGTTCATGTCCGGCGTCGGCGATACATGTGCGGTTTTGCCGTGCCGTTTGAGTAAGGCCGCTTCGTTTTTCACTTCTACATCGAGGGAATAAATAAGCAGAATCGCGGAGCGTTTACGTGCGTCATGACCACGGCGAAACACGGTATAGCTGACGAGATCTTCCGCCGTAATATCCAGCCGTTTAAGAATCGCGGCTTTGATATCGCCTTCGGCATGGTCGAGCGGGAGCTTGATCTCGGTTAAACGTAACATGTGCGACTTTCTGAACAGTTCTTAAGCAACAGCGATTTTATCAGGCTCTAAGCATTGCGGAATATCATGAACGACCGGAGAATGATGTCCCTCAGCCAGGACGACCAAATAAGCGAGAAAAAGCAGGACTGCCTGCTACGGCACAGCGTTCAACGGCTCAATTACGAATTCTCAACCGGCAAAAGTGGAGAATAGGTATGAATACAGGTTTCAATTGGCCAACGCTTCCCCATGTAGACATTAAGTCGCCATTTGCTAAAGATGATCCCGAGCCGGGTTTGGTAGTCATGAACGATGGCCGCAGGCTCGTTGGTCATGTCGTTCGTTTAGACCCCGCCGCGTCGATTCTAGAATTTAATCCCGATAAATCTTTTTCTTGTTTAAGCATCGGCTTTTCGAGTTTCAAAAGTCTTCGCTTATTACGCCCGGTTGATCTGCCGCTGTCTTCCATATCCACACCCACCGACACCGAGGAAATATATTCTGCATCGGAAAAACAGCGATGCACCGTTTATTTTAAGGACGGAGACAACATGGTTTCCGAAACCATGGGGCATGTTTCTCAGGATTTCGGCCTGTTTCTTTTTCTGCTTAATGACGACAAGGTAGTGCGCTGGTTTAATCCCGCAGAGTCGATGGCTAGCTACGAGATTGGTGATTTACGTGATAAGGGGCCGGTTGTTGAAACACACCTTCCTCATGAAAAAATCGATGTTGGTATAGCGAATTTGCACGTGCCTTGTTCACAAAAGCGCGGCGACTATCTGGATTATCTGACCAAGGAAACCATCGTCTCGCAGAAGCAACTTGAGATGGCGTTGCGCAGTCAAAAGGCGATACCGCAAATAAAACTTGGGCAAGCGCTGCTTCTCGAAAATTTTATTACCGAAAAGCATTTGGAAGAGGCTTTGCACACCCAAACGCAGGATCGAGGGTTGCGTTTAGGGCAAATCCTGGTTGGTATGGGCGTCGTTAGCCGTGAAACGATTACACAAGTTTTAGTGCAGAAACTTGGATTTCCAATCGTTGATTTGCGCAACTTCCAATTTGAATCGGATGCGATCCAGGCCTTGCCGGCCAGTTTGGCTGTTAAGCACACCGTAGTGCCGCTATATAGAACCAAAACGCGTTTGATCGTGGCGATGGAAAACCCGTTAGTGTGGGATTCGAATCAAGAATTAGGGTTTTATACAAAGCTGAAAATAGATCCCGTTATCGCTTCTTCCGAAGATATCGCGTTTGTGATTCAGCGGCTCTACGGTTCAGTGATTAACGGCGAGGAGCTTTCAGATCTAGTTAGTAAGCTAGAAACCAGTGACATATATGAAGCTGCGGTAGAGGAAGTCGTTACCGAATCCGACAGCGTGCTAGTGCGGCTAGTTAATAAAATCATTCTCGATGCACACAGACAAGGTGTCTCGGACATTCATATCGAATCGCTTCCAGGCATCAAGCCGAGCAAGGTACGTTTCCGCAAAGACGGCGTGCTGGTCCCTTACTCGGATGTACCGGCAAAATTTCGTACGGCGCTTATATCCCGAATAAAAATCATGAGTCGCTTGGATATTTCGGAGAAGCGGCATGCACAGGATGGCAAACTGAACTTCGCGCAATTCGGTCCCGCAAAGCTCGAATTACGCGTGGTTACCATACCAACCACCGACGGCCTTGAGCATGTGGTGATGCGCTTATTGACCGCACCCAAAGCGATTCCGCTTTCGCAACTCGGGCTCGCGCCATCGGTATTCACACAGTTGCAAAAGCTGGCTGTGAAACCGCATGGTCTTATATTTGTTTGCGGACCAACAGGGTCGGGCAAGACCACCACATTGCATTCGCTGCTCGAATATATCAACACACCAGAGCGAAAAATTTGGACTGCCGAAGATCCGGTTGAAATTACCCAAGAAGGATTGTGCCAAGTCCAAGTAAATAAAAAAATCGGCTGGACATTCGATACGGTATTACGCAGTTTTCTGCGTGCTGATCCAGATGTCATCATGGTTGGCGAAACGCGCGATGTGGAAACAGCCAAGACGGTAATAGAAGCATCGTTGACTGGCCACTTGGTTTTCTCGACTCTGCATACCAATAGTGCTGCGGAAAGTGTTGTTAGATTACTCGACCTTGGACTCGATCCCTTCAATTTCGCCGATGCACTACTCGCTGTCGTGGGTCAGCGTTTAGCGCGCCGGTTATGCACTACTTGTCGTAAACCTCGTATTGCTTCAAATGAGGAGCTCGAGATTCTGGCACAAGAATATTGCTGGGATACTGATCTCAATTCTGCCGATGTGCTTGAGTGGTGGCGGATGCAACACGGAAACAAGGACGGGGTTCTTACGTTGTACTCGACTACCGGTTGTGGCAAATGCGACAACATCGGCTACAAGGGCCGTCTGGGCATACACGAACTGCTGGTAACGTCTTCCGCAGTGAAAAGAAAAATTTATTCTAGAGCTAGTGTTCCTGAAATTTTACAGACAGCGATGGCGGAAGGTATGCAAACAATGCGGCAGGATGGGATCGAGAAAGTCCTACAAGGGCATACGGATCTGGAGCAAATCCAGGTTGTTTGTTTATAAGGCACGCTTGGCGATTGATGAGCATGCGAAGCCGGCGGCAGGCAGATGCAAAACCCTACACCCGATCGAGTAACATTTCCGTTCGATCTACAAACTCAAAAAAATGAGTGCTGGCGCTATAGTCCCACCTTTCTATAAAGCATCGGCTTAACTTGTCGGTGCTCGAGCTGCGGATCAAATTCACTGAATTCGGCGCCTCGCTGCGCACTCGCGAAGATACCGCCGTTCCCGCTTGCACAACCCACGCATCGCGAGGCAAGTCATCAAGACGATCCTTTAGGGGACGAACGTAAGGCAAATGGATATGGCCGCCCAGCAGTAAATCCGCTCCCGCCTTTACCCATGCCTGCACCGCTTCATCGGCATTACGAAGGACATTTCGTTCATCCTCTGAACGCGTAACGTGCACTGGTTGATGCGTCACCACGATGCGCAATTGATTGCGGGTTGCCTGTTGTAATCTCCGCGACACTCGCTCAATCTGCTCAACGGATACTTCACCGTTTTTATGACGAGAAGGTCTCGTTGTATTAACGCCGATCACCAAGAAGTCAGCAGAGTCGAATATGGGCTCCAAATCTGCTCCGAACTCTCGTTGATGATTCGCATAGGGCGCAAACATGCGGGCGACGAGGTTGAAAAGTGGGATGTCATGATTACCTGGAATCGCTAGCATTGCCGGTGGCGCCATCCGGTCCACGAATGCTCGTGCGGCCTTAAACTGCGATCTTCGCGCTCGTTGTGTGATATCACCGGACAACACCACAATGTCAGGCACCTGCTCGCTCGCCATGCGCAGCAGCGCTTCCACGACATTCGGACGCTCGGTGCCGAAATGCGTATCGGATATTTGCAGCAACAAGCTCATGCCATTTCCTCGGACGAGGCGTCCTCTTTAGGGACGAGCAATAATAGTTTCTTCTGTGATACTTGAAATACTAACGGGGTAGAAACCTTCGTTACCTCTCCATCCATAGCCACCTTAACGCTACGACGTCCAAAAGGAAGCCAAGGCTGTACTGTTAGGCGATCAAAAGCAAAATTTTCCACGTTTTTGGATTCACTCAACTGGCCTAATGCGCCGCGAAGCAACATCCCAAGTATTGCAAACGTACCGATAGGTTTTACGAGAATAGCCACCAATCTCTCTTGCTCGACCATGTCGGCTTCTGGAATACCAATCTGCTTAAGCTGTAGCAGGTTATTGCCGATGAATAACGTCGATGTGCGTAAGGTCTGCCTCACATTGCCTTGATAAAGGTTAATGACTAAATGCCGATTCTCGCGCAGCATCGTCATCAATCCGGCCCATATTGCAACCCATCGCGTGCGACCGAATTGGTGCTTATACGCTTCACGATCCTCCAGCAGTTTTGGATACAGGCCAAGACTCGCATTAACGAGAAATAGGTGATCGTTCACCAAACCTACTTGAACCGGTCGAATGGCGGCGTTTAACAGCGCCTTGGCGGCTTCTGCCGTATCAGAAGGAATACTGTGGGTGCGGCTGAAGTAATTGAACGTGCCCTGCGGGATAACGCCAAACGGCCGCTCATTGAACAGCGCGGCATGCGCAATCGTATTGATCGTACCATCGCCCCCCGCAGCGACGAGTGTGCCTTGCCTGCGAACGGCGAGTTCCGTGGCGCGTCGTGCGACGGTTTGTAGTTGATGCGGATCATCCACCATGTGCAACTCATACTCTCGATCCGACGCGTCAAGTACGCCTCGGATAATCTCGCTCGCCTTCTGCGCATCACCGCTGCCGGAGCCAACATTTAGGATGATGAACAGTGGATTTTCTTGCGGGGTGTTTTGTTCGTAAGGTAACGGCATGTCGACTGTAATTGGGTGACGCGGTCAGACTCACCAAATTAGTGAGGATGGAAGGGTATGCCAGCAGAATCAAGATTCGTTTCCAATAATTTCCTTCGTTCGCAATACCCCGAATGATGAACGCTAGACTGGCGTTTTTAATTAGACCACCTTTGGTGGCTATAGGGCTATCATAAATTTCAATTTTTGAAAATAGCCCGCCAGGCCTATTTTCTCTTCCCCATCAGCTCTGGATAATTGCACCGCGATGTAAGCACTCGTCGCCAAAATAATTTTACTTAACGCAATAACTAATGTGGGAGAACAAAAATGGCTGTCAAATTAATCAATGGTAAAACACATCAACGTGGACAAGGAATGACGGAGTACATCGTCATTGTTGCGTTGATTGGCATCGCGGCTATATCAGTAGTTTCGTTGTTCGGTGGCGCTGCTCGCAATCAAATTGCCGGTATGGCGAAAGAATTATCAGGACAATCGGCTGCTGCGCAAATTGGTCAAGCGACAACCGCTGCCAATGATGCCGCACTTGATGCCAAAGATACCAAAGGTCTCGATAAATATAACAACAAGTAATCTCTATCTGAGATTGCAATATCAATAATATAAATAAAACCCTCGGGACATTTGTCGTTCCCGCTTAGGCGAGAAGTCATACGCTGTATGAACCTCTGTGCAAACGGAGGCGGAATGTCCCTCTTTTTTGATCTTTTGTATTCCTATGCGTTGTCCATCCAAGTTTAGCTTCCGGCAACATCAACGCGGCTCTGTCATGATTTTAGGCGTTGTAATGATGGCGACTTGTCTGCTTGTCGCCATTGCCGTGTTTAATGTCGGGCAGACAGTCTCAGAAAAAATGCGAATTACCAACACGGCCGATGCAGCGGTTTATAGCGGTGCTGTTTGGCAAGCGAGAACGCTTAACTTTCAGGCCTACACAAACCGCGCGATGATCGCGAATGAGGTTGCGATCGCGCAAACCATTAGCTTGATTTCGTGGTTGCGTTACGTCGATCAAACAGCGAAAAACATACCTGACATCGCTTCGTGGAATCCGGCAATGGATGCAGCGATGGCAGCCGTCGGCGCAAATGTCACCGACATGAATGCTGCACTGATAAAAGCGGCGCCTGACATCATTACCTCGCTTAGCGCGATTAACCACGACGTCCTTTCAAGCTCTCAAGATATGGTGCACAACGCCGGGTTCATGGCGAGTTCAGAAGTGATTAATGCTGTTATCAAAGCAAACGATTCGAATGCGCGTCAGACGACCGCTTCAAAGGCATTGTTCGCCACGTATGAATCTGATTACGAAAACTTCACCAAGAACTTTAGCGGCAGCTATCGGACACGTATGAGAACGATCGTGAATCGTTCATTAGATAAATTTATTAAGCGGCGCAGTCGGAGTGATAGCGCCAAATCGATTGAGTACAAAAAGCGTGGCGGCGTCAGCATGGTTGGTTTAGACAAGTGGGAGGCATTCGATGCTCTGTCTTCATACCATCGCGAATGTGACAGCACCGGCTGCGAGTGGAAAGAAAATACGCCGATTGGCTGGGGTGGCGCGAAGTCGGAGAAAAACATAAGCGACACGACGCTAGGAACTTATGGCAGCGCCAAAGTTAATAGCAGCGCTTTCGAATTAGCGAAGGCAAAACAATCCGTAATCGCTGGCTACAAAGGAATGCCGGTTTCACGAGATGTTCGCGATACAAAGTTGCGTGACAATGACGCACAAACACTGAAGCTTGCCATTGAAGTTGCCAAACCATCCAGCAAGTTCCATACGTCATCTGGAGACGGTATTGGCGTAGATCGGCTGCGGCAAGAAAACGGTTATGCAGGAAATGAAATTAGCGCGCTTGCGAAGGCAGAGGTTTATTTCAAATATCCCGATAATCAAAACTACGCAGCATTTTCTCGCAAGATCGAATATGCAAATTTGTACAACCCTTTTTGGCAAGCGCGTTTGATTGCTCCTGATTCGAAGACCGACGTGCCTGCAGTTTTAGCTGACAAGGTAAAGTGATTTATGAAAAATAAAAATCACTTTGGCGGTAGTTCTATTCTTCGGCAGAAAGGCCAGGCGTTAGTTGAATTCATAGTCTGGAGTATCGTCATTATTCCGTTGATATTGATGATCGCCATGTTGGGAAAATATGCAGATCTTAATCAAACGGCACTGCAAGCTAGTAGATACGCTGCTTGGGAGAAAACCGTTACCACCCAAGAAAAAATTAATCCGAAAAGCGATGCGCAACTCGCGGAAGAAATTCGCGCTCGTTTCTTCTCCAACGTAGGACGACACATCAAAACCGGCGGTAGTGTAAAGGATTCTAACAAGGAAGATCGTAACGGATTTCATGAAGATCATCACGGCGGCTTGCTAGTTAAAACATTTTCAGATGTCAGCGTAACGACGACGAAGAGCAAACCAGCATTTGGCGTAAAAGGAAATTTGCTATCGGATGCTGGGAGCATTTTCAAATTACCGAGTGACAATCTCTGGCGCGCAGATGTCGGCGTTACTGTTGCTCGTATTCCATTACTGACGCCTCTGGATCGCTTGAATTTAAACGTCGCTCGCCACAATGTCATTCTGACTGATGCATGGGAGGCGGGCAGCGTGGCAGGCGAAGTCACTCGATTAAAAAATTCGTCAGCGTTAGCACCTTCGGTGAAGTTGGCGGAGCAGATCCGCCCATTAACCGGTTGGATGAAGGAACCCATGGCTGTGATAGAGCCGGCATTTAAATACTTCAAGCTCGATAGCTTTGTTTCCGATCCTTTGCCTGTACCAAAAGATAGACGATAGACACGCCATCATGACAAAACACTTTTCAGTTGCAGTCGGACTATTGATAACCATGTTGCTGTCGCTTACCGCTGCTGCCAGCGCGCGTGATATGTGGCCCGAAGTGCAATCCCCACCAAAGTCGAAAATGGCTTTAATAACGGCAGACACGAAGTTAAACGGTGTGCCGATGCGAGTATGGGGATTTGAAGCAAGCGTTGGTGCTGCTGAAGTTCTTAGCTTTTATCGAGCGCAGTGGGGATCAAGTGCGGAAAATAAAAGTATCGAGAATGTCATGGGAAAGTGGCAAGTAATCGGAAGGCGTGATGGTGCTTATTACACAACGGTTCAAGTTGAACCTGTTAGCGCAACGCGCTCAAAAGGCTATTTATCAGTAAGCATGCTACCGAGCTATAGCAAAGTAGGGCGTGGGCCGCAGTTTCCAATGATGGCGGGCAGCAAACTCGTTAGCGATCAGGAGTCGCGAGATCCTGGCAGGAAAGCACGCACGTTGGTAATGACGAATCAATATTCAGTCGATGCAAATCTCGTGTTCTATCGTGATCGTTTAATTAGCCAAGGCTGGCAAATGGATGTGAATTTCAAAAAAACCGTTTCAACTCGTGATGGAAATTCATTCTTTTTTAAACGTAGAAATGAAGAAGCAATTGTAGCGGTGGCGCCGCAAGCGCGACATGTAGGTTCTGCAGTAGTTGCGAGTGTGGTCACATTGGAGGAGCGTTTGTGAACAAGACCATTTTCTTAAAGATACGAAGCAGTGCCGTGCAATCTGGGCAATCTCTTGTTGAGTATTTGGTTGTGACTGCTTTCGTAGTAGTCATTTTGATGGTTCCTTATGAACACGGATTGAGTTCATTGGAAATAATGGAACAAGCTGTAAAGGACTATTACGAAAAATTTTCTTATGCAATTTCGTTGCCGGTGATGCCTGTACTGTAAGTGCGGGCACAACATTGTATTCGAACCTCTAGAGCCTGTTATGAACTATATCGCGCCTGCGTTGAGGGTAAAAAAGCGCGAGT
>JAZKCF010000086.1:0-48384 GCA_040388195.1 Pseudomonadota bacterium
CCGTTCTGCCATTCGCAAGGTTGTCAAACAGAAAAAACTACGGAATCGAGTGATAGCAATGCACCGATAAATGCCCCCGCAACAACGAGGCATACCATTAACGCGGCTACTACCGCAGCAAAAGACGGCGAAGTAGATAATTTTGATTCGCCGGGCTAATAAGCAAAGTTCTCTCTCAGCTTCCGCCTCCACTACTTTCTCGACGGTATGTTCTAATCGGTTGAGCACAACGCGTCTACGATCGACGATTCGGCCCTATCGATTATTCAATGCAGTAATTAAAGTGGCGATGGCAGTTAATAAGAAGACGGGCGCCACAGCAAGTTGAATAACTCTCGTGATGTCGGTGATATGCGATTCCATAACGCCTTTAGCTGCTTTGCTTTTTGTGGATGTCTTCAGTTTAGTGTTTTAAATGAAAAGCTAAATAAAAAAACGCGCCCAAAGGCGCGTTTTTTTATTTAACGAATGAAGCCTGTAGCTACCTACGCTGCTGGCGGTATTAAGCTAAGCTCGAATAACTCACGGCACAATTGCAGTTCTCGGGGAAGATTTTCCTTTAACTTCTCGAATAGATCGCCATGTGATTTGAGTTCTTGGTCCAAATGATCAAGGTTCAAGCTCATGGCTTTTTCGAATTGCTCTGGCGAAAAATCGAGACCTGACCATTCCAGATCTTCGTAACGTGGTACCCAGCCTAAAGGTGTTTGCAATCCATTTGCCGTACCTTCGCAGCGTTCAACAATCCACTTCAACACGCGCATGTTTTCACTGTAGCCGGGCCATAAGAATTTTCCGTTCTCATCGGTGCGGAACCAATTCACCGAAAAAATCAGCGGTGGGCTTGCCACTTTTTTGCCGATCTCAAGCCAATGTTTGAAGTAGTCCGCCATGTTGTAACCACAGAAGGGCAGCATTGCGAATGGATCGCGACGCACCTCACCGATCTTGCCGGCAGCGGCGGCGGTCGTTTCCGAGCCCATGGTCGCCGCTAGATAAACGCCGAAATTCCAGTTGAATGACTCATAAACCAATGGCACAGCGGTGGACCGACGTCCGCCGAAGATAAAAGCGGAGATAGGCACGCCAGTTGGATCTTCCCAAGCCGGATCAAGTGATGGACATTGTGCTGCGGGCGCGGTGAATCGGGCGTTTGGGTGCGAAGCCTTGCGTCCGCAACCAGGTGTCCACTCTTGGCCTTGCCAATCGGTTAACTTAGGCGGCAGTTCCTTGGTCATGCCTTCCCACCATACGTCGCCGTCGGGGGTCAAAGCGACATTGGTAAAAATGACGTTCTCTTTCAAGGTCGCCATCGCATTGTAGTTGGTCGATCTCGATGTGCCTGGGGCAACGCCAAAGTAACCAGCTTCAGGGTTGATTGCGTAGAAACGGCCATCTTCACTTGGTTTGATCCAAGCAATGTCGTCACCAACCGTGGTGACTTTCCAACCTTCAAATGCTTTGGGCGGAATCAACATTGCAAAGTTTGTCTTGCCGCAGGCGCTAGGGAAAGCGGCGGCCACATAGTGTTTGTCGCCTTTGGGAGATTCCACGCCAAGGATCAGCATGTGCTCGGCCAGCCAACCTTGATCCCGCGCCATATTTGAAGCGATACGCAGTGCGAAGCATTTCTTGCCTAGCAGCGCATTGCCGCCATAGCCTGAACCATAGGAAATGATTTCACGGGTTTCCGGGAAATGAACGATGTACTTGGTTTCTTTGTTGCAGGGCCAAGCGACGTCTTTTTGACCTCGCTCAAGCGGCATGCCGACAGAATGCAGGCATGGAACGAATTCGCCATTTGGGCCTAATACGTCCAATACTGCTTTGCCCATGCGCGTCATGATGCGCATATTGATGGCTACGTAAGGGGAATCGCTGATTTCAACACCGATGTGCGAAATGTGCGAGCCCAACGGACCCATGCTGAACGGGACAATATACATGGTGCGTCCACGCATACAGCCGTCAAAAAGAGTGTTAAGCGTGACGCGCATTTCGTCTGGCTCAACCCAATTATTAGTCGGGCCGGCGTCGATCTTATTTTTGCTGCAAATAAAAGTCCGGTCTTCTACTCGCGCGACATCGGAGGGGTCGGAAAGCGCTAGATAGCTATTTTTACGCTTTTCGGGATTGAGTTTGATTAATGTGCCTGCAGCGACCATTTGGGCGCACAAAGCGTCGTACTCTTCTTGGGAACCATCGCACCAGTAAATACGGTCCGGCTTGGTAAGGGCAGCAACCTCGCTTACCCAATCGATTAATTTTAAATTTTTGACGTAATCAGGGGCGGCCGCCAAATTGGCGGAGGAAGTTAAAGCGTGCATTGGTATCCTCGGAAAGCACTTAAATAAAGGGTAAAAGCCGTCTCAAAATTACGCCTTTCGAGTTTGCCGCCCGTGGTGCTCGCCTGACTTTTTACCTGTACAAGGCCCTGCCTCTCACGACAATTCGGGATATTTGCGATATTTTAAGGTGACTTCTAATCCTTATATTGTGGCACATTTTTCGATCTTAGTCCCCCAGGCTAATGCGTAACGCTGCTAGCATTATTGGGGCTTAGCCATGGGGGACAAAAGCATTTTCAATTGTCGTGCGTTCTAACTGGATGGTATGTGCTCAGCAAAAGCATAGGCTCGCCGACCTTTTGCCAAGAAGCTTCTTAAGGTAGAATTCAATATTCAAACCGGTGTCATCCCATGACCAAGTATATCTTCGTAACCGGCGGCGTGGTGTCCTCGTTGGGCAAAGGGATCGCCGCTGCATCTCTTGCTGCAATTCTTGAGTCCCGCCGCATCAAAGTCACTCTTCTTAAGTTAGACCCTTATATTAATGTCGATCCTGGAACCATGAGTCCGTTCCAGCACGGCGAAGTTTTTGTTACCGAAGATGGTGCAGAGACGGATCTGGACCTTGGGCACTATGAGCGTTTTGTTAGCTCTAAGATGCGTAAGTCCAACAATTTCACCACCGGCCAAATTTACGAAAGTGTTATTAAGAAAGAACGTAAAGGCGATTATCTGGGTGGCACAGTGCAGGTTATTCCGCATATTACCGACGAGATAAAAAGCTGGATCAAGGCCGGCACCAAAGATTATCAAGTCGCGATCGTGGAAGTCGGCGGCACGGTGGGTGATATCGAATCCTTGCCGTTTTTGGAGGCGATTCGCCAAATGGGTATCGAAGAGGGGCGAAATAATACTTGTTATATTCATCTCACTTTAGTGCCTTATCTTCCCTACGCTGGTGAAATTAAGACTAAACCAACACAGCATTCGGTAAAGGAATTGCGTGAAATCGGTATTCAACCCGACGCGCTACTTTGTCGTGCAGAGCGTCCTGTT
This sequence comes from Pseudomonadota bacterium, assembly GCA_040388195.1. Taxonomy (GTDB): domain Bacteria; phylum Pseudomonadota; class Gammaproteobacteria; order Burkholderiales; family DATLHW01; genus DATLHW01. Next base: position 3,345 of record JAZKCF010000086.1, read on the forward strand.
CCCATCGAGGAACGGCGAAAAATTGCCCTATTTACCAATGTACAAGTGGAAGCGGTAATTTCCGCGACTGACACCGACAGCATTTACAAAATCCCGGCGATGCTCCACGAGCAGATGTTGGACGAAATCGTTTGCCATAAGCTTTCCATTCTTGCGCCGGCGGCGGATCTTAGCGCGTGGAACAAGCTGGTCTATGCGTTGGAACATCCGGAGAATGAAGTAAATATTGCGTTGGTCGGCAAGTACGTTGATTTGACCGAATCTTACAAGTCGCTTTCCGAAGCGTTGATCCATGCGGGCATTCATACTCGTAGCAAGATCAATATCAATTATTTGGATTCGGAAGAAATTGAGAAGAACGGCGTCGCCTGCTTGCAAGGGATGGATGCAATTCTTGTTCCAGGCGGTTTCGGCAAGCGTGGCGTTGAAGGTAAGATTCGCGCAATACGCTTCGCACGCGAAAGCAAAGTGCCTTACTTGGGCATTTGTCTGGGCATGCAGCTTGCTGTAATTGAATATGCGCGTCATAAAGCAAGCATGGCTAATGCGAACAGTACCGAATTCGATGCTGCCACTGCTTTTCCGGTCATCGCTTTGATTACCGAATGGAAAAACCGTGATGGCGCATTGGAGACTCGTACCGAAGAATCTAATCTTGGCGGCACGATGCGTCTCGGTGGGCAAGAGGCACATTTGAAAGCGGGTTCATTGGCGAACAAGATTTATGGTTCGGAAATGATCAATGAGCGCCACCGTCATCGTTATGAAGTAAATAACGAGTTACTGCCTGCACTTGAGTCCGCAGGACTGGTTGTCTCCGGCTCGACTACGTTCGAAAATTTATGTGAGATGATCGAGCTGGAAGATCATCCGTGGTTTGTTGGTTGTCAGTTCCATCCTGAATTTACTTCCACCCCGCGCGCAGGGCATCCGCTATTCATTTCCTTCATACGAGCGGCTGTAGAGAATAAGCGGTCTGCGCCTATCAAAAGGTCGAAAACGGTTGTTGATAAAGCGGTTTAACAATCAATGTATTAAGAAAATCGTCACGGGTTGTCCTACCGTTCCTTAGAGCGCGTTGCGCGCACGTTCTATAAGAACGTGCGCGCTTAGCCTCGAACTGCATAGTAGATTGATAGGGATGCGCTAATGAAGTTGTGTGGATTTGAAGTAGGCCTCGATAAGCCTCTGTTTCTCATCGCCGGCCCATGCGTGATTGAATCACGGCAGCTTGCCATGGATACCGCGGGCCAGCTCAAAGAAATCACCGCTGAGTTAGGCATTCCCTTCATTTACAAGTCGTCCTTCGATAAAGCCAATCGTAGTTCTTCGAAGTCATTCCGTGGTTTAGGTATGGAAGAGGGGCTCGATATATTGGTAAGTGTCAGAAAGCAGATCGGTGTGCCGGTGCTGACTGATGTGCATGAAATCGACGAGATTGCGGCCGTCGCCGCGATGGTGGATGTGCTGCAAACACCCGCGTTTCTGTGTCGGCAAACCGATTTTATCCATGCGGTGGCGAAAAGCGGAAAGCCGGTCAATATTAAAAAAGGGCAGTTTTTGGCGCCGCATGATATGAAAAATGTGGTCGATAAGGCGCGTGAGGCCAGCGGTAGTGACAACATCATGGTGTGCGAGCGCGGTGTGTCCTTCGGTTACAACAATTTGGTATCCGATATGCGTTCGCTGGCTATTATGCGCGAAACCAGTTGCCCGGTTGTTTTCGATGCAACGCATTCCGTTCAACTACCTGGTGGGCAAGGAAACAAGAGCGGCGGGCAACGTGAGTTTGTGCCGGTGCTTGCTCGGGCGGCGGTAGCTACTGGTATTGCCGGTCTTTTTATTGAAACCCATCCTGATCCTGACAAAGCCTTATCCGATGGACCGAATGCGTGGCCGCTTGGGCGTGTGAAAGAGCTTCTGACTGTGCTGAAAGAGATCGATCAACTGGTAAAACAACGTGGTTTTAGTGAGATGTCTTGATAGGGGCGGCATAATTCAATTTTGCCGTTCGATGCGCACTGGGAATTACCTGGTCGACGAGATTGTCAAAAAGTAAATAGCATGTCTCCATGTTGGCCTTCCAAATAAGCTTGGCCCGTAATTAGTCGGGACGCAGCTTAATCGCAGGGAACGCAAATATTTTTCGAGAGTCGCCAAGATGAAACTATCTTTGCAATTTCTCAATTATTTTTGGAATGAAGTAAGAAAGGAAAAACAATGAGCGTCATCGTCGATGTTATTGCCCGGGAAATTTTAGATTCTCGCGGCAACCCCACAGTTGAAGCAGATGTGTTGCTGGAATCTGGTGTGATAGGCAGAGCCGCTGTGCCATCCGGTGCGTCCACCGGTTCTAGAGAGGCGATTGAATTGCGTGATGGCGATGCGCAGCGTTATTTTGGCAAAGGCGTGTTGAAGGCAGTTGAGAACATCAACACGGAAATTTGCGAAGCGATTATCGGCTTGGATGCGACAGAGCAGAGTTTTATCGATAAGACGCTGATCGAATTGGATGGCACGGAAAATAAATCCCGGCTTGGCGCCAATGCGTTACTCGCGGTTTCGCTTGCGACGGCCAGAGCTGCTGCCGAAGAAGTTGGCTTGCCGCTTTATCGCTATTTAGGTGGTTCGGCAGGAATGCAAATGCCAGTGCCGATGATGAATGTTATCAATGGTGGCGCGCACGCCAATAACAGCCTGGATATTCAAGAATTCATGGTCATCCCGGTCGGCATGGGCTCGTTCCGTGAAGCGCTACGTTGCGGCGCAGAAATTTTTCATACGTTAAAAAAGCTGATCGATAGTAAAGGCATGCCTACAACGGTTGGTGACGAAGGTGGTTTCGCACCTAATTTGCCATCCAATGAAGCGGCGTTGCAATTGATTCTGCAGGCGATTGAATCTGCCGGGTATCAAGCGGGTAGTGATGTGGTCATCGGTTTGGATTGTGCTAGCTCCGAATTCTACAAAGATGGACGTTATCAGCTCGGCGCTGAAAAGCTATCGTTGACCTCAAAAGATTTCACCAATTATCTTGCTAACTTATGCGACAAGTATCCAATTGTTAGCATTGAAGACGGCATGGCAGAGCAGGATTGGGAAGGCTGGAAGCTACTCACCGATCGTCTTGGCAACAAAGTGCAATTAGTTGGCGATGATATTTTTGTTACCAATACCAAGATTCTTGCTGAAGGTATTAAACAAGGAATCGCCAATTCGATTTTGATCAAGATCAATCAAATTGGTACGTTGACGGAAACGTTCGCCGCGATTGAAATGGCGAAGCGTGCTGGCTACACGGCGGTAATCTCTCATCGTTCCGGCGAAACTGAAGATAATACTATTGCCGATATCGCGGTCGCGAGTAATGCGCTGCAGATTAAGACGGGCTCTCTTTCACGCTCCGACCGGTTGTCAAAATACAACCAGCTGCTGCGCATTGAAGAAGAGCTTTCTGAAACGACGAGTTATCCAGGGCGCGAAGCGTTTTATCAGTTGCGCTAAGAGCGAATGGTTAGCCACGGATGAGCGCGGATTTGTTAATCTGCGTAAATCCGTGGAAAGCTGGCTTTTTTTAAATTTAAATTAATGCGCTCACTTCCTTTTATTCTCCTCGCCCTAATTGCCCTAATCCAATATCCGCTTTGGCTAGGCAAAGGTAGTTGGCTACGAGTATGGGAAGTCGATCGACAATTAGTCTCGCAACGCGAATCTAACGCCAAGTTAATGGCGCGCAATAGCGCAATGGATGCAGAGGTTCGTGACCTGAAGCAAGGCATGGATGCAATCGAAGAGCGCGCTCGTTCGGAACTTGGCATGGTCAAGCAGGACGAAGTGTTTGTGCAGGTACTAGCGCCGTCTACTGTTTCTCAACCCAAACCTTCTGCTCCGGCTTCTCAGTAGTTATTCGAATTTTCCTTTGTCATTCTGAGTTAGCGACGAATCTGCTTTTTGCTTATGTTAAGCACGATGTTAATTTTAATCGCCGTAAACAGCAGATTCTTCGCTAGCGCTCAGAATGACAGTCACGCGGCGTACAAAATTCATCTGGACGATCTACTAGGCAGATAGCTAATCCGATAAATAGCATTCGCGTAGTCGTCGGAGACCAGTAATGCTCCATCAGGCATCACTTGCACATCCACAGGCCGGCCCCAGTTATTTTCTCCTTGCTGCCAGCCCTCGGCGAATATTTCTTGCTTTATCACTTTGTTATTTTCAATCACTATCCGCGCTAAACGATAGCCAATTTTCTTCTCCCGATTCCACGATCCGTGCAGGGCGATAAAAATGTTATTACGGTATGGACTCGGGAACATAGCGCCGGTATAAAAACGCATGCCTAGGGCTGCGACATGCGGGCCAAGTAATGCTGCGGGGGGCGTAAATTCATTGCAGGAATGTTTTGATCCGAATTCGGGATCCGGCAGATTGCCTTGGTGACAATAGGGATAACCGAAATGCATGCCGGCGCGCGGCGCGTGGTTCAATTCGTCGGCGGGCTGGTCGTTACCCATCAAGTCCCGACCGTTATCGGTAAACCAAAGCCCTTTGGTTGTTGGATCCCAGTCGAACCCCACAGAGTTGCGAATTCCACGGGCATAGACTTGTAAATCCGCACCATTGGATTGCATCCGCATGATATTGGCGTAACGATTCGAATCCGGCTCGCAGATATTGCATGGGGCGCCAACGGGAACATATAGCCAACCGTCAGGCCCGAAGGCGATGAATTTCCATCCATGATGTTTATCGCTAGGGAATTTATCGGTTACAACGACAGGTTGTGGCGGATTGGTAAGGCGAGATTCAATATTATCAAAGCGCAATATACGATTTACCTCCGCAACAAAAAGCGCACCATCGCGAAAGGCGACGCCATTCGGCATGTTCAAGCCGGAAGCAATGGTGTGTACGTCAACGGCATGGCCATCACGGTGCTTGATTGCGTATACTTTCCCCTCTGTGCGTGTGCCGACAAACAAAGTGCCTTCCTTGCCTAAGGCCATCGAGCGCGCATCGGGAATATTTTCGGCGAAGACGGCAATTTGAAAACCCGCCGGCAGCTTGATTTTATCTATCGGTAAATCTCGACCGTGGGCAAAGGTGGCGACCAATAGGGTAAGACCTAGTACCCAGCGGCGGGTATTGAAAACGAGCGAGTAAGTCATTTATTTTCCGGTTCCTGCAAACTGTTTCCACTATAGATTAAAGAGTCCCGAATCTCCGCTATTGAAATTACTGTAACTGTCCCCATCTTTTTCGCAAATATCCCTTTTCTACATGCCTCTTAACTCACATGGAGACTACTTAACATGGCTGAACTCAAGGAAAAGCTGGGCTTTCAGGCTGAAGTAAAGCAGCTGCTCAACCTCATGATTCATTCCTTGTATAGCAACAAGGAAATTTTTCTTCGCGAGCTGATTTCCAATGCTTCGGATGCCGCTGACAAACTGCGTTTTGCGGCTATCGCGGATGGCAGCTTGTATGAGCAGGATTCGGATATCAAAATTCGAGTGAGCGCTAATAAAGCCGATCGTACCATTACTATTTCCGATAACGGCATTGGCATGTCTCGCGATGAGGTAATCGCCAATATCGGCACCATTGCCAAATCCGGTACCCGGGAGTTCTTCAAGCAGTTAACCGGTGACGATCAAAAAGACGCAAATCTGATCGGCCAGTTCGGCGTCGGTTTTTATTCCGGCTTTATCATTGCCGATCGCGTCACGCTCGTAACGCGGCGTGCTGGGTTGCCTGCCGACCAGGCTGTCCGCTGGGAATCCGACGGAGCCGGCGAATACACTATCGAGACCGTTGAAAAAGCCAGTCGTGGCACGGATGTGATCCTACATCTGAGAGAAGGCGAAGACGAGTTTCTTAATAGCGGACAACTGAAAACTGTTATTCGCAAATATTCCGACCATATCCAAATCCCTATCGTGATGCAGAAGGAAAACTGGGATAAAGATAAAAGCGAATACGTAGTTACCGACGAAGATGAAACCATTACGCAAGCCAGCGCATTATGGACACGGTCAAAGTCGGAAATTACCAAGGAGCAGTACGACGAATTTTACAAGCATGTAGCCCATGATTTCGAAGCACCGCTGGCGCATGTCCATAGCAAGGTCGAAGGCAAGCAAGAATATACGCAGCTGTTGTATATCCCGGCACGGGCGCCATTTGATTTATGGGACCGCGAGCGTCGTCACGGCCTTAAGCTTTACGTCCGTCGAGTATTTATTATGGAGGACGCGGGCAATTTACTGCCGAATTACCTGCGCTTCGTTCGCGGCATGGTGGACTCCAACGATTTACCGCTGAATGTCTCCCGCGAAATTTTGCAAGAAAGCCGAGACGTCGAATCGATTCGCGGCGGTTGCGTGAAAAAGGTTCTTGGTCTGCTGGAGGATTTGGCGGAAAACGAGAAGGAAAAGTACGCAACCTTCTGGAAAGAATTCGGGAACGTGCTCAAGGAAGGCATTGTTGAGGACAACGGCAATCGCGAGCGGCTCGCCAAGTTGCTACGATTCACTTCCACCCATGCTGATAGCGATGCGCAAAATGTATCCCTTGCGGATTATGTCAGCCGCATCAAGGACGGCCAGGAAAAAATTTACTATCTGACCGCCGAGACATTCGTTGCCGCGAAAAGCAGCCCGCATTTGGAAATCTTCCGCAAGAAAGGCATTGAAGTATTGCTGCTTACCGATCGAATTGATGAATGGTGGATTAATCAGCTCACCGAGTTCGAAGGAAAGCATTTGCAATCGGTGGCCAAAGGAAGTCTGGACCTGGGCGCGCTGGAAGATGAGTCGGAAAAAGCCGCGCAAGCGACTGTTGCTGAGTCGTACAAGGAGTTGGTCGAAAAAATACAAGGTGCTCTTGGAGAACGCGTAAAGGATGTACGTATTACACATCGTTTAACCGACTCGCCTGCATGCCTTGTGGCCGATAGTGAGGATATGTCTTTTAACTTAGAGCGGTTGCTCAAGGCTGCTGGGCAAAATGTGCCTAACAACAAGCCGATTCTGGAAATCAATCCCACGCATCCGTTAGTGGAGAAGTTGAAGACAGAAGAAAACGCTCGCTTTGACGATCTTTGTCATGTGTTGTTCGATCAGTCGTTGCTGGCTGAGGGTGGACAGCTTGAAGATCCGGCGGCATTCGTAAAACGCCTTAATCAACTGATGTTGGGGATGGCAGCTTAGTAGGTCGTTTGTTTTTAGCTCCCTCTCTTTCAAGGGGAGGGAGTTTCCCTTAGTCAGCGACATGAACCTGCTAGCAGTATTTTAAAAAATCCTCTAAGGTGCTTGTCCTGGGCGAGCATTTGCTGATGGGAATCTTGCTAGGTTTTGATTATTTGACTGCGGCGTTAGGCTTGTTCCATTTTGCGTTAGAAGCGAGACGCGAAGGCTTCGCTGCGACAGTACAAATAGTACGGCCAGCGACAGCCGACAAAGTATCGGTTTTAACGCAAAATGGAATTAACTGAAGAATTGATCATATGAGTAAACATGTAACGCACTGGTTTGCCCTTGCTGTCGCTTGTACTTTAACCGCAACGGGATGCGAGAAATTGGATCTAGGCAAGGCTGGCAAAGCCGAATCCACGCAGCCGCCCGCGCAATCTGCGTTCAAACCTACACCCGGCACCACACCAGGTACTCCCGTGCCTACGGTTCAACTACCAGATTTCACCGCATTGGTTGAGCGGGAAGGACCGGCTGTTGTGAACGTCAGCGTCACGCAAACTTTGACCCGCGGTTCGATGCAATTTCCTGGTGCCGACGAAGACGATCCATTTTTCGACTTCTTCCGCCGCTTTACACCGCAACAGCCTCGTCGTGGTGAAGCACCGATGCAACAAGGGTTGGGGTCTGGCTTCATTATTAGCCAAGATGGTTACGTTCTTACTAATCGCCACGTGGTTGCCAACGCCGATACCGTTATCGTGAAGCTCACGGATAAACGCGAATTCAAGGCTAAAGTTGTCGGGACGGATTCTCGTACCGATGTTGCTTTACTCAAAGTTGACGCAAAAGATTTGCCGACAGTGCCGATTGGCGATGCAAGCCATATTCGTGTCGGCGAATGGGTTTTAGCAATTGGTGCGCCGTTTGGTTTTGAAAATTCAGTGACCGCCGGAATTGTCAGCGCTATTAACCGCGCATTGCCGGAAGAGAATTTTGTCCCCTTCATCCAAACCGACGTTGCCATTAACCCAGGTAATTCAGGCGGACCGTTATTCAATATGAAGGGCGAAGTAGTCGGGATTAACTCTCAGATTTATAGTCGTACCGGTGGATTTATGGGATTGTCGTTCGCGATTCCAATCGATGTGGCGATCGACGTCGCTAATCAACTGAAAAGTACCGGGCGAGTCAGTCGTGGTCGCATCGGTGTGCAAATCCAATCGCTTACCCCAGAGCTTGCCGGTTCGTTTGGATTGCAAGATGCAAAGGGCGCATTAGTTGCTTCCATTGAAAAGGGTAGTCCCGCGGACAAAGCCGGCTTACAGCCTGGTGACGTCATTCGTGAATACGACGGTAAACAGGTGGTCAGCTCAGCCGAATTGCCGCGTCTGGTCGGTATGACCAAGCCTGGGGCAGTGGTGAAAATGAAGGTATGGCGCAAAGGCGAGGCCAAGGAGTTGACCGCTACCGTAACCGAAATGCCGGGCGAGCGAGTTGCCGGCCGAGCTGGTGATCATCCGACCAAGCAGGCGGAAAAAATCGGGCTGACGCTTTCGGAAAGTGAAGATGGGATCGTTGTTCAGGATGCAAATGGTCCCGCTGCTCGCGCTGGTTTACGACCAGGAGACATTATCCTTTCCCTAAATAACCAACGCGTGCAGACAGTGGATGAGTTCCGTGATCGCTTGTCGAAGATGCCATCCGGCAAAAGTATTGCGCTGTTGGTGCAGCGTGAAGATACCACGCTGTTTGTTCCTATACGGCCTGAAGGCTAGGTCGACTAAGAGTTCGCTGGATTTGTGGATGGGTTGCTAAAATACCCATCCACAAGTTAAGTACTCAGCGGTGGCGCGCCAATCACACCAACATGGATGCCGAATTTCCCCGCTTGCCGATCCCTGAAGTAGTGCTCCAGCGTGAATTGCATGGTGCGAAAGGCGAGATGGTCCCAAGGCAAATCTTCTTCGGAGAATAGCTTAACCTCCAAACTCTCCGTGCCTGCGGAAAAAGACAAGTCAAGAAGTTGGGCGCGAAACAGTACATACACTTGGCTGATATGCGGAAGGCTGATAAAAGTATACAACTCGCCTAGTTCCACTCGGGCATTTGCTTCTTCGAGGGTTTCTCGTACAGCGCCCGCCGGCGCCGTTTCGCCGTTTTCCAGAAAACCAGCAGGCAATGTCCATAACCCGTAACGCGGTTCTATTGCGCGGCGGCAAAGCAAAATTTTGTCTTCCCATTCAGGAATACAGCCGACCACCATTTTGGGATTCTGATAGTGGATAGTATTGCAATGATCGCAGACGAAACGAGGAACGGTGTCGTCGGGGGGAATGCGGAAGCTGACTTTTTCTCCGCATTGGCTGCAAAAGTTCATAATGCGCAGGTAAGGAGAAGTAACAGCTCATTGTAGCAGAGGGCTAGAGGGCGCTTGTTATAGTCTCTGTGACTGCGCAAGGTTTTATTAGTGGTCAGTCACGCTAGATTTGTTGTTGTGATGCCCGCGAAGCATTTTTGCTTCCCTCTCCCGCACGCGGGAGAGGGATCGAGGGTGAGGGGGGCTATGGTCGTGGAGGCTCTAATCCCCCTCATCCCCAACCCTTCTCCCGCGTGCGGGAGAAGGGAGTATAGGCACTTTTGCATCTAATATTTTCAGAGTGACTGACCATTAAGTAGCGCAACACATAAAAACCGTTAAAATCCACTCTCTCATTTGTTTTCACAGCCGCTTTAATTCCATGTCTTCATCTCCTGTAGTCGAACGCAATTCCGAGGCGCCGTTGAGCAATACACCTTTTTCTCCGCCCGTTTTACAAATCGAATCCTTGGATAACGAAGGCCGGGGTGTGGGTCGCGTAAATGGCAAGGCAATATTTGTCGAAGGTGCGCTGCCAGGGGAGCTGGTTACCTATTCTGTGTTTCAAAAGCGGCCAAGCTATGAGCTGGCGCAAGTTCAAACGGTTCTTAAGCCTTCTTCTAATCGCGTAACGCCTCGTTGCCCTCATTTTGGCGTGTGTGGCGGCTGCGCGATGCAGCATGTCGAGCATGGCGCGCAAGTAGCCGCCAAGCAGCGAGTGCTGGAAGAAACGCTCGTCCGTATCGGCAAGGTTGAACCCGAACGCATATTGCCGCCTGTTTATGGCATACCGTGGGGTTACCGTCAGCGTGCACGGCTTTCCGTCAAGTACGTGATAAAAAAAGGCCGGCTTCTTGTTGGGTTCCACGAGAAAAAAAGTAGTTTCGTTGCCGAAATGCAAAGCTGCGAAATATTACCACCGCAGATTTCAGCGCTGCTTGAACCACTGCGTTTAACCATTGATCAACTTTCTATTCGTGAACGCTTGCCGCAAGTCGAGTTGGCAGTTGGAGAGTCGGTAACGGTATTGGTGTTGCGCGTGTTGGACCCGCCTTCATCGGATGATGAAGTGTTGTTGCAGCGTTTTGCCGATGCGCATGGTATTCAATTCTGGTTGCAACCCAAAGGGCCTGAGACAGCTCATCCGTTTTATCCGTTGGATGCGCCGGAGTTAGCCTATCACTTGCCCGAGTTTGATCTCGTAATGCGTTTTCGGCCTACCGAGTTTACGCAGGTGAATCCGGCGATGAACCGCGTATTGGTCAAACAGGCACTCAACTTGCTCGACCCACAACCCGGCGAACGCATTGTGGATCTCTTTTGCGGTCTCGGTAATTTCTCGCTTGCAATTGCGCGTAGAGGCGCGCATGTAATCGGCATTGAAGGAAGTAAGGCGTTAGTCGAACGTGCCGGAGAGGGCGCGGTGCGCAATGGTTTGGACGCACAAACAGAGTTTCGGGTCGCTGATTTGTTTAAGATCACTGAAGCTGATGTTAATGCGATGGGCCCTTTCGATCGGATGTTGATCGATCCGCCACGAGACGGTGCGCTGGAGCTTGTTAAATCCTTAGGAGAGGATTCTCCTCAACGCATTGTGTATGTTTCCTGCAGCCCGTCGACTCTTGCTAGAGATGCGGGAGTCCTGGTCCATGAGAAAGGTTATCGGTTGGTTGCGGCGGGAGTGGTGAACATGTTTCCGCACACGGCGCATGTCGAGTCGATTGCGCTTTTTGAGAAGTAATACCTAGAATAATTTTTAACGTATCTGAAGCGCAATTTTAAGGTGAAAAATCTGACCCACAGAGAAGAGCAAGAGAGGCGATAGAGCAATAACGCTTTTCTCTGTGCTCTCTGTGGTTCAATATTTTAATATTTCATTTTACCCATGCGCCGCCGCAACAGGCGCATGTTGGGCTCTCAACAACTTCGCTGCCTCGACCATATTTCTCAGCGCTACTTCTGTTTCAGGCCAACGCCGCGTTTTCAATCCACAATCCGGATTGACCCATAACAATTGCGGATTAATTACATCGCACGCTTTTTGCAATAGGCGAAGCATTTCTTCCAACGATGGAATGCGCGGTGAATGAATGTCATAAACACCGGGCCCGATTTCATTCGGATATTTGAATGCGCTGAAACCATCGAGCAACTCCATCCGCGAACGTGATGTTTCGATAGTAATGACATCCGCATCCATTGCCGCGATCGACGGCAGTACGTCGTTAAATTCCGAATAGCACATGTGCGTGTGGATTTGCGTATCGTCACGAACGCCGGCACTGGTAACACGAAATGCATCCACTGCCCAACGCAGATAGTCATCCCAACTAGCATTCTTCAGCGGTAGTCCTTCACGCAGCGCCGGTTCATCGATCTGAATGATGCCAATGCCTGCTTTTTCCAAATCGACTACTTCATCTCGAATGGCATATGCGATCTGCAAGGCGGTTGTCGCACGCGGTTGATCATCGCGAACAAATGACCATTGCAACATGGTGATCGGGCCAGTGAGCATTCCTTTAACGGGTTTATCGCTGAGGCTTTGTGCATAAAGAATCCAATCGACGGTCATCGGATCTGGGCGATATACGTCACCATAAATAATCGGCGGTTTCACACAACGCGAGCCATAGCTTTGTACCCACCCGTTTTCCGTGAATGCATATCCGTACAATTGTTCGCCGAAATATTCGACCATGTCATTACGTTCAGCCTCGCCATGCACAAGGACGTCGAGACCGATCGATTCTTGCCTCTCAATAGCTAAACCGATCTCGGTACGCATCGCTTCCAGATATTTGAGGTTGCCGATCGCACCACTTTTATAAGCGGCACGCACGCTGCGAATCTCTGTTGTCTGTGGGAACGATCCGATAGTGGTTGTTGGAAAAAGCGGAAGATTGAAGCGCCGTGCTTGCACGGCTTGGCGAACGGAGAAGGAGCTAGTGCGCTGGCTGTCTGCTGTCTGACGGTTTTGCAAACGTCTTTGTACAACAGGGTTATGAATGCGTGCAGAGGACGCTTTACCTTGTTTAACGATAGCCGATTCTTGAAGGGCTTTGCTGATAGCAGATTTCCCTTCATTCAAACCTCTTGCGAGTGCTGCCACTTCACGGAGTTTTTGCGCGGAGAACGCAAGCCAGCTTTTTAATTCCGCATCTAGCTTGGTTTCCGAATCGAGATCTACGGGGCAGTGCAAAAGCGAGCAGCTAGGTGCAATCCAGAGTCGGTCGCCTAAAGACGATTGTGTCTGCAAGAGTTTGTCATACGTATCTTCCAAATCATTGCGCCAAACGTTGCGTCCATCAATCACCCCAAGGGAAAGTACTTTGTCTTGCGGATAGTCATTGAGAAAAGCACTCAATTGATTAGGTGCGCGACAAAGGTCAAGGTGTAGACCGGCTACTGGCAAACGCTTTAAGCGTGACGCATGCGTATCAACTGCTTCGAAGTACGTAGCCAATAGCAGGTTGATATCTTTGCGTTGCAAGAATGCATACGCTTGCTCGTAAGCATTGCGCCATTCATCGGGCAGATCGAGAACGAGAGCCGGTTCGTCAAACTGCACCCACTTCACGCCCAAGCTTGCCAATTTGCCGAGGATTTTTTCATAGACGGGTAAAAGGTGTGACAGCAAAGACAAGCGATTGAAACCGGGCTCAGTTTCCTTGCCTAAATAAAGATAGGTGAGAGGCCCTACGAGCACCACTTTAGGTTGAACACCAACTTCTTGTGCTTCAGTGACTTCTTGAAATAATTGATGCCAGCCAAGACTGAATTCTGTCCGAGCGGTAAATTCCGGGACGATGTAGTGGTAGTTAGTGTCGAACCACTTGGTCATCTCCATTGCCGGTTGTTCCGGCGTGCCGCGCGCCATGGCGAAATAAGTATCTAGCCCAACTTCGTTTCCATTCCATTGAAATCTCGTAGGCACCGCGCCGAGGAGTGCGGTCATATTGAGCATGTGATCGTAAAGCGCGAAATCGCCGACGGGTACAAGATTAATGCCAATATCTTTTTGCAACTGCCAGTGCCGTTGCCGCAACTCTCCAGCGGTCGCCTGAAGTGCTACTTCATTGCTCTCGCCGCTCCAATAAGTCTCAAGTGCTTTTTTCAACTCGCGTTTTGCGCCGATTCGTGGAAAGCCTAAGTTATGTGTCAGTGCCATGGTTGATCGCTCCGTTTGCCAGATAGGTGCATGATCGGGCAAACTGATTCATGAATCCAATGAAAAATACTCGATTAACAATGAATGAAATTCATAACTCATGCTCGAAATCCGACATTTGCGCGCCTTAGTCGCACTCGCCGAAACGGGCAGCGTTTCACTTGCCGCCAAGCGTGTACATTTAACGCAATCAGCTATATCCCACCAACTTGCCGCTCTGAAAGGACGATATGGCGTGGATATTGTCGTGCGGCGTGGGCAGTCGATAGAGTTGACGGACGCAGGCAAGCGACTAGTCATGCTAGCGACGAATGTATTGGACCAAATACAGGCTACTGAACGAGATCTCGCCCAATTGACCGATAAAGATGCGGGCAGCTTGCGCATCGCGCTGGAGTGTCACACCTGCTTCGACTGGCTCATGCCCATCATGGATGCATTTCGGAAAGATTGGCCGCATATAGAATTGGATTTGGTGTCTGGATTTCACAGCGACCCGGTCGATTTGCTCACCAACGGCGAGGCAGATCTCGTGATCGGTTCGGAGCGCTCTCGGCAGCGCGGTATTGTCTATCATCCGCTTTTCCGCTTTGAGATCGAGGCAGTCTTGCCAACAGGGCATCCCTTGGCAAAAAAGCGCGTATTGCAAGCGAAGGATTTTGCCGATCAAACTTTGATTACCTATCCGGTGCCAGAAGATCGCATCGACGTTATCCGTCGAGTGTTGAAACCAGCTGGTATTCAGCCCGTACGACGCACAGCTGAGCTTACGGTTGCCATTTTGCAATTAGTGGCAAGCGGCCGTGGCGTCGCGGCGCTGCCTAATTGGGGAATCAAGAATTATCTCGATTACAACTATGTGATTGCTCGCCAGATCAGCACTGGCGGGTTATGGAGCGATCTCTACGCGGCAACCACGAAGAGTGGCGCGACGCGACCTTACCTACGGGATTTTCTAGCTACCGCACGGAATAGGTGCTTTACCACTTTAAAAGGCATTGTGCCTTTAGAATGAAAAACGGCGGCCATTTTGGCCGCCGTTTTTTATCGCTATTACCTTACTTAGTCGCGCTGACTACCACCACCAAAAGCTAACAGCAATTGAAGCAGATTAACGAAGATATTGTAGATGCCAACATACAGCGTTAACGTTGCGCTGACATAATTGGTTTCGCCGCCCCGTACAATTTGATTAATTGTGAACAGAATTGCCGCCGAAGAAAACAAAATGAACGCGGCGGAAATAGCGAGAGCTATTCCTGGCATTTGCAGAAACATGTTGGCGACTATACCAATCAACAGTACGAAAAAGCCGACCATCAGAAAGTTAGCCAAAAAGCTAAAGTCTCGTTTCGCTACACTGCCGATCGCAGCCAGACCAAAGAAGATCGCCGCAGTACCGCCCGCCGCCAACGCAACGATTTTATGCGCGCCTTGCCCTGTAGCAAACTGCAGAATTGGCCCCAGCATGACGCCCATGAGCAGCGTAAACAGTAGCAGTAAGCCAACGCCCAGCGAGCTATCCTTGTTTTTCTCGATCATGAACATCAAGCCGTAGAACACTGCCATGAATAAAACCATGCTCAGAATCGGGCTTTGTGCCATGAATGCGAAGTTAATGAAGTAAACACCTACAAACGCCCCAAGCACCGTAGGTATTAGCGATAGGGCAAGCAGCAGGTAGGTATTGCGCAGAACGCGATGCTGCACTTGCGCAATATCTGATGTGCCGCGTAGCACTTGTAAGTCGGGTTGCATAATCTATATCTCCTTAGAATTCGGATAAAGCCAGCAGTAAGACTAAGGCAGCAGGGGGAAAGTTTCAACCTTCCTGCATAGATTTGGGGATATTTGGGGATTTGTCGTCTTTCGCCGTCCCGACTTCTTCTTGCTCTTGCGCTGCTTCAAAGAGGCTTTTTAACTCATCCGCCGCTTGTTTGGATGTCTGAATCAGCTGCGCTTCGTCTTGATAAATGGCGTGTTGCTGTAACAGTAACCTTTCGTCAAAGGTACGGAAGGCGGCAACGGTATCGTTAGCTTCGTCCTCTTTCAATCCCAGTTCCTTTAGCACATTGCGAGAGAGTTCTATGCTCGATAGAAGAGTTTCCCTCACCGCCACCTTCACGCCTAAATCCATTAATTTATAGGTATGAACGCGATTACGAGCGCGTGCGTAAACCGGCACATGGGGAAAATGTTTGCGCACCATTTCAGCGGTTTTTACCGAAGCCTCGACATCGTCGATAGCCAATACAAATAGCTTGGCTTTATCTACCTTGGCTGCATATAAAAGGTCCAAGCGCGACGCATCGCCGAAATAAATTTTATTGCCGAACTTGCGGACGAAGTCGATTTGTTGTGGATTGGCTTCCAGTGCCGTGAAGCGAATGTGCCGGGCATTTAATACCCGGGAAACGACCTGGCCGACCCTGCCGTATCCGGCAATGATCACTGGATTCTCCTCGTCCACGGTGTCGTACTTCGGCGGTGCCTTGCGATCGAACCACTTGGCGGAAATTTTTTCCTCTAAGGAAAGCAGCAGCGGCGAAATCAACATGGATACGGTTACAACGACAACAAGAAGATCCGTAGTCGCTTTATCAAATATTTGATAGGTCTCCGCAAGTGCAAAGAGCACGAATGCGAACTCACCACCTTGTGCCAGGGTGATAGCCAGTTTCCGAGACGAGTCTATCGGCGAACCAAAGGCCCGACCAACGAAGAACAGTACGCCGGTTTTGAGTGTGATGAGCAGTAATACTAGGCCAATGACAAGGGTGGGATGACTGGTTATCAGGCCGATGTTTGCCGACATTCCCACCGCCATGAAGAACAGCCCCAGTAAGAGCCCCTTGAAAGGTTCGATGACTGCTTCCAATTCATGACGGTATTCCGAATCCGCGAGTAACACGCCGGCTAGAAAGGCACCGAGCGACATCGACAAGCCGGCTCCCACCATGAGCAATGACGTGCCGATTACTAACAATAGCGCGGCAGCCGTAAAAATCTCGCGGCCACCGAAAGTAACGATGATGCGAAATAACGGCCGAATAACGGTGCGGCTAGCGATTATTACCGCACCAATAATTAGTACAGCCTTGAGCCCAACCTGCCAAGCAGGATTGGCTTCATTAGTGTCGTTTGCGCTTAGTAAAGGCAGCAAGGCCAGCAGCGGAATAACAGCTAAATCTTGGAACAACAGAATGGAAAATGCTTCCCGGCCGTGGCGGGTTGCCAGTTGATCTTTTTCCGCCATCGTTTGCATGACGAAGGCCGTCGATGACATTGAAAGTCCCAACCCCGCGACGAACGCCGCCTGCCAACCCAGACCAAATTGATGCGCAAACCCGGCAATAATGAGGCTGGTAAGGAGAACTTGCGCCGCACCCAAGCCAAATACCAGGCGGCGTAGCACCCACAGACGGGCAGGCTCCAACTCCAAACCAATGATGAACAGCAATAACACCACACCGAATTCGGAGATATGTAGCGTGGTCTCCACATCGCCCACGAGGCCTAATCCCGCTGGGCCTATGAGAATGCCCGCGACGAGATAGCCGAGGATTGCGCCAAGCGCCAGCTTTCGGCACAACGGTACCAATAGCACGGCGGCGGCGAGAAAAATGACGGCTTGTCCAAGCATAGTGACGATTCCTGTATTTCTAGTGGGTTGGACAAAAAAATGCTTTCTGTCTGTATAGCAATCGCTACCAGCGCGAGGACGCTATGGTAGAATGCGCGCCTGTGATTAGGGAAGCGTGGCCGAGCGGTTTAAGGCACTAGTCTTGAAAACTAGCGACGGGGTGACTCGTCCGTGAGTTCGAATCTCACCGCTTCCGCCAATAAAATTCCTAATGCAGTACTCTTGTCCCCAGGAACGACCTACTAGAAGTCCAGGTGGCGTCCCCGCTAATTCCGTTTCAATTAATGCAATATATTTGCACCGTTTATGAAGGTGAATGCGCGTAGCGGCAATGGGCTGCACACTTGCGTGGAAATCCTTTCTAGCAAAGTCGCATCACTAGATAACTCTTAGCAGATCAACATTACCTGACCTATTCAGTCGAATCTTGACGACGCACGTCATACGCTAACGACACCTCGCGTCACTTTGTTACTTCATCGTCATCGCGTCACAAAAATTATCGCGCTTAAACGACATGTCAGAAAAAATATCCTGCACGTCCCCATATGTCTAAATTATTGGTCACATAGAACTTTTCCTTCTTTATCTTTCCCTGCTAACCAAGTTCGCGTACTAATTCGCAACTCGCGATATCGCACACCCATTTTCTGGCACGCGAAGTGCTCTACACGTCGCCTAGTAAATGTGGAATTTTGCCCTGTCTCTAAACGAACAAACATGCTGCGTAACCTAATCAATACGCCCCATCGACGCCTATCTATGGACTGCAATGACCACATCGATACGACTTCGAAATCCCACGTTTTTTCGTGTTGCCTTTTCTATCATTATCCTGAGTCAGGTTTTATCCTGCGGTCAGGGATCATCCTCGGTGAAAGAGGAAAGTGTGGGGGCAGCGATTGAAGTCAATAGGCAATCGGCGCACGATTGGATAGCTAATGCGTTTACAGTTTCCGGTAGCGAGCCGTTTTCGTTTACCTACGATGGCATAAGGTCTGCAGCATTATTAGATATGTGGCGAGTATCGCAATCGACACAAGCACTCGATGCACAACGCGTTCAGTACAGCGTTCGTTATCGCGATCCCGTGAGTGGATTAGAAGTTTGCATCGAGGCTATCGAGCACCTCGATTATTCCGCCGTGGAGTGGGTTCTCAAATTCAAAAATACCGGCACGATCAACACGCCTATTCTGCACGACATCTGGCCGCTCGATACCAAACTTGGTCCGACTACATCGTCGAGTAATTACGTACTGCGATATGCTGACGGCAGCGCTCAGTTAGTCAGCGACTTCCAGCCAAGGCAACAATATATTGGTACGCCCCCAATTACTTTGAAACCGTACGGTGGTCGTTCATCCGGTGGTGGGCCAATGAAATCGCCGTCAGAGCAAACTGAACCAGGCGTGCTTCCATTCTTCAATGTTAGCTACCCTGGTGGTGACGGTTTTACAGCAGGTATCGGTTGGACCGGGCAATGGAACGCAACGTTTTCGCATCCCGATGGTGCTGCGCTTCAAGTGAATGCAGGGATGGAGCGCACGCATTTGTATTTGAAACCGGGAGAAGAAATTCGCAGCCCTTCTGTTCTTCTACTGTTCTGGAAGGGAGAGGACTGCGCAGTAGGTCAAATGTATCTACGACGTTTGTTGCTAGCGCAATATTCGCCCCGGGTGAATGGTCAGTTGCAAGTGCCTCCTGTTGCCGCTTCACCGAACGGAACCATTCCGTTCGAGAGGGTGACCGAAGCCAACATGAAACAAGGCATCGAAAATATTGCGGCGCGTACGCTGCCGATTAACACATGGTGGATGGATGCAGGCTGGTCAACGTTGACTGGTGCTGGTACCTGGGCTTCGAGCGTTGGAAACTTTGATCCCGATCCAATCAGATTTCCAAACGGCTTGAAACCCGTCGCCGATGCTGCGCATGCTAACGGATTGAAATTCCTTTTGTGGTTTGAACCCGAGCGTGTCATGCCGAACACGTGGATGTACAACAATCACTTCGATTGGCTGATTCCACCATCCGCAAATATGCCGGCTGACATGATCGGCATGCACAGCGCTGGTTTTCATTTGGTCAATCTTGGAATCCCCGCCGCACGCGATTGGTTGCGGCAAAAAATATCCAGAATGATCACTGACATTGGCATCGACATTTATCGCCAAGACTTCAATATGTATCCGCTTTACTACTGGCGCAGTCAGGATGCGCCTGACCGTGAGGGGATGACTGAGATTCAGTATGTCACCGGATTGTATGTGTTGCTCGACGGGCTTAAGGAGGATCATCCGGAACTCGTAATTGATAACTGTGCAGCAGGAGGACGCCGTATTGATTTCGAGATGCTGCGTCGCGCATTCGTGCTGACGCGAAGCGATTATTTATGGGACCCGGTAGGGCAACAGAATCACACTTACGGTCTCTCGCAATGGGTTCCCATATCCGGTATTGGCGCAGTGAATAACGATGTATACGGTATGCGAAGCGGAATGGGATACCACGGACTGATCGGATTCGATTATTACTCCACTAATGCTGCGTATTGGACGAAAAGTAATAATGCGGTGACGCAATTAAACTCAATGCGAGATCTGTTCTTGGGAGATTTCACGCCGCTTACTGGAACTACAAACGACGTTAATAGCTGTGTGGCTTGGGAGTTTCACCGCAAAGATTTTGGCAAAGGATTGGTGCAGGTATTTCGGCGCGAAGGATGTTCACAAGAATCCATGACACTCCGTTTATCCGGATTAATCCGATCGCGCCAATATCAACTGGCTGATCAAGATGGCGGAACACCGCAGTGGATGACGGGGGACGAATTGATGGATCGAGGATTAACAATTCAGTTGCCAAGTGCACCTATGGCTAAGGTTATTACGTTTACGTTGCAGTAGTGGCTAGTTTGCGGCAGACATTGCTCTTACTGTTCGTATTTAAATTTACATGAAAATACTAGTGGTCAGTCATGCTGAATTTGCACGATATGTGACTGCCATTCTGAGTGCAACGAAGAATCTGCTGTTTACGGCGGTCAAAATTAGCACTGTGCATAACGCAGGGAAAAAGCAGATTCTTCGTTGCACTCAGAATGACAGTGGAAAAATTGTACCTAGCAAATCCAGTATGACAAACCATTAGGAATGGTCGTATCGATTTTTTTAGGAGCGGGCCATGCCACTACAAATTCACTATAGCTAACTACCGATCTTTTAAAATAGTTAACAAATTTGAACAGCGTTTATCACACCGGTTTACAAAAAAAACCAGCTTGCAGCCAGCCATGCTGCCACATACTCCAAAACGCTTTAACGCTGTCGATATCTCTCTTGAAAACGCTAGCCGTGTTTGCCAACGCATCGGTAATGTTTTGTAACGGTGACAGTTGAGATAGTTGTGTTAAAAAGTGATGTTGCGCGGGCAGTAAAGTAAATATCCCGATCTGGTAATTTTTTCGAACCAAAGCTAAGTAAACTTCACGCACTAGTGGAAATTCGGGATTTCCTCCATTGGCAACTTGCTGATAGTACTCGTTGACCGGGAAGCGATAATGGCACAAGCGCATACAAGTCTGTAAACGCAATCGCGGATCATCTAGATTGGTGGTGTCGGCATAGCCTTCTTGCTCTATACCAGGTGCATCGAATAAACCATATAACGTCCATTCGAAATCGGCTAGATCAATCATGAAATCTACCCAAATTTCTTTTTCTGTCGTTTCTGCATCAGGACGATTACGTTGCAAGAAGGCGGCAAAGTCATGGCCGAGGTTAGCCAGCGTTGGACTGCGCGATGGTATTTCCCGCAGATATTCACGTGCAAAATCGGCGAACAACGCTGGTTCTAGCGCATGACTCAACGCTTTGAATTGCCCCTGCATGCATTGTAATAATCGAGCGTAATAAGCGCGTTGATAAATTGCCAAGCGCTGCGCTGCGCTCAAATTGGCCGATGGGGTTATATGCAGTTGTACCTGATCCGCATCGGTGTCCGGCGCTTGTTGTAACAACGCTGCTTGCATGAAGCGTTGCAGCTGCTCCAACTCCCCTGTGGCTACGGAAGTTTCCGTCATGTTTATTCTCTGTGGGAGGTCCATTGCACCGTCTCGTTCATCATTGGCGTCATCAAAAAATCGAGCGGTGTGGAGACCGCTTCTTGCTCGTTGTCTGTACTCGCCACATCTAACATGGTCACTGTTGATTGCATGTGCTCGCGTGCTTTATGCAGTTCAGTCAGACAAATATCGAATGCAGGAATATTGCCATCCCATTCCAGCAAAGTCGCAGCGCCAGAACTCAAAGCCCAGGCTTGCTTGAATAGTTGCCAGACTGATGGTGCGACAGGACGATCATGGGTATCGATGATGTGCGTGCCGCAATGTTGATGCCCTGCTAAATGCAACTGCACGATTGCATCGTGCGGCAAGGCTTGCAGATATGCGTTTGGATCGAGATCCGCATTAAAACAACTGACATAGCAGTTATTCACATCTAATAACAGGCGACAGCCAGTCTGGCTAACCAGCGCAGCTAAAAAATCCGCTTCCGACCATGTCGATTGCGTATAGCTGAGGTAGCTGCTTGGGTTTTCCAGCACCAACGGGCGTTCCAAAAAATCTTGCACGATATTGATGCGCTTCGTAACGTGCTGCAAAGCTTCATCGGTTAACGGCAAGGGCAAAAGATCGTGCGTGTTGCAACCCAATATACCGGTCCAGCATAGATGATCGCTGATCCATTTTGGCTGAATATCGTTTGCTAAATCTTTCAGTGCTCGCAGGTATTCGAAATCAATTGGATCTGCACTGCCGATCGACATCGATACGCCATGCATTACCAGCGGATAACGTTCACCAATTTGCCGCAACACATGGCGAGGCCGACCGGCGGAAAACATGAAATTTTCGGAAATAATTTCAAACCAATCCACCTTTGGCCAATTAGCCAAAATGAAATCAACATGCACATGACGTAGGCCCAAGCCAAGACCCAGCTTCGGCCAAGTTGTTTCACTCAATTGCTGCATCAATGCCTCCATAGGGCCTCAAAAAAAATCGCACCGTGGGCTCGAATCGACCTGCGGTGCGATTTTTGAGGCGCCATCAGATTTAAATACAACTACCGCCGCCACTCATGCCGCTGGCACCGCATGCCGTGTAGTCCGGGCTATAGTTTTCTTGCAGCCACGCTGTTGTTGGTCCCACCGATGAGGGAGAGGGCAGCACCTGCCGATTGGCAGCGGCCATGCGTTGCTCGAACAATTCCCGCGCTCTCAGCCAAACGCCCTTGCCTTGATTTGGTCCATTGGTCGAAAAACGTTCAGCATTGATTGGTACCGCGCATGATCCTTGCCATGAACAAGAATTTTCACCCGGATGATTTTGCTCTTCGCCGGTTCCATAAAGACCACACCCGCCTTGGCCACGGCAATTATTTAAGGTATGGCAAGAATGCGCAGCGGCTGTCGCACAAGTCCCGCTACCCGCGCAAGCATTGGTACCTAATCGGTCATGCCCCTTACAAGCATTCAAGCCCATGCAAGCATGTAAGTCGAGTGGTTGATTAATTACTGGTGAACTCATGTTATCTCCCATTTTCTTAGAGCCTGTTTACGATCTGTTAAAACAGGCTAAGGTCGAGCCGAGGAACGGAGTTGTATATAAAACCGCAGGCTTGAGATTGGCCTGCTTTGGCGGATCGTAAATGGGCTCTTAAAAGCGCACGATACCGTCGGGACCCACATTCACATCCGGCAAATCTTTAATACGCGAGAGAATATTGCTATCTAGTCCCATACTGGCGGGCACAGCCTCGCACAACGCAATCAACTCTTGTTTCGCCGAGGCCAGGCTAGAAAAAGCGTAGTTCTCAAAAGTGGGGGCCAATACCTGTCCTTGTTTATTGTTTAGATATTGGTAGCGCATGCCACCGAGGATTTTGTCGAGGATAAAAATCATTCCTTTGTGCATGCCAATGAAAAAAAGCGACGCTTGCGCATGACCGTGTAAGCGGAATGCTGTCTCTGTTAATAAAAACAGATACGAATAAGTAGCATTCGCTAAATCAACCAACGGCAAAAATTGCGAGGGATAGTCAGCACGTGTTGGATTGCTGGGAAAAGGATAGGTGATGATCCCCAAATCCTTATCGCTGAAAGCCTGAATCTCTTTCAGTAATTCTTCGTATTTATACCAGTGCGTATGTTCATCATCTTCGCGGTCGTCACTCTCATGCGTCTGGCTGTCTTGATAACCTTCGCCTTGCAGCATGATTTTGTTGATGGCTTTTAAGGCGTCTTTTTTAGACCTTATTTTCATTAACAAACCACTGTCGCGGTTGTCTGGATATTGCGCCTGACTTGCACCGCGCTTGACGGGATCGAACGGATCTTCTTTTTGCTGGATGTAATACGCGTCTTTTGGATAAACGGTATCGACATTGTTCGGCGAGTAATAACCTTTGCGTGCTGCTAATTGATGTTCTTCGTTGCCATAATCGGAATCATCGGTTTGTTCGAGTAGCTCCGCGATGTAGCGATAGAACTGCCCAATGGTTGTCCAGTTATCCGCTTGCGGCTGAGAATCTGCTTTCTCCGGCAACTCAATCAATTCAAATTTCTTTAACTGCGCCGCGGAAAACGGTTCTAAGCCGAAAGAGTCTTCGCGTCCCGCTTTATGGTGCGGCAAATTGCTTGGGTAAGGTTCTGGAGACTTGCAATACAACTTTGGTTCGCCGCCTAACGAGCGCAAGATATTCGATGATAAAGACATGTGTAGCATTTCTTCCACTGCAACACTCATCAAGAGGCCACCGGCCTTATTGGCAAAGGTTGCCAGTGCTTTGCCATTCGGTAGGTTATCAGTGTTTTGTGGCTGGCGATTGATCGAGTAATAGGTGTACAGATAAATGGGGATGGTGGACAGCTCGATTTCGATGGCTGTTTGGAGATGGCGATACAGCAAGGAGCGTAATTCTTCTTTCATGACGAGGTCACCTGCCTAAAATTTGTGTGCCGAGGCGCAACAGACCACGGACAGCAGCTGTTAACGAAAGGATCGAACAAACCAAATTTTGACGCCGGGAACATTATGCCCGAGGCAAGAAGTTTTGTGGCAGCTTAAAACAGGCAAGGCCGATCATCGAACAATTCTTTGCCTGGATCGAGGGCCGTTTTGATGCGCGCGGGATTTTACAAGGTAATGCCTTTGTCAAAGTTATGACTTGTGCGAAGGATCGATGCTTCGGTCTATTGATCTTTTAGAAAGTGGTCGCAAAAAACGAGGCGAAAAAAGGATGTCATTCTGAGGAGGATTGTGTGACTGTCATTCTGAGCGTAGCGAAGAATCTACTGTTTACGGCGACTAAAAATTATTACGATCCATAACCCAGACAAAAAGCAGATTCTTTGCTGCGCTCAGAATGACAATGGAAAAATTGTGACTAACGAATTCAGGGTGACTGACCAGTAGCAGTAGTGAATCAATTTTTCAAAAATGAAAAATTCGTATCAGCCTTGTACATGAATATTTGAACTATAGTGAATTCAGTGCTGTATCAATTACTGATTTTCTATTTTTCTATTTTTCTATTTTTCTATTGGGCTGTGCCCACGACAAAAAATGCCGTAGCTTAAATTTATGGCATAGAAATGTTTTGTTAGTGGGCTGTGAATTTTATGCTGGGCATTAGCGATTTCTCGTTGTTGCGATACTCCACATTTGTGAACGCCATGAGCACGAATATTGCTCATCGGATGCAACCCAATTCCACATTGATTGAACAAACGCCTCTTCGCTTTATTTGCATGCGAGGAGTGAGAAAGTTATTCCCTGTTGGGTTCAAAATGAGGCGCGAAGGCCGATCGCAGGCAGTACAAATAGTACGGCAAGCGATAGCCGACAAAATATCGTTTTGAATGCAACATAGAATTAGGTGGTCATGGTGAGAGCGGTGATTCTGGCTGGCGGGCTCGGTACTCGTCTCAGTGAAGAAACAACAGTGCGTCCAAAGCCGATGGTGGAAATCGGCGGTCGACCGATTCTTTGGCACATCATGAAAATTTATTCTTCATTCGGTGTGAATGAATTTGTGGTTTGCCTTGGTTACAAGGGCTATCTGATCAAAGAATATTTTGCTAACTACTTTCTTCACATGTCTGACGTCACATTCGACATGGCAAATAATGATATGCAGATTCACCAGAATGGTGCTGAGCCATGGAAGGTTACCCTCGTCGATACCGGCGATGACACGATGACAGGAGGACGTCTCCGGCGAGTTAGGAAATATCTTGGAGAAGAGCCGTTTTGTTTAACGTATGGAGACGGCCTTGGCGATATCGATATCAAGACTGTACTAAGTTTCCACAGGCATCACGGTGGACTTGCGACGATCACCGCGACACAGCCACCGGGACGATTCGGCGCTTTAGAGTTTCACGGAGAGCGTGTTCTTAGTTTTCAGGAGAAACCGCAAGGCGATGGTGGATGGATCAATGGCGGATTCTTCGTTTTGTCTCCAAAGGTGATTGACTACATCTCTGGCGACAAAACAATTTGGGAAAAAGAGCCCTTGGAAAAGTTGGCTAAGGAAAAACAATTGCATGCCTACTTTCATCGCGGATTTTGGCATCCGATGGATACGATACGCGACAAGCAGCATCTCGAAAAACTGTGGCAAGAAGGAACGGCACCATGGAAACTCTGGGAATAATTTCTCCGGAATTTTGGCGAGGCCGGAAAGTTTTTGTGACTGGGCATACCGGTTTTAAGGGAGGCTGGCTATGTCTTTGGCTTCAACAGTTGGGCGCCAAAGTTGCCGGCTTCTCACTGCCTCCAACTAGTAATCCTAATTTGTTCAACATAGCGCGAATCGCGCAGGGAATGGAATCGCGGTTTGGCGATATTCGAAACCGTGTTGACCTAACGGCAGCCATTGTCGATGCACAGCCGGAGATTGTCATTCACATGGCGGCGCAGTCTCTGGTGAGATATTCGTATGTGAATCCTGTCGAAACTTACGAGGTCAATGTTATCGGAACGATGAACTTGCTTGAAGCAGTTCGACAGATAGATAGCATAAGAGCCATCGTCAATATAACCAGCGACAAGTGCTATGAAAATAGAGAGTGGCCTTGGGGTTACCGTGAAAGCGAAGCAATGGGTGGATATGACCCTTACAGCAGCTCCAAGGGCTGTGCGGAACTGATCACGGCTGCTTATAGAAATTCTTATTTCAATCCGTCTTCTTATGAAACGCATCGTGTCGCACTCGCCAGTGCTCGCGCCGGCAATGTTATCGGCGGCGGTGATTGGGCAAGCGACCGGCTAGTGCCCGATGTGATACGAGCCATTGAAGAAGGATGCGAGGTGGTGATTAGAAATCCTCGTGCCATCAGGCCATGGCAACACGTGCTTGAACCATTGAGCGGATATCTATCTCTCGCTCAACGTCTTGTCGAATTCGGACCTGATTATGCAGAGGCATGGAATTTCGGACCGCAGGAGAAAGATGCAGTTCCGGTTTCTTGGTTAGTGGAAGCCTTAGCAAAAAAATGGGCGAGCGGTACCCGTGTTCGTTTTGATGAAAAGCGCGTGGCGTTGCACGAAGCCCATAACCTCAAGCTGGATTGTTCCAAAGCGATGCTTCGTTTAGGTTGGTCGCCTCGGTGGCCGCTTTCTAAGGCGCTTGATCATGTCGTCGCATGGCATAAAAGTTTGCATGCGGGGCGCGATATGCAAGCAGTGACTATTGGCCAGATAAATTCTTATTCGAGTGAATATGTCGTCAATGAATCTTACGCAAATGTTGAGCCCGCTTCGCACCGTTATTCTCGAACTGGTTGATCAGTACGCCTGCACTGCGTTCGAATCAAAACCTTTTCAACCGGGAACGACTGTTATCCCACCATCGGGAAAAGTTATCGGGGCATCGGAAGTCAAAGCGATGGTTGAAGCGTCGTTGGATGGTTGGTTAACCACTGGGCGTTTCAATGATGCGTTTGAACGTCGTCTCGAATCGTTTATAGGCGTGAAGCACGCATTGACGACAAATTCGGGATCTTCCGCGAACCTTCTTGCATTTTCAGCGTTGACGTCACCCAGTCTCGGCGATCGGGCAATTCGCCCGGGAGATGAGGTGATTGGTGTGGCGGCCGGATTTCCGACTACTGTTAATCCTGTTCTTCAGTTTGGCGCAATTCCAGTTTTTGTCGATGTCGATATTCCAACTTACAACATCGACGCAGAGAAAATTGAAGCAGCAATCACGCCGAAAACAAAAGCGATCATGTTGGCGCATACGCTTGGCAATCCGTACAACCTTGATGTCGTTACTGCCTTATGCAGGAAATACGAACTATGGTTAGTGGAGGACTGCTGCGACGCGCTTGGGGCAACTTATCGCGGACAAATGGTCGGGACATTTGGAGATATTGGTACCTTAAGTTTTTATCCGGCGCATCACATCACGATGGGCGAGGGCGGTGCTGTTTTTACAAATAACAGCGAGCTGAAGCGAATCGCCGAATCATTTCGCGATTGGGGTAGGGATTGCTACTGCGCACCTGGAAAAGATAACACCTGCGGAAAACGGTTTTGTCGAAAACTTGGTGATCTGCCGCAAGGTTATGACCACAAGTACAGTTACTCGCATGTTGGCTATAACCTCAAGATTACCGATATGCAGGCGGCTTGTGCATTAGCGCAGATGGATCGATTGGATGAATTTATTGCGGCTCGTAAGAGAAATTTTTCTTACCTCAAAAACCGTTTGGCATCTTGCGAAAATTATTTCGTCTTGCCGGAAGCTACGCTACACAGCGATCCATCCTGGTTCGGATTTCCCATTACGATCCGTGACGATGCCTTATTTGATCGGGCCGATTTAATCGAACATCTAGACCAGCACAAGATTGGTACGCGTTTGTTGTTCGCCGGCAATCTTATGCGCCAGCCTTACATGAAAGGTAAGAGTTATCGCGTTGCCGGTGACCTGGCTAATACCGACCGGATCATGAAACAGACCCTGTGGATTGGCGTATTCCCAGGGATTTCTTTAGACATGCTGGATTTTATGGTGGACAAGTTCGAATCATTTTTCGGGCTAAGTTTTTAAATATGAAAAGTCTAATTTTCGAAGATCTATTTGTACTTGAGCTGGCGAATAATCATTGGGGAAAAGTCGATCGCGGATTAAAGATCATCCAAGATTTTGGCAAGGTTGTTCGCTTCAACGATATCAAAGCGGCCATGAAGCTGCAATTTCGTGACGTCAATAATTTCATTCATAAGGATTATCGTCATCGCGAAGATGTACGTTACATAAAAAAAACGCTTGATACCCAGATGAGCTGGCAGGACTACAAAATTCTGATCAATGCGATTCGTCAGAATGGAATGGTCACAATGGCTACGCCGTTCGACGAAGTTTCCGTCGATAAGTGCGTGGATCTTGGCGTGCAGATCATCAAGATCGCCAGTTCCGATATTAAAGATTGGATGTTGATCGAAAGAATCTCGACAACACGCAAACCAGTCATTGCTTCTACCGGTGGTTCTACGTTGAAGGATATCGATGATCTGGTCACATTTTTTAATCGCCGCGAAATTCCATTTGCGTTGAATCATTGCGTTTCCATCTATCCATCGGAAGATTACGAGGTAGAACTCAATCAGATAGATTTTCTGCTGGAGAGATATCCCGACAATGTCGTTGGATTTTCCACTCACGAATATCACGACTGGTCCAATTCGATCATGATGGCGTACGCCAAAGGCGCGCGTACCTTCGAGCGGCATGTCGATATCGACTATGACGATGTACCAGTATCCCCGTACTGTTCTCGGCCAGGAAATATCGACGAGTGGTTTAACGCCTACAAGAAAGCCAAAGAAATGTGCGGCGCGCCGGGAACGGCAAAACGGAATCCACCGGAAAGAGAACTTCGCTATTTGGATACGCTAGCACGGGGCGTTTATGCAAAAAGAAATCTTCCGGCTGGATACGCGTTGAACGACGAAGATGTCTATCTGGCGGTTCCGTTGCTACAAGGTCAAATTTCTTGCCGGGAATTGATGCGTGGGCAAGTTCTTTTAAGAGCCATTGGCAAAGATTCGCCAATCGATATTACCGATATCGATAGTCCGTACGCAGTGGATGTGCCGCTCCAACGAGTGGTCATGCGACGAGGGTTGTCGCGTGGATGAGGCATGCCTTTCGAATGTTTTGCAAACGGTGCCTCCAATTCATATTCAATTGAATAATGTATTTGCACGAGCGCAAGATAGAACTCGATTTTCGAAATGCAGGCACATTCGTGATTGGTTGATATATGGCGCAGGAAACATGGGCCGGATGTGCGCTGATGTGCTTTCCAAGAATCATTGTCGCGTACGAGGTTTTGTTGATCGTCGCGTGACGGTAGTGCCGGGATATCCGGTATTCAGGCCAGGGCAAATCACCGATCGGATAGAGTCAGATTGCGCTGTTCTGATCGCTGTACATAACCCAGGTGTTAGCGTCGACGAAATCTGCGCTTATCTGCGCTCCCAAGGCATCGATAATATTTGGACCTTACCGGAAGTTATTGACGTATGGCCGGCACTTGGTCGTTTCTGGCTAGCACCCGCTGACCGAAGCATGCGCGCACAGGAAGAGATAGGCACGGCATTCTCAAAACTGGCTGATATAAGTAGTCAGCTGTTATTCGTTTCGTTATTGAATCAGCGATTAAATGGCGACACTATGCTTCCGATTCCGGACATCCGGCATCAATATTTTCCCTCGGATATTCCTGCATTGCCGTCGCCGCTGAGATTCGTCGATTGTGGTGCATATACCGGCGATACGATAGAAGAATTTCGCCGGAATGGCATGTGTTTTGATCGAATCGCGGCATTTGAACCTGATCCTGCGAATTATCGGTCATTGGCGAGGATCGCCACGACCGAAGATGCTTGCTTGTTTCCTTGTGGTGTGTGGAGCGATGCGAAGCAACTTCGATTTTCTTCTGACAATGCGGCAGGCCATTTCACGGCTAATGGTGACATGGTCGTACAAACAACTTCGCTCGATCAAGCAATACCGAATCTACAGCCTAATTACATCAAGATGGATATTGAAGGTGCAGAGCCGCACGCGTTAGCGGGAAGTAAAGCGTTGATAAAAAAATATCGTCCCAGGCTTGCAATCAGTGCTTATCACGAGCCAGAGCATCTGTGGAGTCTCCTGTTGCAAATCGATCTTTGGGATCTTGATTATCGATTTTATCTACGCAGCCACGCCTTCAATGGTTTCGACACCGTGCTATATGCGTTGCCTCAACCATGAACCAATGTAGAGTCTCTGAGTCCATCGCCTCTTTTCTTGTCGAAAAGGGAGTTCGTCACGTGTTTATGCTGGCCGGCGGTGGCGCGATGTTTCTTAACGATGCCATCGCCTTTCATCCAAAGATAAAAACCATTTTTTGTCACCACGAGCAAGCCTGCGCGATGGCAGCCGAAGGATATGCGCGGATCAACGGCAATGTTGGCGTGGTTAACGTCACCACCGGCCCAGGTGGAATCAATGCGCTGAATGGCGTGTTTGGTGCTTGGACCGATTCCATTGCGCTCCTTGTTATCTCCGGGCAAGTGAAGCGTGAGACGTGTTTGGCATTCAATCCGGTTCACGGACTTAGACAGCTTGGCGATCAAGAAGCCGAGATAATAAAGATGGTGAAGCCCATTACCAAATACGCTGCCGAGGTCGGTTCTCCTGGCAACATTCGACTCGAACTTGAAAAAGCATATGCCATTGCTAAATCGGGACGACCAGGACCTGTGTGGTTGGATATTCCAATTGACGTGCAATCCAGCTTTATCGATCCGTCGACGCTAATCGGCTTTGATCGAGAGGCGGAAGAGTGTAAACCTGATCCGTCGGAGATCGAACGAGAAGTTCGGTTTGTGTTGGATCGGCTTCGCGCTGCAAAGCGGCCTGTGTTGATGGTGGGCTCTGGCATCCGTGTGGGAAATGCATTGCCGGAATTCGAGGCAGCTATTCGCGTGCTGCGAATTCCAGTAGTGACTGCTTGGTCGCATGATTTGCTTGCATCGGACGATCCTTTATTTTGCGGGCGTCCTGGCACAATTGGTACGCGCGCTGGCAACTTTGTGGTTCAGAATGCCGACACGCTTCTTATAGTCGGTAGCCGGTTGAATATTCGTCAAACCAGTTATAACTATGCAGGATTCGCACCACGCGCCTTCAAAATGCAGGTCGACATTGATCCTATCGAGCTATGTAAGCCGACAGTCAAGATAGATCATGGCATTCATGCGGACGCTAAAACATTTTTCCAGAAACTCGCTGCACTTGCATGGAAACACGGCTTTAGCGCAACTGCGCATAAAAAATGGCTTGCATGGTGCAAATCTATACAAGTGAAGTATCCGCAAGTATTGCCGAAACATCGAGAATGGCGAGGCAAGATAAACCCTTATCACTTCATTGAGGTGCTATTCGACCAACTGTCCGAGAACGACATTGTTGTCACGGGCAATGCCACTGCCTGCATTACGGCCTTTCAGGCTGCTAAGCTAAAACGAGGACAGCGTTTATTTTCCAATTCGGGCAGTGCATCGATGGGTTACGATTTACCAGCGGCAATCGGTGCTGCATTCGCTGCGCCGATAACTTCGCGGATCATCTGCCTTGCCGGAGATGGCAGCCTTCAACTGAATATCCAGGAACTGCAAACCATCGCGCATCATCAATTGCCCGTGAAGATTTTTGTATTGAACAACAACGGGTATTTATCGATTCGTACTTCGCAAGGGAATTTTTTTAAACGACTGGCAGGCGAAGGTCCGGAAAGTGGTGTGAGTTTTCCAGACTACTGCAAAGTAGCACGCGCTTATGGAATAGATGCCATGCGTTTAGATAGTAGTGAATTTGCGCAAAATATATCCAATGTGCTGAATAAATCTGGTCCGATGTTGTGCGAGGTAATGCTCGACGATACGCAGCAATTCGAGCCGCGCATGAGTTCGCGACAACTAGAGGACGGACGTATAGTCACGCCGCCGCTTGAAGATATGTTTCCATTTCTTTCTCGCGAAGAGATTGCTGAAAATATTCTGGCGGACTGACGGAAGTGATGCCATTGATTATTGAACCAATCGTGTTCACTGGGCTTGCAGCCACCGCGCTAAGGGAATCGGACGATCGAATTATTGTCACCGGTGCTTCTGGATGG
The DNA here is from genome assembly GCA_040388195.1 of Pseudomonadota bacterium. Classification (GTDB taxonomy): domain Bacteria; phylum Pseudomonadota; class Gammaproteobacteria; order Burkholderiales; family DATLHW01; genus DATLHW01. The sequence goes on from JAZKCF010000086.1 coordinate 35,962, forward strand.
ATAGGAATGACAACCTTGGAAATGTTGCATGGCATTTTCGGCAGCAGGTTTCCAAGGCGAGTGGTTTGCTTCGGTTCAAACGCGAGGACTTTAACGTTACGAAATGGTGTGTCGATTGAGCAAAAACCATTGGATCGGTTAGGCGATCTTCCGTCTTATCCATCCACGCTCTTGCATTATGCTTATCTGACAAGAGAAAAAACGTTTGATCGCCCTCTCGGAGAATATATAGCTACGAATCGGAATATTTCGTCATACATCGAAAGCCAAGCCTTGCGAATCGGTGTTGAACGAATTTTCATTACGTCATCAGGGGCCGTTTATAACACTGACCGAAGCCTGACAAGCGATATCGAAAATAACGCATATGGTTTTTTGAAATTGGAAGACGAGAAGCGGTTTATAAAGTTGGCGGGTATTGCTAATGCAAGGATCGCCGTTGCGCGTGTATTTAATGTGGCAGGGCCATACATCAATAAATGGAATTCTTATGCCCTTGCGTCCATAGTTCTTGATGCGCTTAGAGGATATGAAATAGCGATTAAATCCTCTCATCGAGTGGTACGTTCCTACACAGAGATCGCGCAGCTTGTATCGATGGCCTTTGCATTTCTGTACTCGTTGGATTCAGAGAAAGTTCTTCTATTCGATACCGCGGGTGAAGAGGAAATAGAAATTGGAGCATTAGCAACAACGGTCAATCAAGCGCTTGGCGTAAACGTGCCTGTTAAGCGTGCGGCGTTGCATTCCGCAAGAGAAGATCGTTACGTGGGAGACGGTGGAGAGTATTTGTCGCGTTCTTACGCTTATGGTGTTGATGTTTGCCCGCTTAAAAAGCAAATCCAGAAAACAGCGGCTTATCTAAAAAATCACTGACATTCATTCATGTCATTTTCACAATTAAAAGCAATTATTTTATCTAAAGTAGATTCCGCGTCGGCGCTATTGGCAAATGTTCTAGCGTTGATGGTCGGAATCTTTGGGGCGTCTCTCATCGTTGCGAATTTCGTAGACTCCTTGGTACCACACGAATTCTTGCTGATGGACGCAGGACCTTTATACGAAAATTTTCGTAGCAAAAAAATAGTAAGTTTATTGACCTATAGTTTTTGTTTGGTAGGAATAGCCACAGCATTGCTGGCCGTATGGTGGTGCAGTCATGAGCGAGAAACAATCAATAATAAATTTGGCGATAGATTTACCGGCAAACTCATTCTTCTTGTGCCAATCTCTCTAATCGTAAGCGGCGTATTACATATGCACGCAAGTGATGCTTCGTTAGAGCAAACATCACGAATAAATATGCTGGTACATTTATTGCCGTGGGTGTTTTTATTAGGACTCGTTTTCACGCTAATCGTATTAACGTTGCCTTGGAGGATGGATGTTGAAGGAAGGCATCAATTCGCGAGTAGGGCAGGGATCGTAATCGGACTTATCTATTCTTTAGTGGCATTGGTTTCCATTTTTGCACCACTTATTATTGGCCAAGGCAAGGTAATAAATGATTTCATTAATATCTCTGAGACAACGACTCTTAAATCAGGGGAAGAAAGAGACAACATCACTTTCATTAACGAGAAGACATTATTTGGCCTGAAAATATTTGATTATCGAAAACCGATGGGCGACCAAGTCAAAGATATCCCTTTCTCAGCAGCAATCGATAATCAGGAAGGAGCAAGAAGCTTTATAAAAACCGAGAATCGGTGGCGAAAATATTTCTACGATGAAAACAATCAAATGCTTTACAGCAATGCTTCATGGGAAGAGGAAGATTATCTTTTGCTACGAAGTTTGGTTGGTGAAAAAGACATTGCAAATCTCACGGAGCGTTACCTCGCCGGTAAACGATTTTCTAAACGTGTCATTGAAGGCGAACTTTCTGATGATGATATAGAGTTTATTCAGGCGAATAGATACGAACTAATCAATCAACTGTTCCATGCTCGGTATTTTTATCATCATGCGCATATGTATCTGCCGATCGTTAAACTGCAATTTGGCATGCAAACCCCGAATTTTTATGGGACCGGTTTAACCAATACCTGGTTTGCCGTTCTGCAGTATTTTAATTCTTTGAACTTCGAATCCTACCTTAAGGGGTTGTATCTTTCCTATGCGGTATATGTCGTTGGACTACTGGTTCTATTCTGGGTTTTATTCCGCGATCTTGTCGCCGTTATATACGGAGCAGTGTTAGTTACATTTTCTATACTTGTACAGTACCCGATTGATATCGTGCAGGCACCGGGATTCGCGCCTATAAGGCATATATGGGACATCCCGGTATTGATATTATTTTTTTATGCGTTGCAAGGAAGACGACTGGCAGCCTTGCCGATATTAGTCTTAGCCGCCCTTTCAATTTGGTGGAGTGCGGAATTTGGTCTTATTCTGAATCTGGCATTACTGCCGTGGGCGTGCATTGCGGCACTTCAGCGTAAGGTGGCTCCGAGAAGGGTAGCCATTGGCGCGATATCGTGGCTTGCCGTTTGTGGAGCAGTGTTCCTGATTTTCAAACCAAATAATCCGTTCGGTAAATATCTTTTGCTAGGCGTTGGAATCTCCGAGACGTCATATGAGTATGTGCTCAGAAGCGTGGTGCTGCTGATTGGTTGCGGATTACTGTTTGTATGGTGTCGCCCTCGTTCCGATAGTCAAAGGGCATGGGCGTTGTGGTCGATCACCGGTGCAATTTTTCTTTATACCTTCGGCCTTGGCATCTACGCAATATGGTTCCCTGGGCTGCCGCATGTGGCAGTAGTTATTCCATGGTTTTTAACCTTTTTGTTGTTGGTTTTTTGGCAGATACCACTATCGGCCTGGAATTTAAATCATCAAGCACGAGTACACGTGTTACGCGGGACGTTGTTGCCGGTCTTGATTGTGGCTGGGTTACCGATCGCTGCATATAGTTACTCTCAGTGGCATGCGCGTAACAATTCTTTCGATACGCACGTTCTTTATAAATGGTCTTATCCGGGTGCTACATTTCAAACAACGATGGAGCCTAATCTCGTTTTCAAAACGGTCGCGCTAATTGATAAATATCAAACGCGACCAGGGTGCGCTAATTTTCTATCTCGATACGATGTTTTGCTGTCGACCATATCTTCAAGGCCCCAATGCGGACCATATATTAGCGATATCGATACGCTGATCACCGCTGAGCTGAGGAAAAAATTTTCCGATGCATTGCTTTCCAGCACCAATCCATATTTGTTCGTGGACTTGGATATCGATAGGCCTTTTATATTTGAAGTACCGATCGACGGAACACCCCTATCGAGATGGCTCGGCACCTGGAATAACTCAAACATCAGAAATGTTCACTTGTTTGATCTATTGAAAACGTTCAATGGAATTCGTGCCAAATATTGTTTTGTAGACGCTGCAGGCCTACTTGCTGTTTACAAGCATTGTCAATGATCAAAGATCAGAGGAAGTAATGTTTCAAGTTGACGCTTGTTTGTGTTGCTCTTCAGACGACATGCGAAAGTATCCCGCTGTCGTTACGCCATTTATCCGAGAGTATGTTCTATCGAATGATAATCCGGTCTGTAATTTGCTGGAATGCAAAAAATGCGGATTCCGTTTTTTTGATCAGCGATTCGAGGAGGATGAAGTTGGAAAACTGTATTCCCGCTATCGAACAGATCATTACTTTCAAGCTCGTAACAAACATGAATTCTGGTACACCCGCAAGATCAATGACAGTATTGGAAAGGATGCCGGAACCATCACGCAGCGCCAAGCATATTTAACCACCTTTTTGAGGAATCATATTGGTGACGGAAAACTGTCATCGGTGCTTGATTATGGTGGGGATAGGGGGCAATTTATTCCTGAAGACGTCGCTGAAGAACGCTTCGTATATGAAGTTTCGAATGCAGTCCCTATTCCAGGCGTACAAAATATTTCGAGCGAGAAGGAGTTGGACGGAAGACGTTATCAATTGATCATGCTGTGCCATGTGCTGGAGCACTTATCGCGGCCTTCCACGCTTGTTACTGCTGCCAAAAAATTATTGGAGGACAAGAACGCATATTTACTTGTCGAGGTTCCGTACGAGAAATATAACCTCAAATGCTATTCCAGTTCCTCGCTCTATCAAAAATTCGTGCGCGTGATTAGTAATACGCCTTCATTTATCCGAAAAATGAATGAGATGTACACGTTATTTTTTAGGGGGAAACTGAATATGATTCCTCCACTGGGCATACTTCGCATGCACGAGCACATCAATTTCTTCGACGTCGAATCCCTAAGTGCTTTACTGCGAAATAGCGGTTTCAAAATTATTGGGCATGATCTTATGAAAATTAAGACCGATGTGAGTTTGACAAAGGTGCTGCTGATGCTGGCGCAGCCAGCACCCAAGGAAAATGTAATATGAAAGCTGAGCTAATTTCCACTGCATCGTCAAACGCCGGTAAACGAAAATTGATAAGCGTCGTGACTCCTTGTTACAACGAACAGGAAAATGTTGTTCAGCTCTATGAGAGCATCAAGGCGGTGTTCCAAAAATTACCTAATTATCAATATGAGCAAATCTTCATCGATAACTCTTCGACCGATCGAACGGTGGAGAGGATTAGAAAGATCGCGGCCGAAGATAAAAATGTAAAGTTGATCGTGAACACGCGTAACTTTGGTCACATCCGTTCGCCTTTATATGGCTTGCTTCAGAGTCGAGGTGATGCAGTTGTCGCCATGGCATCCGATTTGCAAGATCCACCGGAAATGATTGTGCAATTCATCGAGAAATGGGAGCAAGGATTTCTCGTCGTGGCCGGCGTTAAACCGAAAAGCGAAGAAACATTTTTGATGGCGCTTATAAGGCGCAGCTACTACCATTTTCTGGCGCGAATTTCCGAAGTTCATCTGATCAAGAATTTTACCGGCTTTGGGCTATATGACGGTGTGGTGATTGATGCCATCCGAAAGCTTAAAGATCCTTACCCTTATTTTCGCGGCTTAATAGCAGAGCTCGGCTTCAAGGCTATAGAGATTCCCTTTGTGCAGCCACCTCGAGTGCGCGGTATCACCAAAAATAATTTTTACACTTTATATGATATGGCGATGCTCGGTATCACGACACACTCTCGTGTACCGATGCGGTTGGCGACAATGACTGGCTTTGGTCTCGCGGCTATCAGCTTGCTGATCTCGCTGACTTACCTCGTCTTAAAATTAATTTTCTGGAATAGCTTTTCTATCGGTTCGGCGCCGATATTGGTTGGACTATTCTTTTTTTCTTCCGTCCAATTGATTTTTATCGGTCTGCTTGGAGAGTACGTAGGTGCAATTCTCACGCAGGTGCTAGATCGTCCTCTAGTGGTTGAGAAAGAGCGCATCAATTTCGAAGAAACGAATGAAATTAAGTGACAATTGCTTTGCAACGACTTATATCCCATGCATGGTCGGATGAACGAATTCGTTTCGTCGTCGTCGGTGCATTCAATACATTATTTGGTTATGCGACTTTTTCGTTGTTTTATTTAACGCTTGGCCAGTATGTGAATTATCTTATCCTCGTGACGATCGCACATTTCATCGCAGTTGGTGTGGCCTTTATGTTGTATAGACGTCATGTCTTTAGGGCGAGCGGCGCGGTATGGGGAGAGTTCCTGTGCTATAACATTACCGTGCTTGGTAATCTTGGTGCCGGATTGGCAATCATGGCAATTCTTGTGCAATACCTCCGATTGCATCCGATTGTCGCGCAGGGAATGGTGATTGTTGCCTTAACAATTTCTAATTACTTGGCACATCGGTATTTCACGTTTCGGCATAGTCTATTGCCGCGAAGGCAGTAAAAATGCTGGCGTTACCGTTGCTCTCCATTGCCATTCCCACGTGGAATCGTGCGTCTTACCTTCGATTGACGCTTGAGCAACTTCATGTCGAGATGCCGCGAGGGAAGGCCTCTCAAGTAGAGATTCTCGTGTCTGACAATTGTTCCGATGATGACACTGCCGCAGTGGTTGAGTCCGTGATGTCAGACGGATTGCGAGTGCGTTACGTGCGCAATAAGGAAAATATCGGGTCTGATAGAAATATTGCGCAGTGCTTCAATCTGGCTTCCGGGCGTTACGTGCTGCTGCTGGGAGATGACGATATTCTGATTGATGGCACGCTGCCTTGGCTTCTCTCCAAGTTATCGAATTGTAATTATGGTGTTGTCTTTCTGCGTCCTTATGGCTACAACAATGATTTTCGTGCCGAGTTGCCTAGTTCAGAGGGTGACGAGAAGGAATATTCCGATGCTTCGGAATTTCTGACTACCCTAAGCGCGTTTACTACGCTTATTTCCACGAATGTAATTTATAAAGAGAAGGGCATAGACGCGTTGCAGTTTTGCGGTGACCATCTCGTGCAGACTCACCTGATATTTCGAGCCGCATTGAGTGCAAAACAAAATCTTTATACAAACCGTTATATGGTGGCTTACAAACGCAATAATTCTGGCGGGTATGATTTCTCTCGGATCTTAGTAGAAAAATTTGGGCAGATTCTGGATCAATATTGTTCTTTCGGGCTTTCTTCCAACGCAGTAGAGGCAATCGAGAATCGCATGTTAATGGGCTACTATCCATTCTATATTTGGCGTCAGCGATTGTCTGGAAATCAGGATATGAAATTGGCACAACAGCGGTTTGGGAATCGGTTTGCGGGACGTATACTTTACGTGTTGTTCGTTGCACCTATTTTTAACTTGCCACGTTCACTCGCTATTGTTTGGGGTGTGCTTGCAGTGGGCGCAGGGCGAGTGTTAATGGGCGATCTGCGTCGCGGTTTCTACTTCGCATGGCACAAAATGTTTAAGAGGAAAAAGTTAATTCTCTAATATTTACTAGACATCCATTATTACCATGGCGAGTTTTTAGCGATTTACATAACGCTTTTGAGGACGTTCATGAAAAGTAAATTTGCGGGATGGGTTTTGGGAGCACTATTGGCGGGACCGGTACACGCAACGGTCATTTCAATTCAGCCGCTTGATGTAACTGTCGCGCCAGGTGATACGTTTTCTTTGAACATCAACGTAAGGGATGCCATCGATCTTTACGCAGTGCATTTTGACTTGCGATTTAATTCCACTGTTATGTCTGCGGTATCGGTATTCGAAGGCGCAGAACTTCAATCTGGCGGCCCGACTACATTTTCCTCTGGTGTGATTGATAACGCCGCAGGAAAGATATCTTTCATTTCTAATAGTCTAATCGGGGCAGTGCCCGGAGTAGCGGGAGCTGGTACGTTGATGAGTGTGCAATTTCATGCGTTTGCCGACGACTATAATGTCGACAGCGTAGTGGATTTCGTGAATGAAGTCTTATTGGATTCTAACCTCCAGGAAATCCCACATGGTTCACAGCCCGCCGTAGCGAGCGTATATATAGTGCCTGAACCCAATAGCGGCGCATTGCTTTTTGCCGGTTTGGGGCTTGGGATATTTACTCGATGTTTTCGCCGGCGAGTGGTAGAGCGGGGAGTGGTAGCGCGTAGGGTGAAAATCTGGAATTAATATTCCAGCAGTTTGTCAGATTCATCGGCCGCTTCCAGCGTCTCATGTTTGAGTTGATAGCGCATCGTTTTTTCGTCGAGCTCATCGCACCATTTTCCGACAACAACAGTAGCTACACCGTTGCCGATTAGATTGGTCAATGAGCGCGCTTCCGACATGAATCGATCGATGCCAAGGATCAGGGCAAGCCCGACTACCGGAATATTGCCTACAGCGGAAAGTGTCGCCGCAAGAACGATGAAGCCGCTACCAGTAACACCGGCTGCTCCTTTTGATGTAAGCATTAGAACAGTCAGTATGGTGAGTTGATGCGTGAGATCTAAGGGGGTGTTGGTAGCTTGGGTGATGAATATTGCCGCCATGGTTAAATAAATCGATGTGCCATCCAGATTGAACGAATAACCAGTAGGAATTACGAGGCCGACAACCGATTTTTTAACACCGAGCTTTTCCATTTTAGCCATCATCCGCGGCAATACCGATTCGGACGATGAGGTTCCTAATACGATCAACAATTCTTCTTTGATGTATTTAATAAATCGCCAAATGCTGAAGCCGTGCAATTTGGCGATGGTGCCGAGTAGCCATCAATTTAGCTAGTTGCGCGAGAGAACCGATACCATATTTGCCAATGGTAAAAGCCATTGCGCCAAAGGCGCCGATGGGAGCAACCCGCATGATAATCCCGACAATCGAAAACAAGACATGGGATAATTTTTCGATCAGATCAAATATCAACGTTCCCCGACCGCCGAACTTATGTAACGCAAAACCAAATAACACCGAGAACAACAGCACCTGCAGAATTTCCCCTTTAGCGAAAGCATCGACAACGCTGGAAGGAATAATATTCAGCAGAAACTCCGTCGTTGTCTGCATCTTTCCAGGTTCGGTGTAAGCGGCAATTCCTTTGGTATCCAACGTTGTGGGGTCAACGTTCATTCCAACGCCGGGTTGAATGACATTAATGATTATGAGCCCAAGGGTCAGTGCGAGTGTGCTGACTACTTCGAAGTAAAGAAGCGCCAGCCCACCTGTCGTTCCCACTTTTTTCATATCCTCCATGCCGGCAATGCCCACAACGACTGTGCAGAAAATGATCGGTGCGATGAGCATCTTTATCAGCTTGATGAAGCCATCACCAAGCGGTTTTAGCGCCTCGCCAGTTTTTGGAAAGAAGTAGCCAATAAATACGCCAATGACAATGGCGACCAGCACTTGCACGTACAGTGATTTATAAAGGGGTTGTTTTGTCATCACGCACCTTCATTACTCAATATGCAGTTAGACGGTCGGCGATGTGGGCGTTGTTATTTCACCAAAGCCGTTTGGTCACGTGGGCTTTACGTGGTTTATAACGATGGTTTTGTACTAACTTATTCAGGCCAAGAAAATTATTCGAGGAAGTGCAAATTTAATACGTAAACCATCGCCTAGTCGATAAAGCATAGTAATCAAACCAGGGGGATTCAAGTGCGAAGGGGATGAAAGCCTTAGATGTAGGCTTTCGTTGATAATTTTTGCAATTACAAATGGATTTTCGAAAAAAACTAGGCGACGGTCAGTCCCTTGCCAATCGCGTCTGCCCAGCAATTGGGCGTTTCGTAGATTCGCACCCGCGCAAGGCGAAGATGGTTTCCGTAATGATTTTCGTAGGCATCGCGCAAAACATCAAACGCAATGCGCGCCAGGTTCTCCGCTGTAGGTACGCAATCGAGAATTATCGTTCTGTGGCCAGGAATGGTATTGAGGAAATCAACCATCAGCTTATCCTGCGCATATACTAAAAAAGCGTGGTCCCAACGATCGACCACATGCTCTAACGCAATAGCTTTCACGTCGGAAAAGTCCATCACCATGCCTTCTTCCGACGATCCTGCCGTGTCTATGATATCGCCCGTCAGCGTGATCTCCAGCGCATAGCGATGGCCGTGTATGTGTCGGCATTGGCTTTTGTGGTTGGGAATCCGATGTCCGGCATCGAATTCCAGTCTGCGGGTGATTTGCATGGGTGATTTTAAGAAGAAAGGATGGAAAATTATAACACCGGGGTCACGGCCGGCCGCGAAAGTAGGGCGAGATAAATCCGATGCAATAAACGGCTCGTCTAACTTGCCGTGCTGCGGTAAAATCTAAGGCTTACTTTGGTCACCGCTTTAATCAGTAGGCGGGGCGCAAAGCCCTCAAACTCGAATTCGGATGCGTTGTTATGGCATTAATTGTCCAGAAATACGGTGGAACCTCTGTTGGTACTCCTGACCGCATAAAAAATGTCGCGAAACGCGTGGCTCGTTTCCATGAAAAGGGGCACCAGCTAGTGGTGGTCGTTTCAGCTATGTCCGGTGAGACAAATCGTCTTATCGGGTTGGCCAAGGAAGTCCAAGCGACGCCTGATCCCAGGGAACTGGATGTCATGGTTTCCACGGGAGAGCAGGTAACGATTGGCCTGCTATCGATGGCAATCCAGGCTCTCGGCCTCAAAGCCAAAAGCTATACCGGCGGTCAAGTTCGCATCCTCACTGACAATGCGCACACCAAAGCGCGCATTTTGGAGATCGATGAAGCAAAAATGCGTGCTGATTTGGAAGCCGGTTATATCGTGGTTGTGGCTGGTTTCCAGGGAGTGGATGCCGAGGGGAACATTACAACCTTAGGTCGTGGCGGCTCCGATACCACAGGCGTCGCACTCGCTGCAGCTCTGAAGGCCGACGAATGCCAGATCTATACGGACGTGGATGGCGTTTATACGACCGACCCGCGCATCGTCCCGGAAGCCCGCAAGCTCGACACCATTACCTTTGAGGAAATGCTGGAGTTGGCGAGTTTAGGGTCGAAAGTGCTGCAAATTCGATCCGTGGAGTTTGCTGGTAAATATAAGGTCAAACTACGTGTGCTTTCCAGTTTCGAAGAAGAAGGCGAAGGCACGCTGATTACTTTTGAAGAAGGCGAGAATATGGAACAAGCCATTATCTCTGGCATCGCATTTAACCGCGATGAAGCGAAAATCACCGTTATAGGCGTGCCGGACCGTCCGGGCGTCGCTTATCAAATCCTCGGGCCGGTTGCAGAAGCAAATGTCGATGTAGACATGATTATTCAAACTGCCGGCGTTGATGGACTGGTCGATTTCTCGTTCACCGTGCACCGGAACGAATATCAGAAAGCCATGGATATTTTAGAAAAAGAAGTTGTGCCCCAAATCAAAGCGCAAGGTATGCGCGGCGACAGCCGGTGTGCGAAGGTATCCGTGGTCGGCGTGGGAATGCGTTCCCATGTCGGGCTAGCCAGCAAGATGTTCAAATCGCTGGCCGATGAGGGAATCAATATTCAAATGATTTCCACATCCGAGATCAAAATTTCCGTTTGTATTGATGAAAAATACACCGAATTGGCGGTACGAGTGCTACATAAAGCATTCGAGTTGGACAGTGTTCCGTCATAAACATCAGTTTTTTTGTTCAAACAAGCTATTTTATGACCGAGAGGTTTGACCGGGTGAGGGCTTCTAGAGTATCCTTGCGGCCTTTCGCGTGGCGCGTAACTTTCATAAGTTAGGTCACGGTGAATTCGGAGAGATGGCCGAGAGGTCGAAGGCACTCCCCTGCTAAGGGAGCATACGCTCAAAAAGTGTATCGAGGGTTCGAATCCCTCTCTCTCCGCCAGAATAGATTTATCGCTTTAATGCGCCCGTAGCTCATCTGGATAGAGTACTTGGCTACGAACCAAGGGGTAGGGAGTTCGAATCTCTCCGGGCGCGCCATATATAAGCGGTTAGATGATAAAACATCTAACCGCTTTTTCTTTTGCGCGACTTTTAAATTTACCCATTCACGATGCGCAGCAAGGTTGGACTATCACGCGTATCTTTCACCAGATTCGCGCATTCAATCAGATGAGCAATTGTCGGCGTGGCATAGTGCTCAGGCATGCTATCGACGACGTGTCCCATCAATACCGCTCGATCTTTTTCCGATATCCCTGCTTCGCGTAGACGTTGACCGAAGGTATGCCGAATATCATGCACCCGAACCTTGGAAAGTCCCACCCGGTTTCGGGCATTTTGCCACGCTGTATTATTAATACTGTCCACCCGATTGCCTCTATACGAAAAAACAAATCCCGCGTCCTTGCCGCGTTGCGCCTCGACGATGTTCCATGCCACATCGTTTAGGATTGTTACGTGGTGCCGGTTACTCTTGTATTCGTTCGGTGGAATCACAAATACACTACGTCCCGATTCGGGAGACCGGCTAAATGAGGAACGTGGTCACTCCATCAACCTTATGCAGCCAATCACCTTTGAAGCATGGCGCGATCTAATCGTAGTGCAAGCTACTCTTGATGGTGATGATGAAACGGTCGATTCAATTGTTAATCTTCCGGGACGAGCGTGCTAAACGTCGGCAACCAAATTAAGAGCGTTAAATGTCATGCAGATAATAGGGGTTAAAAGGGTTACGCAAGTTATAAATTAACTAGCCCGCGCTCTTAGATATCGAATTAAGGTAGAAAGGTGTCCATGCGGCCGTTACGTTACCTCTTCTCACCGAAGAACGACCGCATTAAAGAATAAGCTGCCTTACATGAGGCTGCTATGAATTTCGGGTTATCGGCCTTAGCGGAAGTTTGTGTCTCTGCTGTCTCAGTCAGGCATAAAATACTGAGCAGACATTCGGTATCTCCGATCAGTGAAGAAAAATTTTAATCAATCTGCACTAGACTAATAGCAGACTAGCTTCTGCGGGTAGTGCTAGAACTTCTTGGTCTACTCGTAGAGCGCTCCATCTTTTTTGTGCGGCGCCCTTGGATAATATATTGTCGATTTTTTGTCTTTACAGGTGGCGGGCGCGAAATCTAAGTGCAACATTTTTTCAAGGAAAATGTTGCATGCC
>JAZKCF010000087.1:0-30150 GCA_040388195.1 Pseudomonadota bacterium
CTGGATCTTGCAAGATCGCGCACAAAATCACAGTGAAATTGATGAAGAACCAAAAAAATTATCCACTCAACTTGAATCGATCGAGGAGGTTCGTCGAATTCTCGCGGAGCTTCAGCAGCGTGCTGGCATTCAGAGTAATCCAGATGACGAGGTAAACCGTCTTGCGCACGAACTTAAAATGAGTCGTGGTATGGTGCTTGGTCTCCTTACAGACATTCTCAAAAAGCATATTGATCCAGCGCGATTATGCGAGTACGTAGCGCAAGCGCACACGCGATTCATTGAGATGAACGCTGATTTGGAACGTTTGCGAACACTGGAATCCGAAGTACCCGATATCGCTCCTCATCTTGCACAGGCACGAGCAATTTTGGATAGCTCCGACTTCGTTGATCTTGAGCAAGCTCAAGAGGCTATTCAGCAGGCCAGACGACGTTATCGCGATGCTTTGAAAAAGCGTCGCGAAAAAGAAGATCGAAACGAAACACAGTTAATGAAAGCCGAAGCCAATATTGCTCTAGTGCGCTTTAATTATTTAGAAGCGGCTTCTTTGTTTGGAGGGGCGGCAGACTTACTGCCGCAGAGTGCAACGCAAGAACGCTGGGATTTCAAACATCGACAAGCTAACGCTGTTTTCGCGCAAGGAGAGATGGATCCTGCGCCTACGATGCTAAAGCAGGCGATTGAATTATTCGATGAGGTCCTTCCTCTTGCCACAGGCACAGGCAATCCGCTTAACTGGGCTGCGACTCAAAATAGCCTGGGCAATGTCCTATCGAGATTAGGTGAACGTGAAGGGGATGCTAAGCGGTTGGAAAAAGCGGTGATGGCGTACCGGGAAGCATTGAAAATATACAATCAAATGAGTACGCCGCTCGAGTGGGCTACCGCTCATAACGGTCTAGGCAATACACTATCAAGTCTTAGTGACCGTGAAACGAGCACTACCCGATTGAAAGAATCGGTGATGGTATTCCAAAAGGCGTTGAAGGTATTTACTCAAGAAAGTGCTCCAGTCCAATGGGCCTCGATCCAAAATAACCTAGGTATTGCACTGCGGAAGCTTGGCGAGCGTGAATCGAGTATTGAGTATTTAAACGCGGCAGTCATGGCGTTTCTCGAAGCGTTAAAGGAACGAGTGCAGACACGCATGCCGTTCCAATGGGCAACGACTCAAAACAGTCTGGGTAACACATTGTTGCGTCTAGCAGAGTACCAAACGGGCACCGTGCTTTTATATACAGCAGTGATGGCGTTCCGAAAAGCGTTGGAGGAACTGCTCCAAACCCGTGTGCCACTTCAATGGGCGATGACTAAGAACAACTTGGGCAATGCGCTGTTGAAGATCGGCGAGCGTGAAATGAGCGCTGCGCGGTTGAAAGAAGCTGTAGCGGCATACGAAGAAGCGTTGACTGAACGCACTCGGGCGCGTGTGCCGCCCGAGTGGGCGATGACTCAAAATAACTTGGGCTATGCGCTGTTGAGGATCGGTGAATACGAGAAAGACAAAGAGCAGCTGAAAAAAGCCGAAATAGCGTTCAAGCAAGCTTTGAAAGAACGTACTCGGACGCGCATGCCGCGCCAATGGGCTACGACCCAACATAACCTTGGCGATGCGCTGTTCAAGATCAGCGAGAGCGAAATGGACACCGAGCGATTGAAAGAAGCCGTGATGGCATATCGTAATGCGTTGAAAGAACGTTCCCAGAAACATACGTCGCTCGATTGGGCGATAACTCAGAATAGTTTGGGTATTGCACTATTGAAGCTTAGCGAGTTTGAGGCAGGAACTGCGCGTCTTGAAGAAGCGGTAGTGGCTTTTCAGGAAGCGTTGAAGGTATACACGCAGACGTATATGCCAGGCCAATGGACGATGACCAAGAATAATCTTACTAAAGCAGAACAAGCAATTGAACGCAAAAAAGGACATTAGTTCACGTAGAGCGTAATGCCCATTGGTTACTGCACTACGCGAGCATGATTTTACTCATGCGCTAAATTTTGGCGCAACCGAGCTAGAATTTGGCGCGATGCTTTAACGAAAAATATTAAGTTACCTGTCTGCTGGATGTGCGTATTTTAGAACGACCGCTTTCCGCACTGCTCGCTATCACATCCATTTTGGAAGCGAATTTTCCAAAGTGTTGCCTTAAGCGCTTATCAAGATTTTTAAGACGATTTCGCCGCCGGCTCATCACAATTAAAGGCTAGAATAATCCCTATTCCAGAGCTGAGTATTATTCATGAATAATATCGCACCGTTGCGCGGCTTCGAACAGCTCCCTGCTTATCAAGTGGTTCATGCGTTTCTTGGTGATGAATTAATTCAGCGTTTGCTAGCGTATGCCGAAGCCAATCAAGAGGCATTTTCGCCAACGCAAGTTGCTGGTCGAGGGCGCCGTGGAGTCAATGCTGATATTCGAACATCAAGCATCTTGCGAGATTTCGGTCCGCTGAAGGAAGAGCTGGAATCACGCTTTCGCTCCGCGCTCGATGCGGCAGTACGCGAGTTGCGCATGTCACCGATTAATCTCGCGCGCCTGGAGCTCGCGTTGGTTGTTCATGGTGATGGCGCATTTTATAGACGGCATATTGATACGATGACCGATCTTCCCGACGCCAATTCCGATCGGGCATTGACTGGTGTTTATTACTTTCATGATACCCCCAAGGGTTTTAGCGGCGGGGCGCTGCGTTTATTTTCCATTTTGCCAGAGGAAAACGGTGGATCGTCGGTAGACATTGAACCGGACCGGGACATGTTGCTGCTTTTTCCTTCTTGGGTGCCGCATGAAGTTCGTCCGGTTTTTTGTTCGTCCGGTGATTTTCTGAAGGGACGTTTCGCGATCAATTGTTGGTACAGAAGTCGTCGTCCGTCTTCGGTGAAGGTGCCAGCAGCTTTTGATATAAACCCGCTGACCGATGTCGTTGTCCGTCAATTGAACGACACGACGCAGATCGACATTAGCGCTTACAGTGCTAAGCGTAGTTTTTTCCAGCAGACATTGGCGACTCATAGGAGTTCTTGTTTTGAGGCGGCGATGCGCCTTCTTAATACCGAGACCGGAAATTTTGCGGTGAGTGATCTTACTTCGGCTGAAAAGCTGGATTTGTGGGAAGCGGGGTTGTTGATTGGCGCAGATGAAAGCACGAAACCCTTCGTTTCGGAGGTAACTGACACGCCGTATGATTCTTTCGCCGCTAACGGATTTACGCGGGTTGCTGGGTGTGTTACTCCAGCCGCTTTGTCGGCATTGTTGTCGTACTATCGCTCAGCATTTAACAACGGCAAACTAGGGCGCAGCGCTGGTGACGCTGACCGTTTTACAGCGCATAACGATGCCGCTGGACGAGTAATGCAGTGTGCGCTGCTTAAGACGGTGGAGCGTATTGTCGGCAACCCGATTAAAGGTAGCTACACGTATGCTTCGCTTTATTGTGGAGGAACCGATCTTCCGGTGCACAAAGATAGACCACAGTGCCAATATACGGTCTCGATATTGATGGATCATCAGCCAGCGTCTGCGGACGGGCGGTCTCCTTGGCCAATACATCTTTATGTGAAGTCTGATGTGTATCCAGAAGAATTTTTCCTTGCTCTCGGTGATGGGTTTTTATTTCGCGGGGGTGAAATCGCACATGGCCGTCCTCGTCTGCCGGAGAATGAAACCTGCTGGGTGCTGTTACTACATTATGTTGATGCGGATTTCGAGGGAGCGCTGGGTTGAGCGCCGATTGCAGAAAAAATTCATCGGCTGAGTAAGCGCGGCTTTCCATTGGCTATGTATGCATTATTGCAGCGCTTGGCAAAACATCATGGAATGGCTCAACGCCAGTTTAGGCCGCGAAGCGAACCAAATTTAAAACGGTTTCGTTGCGCTTCGCGAGCGCTTGCTGGCGGAATACGTCGCAAGGCTCCTTCGATTCCGCCATACGCGTTTGCCGAGGACCATTTCAACAACTTACGCATACTGAGTAAGCGCGGTTTCCCAATTTGGAGAAATTAAGATGCGCCTGATTTGCGGTTTTTGGCATCTCGACGGACGCCCGGCAGAGATTGATCGCCTCAATGTCATGGTGAAAGCCATGGTGGCAAACGATTTGAAGCCACGTGTCCGCCATGAGATAGATGGTTCACGCGCCATCGCCATGTTGGATTTCACGGAACGCTATGCAGATGGCAACACACGCTCGGCTTTACCCAAGGGTCCAAGCGGACTTACGCTTGCCGCAGATGTCCGGTTGGATGAGCGGGCAACCGAAAACGACGATCAGCATTTAATCGCGCTACTCGAACGGGATGGCGCCGATGGTATTCGTCAGGCAGTGGGTGATTATGCTTTTGCCGCCTGGGACCCAGCGACCAGGAGCTTTTTATGTGCTCGCGATGCGATGGGAATTCGCCCTTTTTTCTATGCTTACCTTCCGGGAAATATTTTCGTCTTTGCTTCTCTGCCCAGCGGATTGCATGCTGCTGGAGCCATAGAACGATCGCTGGATCAGGAGCATTTCGTTAATGAAATAATTATCAATCATTGCACTTACACGCGATCGTTTTTTCTTGGCGTGGAGCGCTTGGCACCAGGTAGCTGGTTACGGGTTACCGAGAAGGGGATTGAAAAAGGCACGCATTGGCATCTCGATCCTGCGGTAGCCGGAAGTAATCCTATGACGCCGGAGGATGCAGCCGCGCAATTGGCTGCGCTGATAACAGAGGCTATTCGATGCCGCCTTCCGGCACAGGGGCCAGTAGCGGCGCATCTCAGTGGGGGGATGGATTCCGCCAGCATATCAATCCTTGCGGCGCAAATGTTGCGTCCTCAAGGACGTAGTTTATTAGCTTATTCATTTGTTCCAAATTTTTTCGGCGGGATGGAGCCGGCAGATAAAAATCCTTACATTGAAACGGTGCTGCGGCAGGAACCCAACATCACCTGGTGTCCAATGAGCATCGACGACCCGCTATCTTATCTACTCCCTCGTATGAGTCAGGATCAGCCTTTGCCGGATGACCCTGCCGATCCTGACGTGCGTGCATTCATGCAGGCTTCTGCACGAGGTGCTCAGATTTTCTTTTCCGGCTGGGGCGGTGATGAGGGCGCGAGCTTTAACGGTCGAGGGGTACTCGCCGAAGCGGTCTTGGCTGGATATTGGCGATATTTGTCGAGAGAATTACAAGCGCTGGCTGCGCATTCCGGGCTTTCCCTTCTGCAAGTCGGATGGGGGGAAATCGCTCCCTATCTTCTGCCGCCGTCCGTGTTGGCATCGGTGAGAAAGTTAAGGCGGCGAGCATTGGTGCCGCCGGTTATAGAATCCATGCGAGCTTTTTTGAGATCGGAGGTTACTCAAGGAGCCCCTGCGCAGCTACCCAACTTTGTGACTTATGGCCAACATAATCAGCGGCTCAAGCTTCTGACTAACCCTGGATTGAGTAGGCGCACGGAAAACTGGGCTATCACCGGTGCTCGTTTCGGTATTGCCGCCGCATTTCCGCTATTGGATCGACGTGTCGTGGAGTTTGCGTTTTCGTTACCTGGCAATCTATTTCTGTGTCATGGATTGCGACGGAAAGTGTACCGCGACGCGATGAAAGGCATTTTGCCGGAAGAAGTCCGATTAAAGCCGTCCAAGGTTGATTCGTGTCTCGATACGCCTCCTGTTATCGGACATCGTGAAAAATTGCTAGAGCGGCTTGCAGATTTCAGGACGCATGCGCGAGCAGCGCATCTGTTTGATTTGGATGTCGCTGAACGCGAATTACGAAATCTTAATTTTGTAGAGAAATCGGTGGCAACTGCCGGCAAGGTCATTGGTGATGGAACAACGAATGCAAAGGCCTTAGTTTTATTTCGTACTTTTCGATATGCTGCCTACATCCAGCAGCATCACTGATGAGTAACTTGCGTAAAACTGCTGCAGCGGCGTTAACGTATAGGAATCTCACCAAACAACAAATACATGAGCGCTTTCGCATAATACTGGTCAGTCACGTTGAATTTGCACGACGTGTGACTGTCATTCTGAGTGCAACGAAGAATCTGCTGTTTATGGCGGTCAAAATTAGCACTGTGCATAACGCAGACAAAAAGCAGATTCTTCGTTGCACTCAGAATGACAAGGGGAAAATTGTGCCTAACAAATCCAGCATGACTGACCACTACTTATGACATCATTAAGATGGAATCGCGATATAAAAAAAGCAAATCCGCCTGCCAAAGCGTATTTGCCGTTGCTACGCACAGCATTTGCAGCAGACCCTGATCGAAAAGATTTATTACGTGATTTTGTCGTGTCATTACGCGATGGAAATCATTGGCAAGAGATTATAAAAATACTGCTGCCATTGCATCGCAAAGGTGAATTACACCCCCGATTGATTTTCGAGTTAGGGCTGGCAGCCGAAGCCTGCGAGGATTTCGCACTCGCGCTCGCGGCGTTTGAACAAACGGCGGCTGATGGCATACCAAGATCAAATCAAAAGATGTCCGGTATTCTGGATTCATTGGGCCGTCATGAGGATGCGGAAAAATTAGCTAGAAAAGCATTGCAGGAGAATCCTCGGGATGAGGAGGCATTGGAAGTTGTTGCGCATGCATTGTTGAGGCGTGACGATGCGCCAGGATTAGATACGCTGTGCGATGATTTGGCAGGGCAAGGGGTGGCGTCGACCACACTCTTGGCGTACCACGCAACGCGAATGGCGCTATCCGGACGAACGCAGGATCTCGATGCTTTTCTTGAGCCCAAGCGATGGTGCTATCAGACGATATTCGGGCCCGACCAAATCGATAACAATCGCTTGGCGGACGCGATACTGCAGCATCCGGATTTAGCACCTTCGTCGGTATATAAGGCAACGCGTGGATCGAATATGCGGCTTAAGAATTTAGCCAATCAACGCGATCCTACTATTCAACATTTTGTTTCTCTCGTTCGCGATCAGATCAATGCTTACGTAGCGGCACGGATGGACGCTAGGCTCCACCCATTCATGGCACAACAGCCGACCGAGGCGAGGCTGCAAGGATGGTCGTTGGTCATGTCGAAGGATGGGCACGAGTTACCGCATATCCATTCAAAAAGTTGGTTGACCAGCGTTTATTACGTGCGAACTCCCGAAATACTTGAAGGAGAATGCCCTCACCCTGGGGCCATCGTTTTCGGCGCCTGGCCACCGGGGTTGGAAGATAAATTGCATGCCTTTCCCACTTGGCATCTGACACCGCAAGCCGGAATGTTGCTGATCTTTCCAGCCTTTATGGCACACCGTACTATTCCTACGCAGCAAGAAGATTTACGTATTTCTATTGTGCTTGATGTTCTGTGCGACTAGGAATCGAAGCTGATCGTGGTGTTGGAGTGGCAATCCGTTTTGGTGGTCAGTCACGCTGGATTTTTTGTTTTGTGAAATCGTCTGAACAATGTACTTCTAACTTCCCTCTCCCGCAAGCGGGAGAGGGATCGAGGGGTGTAGCGGGGATTTCTGGTGACATGTCGCCAGCCCGCGAAACGACACTGGCATGCAAGCCAGTGTGCGCCCTGCAAGGGAGGGTAACCAATGGAATTGCGATGATCAATTTATTACCCTCATCCCCAACCCTTCTCCCGCTTGCGGGAGAAGGGAGTGCCTAACAAATCCAGCGTGACTGACCACTTAAAAATGCCGTAGTCGAAAAATGAATCAAGCAGGTGTTGAATCCGAGAACGTCAGCATATGCCGTTCTCGCAATGCGACGACGAAAGCCTCAACTTGCTGCCTAGCCGTGTCATGGGAGACTTCATATTCAGAAGTCAGTGCCGTGACTAACTCCTTTTGAGTCGTTGGTGTCTCCAGCAATTCCCATATCCGAGAGCCAACACTGTTCATATTGAAATATTTGCTTTGTGACATGCTCATCATCAAAAGCTCTTCTCCAATATAAGAAGAGAGCAACCCATCCGCGCGCGCGATCTTGGTGTGCGAAAAAAAATGTGAGTCGTTCATTAATATTCCCTTAGACGTTGTTGAGTCACTGCAGGCGTGGTGAAGTGTACGCCATGCAAATTGAATAGAAAATCCGCTCTATTGAGTATTTATATTTCAAAGATTAACAATTACAAATAACGGAACCGCCTCATGGCATTCCCATGCGCGGCGACGATTTGCGCAGATTGTTCTTCAGTCAATACTTCAACCCAGCCACTTACACGGCCTTTTCGAAAAAAAGGGGCGGTCGCGCCCGGCGGTCGTTCGCGAAAATTATTTCGCGTTTCTTGTGTCTGCAACTCAACGAAGTCGGAAAAGCGAACGGCTTGCTCGACCTTTTCTCGCTGAACGTCAAGACCAAGAAACGCAACGGCAGCACCAAATATGCTAACCGGCTCGGCTCGCAAATCCTCATAACGGATGACATGGACTGGAACATCGGCTTGGTCATTCCAGCCGTTCACATGGCGACTCCAGTTTTGCAGATGTTGCGGAAGATGGGTAGTCACGGCATGAACGTCAGGAATGAAGTGATCGTCCATGCAAAGGCGCCGAACTGCCTCATCCACGGTGTAGCTCATATGCGAGGCAAGCGACACAACAACATCGCGCGGATCTCGAACTATATACAACGCTTTCGCAGCGCCCCTATCATGTCGTCCTAGCAAAGGCTCGCATTCGGGTAACCTACAATAAGCATCGTGCGTTTTGACGAACAACAGATTTTCATCCTCGCTAGCCTCCGCAATGATAGCGGCAGCCATTCGTGGTCGTAGCAAGAGCGCTTCGTCGAGTGTCAGTAAATCGGTATCGATTAATGTTACGTCCTCGATATAAGTACGCCTAACTAACGAACGCCCCTTCAACGGAATACTGTTGATACTTACAGGCTTGTCTTGGTTGGAAAGCAAGTTAGCCAGCAAGAGGCGCAGCCAAGTATTTCCCGATTTAGGGAATGAGGCAAGCCAGACGGCGCCTCCTCCAGGCGGCATCAGCTTAGTTCCTCCACAGCAGCCTTAATCGTCTCAAGGGTTTCGTTGATACGATCAAAGCCACGCGCTCTTTCCAAACGGAAAACGGCGCTGTGACGTAATAAAGACGCGATTTGGCCAAACAGGGCGCCGTTACGTCCCATGTGTTGGGCAAGCGAGGATTTGAAAACATTTTCACGTAAAAGCGGTGCTGCATTTACTGGAGAAAGCTGAATAATGCTTGGTGGATCGGGTGGAGTAACTTTATCCAACAAAAAAACGGCTACAACCGGTAGAAGCGCGGCCGCATTGCTCCGAGGAGGGTCGACATAGAATTTATGGATTTTCTCCCGCACAACGTTTCTTTGGCGATCGGCAAGAGACAGGTGTTGAATCGAGTCAGACCACAGCTTGTGCTGCCGGCCGTCCGATGTGACAACTGGATGATCGTCGCTATCGAAACGAATCACCGAAACATCATCGGACAAAAATTGAAACCCGGCTTTGCACAAAGCCGCTGCCACTGTCGATTTACCCGCTCCGGTCGGCCCGGATAGAATGACTGCTCGGTTATTTAATGCCACGGCAGAACCGTGTAACAATAATTCCCCTCGCTGATGCAGTATTGCGCCTATGCCCGTTCCTAGAAGAAAGGGAGCCGCATCCTCTTTCGTTGATGCCTCGTTTAATTCGATAGTAATGGCTCGACCATCGTTGACAAGAAATCGAGCGACGCCAGGGACCTCAAACAAGAAGCGCTGTCCGGACACTTGCCAAGTCGGGCCAACATAACTAGGCCGATCAAGCGATGATGGAATATCGCCATAACGCACTACTACATCGGGCTCATCGTGAGGGGCATGGACTTCTACTACACCAGGCAATGCTAGTTGCGAGGCAACATCTAAACCACATATTCGACAGTAAAACAAAGATGAGATTCTCCGCTATGTATCAAGATCCTGTAGCCGGGGTTACTTCTGTTGGATTGCTACTCTCTTTACCTTCCGTCTGGCTTTCGATGCTTTGATCGCGAATTTCCGGATTGATCCAAGGTTTTTTGGCGGTAGTGACTGGTTGTTCGGTGTTTGATTGCTTGTCGAGGTCTGAACGATTCATGGGACACTCCTAATCATGTTAAGGATATACACGCAAATAAACTCAACTATTTACTGCACAATGCCTATTGCGATGCGACAGCTAAGCCGCATATTCGGCAACAACACTAAAGACGAGATGCCTCACTAGGTATTAAGGCGTGATGTATCAGGACCCGGTGGACGCGCTTGCTTCTGTTGGATTGCTAGTCTCTTTACCTTCCGTATGGCTTTCGATGCTCTGATCGCGAATTTCCGGATTGATCCAAGTTTTTTTGGCGGTAGTGACAGGTAGTTTGGAGCTTGATTGCTTGTCGATATCTAAACGATTCATGGAATGCTCCTGACAATGTTAAGGATATAAACGCAAATAAATTCTACTATTCACTGCGGAAGCTTACGATTAGCTGTGGGTAGCAATTATGGCGCATTCAATGATTCAAAGCATAGAAAAATAGCTGTCCGATTTTTACTTGTGCATCGGAAAACGCTCGGCGTTGGTTCTTCATTTTGCTGCGGTGGAATATGCGATGCAGCGGAGTGGTTGGATCGTGTCGCCAACTACCTTAATGGCAGTGCTTAGAGCAGATTTCCTATCAACGTGCGGTATCGCTGGTCTGCTTTGGCATGCGGCGCTAGGGTCAGGCATGCTACGAGCCTGTGGAACGATCTGCGCATGCAAGCGCAGACGAGTTATTCGGGCACACGCACTCCCGTCGTAAGTTAATGTTTTCTAGAGCTTGAAGCTCTAACACTCGGTTCTACTCCGCTGATGGTTCGTTTATGACCAAGTTTGCCTTTTATGTTGATCATATACTCCCGCCCTGATTTCAATATGTCTACCATCGCGCCTAGCAGAGACCTTGACGCTTTGATTACCGAAGGAGTGTTTTTATCAGAAAAATAGAAGATGTCGCCCTTCGTTAAAAGCTTCGGAAAACGATTTCCATCGATGGATGATAAATAAACACCTTCTACAGCAGACGAGGGAATGTCCTCCGCCATTTTTCGAGGAAGGTTTAGGGTTGCCTGATTTTTAATCAAAAGAGCAAATAGCTTTTGTTCCTACACTGTGAGTTCGACAGCTTGTTGAGAAGAGGCTAGAGTCCTGCCATTTTTATCGTTCATGTTCGCCTTAGGGGGTGGCGGATTCAAATACGAAGTGCAACGCGATGATGAAGGGGCGGCAAAGTGAGATAGTATTATTCGGCCGCTTTGATGATCAAATCGACGTTGCCGATGAGATACACACACCTGACTATAGGAACGATACCAGATTGCCGAATTGCGGCGAGAGGAATTTTTAGTGAGATGTTCAGATTGTCGTCAATAAGCTGAATCATCGTCTCCGCAAGTGTCTCGATTATCGGACCCCGAGCAAGCCTCGGTTACCTATGATAGCCCTTGTGTCTTGCGATTTGACGCTGATCCTTTACGGGATATCGTCTTAGGAATATTTACCGTCGCGTCTTGCTGATCTTTGTGATCCCATTCGTCCCATGGCTTCTTTCCAAGTTTTTTAACTAGGTCGATCAGTACAGTAATTGATTTCCCCGTTCCTTCAAGATTGCCTTGGTAAATTTTACAAACTTGTTTTGGCAAATTCGTTTCTTTAAGCGAAGCGTTGCTAGCAGACGCTTCGCCTGGCGGCACGACACTACATAAAACATAATCTCCATTGCTATCTTTGCCGGTCATAAAAGGCGCATGAAGTTTTTCGCCTGGTAGAGGTAATCTTTCAAAAGGTTTTACCAAGACCGACCCAGCTTTGTCCTGTTTCCCTATCATGCTTATTTCAATGGTTGAGCCAACTTCAATATCGCTTAATTTATCTAGATGATTTGTTGTACCGCCCTGTTTTTTCATTGCCTCAGAGCGTGCCCGATCAACAATTGGCACGTAATAAATCGGCAAGCTGCTATATGTGTTGTCTTTCGATGGACTCGCCCCATGCTTTTTTATTGATAACGGATGGTTATCCAAAAACATTTTTTTGCCGTTAAATTGCACTTCAGTAAAATGCGTCGGCTCAATATACATAAACTCTTCTGTTTTATAGATTACTTTTCCAACGCAATCTCTCGGGGGCGATTTCAAATCAATTTCGTCAGAGGCCAGCTCACCCGTCACTTTATTCGACACTGCATCTCTTAGCTTGGGATGCATTGAGGCGCCTTGAGGATGTTGCAATGCCGATCGATCAGCAAGCTTTGTTACTTCTCTACCAAAAATGATTTCCTTTGAAGACGACCGAGTTAAAAGATTTTTCTTATGGTCTTTATCACTAATATTCTGCAGTGTAAATGCGTGACTAGATTGGCTGAGTAATGCATTTATGTTGTTGAGCATGGACATACCACAATCCCATGGATTTGCTTGTGGTGGAGAGGTATGAGGAACAATAACTTTTGATTGTTTAAATAAACGCATTTTCTTAATAAAAGCTGGCATACGCAATTTACGTTTTTTAACAGACACGGGCTTGTCATCTACGTTCGCCGCTTCGGCGGCATCGGATGCGAGTGTGCCTGTATGTATTTGAATATTTGCCTTGATACGCTTAACCATATCATTGGCAAAAGTATTATCGGGTTTCGAGTTATAGTGATGAAAGCGGGGAGTTGGTCCTGTTTTATCGTAAACAAGCAATTCCCAGTGGGAGCCTGAACCGGCGCCAGTAGTATCCAATCTATCTACATTCGCTGTAGAGTCGTTAAGCGGCATAAATACAATGTCATGTTCGTCAATTTCCGTAAAGGCATCGGGATCATCTGTATACCCCTTTTGAAAGAGCAGGCGCGTAGAAGCTGGCGCTATGTAGCCAATTGAGACCCCGTTGTTACGGAAGCGCTCGATATTCTCTTGATGGTTTTGGAATAATTCAGGCAACAATATGCCGATAACGTCATCATTCAGGTAAACCCCATCATTTAACGAGTCGTAACCCCTCTTCACCGTTTCAGAGCAATTGATACCTTCAATTGTTGGTTGATTCGGAGCGTAGGATGAAGTTGGGAGCAGGTTTTCCTTTTTAGGGGCCGGCTGATTATCCAGATGGAGCGGCGCAGATATACTAACTGGAGACTGTGGCTCGGCTAAACTAGCCGGTTTAGCCGATTCTCTCAAAATTTTAAGTTGCCTAGTTACATCTAATCTGAAGTCGCGCAAGTATTCAAAAACGGGTTTAAAGTCGCTATTTTTCTCTAGACGAATTTTTCCGGTTTTTTCAACTTGCAGTTTTAATGTGTCATCAAGATTTTCAAGATCAGACATAGAAATGCTTTCAATGTCTACTTTTTGCATCATCGTGACTAGATTGCTTATAGCATTAGTAGCGGTTTTATCCTTACTGCCAAATTTGCTTCTGCTAGCGATGAACACGTCAGTCAAACGCAATAAGCTGCCAAGCTGTTCCGTAGCACTTGAGCTATTCATGTGCGATACGGTCGTGTTGTTAGCTAAATTTCCAATATATTTATCAAGTAATGTCAAAGTTCTTATTTGCAGTTTTTTTATTTCTCCAACTTTATCTGATGCACCGTTACGGGTGATGTTGGATATAGCTGCCGCATCTTTAATATCCAATAAGGACGTAGAATCTTTTTCTAATTTTTGAGAAGAATAGGTTAGGACTTTTTCAACCGTTTTTAATAGCGTTTCTTGAAGAGATGGGTCCTCAAGCTTTGTATCCGCCAATCCTTGTGTTAGAACATTTATATAAGATGCAATATCAGATGCAGCATTAGTTATTGCTTTATTAGACAAGGCATACTCGACTAGCTTCGTATACGCTACTAATAACCCTCGATACAAAGCTACGTCATTTAACTCACCGCCTTTGCACTCCTCTAATGCACTGTGTAAAAAGCCGGTATACGAAATTAGCTGTGCTTCACTTACTTTCTTCCACGTAACCTTGTTAACTTTTTGATAGAAGTTTTCTTTGGCATCTAATGTTTTAATGTCAGTCGAATCGAATTCTTCGAGGAAAGTTTCCATCGAGATCTGATTGTTATCGTCGGCTTTATTTTTGGTAAATTTCATTTCATGGCTTCAATGGGTGGAATAACAATCAAGGTGGTTTTTAGCAATTATCAAATGGGAAACTCTCAACTTAAGCCAATAAAATTATTGAACAGAATAGACTGCTAAGTATTAGCAAATACTTCGGCAGTAATGAGGAAATCTTTAATCATTTTTCAATTCAGTAAATATCGGAGCGAAGCCGATTGCCGACAAAATGCTGTTTCCGTTTGCGCCACCGCGTTCCGCCTATTGAGCCGCGATGAAGTCAAAGTGGTATTTGAAAAGATGGTGGGACCTTGCCGCCTGATGGTCGAGGCAATCTATGGGCAGGCTTACGCGTCAATGAGTGTGTTTCTATACGTTTTAATGATATGAATTTAACGAGTCGCACCATATCGATTCGAGATAGCTAGGGCTACATGGGGCGCACAACTTGTTGCTTGAACAGCTTTGCTCGAAGTTGTAGCAATAACATGCTCCGACTCACCGAACTTTCACTGTAAGGATCTGACCTGTGGCAACGACTTACTAATCTCCGCAAAACGAACTAAAGTTTTTTGCAACCAAATTTTGTCACCGCTAACTCAGCATTCTTGAAAAACGAACGAACGACATATGAGTTCCGACGCAAGCGCCTGCGTCTTTACTTTCGCGGGCCGATTCGGCAGCCAACTCTTTCTCCGTTGATAAAGGCATTGTCAAGTTAACCTAACAATGCCTCCC
This sequence comes from Pseudomonadota bacterium, assembly GCA_040388195.1. Taxonomy (GTDB): domain Bacteria; phylum Pseudomonadota; class Gammaproteobacteria; order Burkholderiales; family DATLHW01; genus DATLHW01. The sequence goes on from JAZKCF010000087.1 coordinate 14,784, forward strand.
GTACGGCTGTCGAATAATTCAACCTCGCCGTTTTTACCAGTCTCAAAGCGGATTTCGACGAAAGCGCTGTTAATAGTGGGATGACAGTAGGGTTCAAAGAAATAGCAGTTTTCGTTAGCCTGTGGCGTTGGCAATCGGATAAATGTGGACGCCAGAAATCCACTGCAAAGATTCCGAGGGGGCAGGGTGACCGATCAAGAAACCTTGCATCTGATCACATCCGAGTGTGCGCAATATCGCCGCCTGCGCTTCGGATTCCACGCCTTCCGCAACAACTTTCAAACCGAGGTTATGCCCAAGATTAACAATACTTTCTGCAATAGCCCGATCACTGGCATTCTCCGTCAAATCCCTCACAAACGACTTGTCTATCTTCAACTTATCCAACGGAAAATGTTTGAGGTACGCAAGGCTTGAGTATCCTGTGCCAAAATCGTCGATCGTAATCGACACCCCTCGATCACGCAAAATAAGCAGGGTCTGCAGCGTCTCATCGACATTGTGCGCCAGTACGCTCTCCGTAATTTCCAATTCCAATAATGCTGGATCCATTCCGCTAGAAGCGAGCGCATCTTCAACGGCAACCAACACCCTTCCTTGCAGAAACTGCCGCAACGAGACATTGACAGCGATCGGTACTGGCTTTTTTAACCCGGTCAGAATCCGCTGAGGCATGTCATGGCAAACCGTGTTTAATACCCATGCGCCAATTGCTACGATTAAATTACTTCCTTCTGCAATCGGAATAAAACGATCGGGGGGGATCATTCCCATCTCTGGGTGATTCCAACGTAAAAGCGCCTCTAATCCAACCACTTCTCCAGTGCAGATATCTATTTTCGGCTGATAATGCAAAGTGAATTGCTCATTTACTAATGCTTCATGTAGTGCCTGCTCCATCGTCAATCGTTCCGTCGCAGCGGAGTTCATAGCTGACGTGTAAAAATTGTATGTGTCACGCCCCGACTCTTTTGCTTTATAAAGGGCGGTATCAGCATTCTTCAATAATTCCTCGTACGTTGTTCCGTCCTTTGACGACACACTAATTCCGACACTACAAGTGATCTGGAATGTTCTACCTTCAAGAACCAGGGGGCGGCAAACTTGCTCGCGTAAATATGCTGCCGTATGCGCCGCCGCATTCGCACCGCCACTAGGCAACAGAACAAGAAATTCATCTCCGCCTAGCCTGCACACCGAGTCAGCCTCGCGCACGGCATTTTCCATACGGCTAGCCACTTCCTTGAGAAGTAAATCGCCGACCAGGTGACCGAGCGAATCATTGACCGATTTGAAATTGTCGAGATCAATAAACATCAACACCACTTCTGCATTCGAACGCTTTGCACTGACAAGAGCCTGCTCGACGCGGTCCGCACACAGCGTACGATTCGCTAATCCAGTGAGCGAATCATAGAAAGCCAGTTTACGTATTCGTTCTTCGGCGTCTTTGTCTTTTGTGATATCAGTCGCGATTTGAATGTAATTCGTCAACTCACCTTTGTCATTTTTTACGGCGGAAATCACCGCCAGCGTTGGAAAAATGCTGCCGTTCTCACGCCGGGTCCATATCTCTCCTTTCCAATGCCCAGCGTCACGCAGCTGGTCCCGAATGACAGAAAAAAATTCATCATCATGTTTCTCAGCGCAAAGTAGGCGAATCGCCCGTCCCTGTACTGTTTCGATAGCATATCCAGTCGATGTGCAAAATGCCTGATTCACAGATACTACGCGATGGTCCGCGTCGGAAATCACGATCATTTCGCAACTATGCTCGAAAACTGATGCCGCAAGTCTCAGCCGGCTTTCATTTTCTCGCAATGCCTCTTCCGCACGTTTAAATTCTTCTATCAAACGGGATTGCTCAATTGCTGTGTGAATGGTAATTGGCAAGCCACAGGTATGATGAAATGTTTTGATCACGTAATCGGATGCACCGCGCTTCATCGCTGCCACTGCAATTTCTTCCGAATCCGTACCGGTCAAAATAACGACAGGAATGGCAGGATTCTTCGCTTTGACAGCATCTAGTACTTGTAAGCCTTCAAAGCCACGAATATTGCAATCGCTCAGCACCAGGTCATAATTGCCCTCTTCTAAGCGCGCCTCAAACTCACGTCGCGAAGCCGCTTCAGTAATTTTAAAACCACCTTTTTGGCGAAGCGCGTCCCGCACTAATTCACGATCATGCGGTGAGTCGTCAACGTACAGAATGTGCACCAATGCATTCATATCCATTCCTTGTCAATTCTCATATTAAAAACACTATCTCTTCCTGCTGTCGATTAAAACCTCACCGCTCCCACAATCAGACGTTCTATCGAGAAAGTGTCGACTGCACGAGGATGAGCGTAGTTTTAAATTGTTTACGCAGAGACCGAATAGAATTGTTGTGCGAGGATGACACGTCCGGTTGTGAGAGCGGCTCAAGATAGAATTTCCTGGGCTGACTCACCAATTGCGGATTGCCCGCAGAACAACGCCGTCCGCCGCAGAGCAGTGCTATTCCTTGATAGATTAGATTAATTCCTCTTGCTTTACTTTTCCGCAATAATAATTTCATACAACAGCTTATCGCGACAAAACCACATTGAAAGGATCGGCATCATAACTCAACTATCGGCAACCAATCCTTTCAATGCGACAAATCCGCAACAACACGATACAGAAGAGACGCAGGGTTTTCTCAGGATTCAGATTAAGATTGGTCAGGCAGTTCTTGTAATGCGCGGATCTCTCATAATGAACAGCCGTGCGAGAATGGAAGCATTGGTAGTCCCGCTGATAGCGCAATAGCTGCGCCGATGCTGGCGAGGAAAAGTCGGCAACAGCCAGCGCGATGACGCAGCCTGCTTAAAATTAATGGTGAGTGGTGTTACTTGTATCGAGCCATTGATCGCAATGGCGATTTGGTCGATGTGGGTTAACCAGTCAGCACGACAAGGCAGCGACCAAAGCATTCTTCCGTGAAGCGCAAGCCGTTAGCCGATGATCAGTGCTTTGCGCCTTCGACCGTACGAAGTTCAGCACCACGGTCTTTGTCTTGGTCGGCGCTAGCAAAGGCTTCGGTTGCCGGAAGCTCAATTTCGAGTCGGCGCACGAGGGCAAGCTTGGCTACCCCCTTTGCCAGTTCGGCAGAGAGCACGTGCCCCCCATATTTTTTGTCATCAGAAATAAAATGCCAGTGATAACCAGGCACGCTAATGCCCTTACTCAAGCTTGGGCTGCGAATTCCGACCAATGTGCCGCTCACTGAGTCCCGATTGAAAACGGCTTGCGTCTTCGACACCTCGGCGAGTGGACGATAGGGCTTAGACTGAGCCGCAATCGCGCGAGTCGAAATTGTGGTAAGCGAGCCCTTGATCTCGATCGCGTAGAACATGTTTTTGTTTGAGATGTGCTGATCGGCAAGGGCCTCAATAGTAGGTAGTGTCGAGGCCGACTCGACTGAAAATGTTTCCGTCGGCTGGAAGGGCACCACATAAGCTAGCGGCACCCGGTCCGATGGATCAGCCACAGACACCGACCCATCGGACCGGACGTGATAAATAACACCTGCATGGATCACCATCTCGCCATCCAAATGGTTGTAGGTGCCGAGCCCGAAGTTACCTTTCGTACTTAGCTCTTTAACGGTTAAGTCACCGTCATAGGCGCCGGCTAGAAGTGCATCGATTGTTGAATAAATGTACAGCGACGGTTCTGCTGCTACGGTGATCAGGCTTATTGTAGCGAGAAGAAAACCAGCGCACACATAAATGAATCGCTTTCCAATTGTCATGTTTGACTCCGTATGGTTGAGCAATCGTGTTGTTTTCTTTGAAAGCGGATGGATGGAATTTTGGCACTTTGTTTTAGAGCGTCGTGTCTGAAGTGCGGCGTATTAAAGCATAATGCTGGCGAAACCTTATTGAAAAGCGGGAAGCATCATAAACGCTTGCCATTGCAATTTCTCAAATTGCTTGCTGTGAACTTTGAATTAACTATAACGCCAGGGTATGTCCGTAAACCTTTTTGTTCTGCGCTCTCATTTTCATGTGAGGTAAGAGATGAATATAGGACTATTGTTGGAAGGTATCAAACCGATACGGGTTCGAAAACGATATCAGTAATTCCCATTAGGCCGGAATCAAACGATCGCGAATCCGCCGTGATGCGCTAGATTTCGTCATGTTTGTCGAATCGATCATGGATGCCAACGACCTTCACCGCGCAAGCAAAATGACTGTGCCGGAGATTACCTGGCCGGGTCGGTATTCATATGGAATTACAATACAGTAATGCCAAATGGGAACACGAAGGCATCGCGTTGCGCCGTCAAGTGGCGTGGTTTAAACGGCAAATGGTCTGGCAACAGAGCGAGCGATACATCATCGAATTCACAGGCGCACATAGTGCGCCAGGCGAGCCGTTCGATACGTTGCTGGAAGTCATGTTGCCTGCGAAAATAACAGATCGACCGGTATGCGCAGCAAACCAAAATGAGAAACGCACCAGCGGGCAATCTTTCACTCAGAACGTTTTGTCGGGTAATTAACGCCACGTTTTTGGAAATACGGTTTTGCAGACAGTCTGTTGCGCTCGGGCATTAGCACGTCTGAATGCTGAGTTGATATTTCTTATAAATAAGAGGAAATCATATGTTGATAGATGAAAATAATAAACATGCTATCGCTTATATGCTACGAACTCTCGATGCTGCGATTTCTGAGCGAACTACGGTTGATTATCCGCCTATAGAACAGCCTCAAAAGCCTTATGTTCAAAATGCAATGAATGCATATCATGCATGGGTTAACAAGCCGGGCATTGAAACCCTGCTGGAGGCGCATAGTGTTTTTCAACGCGCATACCAAATAGACGAAGATCAAATAGACAAAGAGGATTCCAACGAGCTTGCCCGAGCGGAACGGCTACAGATTTTTGCTCGTGCCTGTCACTTTCTGCTGAAAACAGAGGAAAGCATTGTCGCATTAGAAAAAGCCATCGCTATCTACGAACGACATCAACATATTGGCTCATATTATACTCATGGCTTCCTGAGCGCCCTTACGGAATTATGTGATGTACTGGTAGAGCACATAAAACAGATAAAGAAGATAGGGCCTGCCGACTTACTTGACGTGGAAAGACAAGAGCTACTCGACTACACAAAAAAAGTCACTGATATATATTACCTAGGAGATGGTAGAACCCCTGTTGATCCATCGGCGCATAGGATTGAACAAGGTGAGATGGGATTTTTTGATAGAAGTAAGCATTCCGTCGGAACAAAAGGCGTAGAAGATTGCCTTTGGATTGATACATCTCATCAACCAAAATCAGCGGCGGTCCATTATGATATTCGTTCGTCCATCGAGTCATTGCAATTAATATGTAATAGCGCACCTACGGAAGACGCGCTACCAATGAGTATAGTTGGCGCGATGTATCATGCGGACTTCGACATAACAAGCATTCCGAAAACGGTTGACGAGGATCTGGCGAAGCGTTCTGGCCTCAACTTAAATGGTCTTGCGGAGTTTCTTGTCGGTAAGAATGTTAATGTCATTTCAGCATCGATCGGCAATGAATTTCAACCAACAGATGTAGTAAGCGGTCGCAACCATGAGATAAAAGAAGCCATCCCGGGATGTCATAACCCGGATATGACTTTGGCTATTCTCAACCTTCTCATAAGCTCACCGAATAAACCTATTCATATCGCATTTGATCTCACGGTATCCGACAAGCGTGCACCTTATCTTTTTAAAGCAGAAGAAGTAGATAGCCTCAAGACTCAATTTATGGGGAAACCAATTGAAGAGCTATATGCGTGGGCAAAAAAACAAAAAACATTTCCAAGCAATAAAATCCCTATGATTGTTGGTAGCATTGTGGTTGGTGCACGACTCTACGAAACAGCAGTCAACCATGTTTTGCAGCAGTTAAAGGACACCATTACTTTATTACCGATGAAACCGGATGAGAAATTAGTGCAGGAAGCTATTCAATCAATTTATAAAAATCCCATTCATGTAGGAAGTGAAGCGCAGATCGCTAATCAACCGCTGGTTAATTTTATCAAGACGCAGTTTTTTAAAGTGAATGCTGTTCCAGATTCCAAGGAACAATATGTGACAGCTGACTTTGAAGGACTTAAATCATTAACCCACGCTTTTAATCCACAATCGATTAATGCCATATATGCATATCAAAAAGCGTTAGACCATGTCGTCAAGAGATTAGATGAAACGATTGTCGGCTTCGAAAAATTGAAGGTAGACCCAGGTCATAGAAAAGAAGCAATTGAGATAATTAGCAATCAAATATCCATAGGAGATGATGCAGAGCAAGCCAATCAATCCTTAATTAATTTTATTAAGAAGCAGCTTTTTATAATTTACCAAGATCGAGCTACCGGTAAAACAAGTTACATGTTCAATCGAATCGGCCTTAAAAATCTGCCCTATCCCAAACCTCTAACAGCCTCACATCCTTCACCACAACACAAAGGAAAAGGTGGCGGTCGAAGGTAACGGCAATGAAAATAGTTCAATGGATGCAACGCTTGCCCCATCGCCACCTTGCTATTTCAGTCAGCGACGATCCAGGCGGTGAGCCTGATTGAGATGGCCAATGACTCGTTCGATCGCTTGTTTTCGCTTAAGCCAGCGCCTTTGTTTCGCCGTCAGTGGTTTGGGTTTGCCGCGGTGAATTACCTCAACCATCATGATGGTTCGCATCGACACCGTGATACCCTAGAGCTACGATGGGTATCCACTATCTGACACCTAGTTTGTGCATCTAATATGGCGAGAGTTCAGTAATGGATCCGTCTTAAGTTAATGCTTTCTAGAGCTTGCCCCCCTAACACTCTGGTCTACTGCGCTGATAGTTCGTTTATGACCAATTTTGCCTTTTATGCTGATCACATAATCCCGCCCTGATTTCAACACGCCTGCCATAGCGCCTAGCAGAGACCTTGACGCTTTAATTACCGAAGGGGTGTATTTATCGGAGAAATAGAAAATGTCTCCATTCGTTAAAAGTTTTGGAAAACGATTTCCATCGATGGATGATAAATAAACACCTTCTACAGCAGACGAGGGAATGTCCTCCGCCATTTTTCGAGGAAGGTTTGTGGTTGAATGATTTTTAATCAAACGAGCAAATAGCTTTTGTTCTTCCACTGTGAAATCGACAGCTTGGTGAGCGAGTTCGCTCAACCATTGCTTTCGGTGTTCGCCCCTTTCTAATTCGGCAGAGCTGAGCACTACTTGCGCTGCATCGACATTTTGAGCAGGCGAGGCAGCTGAAGGAGAATCCGCCGTAGGTTGAAGCGGAGACGATAAAGGATGAGGAGGTGAGAAGCTTGGTGCGGGAATGTTTTTCCAGTCGATCAACGGTATAGGATGCTGAAAATGTTCATCAATGGTAGTTTGATTCGCAGGCATTGCCGCCCTGAGTTTCGCTTCTTGATCGAGATAATGTTTCGTTAGCGCAAGCGTCAGTGATGTATGCGCTTTTTCTCGCGCTTCAATCCATTCGATTCCGGCACGCCCCAATTCACCGTCATGACGAATCAGTTGCAAAAACGGCTTAAAGGGTTCTGGCGTGTCTTTTGGAATAATGGCGCTAGGCTCGTTATATTTGAATTCCCATTCTTTGTGTTCACCCCCCCAGCCAGCAGCATCGCCTACAGCATTGAAGTGCTCATCTAACGCATCAAAAGCTTCGGAATGCGTTTGTTTAAGAAAATCTTTCCAAAGTGCGTGATTGGCGGTGTATAGCGCTAATTGCGAAGGGTCTTCTTGCTCTAGCTTTCCAATGCGTCGCCTGATTGCATCGTAATCGCTTGGGTCCAGTTTGGCCTCGTTTTCATGCGCCATCTCTTCTTCGACGTCGGCTGGAAATAAATCTCTTAATTTGTTCCTTACTGCTACGTGTACCTCAAGTCCTTCCGTTGCTACGCGTTCCGCTAACTTGAAGGCATCTTTCTGTGCTTCATCGCGGCGCCATAGTGTATGGATAAGGCGGAGTCGCCGTTCCAGTGACCAGTTCTCTACATTTGCAATATAGTTCCGGTGGTAAGCCATGACCGCTTCATGCGTATCTTGTATGCGATCCTGGCAACGGCCTAAGGTTTGGCTAGACTTCGTAATCTGAAAAATTTCTTCCCGGAATTTTTCGTCACGCGCCATGTCATGAAGCAAATGCGATATTTTGTTTTTAATAGAGGGACGTGTTTTCTCATTTCGAAAACTTGCCATTTCCGGCAAGCGGTCAAGGTAACGGGAGAAGCCTCTGAGATATTGAAAAGATCCTTCAGCGGTTGCTCGCTGTTCTCCACCGGTCGCTTCATCTAGATTTTTTTTACGCGCATCGTAGATTTTCTCAAAGGTGTTTATTACGTCACGATCTTCGGATCGGTCCGAAAGCCACGCGGTGACCGCAATGCCGAGAGGGCGTGCATAGGCTATGTCTTCTTCTTCTGTTAAAGCGATCGCCGGTACAAAATCTATGCGGGGACCTTCCTCCGAAGCGTTGATTGATTGAAGAGATCTGACCAGCTCCGGCGCAAGCAAATGATCATTCAAGGTAATGGTAAAAGTTCTCCAATCCGCAACATCATCATGGAAATGATTGGATATTATTTCCTTCTAGTATCAACGAATCTAAGGCAGGAGACTTCTCAATACCTTGCGGTGGCGCCGTTAACAAGTTATAGCCAAAATCTACATGGTATAGGTCCTCAAAAATCGACCAATCTTCATCCGGTATTGTTGCTATTCGATTCCTGGACAGCGTAAGTTGCATCAAGCTCTCGCACTCACTTATCCGAAAATTAACCTTTGTTAGCTCATTTTCATCTGCATGTAACGTTTCAAGCGCACTTAAGCCCTCAAGTGTCGAGGGCAGTTCTGCAATTTTATTTTTGCTTATATCGAGGATAGTAAGATTGAACAAGTCGCCTATCGTGGAGGGGACCCCTGTTATTTCATTGGATCTTACGGATAACTTTTGTAGGTTCTCTCTTAATGCAACGATATTCTCAGGAATTTCTTTTATTCTATTTTGATCGAGCTCTAATGTTTCAAGCTTAAGAAGTTTATGAATATCTGGCGGGAAATACGTTAATTCGTTTTTGTTTAAAATTAATTTGTCGAGATTGTGTAATTTGGCGATCTCGGCCGGTATTCGAGAGATTCTATTGCGCGATGCCTTTAATGATGTAAGTGACGATAAGTCTCCAATCTCAAGTGGCAAAGAGGGTAGTTTGTTTTTCGAAACGTCTAGTTCCTCAAGTTGCCGTAACCTTCCAATTTGATTGTTAAGCGCTGTTAGCCGGTTTTCTCCTACGTCGAGAATTTGCAAGCGCTCTAATTTTCCTATCTCATCTGGTAATGTTTCAAGCCGATTGTTCTTTAACTTGAAAGTCACGAGCGGCAAATCGCAACACGTCGGAGAGAGTTTCGTAAGTCCTAGGTTTTCCAATTTCAGATGGAGGTTCGGTACTTCGTAACCTTGTTCCTTTGCTTCGAAAACGATACGCCAAAGAGCCAGCTCTCGTTCCACTGCTTCCTCCCGATTTTCACCAGATTTGATTTCTGGATCATGATCCCGCCACTGTATTAGTTTGTATTCAATGGCTTGATAACTGAGCGGTTCATTTGCTTGCAGGTAATGCGGTTCATCAAGCTCCAGTGCAAAGTTATCAAGCACCGGCTCGACTGGTGTTTCAGAATGCACGTCCACAAACGTAGGGCCTTGCCAGTTAAGTGAATCAGTCAGTGCTTTAATGTGTGGCGGTATTAAGTTTGCATCAATTCTGATATCCAAATTAGTTGGCCACTGCGCAAGACTCGAAGGAAATTCAACAATAGTATTTCCTTCGAACCACGCATCTTTTAATTTGGAAAGAAAACGTAAAGAAGAAGCCAGACGGGTTATGTTGTTGTCATTGGCATTTAATAGCTCCAGCGATTGCATATTTCGCAAATCAGGTAATTCAGTTATTTCATTATTGTTTATCAAAAGCTCAACGAGGCGCGTTAAGCGATCAATTTCATCTGGCAGCGTAGGTATCTCATTTCTTGATACATCTAGTATTTCCAATTTTCCCATGTTGCCAACCATGGCTCCCAACCCTGTCAAGCGATTGTTAGATACCAGAAGCTTTCTGAGTTCTGTCATGTTTCCCATTGCATGGGGCAAAAAATAAAGATGGTTATCGGATAGATCGATCACTTCGGCTCTAGACCAACTGCCGATACCAGGCGGCAAGGTACTTAGGGCGTTATTAGACAAGTTGGCATTTTCAATCTTAGTCAGGAGATTGATATTTAGAGGTAACGCAATAAGTCCGTTACCAGAAATATCAATTGTCCTCAGTTCCAACAACTGGCCGAATTCTTCGGGGAGAGTTCTTAATTTATTTTTCTGCAGGGAAAATGTGGTGATCGGCAAGAGGCAGCAGGTTGGTGACAATCCCGTCAAATTTAAGTGGCTCCAATCCAGATGTAGGTCTGAAATATCTTTTCCTTGTTGCCTCGCCTCATACACTTCATTCCACAACTGCCATTCTCGCTCAGCAGCAAGCTTTCTGTTTTCTCCTGCGATTTGGTTGGGTGAGCTAGCCCAATTATCCAGTTGCAACCAGATGGCATTTAATTCTTCAGATCTTATCGGTGATATAGGCCGGGTTTCATTTTGTTCATTGTCTGCCATACGCCCTCCTTGATAATGTTGCCGCACTTTGCCCAGGATTTGCATGCTGCTTTTAGGTGTGCCGTTGTAAACAAGTCTACAGTTGCTTTGCATTCATGTTCACGTGTTCGAATAACTTGCCATATTAAATGTTCGTAGGCATTGGTACGCAATGGAGGCTCGCTGTAGTGAGCTAAGGTTTCCGAACAAGTTGTTTGGCGCGAGGCAACTTTACCACTTTGAAAAAGAGGGAACGCCTAAATACCGCTCGTATAAATTTCAAAATCGGCAACGTTTGATTTTTAGCAAACGATGTGCCGGACATTATTGCCCTTCCTTGTTCCTGAAGAGGGGATTAATTAACTTATGAAGCGGTAGTACTATAGTTCTGACGCAGTGGGCGACGAGGTTTCGCGAATCCACCGCACCAGGCAATGCCCACTTTCAAGAACATCCTGCGGACGCTTTGCGCTCTAAGCGATGCTTCTATGCTCGCGAGGTCAAATCAATTTTGCGAAGGCAGCTAACACAAGGCAAGATGCGAGCAGGATTTTCTACAACCTCTCGTTGATACGGCATAGATTGCTCTTCTCACATGCGCGAACTATTTAACGTTGCTCCCTCCACCGAAGTTGGTTCGCTCCGGGTACTTCATCTCAAGCGGATTTGGTCTTCCGCGATGGCCGATCGGCACGGCCATGCGACCAACCGTCATGGCGAGGAATACTTGGATAAGATGGTGCTGAACTGCTTAGGCCTTGGATTGCACCAGACATTGCAGCACCTTCATGCGCGTACGCCTACGTTTGACGATTTTGAAAAGTGGATCATTTCCACTGGGTGGAAACCAGATCAGCTTAGAATCGATCGAGTCAATGCGACCATCACCGGGCGCGCTCATTCCGCACCGGTTCGTCAGTGGTTGGAGGCTATCGAGCGTAGTGAACCTGTTCTGACCTCGGATGATCTGTCTTCCTGGGAGGAAAACGGCTATGTCGTGTTGAGAGATGCTGTTTCCGAAAGCGCGAGAACGGAGGCGGCGAAAATAATATGGGAATATGTCGGTGCGAATCCGGATTTTGTGGATTCGTGGTATGACGATATGGCTCACGGAATTATGGTCGAGCTGATTCAACACCCGGCACTCGAAAATAATCGTCGCAATGCGCGCATTCACAAGGCATTTGCCCAGCTTTGGGGCACTGCGGATCTTTGGGTTACGGCGGACCGTTGTGGTTTTCATCCTCCTCAGCGGGATAACCGACCTTTTCCTGGTCCGGATCTGCACTGGGACATCGATTTTGCCCAGCCGCTGACGATGGGCACGCAAGGAATTCTTTATCTTACCAATACCCCAGCCGAGCAAGGCGCACTCACACTTGTTCCTGGATTCCATCACCGCCTGTCGGATTGGTTGCGAGCGCTAAAACCAGGAGCAGATCCTCAGGCGCAAGATCTGCATGCGCTCGGGTCCGTAGCTGTTGGTGGACAGGCAGGTGACATGATTATTTGGCATCATGCACTTCCACATGGAAGCCGGCCCAATCTTGGTAGTCGTCCCCGGATTGTTCAATACATCAATATGCTTCCAGGGTGTATGCCTAAAACCGCATGGGGTGGACGCTGAGCAATTAAAGCGAATCCACTTGTGTCAGCATAGTTGTCGTCTCTATAAAGTTAAAAAATTTTTAGAGGCGATAACCATGCTGACACAGGGGGGTAGCGGGTCATAAATATTTGTATCAATAAAGCATGCTGCTAGACTTTGTAAGTCTAGCAGCAGCGTACTTTACTTTGATCGCATACTTATCGTTGATTTGTAATTCAAACAATTTCACGACTGTGGTCGTTAGCGTCTATGATCACCAAGCCGTTTACTGCGCATTATCAACAACGCACCCAAGCCGCAAAAAAGTAGCAATCCCGTTGCAGGCTCTGGAATCGCAATTGCAACAAACGCGCAAGTCGGCCCGAGTAGATTCGACCCGCGCCGATCGCGTATACACTCGGGAAGAGGGTCTCCTCGCTCGTAAGCGATGAAGTGCCCCTCTACAAAATCCTCTATTCGGAATCCGCCTGGCGCCATCTCTAGTACATGGGGCTGAAGGGCTAACGTTTCGCAGTCCACGTCCAGTGACGGTGTCCCGAGATCAGCGTTTAACAGCAAATTTCCTTGTGCGTCGACTAGCTGGGCACCAGGACACAACACGGGGCCGGGTGGTAGGAACGCTTGGGGGTTAAATTGCGCCAGGAAAAAGCCGATGCTACCAAGGGGACCGGTAATATCGCTGGTCGCAGTGTAAGTGAAGGACGTTTGCACTATGCCAAGATTTTCAAATCCTCGTTGTGCGCACGCGGGGCATTGAATGATGAGTGCTTGGAACGCCGCAAATGAAAGGGGTGTAATAACCATTTCACTAAACCAATTCCTTCCCCCCGCTCCACCAAAACCATTGCTAATCGCGCATTCGACAGAAGGGAGGAAGTCGCAATCGGCGACAGTGTCATGAGATCGTGACGGAACTTGATTAACGATAGTAGCGGTCACGGGCACCCTGTATCCGATCCACGGTAAAAAGGTAATCTTGAATTGATCGCCTGCGTGCATCACGTCTCCCGCCTCAAACGCTAAGGTGGCGACAAAATCAGTCCCAACCACAAAGCCCGAAGGGGTCCGGGTTATGTCGCTCATGCTGATGACTGCAGAATTCGCGGATTTCAATAAACCAACACAAAGTACCAAGGCAATAAAGAGTCGCAACACGCGTGACTGATACATTGCTGACCTTCCTTTCGTTTCCGCCGCAAAATGTTCGTCCGCGTTTCACTATTCAAACACGTAGAATATGAATCTAGTACGTATTTTCTGAAAGTCAACGAACAGCAATTGGAAGGTCAGGGTCTCTCATGATTCATTGATCTTGCTGCGTACATTTTTTTGATACTAGGACTTACGCAAAATTCGCCCCAGCGGCGTTGCTCCTCCTTGTCGTGTTAATTTTACTGCCTGCGTCGTCGCGCCTTGCTGGGACGATTTTGCGTAAGTCCTAGATACGTATTTTATAAACTCAAAACCAATAGCTAATAAACCTGCCTCACTATCTTCATTGGTTTATCCACCACTTAGCGCACAAACAATTAGAACTTTGTCGGTAGATTGCAACGCTGTATCAATACTCTTAATCAGCGTTTGATTAGCAAAAATTTTAATATGCGGGCGAATTCGATCTTGCTCATCCATAATCCGAAAGCGGATCCCTGAATAATGCGCATCAAGATCCTGCAGCACTTCAGCAAGTGATGCGCCATTCGCTTCTACTTCACCTACATCATGTGTATAGCTACGAAGCGGGGAGGGGATAACGATTTTCATAATTCTGCAGACTCAACGGAATATATGTGAGGCAGATGCCTGACTAAACAACGCCAGCTCTCGCCTTCGTCAGTGCTTCCCCATATCTCTCCGCTGGTTGTACCAAAATAAAGACCAACTGGATCGCACATGTCGTTGCACATTGCCTGACGTTTTACAGTAAACCAGGCATCTTGAGATGGTAGACCATTGCTTTGTCTTATCCATGTTTGTCCTGAATCGCGAGACATGTAGGTTGCCGGTTTGCCATCTGGACTTACACGAGGCCAAACCGTAGTTCCATCCATTGGAAATACCCATAAGACCTTTGAGTCGCGCGGATGCAATACTACGGGGAAGCCAATATCTCCCACGTTTTCCGGCATGTTACGCCCTATGCGTTGCCATACTCCTTCAGGGCGATGCATACGATATATGCCGCAATGATTTTGTTGATAGAGCGTATCGGGCTCCAACGGATGCAGCCGAACACAATGGGGGTCATGTCCGTATTCAACGTTCGGGTCTGGTAAAAAATCAGCGGCACAGCCTTTGTTCAAAGGTTGCCAGGTGTCGCCTCGATCATTCGTTTCAAATACACCGCCGGATGACATTCCTATGTACATATGCTTTGCATCTCGTGGATCTATATTGATGGAATGAAGAAGTGGCCCATCAGGTGTGCCGCCTTGTGGGTCACCTACCCAATCGATGCGCTTTGGGTTCTCATTAAAACCAGCAATTCCTTGCCATGTCTTTCCGCCATCGTCGCTTCTAAACAGGCCCTGGGGAGATGTGCCTGCATACCAAACATCAGGCTCTGAAGCATGACCTGGGGTTAACCAAAATGTATGCTTAACAGCGAGCGCATTGTTTTCATCAGCCGCTTTATTGAATGCAGGCGGCGTGTCTGCTTCTTGCCAATTTTTGCCTCCATCGGTAGAGCGGTAAATGGTTGGCCCCAGATGCCCTGTAAGAGCACTCATCAACAATGTTCGCTTATCGCGAGGATCTAATACGATGTGGTGAATAATGTTGCCAAGAAACACGGGAGAGGAAATTTTCCACTGCTCGCGAGCGGCGTTGCTTTTAAGTAAGAATCCACCTTTGCGCGTCCCGATGAGTAATGTTATCTCGCTGGAAGGCATTATCTTCTCCTAAATTTTTTTAAAAATGTTAAATCCCTGATGGTCAGTTACGTTGGACTTGTTAAGGGCGTATGAGCTTGTTGCCGGCACAATTTCTCCACTGTCATTCTGAGTGCGCCTTTAGCCCATTCCCTTATACACAACTTTCTGAAAGTTTCGCCGTCTTAAGCTGAGATGA
>JAZKCF010000088.1:0-39552 GCA_040388195.1 Pseudomonadota bacterium
ATACGCTCTTTAAACATCATCTCCATTGATCCAATTTAGAACGCAACAGCTATAGATATTAAACGCTTGCTTGAAAACCCTCCCTTGTTATTACCATCAACACGACAAGCTGCTTGTTTGTCATTTAGCTGCTTAGTCAAAGCCGCTAATTGATCACAATTCGCTTGCAAAACGCCTTCCGAAGCGGTGCACTCTAGTTTTATCTCTCCAGAGGTAGACTGCGTGACAGCAACATCACCTCGAGCGCCAACGGCACCACCCATGAGAATACAAAAAATAACAGCGGCAGGTGCAAAATGACTCGAGTTCATTAAACAGGCTCCTTTGGTAATTTAGTGATTGATATCACGCCAATATCACCGCAATTACTCGAACAGCTAATTAGTAAGGAATTTAACGCCTAAACTTTATTTACGCGCAACTTAACTAGCGTCACCAGGGTATTACATGATGTTGTTTTTTCCACTATGCGACAAATGATATGTCTTCATCGAAGTAAGCGACGAGCAACGACGCAATGCACCCCGAAGAAAACCAGCCCTCCGGGTTGTTCCCAAATTTGAGTACGGCGAATAAGTTCTCTTTAGGAGGTTAGTAAGAACTTTTATGTTTAGATGGACCGGTCTAACTCCCCGTATTGTCTACAGAGCGCTCGCAATTCAAGCAATGCTTGCTTGTGAATCTGCGACACTCGCCCTTTACTAACGCCTAATAGCCCCCCAATTTCATCAAAATTATGAAAATAATGATAGTGGTACTTCACAACCTTTTTTTGTTGTTCTGGCAACAGATCGACTAAGCGGCGAACAACATCGCATAGCTGTAAAAATTCGATTCTTTCATACCCAGCCTGTACTACTTTTGGCTCTTCACCCCGATACATACTTGTATCTTCTAGCATGAAGCCGACAGCCAAACCCACGGCCACTTCGGCAAGTTTTTCGAACAAAGATAGATTTACGCCTTTACTTACATTGTCACCTTCCACAGACCGTAGGCGTTCCTTTCTAAGGCGCACCCTCAAGGCGATCTGCTGCTGTCGTTCACAGTTTTTTTCAATACCACTAAGCACTGCGCCATTTATCCTGGCGCTTGCATATGCTTGAAAACTGACTTTTTTTGTGGGGTCAAACCGATCCACAGATTCTATTAAACCGACAAAAGCGTAATGTAAATAATCGTCGAATTCGATTTCCTGGATCTGCCGTTTAGCATATAGCTTTGCCGCCAACATTCGAGTAAAGTTGGCGTAGATTTTGATAATTTTTTCACGCGAATCATCATCGCGGCGCTCTACGTACTCAATCCATAGATGAGAAATTTCTTCTTCATGCATCAGCTTAGGTTCCACCACGCGGCTGTTTGCATTAGTGAATACTGCCAACCAGTGCCTTTACGACCAGACTCCATCCATCAATCACTACAAACATCAATATTTTGAGCGGCAGAGAAACCATTACCGGTGGGACCATCATCATTCCAAGAGCCATAAGGATGCTGGACACCACCAGATCAATCATCAAAAAAGGCAGAAAAATAACAAAACCGATTTGAAATGCCGAACGCAATTCACTCAACATGAATGCCGGAACCAAATGTACAAATCGAACGTCATCAACCGTTTTTGGAATATCGGATTTCGATATTTCCACCATTAAAGCAAGATCCTGTTCTCTCGTTTGCCTCAACATAAAATCACGCAATGGGTCCGCAGCACTAACCAGCGCTTGTTGCTCATCAATCTTTCCCGCTTGGTATGGTTGCCAAGCCACCTTATCCAATTGGCTTAAGACGGGCGACATAGTAAACAGAGTGAGAAACAAGGCAAGACTTAACAACACGGTATTCGGTGGTGTTTCCTGAGTTCCTAGGGCATGACGAAGTAGCGAAAGAACAATCACAATTCTCGAAAACGATGTCATCGCGACTAAAAGTGCGGGTAAAAGACTGAGAAATGTCAGCCCAAGTAATATCTTAATGGGTGACGCCAAAGAAGTACCTTTACCAATCGCGCCAACATCTATGGATATGCCCGGTGCTATCTGTGTTGCAGCATGTGCATTGGAGAACACAAAACACAGAACGCTTACTATGGCGAAAACAAAGGTTATTGGTATCCTTAGATTTAGCCGATTCGCTGCAATGTTCATTCTTAGCCTACCGGATGGTGAGATTCGTCTGCCGCTCGAGGCAACAACGATGCGAGATGGTTATCAACTTTAATTTGCACGACACTATCCCCGCTATGAGCTAGAAGAATTTCCTCACCCTTCACGTCAATTAGATAAAGCGTTAGCCGGGGACTAATAGGTCGTGTTTCAATTACTTTGAGTTTCGATCCAGTACCAGTTGCAATACTAAGTGATGGATATTTCTTCTTCAGCCAATAAAGAATAGCGGCCGCAAGTACAATCAATACCACCATTGTGATTAAAACCTTGCTTTCATCCGCATCCATATTCGTAGCTTCCGGTTTGAATTGAATGGGACGACGCCCTCCATTATCTGAAGTCATTTGGTCTGCCGCTGCCACGACTCCACTTAATACAGCAAACGTCATAAATAACACAACCCACAGCGACCGCCGTTTCAATAATTTATTCAAAAAACTCACTCATTCACCGGCAGGATTTCTTCAATACAAACACCAAAGTTGTCACCAACCACGACAAGATGCCCGCGAGCGATCACTTTGCCATCCAGGCGTACATCAATCGGCGCATTGGTAGCCACATTAAGTTGTAGAACTGATTGATTTTTGAGATCGAATAACTCGCCGACAGTAACCTCTGTCTGACCAACGACTGCTTCCAGTTTGACTTTTACATCCCGAATAAGAGATAGATTTCCTTCAAACATATTTTGTCCTTGCCCTTGCCCCTCTCCAATTTGTTGGAGTTTGACTGGCTTTACGCTGGTTTCCTCCATAGGCATTTGTCCCGTTATTTGTTGCGACATAATTCTTCCGATAAGTTATTACTTCGCCAGTTGAACGGCTTTATTATTACCGCACGCCGCCAAGTAGCCGTCACTAACTTCGCGTCCTTCTGCTGTATACAATTTAAACGGCTGTCCGATTACTTTATCCAACTGAATGATATGTCCGGGAGATAAAGTGTGTAACTCGCCGATGCTGACTTCCGCGACGCCGGCAATTAACTCTAATTTGCAGATACCGTTAGATACAGCACGCAACCGACTACTGAGTGCGCCTGTCTTTGTAGGTGATGACGATACGAGCAAAGCATCTATCACTTGAGGGCTTAATATAAAAGCTAGCCACTCCTGATCTAACTTGATGCTGTACCACACATAGCCAGCCCCATGCATCAACCACACGGAGTCATCGTTAAGGTCTGTCGCCGCACTTGCACTAGACAACTCCGACTCGCCTGCCATGGGGCACAAAATTTGACGAGCCAGCGCGTCAATGCAATCCCAAATCGTCTCATCCCAAATAGACGAAGCTTTTCTTGCAACGGCCGAATCACACCAACCCGTTTCTAATGCTAAACGTTTGGAAAATTCGCCGGATAACGAATAGGCAAGCGTCGCGCCATGGTGTGACATGCCGCGCCATTTCACCTTGTCGTCCGGCTGAAAATGATCAACGGTAGCAAGGCTTGATGAGAGTTTCGCTACGCCGCCTAACCATTCGCGAGACCAATTCTGAAGACACTGATCCAATCTCTTCGCTAGTACTTCGCGCTCGCTAGCGCCATATAACCGAAAGCGATACATAGACACCTTACCGTTTACTGTGCATGTCAAACAGCTGCTGAATCATCTCATTCGCTGCACTAATAACTTGCGACGACCCTTGATAGCCTCGTTGCGTAATAATGAGTTCACTAAACTGTCCCGCCAAATCGACGTTCGATGCTTCAATACCACCGCCTTTAATATCGCCGAATTCACCCTCACTTGGCGCACCCAAGACTCTTTCCTGTCCGCTCGAATTTATAAACTCGTTATTCCCAAGCGGCTCCAATGCAGATTCGAAATTAAAACTAGCCAAGGCCAAACGCGATCCTTTCGTGGTTTGCCCGTTCGAGTAGGAAAACACAATTGTGCCATCCGTATCGAAGGACGTTTTCGTTAGCGATCCCGCTGTGAAACCATTTTGAGAAGCCACCTTCAAACTAGAAGCTGAAGCGGACAACGCTGTAGCCTTACTGAAGTCCAACGTGAGTGTAGTATTGTTCACCAGCGCCGATGGTTTATAACTAAAAGCAATTGAATCAAAACCGGTAACCACCTTCCCAGTTCCATCGAAACGAATTTCGCCGGTTTTCAACGCAGTTCCACTTTCGGAAATTTCTACCAGCCAGCTTCCGGCAGTTACCGTGTTATTGTTCGTAAACTTTGTCACTAGCGTATGATTAGCGCCCAAGGAATCGAATACTGTCGCGTTAACGCTAAAAGTCGAATCGTTGACCGATAACGTATCGCTGAAGGCAACACTAGCTGTGGCTTTGGCCGGATTACTCCGAAAATCGTTTACGTTAACCGGTGTCAGACCGCCACCACTTAGAAATAAAACTCGATTCGACGAGTTTTTTGCAACCAAATAACCATCACTATCAATCTCAAACTGGCCGGCGCGAGTGTATATCTCTCCCTTGTCACCTTGCAAAACCAAGAGTCCGTGCCCATCAACGCCCACGTCGAGGTCATTACCAGTAGTCCGAAAATCACCTTGTTTTAAATTCATATGAGCAGCAGTTGCAGTAACACCGCTACCGTCAGAATAGGGAGTTGCGTTATCGCCACTATCACTACCAACCTGGAAACGATAGAACAAATCCGCAAACTCGGATTGGCGTGATTTGTAACCCACAGTGTTCATATTGGCCACGTTATTACTAATGGTTTTTAGGCCATCTGAAAACGCCGTCAATCCCGTGAGCCCCACATATATTGAATCCATCATATCAGCCCCCTTATCGAACGACGCTAATCTGGCTTAACGAAATATCCGTCAAAAATGCTCCAGCAGCGGTTCTAACGGTAAATGACGGCACACCATCTTGAAATCCTAACGTCGTAACTTGCCCAACCACAGAGCCCGAAGAAGTCGACACTTCGACCGTTTTACCAATCAATCCAATCGATTGAGAAGATGACTGAATTGTTAGCAGTTGATCTATGCGATCATTCAATTGCCGCGTTTGTTCGAGCGAGGAAAATTGTGCCATCTGCGCCAAAAACTGTTGGTTGTCCATCGGCTTCAGCGGGTCTTGAAACTGCAACTGCGTCAGTAAAACTTTGAGGAATTCGTCTTGGGAAATGGTACTCGCCTGAGCCGATACTGCACTCAATGTCGTCGGACTACCGATAAGTGATACAGCCATTTTTTAGAGACTCCCTTAAATTGATTGGTTGGTGTTCAGTGCCTCAAGCGTCACTGAACGGCCATTCAAATAAAGCCGGCACAAACGCATGCCAAGCTCCGATAGATTACGGCGCAACTGCTCGATAATCCGTGCCTCATCTTCTGTATTTAGTTTTGCATTACGAACCCATACCACAACACCGTCCGCAGTGGTTTCGATATGAAAATTTTCTTTATCCCAAAGTGTTTGAGTCAAGTCGGAATGAACGTCCACAGCCGCAAGTCGCGCCTCGCTTCTTGCATCGATGTAATTAACAAGTGGCGAAGGCAGAATCCCCCCACGATTGATTACGGGCCCCGACTCAATCTCGCTGATTCCGCGCGCGACCTCTTGAATCGAGACGTTGTCTAATAATTTAGTAGCATTCGATTCAGTTTGCGCAGCACGATATTGTCGGATACCTTCCATGCTTTGCTGAGGTGTATTTTTACAATCCAATGCCCCTCCAGCCGAATGCTCGCTATACCCATCGAGACGTACAGCCGCAGGTGTAACAGCTCGCATGCTTCCCATCATTTCTGTTCGTGCTTGTTCAATTTCTCGCAGCCATTTCTGCCGATTTAATTCGCCGTTCGAGCTACCAGTCCCGTTGTAATCCGACGGCTTGTTTTGCAACTCGGATAAATTAATTTTCATTTTTCTTTCCGTTTTTTCGGTTATGAATCGACTGCCTGAGAACCAATTCATCAATCAGCGATGCATGGTGCTTTTCCTGAGTACTCACGTGGATACCAAATTTTCTACCTTTATGCTTATCCAGTATCCGCCGAGCTTTCTGTGCCTCGACAATTTCTGCCATCAAACGAACCGTCGCTTCTGCTAGTCGATCCAATTCACCCATATGCAGTACTCGTTTGCTTCGAAGCTCGACAAGATAAGCCATCGTTGCTTCTCTCGCCTCGATCCAAAATAACGGCTGGTTCTTTATTAACTGCGTCAACCGGCTTTCGTGCCCCGCGATTTGAGCGTCAAACTCACTCACCATTTCCTGTTGTCGACTAAGTTTTTCTTTCAGCGCTACTAGCGCGACAGCCAACTGATCAAGCTGATAGTCCTGCACTCGCTGCAATCCCGCCAATTCATAGCGAAACGTTTTTCCCATTCCCCCTCCGCAGCGTTACGAAACCAGCGCTTTCAAACGTGATACAGCCTGCTCACGAGAAGTGATTTCATGCATTTTCTGCCGCAAATACTCAAGCAACTTGGGGCGTAGCTGAATTGCCTGATCTAGCTCCGAATTCGTGCCAGATTTATAAGCACCGAGTTCAACGATATCGCGGCTACGCTGATACGCACCAAGCAACGAGATAACGCGCTGGATCACCTGCTGTTGTTCTTGTGAAACCAAATCCGGTAATGAACGGCTAATGCTGGCTAACAAATCGATGGCAGGATACTGACCGTGATGCGCCAATTCTCGCGACAACACAATATGGCCATCAAGTATGGAACGTAGCGTATCGGCCATAATGTCGTTCATATCATCGCCTTCGACCAGCACCGTGTACAAGGCGGTAATCGAGCCGCCTGAATTCGACGTGCCGCAACGCTCTAGTAATTTGGGAAGCAAATTAAAAACCGAGGGCGTATAACCGCGAGCTGTAGGCGGTTCTCCAACTGCCAACCCAATCTCACGTTGCGCCATTGCAAAACGTGTTACCGAATCCATAATCAACGTCACGTGTTTTCCACAATCTCGGAAGTATTCAGCGATTGCAGTGGCTGAAAACGCCGCACGCGTTCTAACAAGTGCCGGTTGATCGGATGTTGCCGCAACCACCACGGATTTTTTGAGTCCTGCCGGCCCTAAATTCTTTTGTATGAACTCGGGAACCTCCTTGCCGCGCTCACCAATCAGCGCAATCACATTGAGATCTGAATCCGTATTACGCGCAATCATTCCCAATAAGGTACTTTTGCCAACGCCACTACCGGAAAATATGCCGACTCGTTGCCCTCGACCTAAAGTTAACAGCGCGTCGATTGCACGAATACCTGTTTCAAGCGGCTGTCGAATTGGTTGCCGCGACAACGGATTGATCGGCTTCGCATGCGTTGGATAGGTATCGCTGACCTTCACCGGCCCTTTGCCATCGATAGGATTTCCAAACGCATCGATCACTCGTCCTAACAAAGACTCCCCGACGCCAATACCAGATGCGCTACCATGCGCAATGACCTCGCTGCCAGCGCCCACACCGCTGAGATCCCCATAAGGCATCAATAAAACTTTACCGCCTCGCAATCCGACAACTTCCGCATGTACGGGAGGTTGATCCGACTGCGGAAGGATTTCACAGGTCTCGCCGATATATGCCATAGGTCCGATAGACTCAACTACCAGTCCATGGCAATCGCTTACACGCCCTTTTCGAATGGAAAAATCGGCATCCGCGATGGCTTCTTTATATCGATTTAAACGCTGTGCGATATTCATACTCATTTACTCATGCGAATGACGCACCGACAGCAGCAATACCTTCAATTGCTCCAACTGCTTTTCCAATCGACAATCCAGCGTACCGGCATCGGATTCCAAAATACAGCCACCAATCTCGATAGTATTGTCTGATATGAATTCGACTGATTCCAGACCGTGATTGAATTCATGCGCTGGTAGTTCTGCAATTAAACGGTAGTCGCTTGGACATAACCGGATTTTTCCAATCGTGGCGCCACGCGCTCTGCTTAACGCTTGTGTCAGCGCACGTCTAACCGATAACGCATCGGACAAAGAGTCACCTACTATCTTACATACCGATTCCATGATAATTTCAACCAGCGTATCTTCGGTCGACTCCAATAGTTGCGCATCCAAACGCGACATCGACTCGGCGATCCGCGCTAAGCTTTCGGCCTTTTTACCGAACTCCTCAAAGCCGGCTCGCCACCCTTCCTCCTGCCCTTTTGCCAATCCCTCTTCTCGAGCTTTTTCTCGACAACCTTCCATCTCCGAATCAAACTGTAATCTTGCCTTTCGTAATGACTCGCGTGCCTCATCAAGCTGAGCTTTGAGAACTTTCAGTTCCTCTGATTCTCGATTGTTTTCCTCAGAAGATGGTGACTCAGCATTGCCGCGCGGCTTTTTAGTGCCCGCATTTTTCCCTCTCTCGCCTTCTAGTAAAGATCGATTACCGTGCGCCGAAGCGTCACCGCCATCACTCCCTGATACATTCGGTAGTTCCGTCCGATTGCTTACAGCCGAAGGCTTATTAAAGCCAGGGATATCTAGAGTAACCGCCTCCGACTCTATGTGCGCTGAACGAATGATCGTAGCCATTTCTTTACCTTGGTCGGTTGTCCGCTGCCTTGCATCGTTAGATCGCCAACAGCACTCTCTTCGTCATCACAAAAAAACCTTACGTTAAAGTAATCGGCGAGCCGAATTAATAACCGCTCAGCCATGGGCTGAGAAAGCACCGCTAATTCTCTACGAATTTTTTCTAGCCGATTTTTCTTATCAATTTTTATTCCGGTAAGAAATGCTACCGTCCAGGACCATTTCCGCTGCAACAAAACCTGTGCCACTACCCATTCTGCTTCTTCGTTACCCCATTCAATCAACAAAGGAAGCGGGCATTTCTCTATTTTGGTGATTGCATTACCAGCTGTTGTTTCAACTTGCGTCGGCGCTTGCACATCATTCCGTTGAGATGGTAAATCCACCAACGCACAATCGGCCGAATCAAAACCCAGTTCTTGTAACTCACCAATCAACGCCTCCAACTCTTGCCGAGAATTTTCCGGTAACCGGTCCAAAATCCAAGCTTGATCTTGTTCCGATACGCCGTGAAGCATGACAGCCGCTTTGCGCAAAAGTGTGCTCATAATTTTTGTGGCGCTTTTTTTACTGAGTCAGCGTTAAGCCATTCAGATATCTGCTCAAGCATCCTTTCGCGCTCCTCAGAAGACATATCACGGGCATGAGAAGAATTCCGGCGAGAAAGAAAAAGTGCAGCTATGCCTATGGTGACAATCAACGCCGCCACACCTAAGAGCCAAATCACTATGGGGCCACTATCGTTGAAACGATGTTTCGGTGCCTGTGATACAGAATCGAAAGATGGTGGTTCTGCACTGGCTATGGGACTAAGAGATGCTTTTTGCGGACCAGCACTCACCAATTCCACTGATTGAATAGCAATCGCATCTCCTCTAGCTGCATTCAATCCCACAGCCATTCCAATTACTTCCCGCAATTGCGCAAGACGCTCATTGCTAAAGGCTGCTGGCACAAATATACCCACGCTAATTCTGCGAATGTTTCCCGGCTCGCTAACAATTTGCTCCACGCGACGGCCATTTTGAAATTCGACGTCCACCGTTCGAGTCACATTCCCTGTATCTCGCGTCGAAGTATCTGTCGACTGTGTTTTTCCGGATTTCGATTCTTCGGAATAAGGCGTCATACCGTGCTCCGATTGACGCCGCCGTAAGATCGCCCCGCCGCCATCAGCACTTCTGCTTGCAGCAGGAAGCATATCTTCCTTAGTCACCTTGATTTCATCGTAATTGATGGTTACGTCAACACTCACCAACGCTTTACCGGGCCCCAGAGCGCCATCTAACAGGCCTGAAACTTTCTTCGCCAAATAAGACTCGATATCCTTTTTTACTTGCATCTTTGCGGTTGTCGACGCGCCAGATGCATCGCCGACCACATTTGGCGTCAATGCGACTCCTTTCTGATCCAGCACTGTTACAGCTGCTGCCTCAATGTCCGGCACAGAAGCAGCGACTAACCGCTGAATACCTGTCACTTGCTCAGTAGACAGCTGTGAATCACCTTTCATCACCACGCTGATGGAAGCCTTTGCCTGCCCATTCTGTTTTTTCAGCAGGCCTCGCTCCGGCAATACCAAATGGACGCGCGCAAATTTCACCTCGTCGATAGCCATAATCGTTCGCTCAAGCTCGCCTTGCAACGCACGTTGAAAATTAATTTTCTGTGCGAACTCCGTGGTGCCATAATCCGTATTGTTAAATAGCTCGAAGCCGACATTGCCCTTAAGCATCATGCCTTTCCCCATCAGCTTCAGACGGGTCTTGTACACGGCATCCCTGTCGACGAGAATCGTGGCGCCGTTATCGGCAAGCTTGTACGGCGTTTTCAGGCGATCCAACTCGGCAATCATTTGACCAGCATCTTGTGGATCTAAATCCGCAAAAAGCACTTGATAGTCGTCTCGCATG
Organism: Pseudomonadota bacterium; assembly: GCA_040388195.1. Taxonomy (GTDB): domain Bacteria; phylum Pseudomonadota; class Gammaproteobacteria; order Burkholderiales; family DATLHW01; genus DATLHW01. The sequence goes on from JAZKCF010000088.1 coordinate 10,590, forward strand.
GTCCAGACCGTCAAAAACACAAATAGCGCGAAGATGAAGCCGACACCAACAATTAGTGCCGCTCTTCGTTGTTGACTAGCTCGCGTCCAGAAATTTTCCATATTTTTTTACCTAGAGCTTACCAACGTTAAATTTGCATTTTGAGAAGATCCTGATAGGCATCCAAGATCCGATTTCTAACTTGGGTAACTAACTGGAATTGCAGCCTGGCTTCTTCGATGGATAACATCACTTCGTGCAATGCAACCGGTTCATTGGCCGCAAGCTTCTTTAAGTTCACGTCCGCGTCGTTGATTGCACCGTTTGCTTTCGTTAATTCCGTGCTCATCCAATCGATGAACGTAGTAGAACGTGTGGCATTGGTCGCTACGTTGCCAATGCCCTCCATATTTCCATAGGCTGCTATTGAGTCAATCATGATCCGCTCCCGATATCTAGTGCTTTTTGCGCCATGCTCTTGGCGGCATTCATCGCCACCACGTTTCCTTCATAAGCACGAAGTGCCGTAATAATATTCAGCATCTCGAGCGTCGAGTTAACGCCTGGCACTTGAACGAATCCTTTATCGTCAGCCTCGGGATGTCCCGGCATACTAATCTGACGCGGTGAAACATCTTGCTCGACGATGCCCTGTATGCGCGGCGCGTAAGAAGCAAGCATCTGTTCCTTCTGCATATACGATTTAAACGGCGCGGAGTAATTCGTTGTTCCGGCAATTACCGATAAGGGTCTGAATCCTGATCCATCTCGGCCGATAACGGCATTCGCGTTCGCAAGGTTAAGGGCAGCGACATTAAAGCGAGTTTGCTCAACCTTCATTCCCGCACCACTAATCGCAAAGCTAGTCTGCCAATCCATTAACGACTCCCCTCGGTAATTGCAACGACTTCAATAGATGTATATCGGGATATCGCTCGCAGCAGCGCTTGGTAGTGAAGTGTATTCATATTCAGCTTCACTATTTCCATATCGAGAGCGACTTGCGGTGTCAAACCATTCGGCTTGCTTTCTTGTTCGATAAAAGGCGTAACGCCTTGCAGCTTGTCGCCGCTTCCCTGATTTCCTGAGACGCTAGCAAGCTGCTCTTCAAAGTTCACTCGCAAAGGCACGTACCCGGCAGTATTGACATTAGCAATGTTCGAAGCGATCGCCTGATGACGCAACATAGCCGCATCCAACGCCAAACGCGCAATAGCCATTCCTTCTGTTGGCATTTTTATCCCCTTTGTGATTATTGCATAATCAAATCGGCATGCAACGCCCCTGCTGCCTTGACGCTCTGCAGAATGGCAATAATGTCCCTAGTACTTGTCTTTATCCGGTTTAACGCTTGCACCAAATCAGCAACCGTAGTACCGGCTTGAGTAATCACTTGATTATCATTTTCACTCACGTCGATGCGGGATCTCGGCACCACCGTTGTGCGTACATCATCCCCTGCTCTGCCGATATAGTACGGTTGAGAAACCGCATAATCCGTAGCGATCGAAAGCTTAAGATCGCCGTGTGCAATAGTGACCTTCGATAAACGAACATCGCCACCAGCAACGACGGTTCCGGTTCTCTCATTGACGACAACTCGTGCCTGCCGGTCGGGATTGACTTGCGTGTTTTCCAACCGAGTCATGAAACCAACGAATTCTCTTTTTTCTTCCTCATTCATTAGAATTTCGATTGTGCCGGCGTCTATTGAATTAGCGATCGCACGGCCAAATGTTTTATTAATTGCCTGAGCCACTCGATTAGAAGTGGTGTAATCCGCTTCGGCAAGTTTTAGATGCAATACATTGTTAGCATGTATAACCGTTGTCGCTACCGGCACTTCAATGATCCCACCTGCTGGAATTGTGCCAACGGTAGGATGATTTTTTTGCACCACATTGCCGTTTGCATCGTACTTGTAGCCACCAACCGATACTTGTCCTTGCGCCAGTGCGTGAACCTTACTGTCTGCACCTTTTAATGGCGCCATTAACAACGTTCCACCGACCAAACTTCGCGCATCACCAATCGAAGTGACAGCCACATCTATACGATCGCCGCTACCGCCGAACGCAGGTAAATCCGATGTGATCATCACGACTGCCACGTTACGACTTTGAATTTGATCGGAAGGAATGCTGAGATCGAATTGTTTAAGCAAGTTAGCCAATGATTGTCTTGTCGCGGTATTGCGCATCGAATCACCCGTCCCAGCCAAACCGGTAACCACGCCGTAACCGACTAATTGGTTTCCGCGCCAACCATCAAGACGCGCGATATCTTTAATTCGCAGTGACTCGGCAAATGCACTGCCAGCCGCAAACACGGAAATGATCACCAATAATTTAGCTAGTCCGTATCTCATAACAACCCTAACATCGAGAATAGTCTCGTTAACACGCCAGGATGCTGACGAGATGCCAACCACCCATCCCCAACATAACTAATTTTCGCATTTGCAATTCTGGCGGATACGACAGAGTTATTTTCCAAAATATCCATCGGACGCACTCGCCCTTCCAATTTAATCGACTGCTTATCTTCGTTTATTTCTATCTGTTGCTCGCCTTTGATGTTCAGATCCCCATTTGACTCAACCGACTGGACAACTACGGTAATTGTTCCTAACAACTTTCCAGACCGCTCGATTTTTCCCTTACCGGTAAAGTCTTCCTCTAAATTAATGAGGCCACCATCTTTAGTGGATGTCGGCAGGCGAAGTTTCAGCGATGGCCCTCCGCTCTTCTCGGAAGTATTACCGGCAGAGGTTTGCGCTGAAGCATTTTCATAAATCAATACGGTCAAACTATCGCCTAATTGAAACGCCTTGCGGTCTGATAATGCCGAGCGAAACGTTCCCGGATCAAATAAAGAATCAGCACTACACGATAGGCTCATTAGCACAATAGAAATACCAAACAACAATTTTTTGATAACCACGCTCATTTTCCCTCCTCGGCTATTTGTACCCGCCCTCGGGCAGTTACAGTCGCCATAAACGAATCCAATGCATCGAGCCTTCTTACATGCACCGTTTCTCCTAATTTTGCGCTGCCTAAGGCAATACCCTTTGTTTCAAGTGACAATGCCGGCGCATGTACTTCGATGGTTACCAAATCCATTTTTGATACTTCCGGCTTGACCGCCGACGCTGATTCACCCGTAGACTCCCTGAGGCAGCTCGCTGCTATCGTCGTTTCCCCTGCGTTGTCTTTTAAAGACACGTTTTTTTTAAACCAGATCATCGTCGAACCCAGTGACTGATTTCCAGATACAGCATCAAGCCGAACGACAACTCGCTTGCATTCTTGCGTAGCACGGATCATTCCAACTCGAAGCTCAAACGGTATATCTCGCACGACTAGGGAGGGCGCTGAATAATTATCCAGCGGCACCCATTCGGCATGCTCTGCGGATGATGTCTCCAGCGCTGCGCGAGCTTTACTCAGTAAAAGATCGGTAGGAATAGTCTGCGTCGCGGCATGCAATACCAATTCCGACGCACCGCTCCAACGAATATCTTCCAATTGAGGAAACCGACTACGCACCCATTTCATAATGCGCTCAGATTTCAGTCGCTCGGTTCTGCCAACAGGCGGCGCTTTTCCTAATTCGAAATTAGCTAACTGAGAAGTCCACTCACCGGCATCCTGAATTTCAGCAATATCCCCCAGGCGCAACTTTTCCCCTCTAATCTCGGTATATTTACCAAAGATTAACGTCGTTGCGTTGCAGCCATTACCAGCCAACGCAAACATAGATACAACCGCGATCAAAAGAGCGCGAAGTCCTACCGCGCTTCTATTAATCAGGCTGCAGGGAGAATTTATAATTGCGCTCATTTCCATTAATCAACGACGAAGATTATTACTCATTGCGAGAAGATCATCTGCCGCCTGAACAACTTTTGCATTAACTTCATAAGCGCGCTGAGCCAGCATTAAATTAATCATTTCCTCAACCAGTTTCACATTGGACGATTCAAGATATCCTTGTGCCAGGACTCCGGTGCCGTCTTCTCCAGGCTTAGAGAAAAAAGGATCGCCGGAACGTTCACTCGCAAGATAAAGATTTTCACCTATAGGATTCATGCCAGCTGGATTTGGAAACATCGCCAATTCCAATTGCCCAAGTTCAACTGGCGCCTTTTCGTTGGCAACGTTCGCCCGCACGGTGCCATTACTATCGACTATTAGGTTGGCCGTATCGGGCGGCACGCGAATCATTTGCTTTAGTGGATTGCCACCTGCCGCCGAGAGCAAGCCATCTCGGTTGACTTCCAAGGAGCCAGCGCGGGTGAAAGCTACATTGCCGTCAGGCATTATTACTTCGAGGAATCCTTGTCCATTGATTGAGACATCAAGTGGGTTATCGGTTTTCTTTAAATCGCCGAGAGTAAATAACTTGCCCACGCCGAGTACGCCAACGCCTGTGCCGCGTTTACCTTCCGGCTGATCCACGCTGTCGATAATATTTTTCGACACGACCGGGCGATAAACCATGTCCTCAAACGAAACGCGGCTTTTCTTGTATGCGGGCGTATTCACGTTGGCCAAGTTATTGGAAATGGTATCCACCGTTGTTTGTTGCGCGGCCATTCCGGTAGCGCCGATGTATAGAGCGTCCATCATAATTTTTCTCCTAAGGAACCTCTGAATAAATTACTACGCGAGCTACACTTATTCAAAGGTTCAAAATTCCCCGAGTTTGCGCATTACCGTGTCTTGAGCCCCATCCCAGCCCTGCACGACCTTTTGCATCGACTCGAAATGACGCAAGGTCTCCATCATTCGCACCATTTCATGCATTGAAGAAACATTCGATGCTTCGATAAAACCTTGTCGTAAGTTGTTCGCATCCTGCCCCTGGACAGCGTGCGCTTTTGTGCCGTCGTACAAACCCTGACCGATGTGGTTAAGCTGATTGATATTGGAAAATGAAACAACCTTGATCTGCGCTACTTGGGTTCCCTTTTCAAAAACGCGACCAAGCTTGTCGATAACGGGTATCGGCGTTGAAAGCGTAATAGGTCCACCGGTTCCCATTACTGGATTGCCGCCTTCATTAACCAGTTGGCCTTGGCGATCCAATCGAAATGCCCCGGCACGAGTGTAAGCAACGCCATCAGCAGTCTTGATCTCAAAAAAACCGCCGCCCTCAATGGCCAGATCAAGCGGATTGCCTGTCGACTGCAGTGCTCCGGGATGCATATCGACAGCAGCGGTTTCTTGAGGAGCAACCATGCCAGCGAATTGCAAATGATGATCAAATACTGCCGCTACGGCTTTCTTATCGACGATATCGCGTTTGTAGCCAATGGTTGTCACGTTCGCGAGATTGTTAGCAATGCTCTGCAGTCGCTCCGTATCAAATCCCATGCTCGACGCAGCAATAGACAATACTTCATTCATAACACCCCTCCTTCATAACTTAGAGCGTCTAACAAAATATCTCTACCTTGGCGTATCGACGCAGCCAGTACGCCAAAGGATGGTAAGGAAAAACAACAACGAATGAGGCATTTGTTAGACGCGCTCATAGTGTTACCACGCCGAAAGATTTCAAATCCGTGTTATGCGACACCTCCGCCATTGATACGACTGCCAAATGCGGAAGTACCCGCTCAGTAATACGCCGTAAGTGACGACGCAATTCAGGCGCACAGAGCAACACGGGCATCATATTGCTTTTAACCATTTTCTCCACTTGCATCGCCAATCTAGTTAACATCTGTTCGGCAAAACGTGGTTCCAATACCAGATGACTTTTGCTATCGACCGTTCGCAAGCTATTGGCAATGGATTGTTCAATGGCCGGGTCCAGCGTAAGAACATGCAGCTCTTGAGAACTGCTTAACAATGCGCGACAAATGACCGGTGCCAATCGTTGCCGAACAAGTTCCGTCAATTGGTCAGGCTCTTTACTCGAGCGACCTGCGTCGACCAGAACTTCCAAAATCGCTTCTAGATTTCGAATTGAAACTTTTTCTCGTAGCAGATTCTGCAAAACTTTTTGGACTTCGCTCAACGATAAGATGTTAGGAATTAACTCTTCCACCAAACCGGATTGCTGTTTACGCGCCCGTTCGATCATTTTTTCGGTTTCGGCACGAGTCAGCAAGCTGGCTGCGTTCTTCTTTAAAACCTCACTCAAATGCGTCGTAAAAACTGTTAGCGGATCGACTAGAGTGTAATTTGCCGTGCGTGCTTCCTGGCGCTGATCATTGGTAATCCATACCGCCGCCAACCCATAAGTCGGGTCCTTGGTTTCAATGCCTGGCAATTTTCGTCGCTCCCCACCCGGATGGATCGCCATAACCCGGTCAAGAAAAACTACGGCCTCTCCAACTGGAGTGCCGTAAATTGATAGCACGTACTTATTCGGATCAAGTTTCTTGTTATCGCGCACGCGTACCCGAGGCAGAACGAAACCAGACTCCAAAGCATATTGCTTTCGGAATGCCACAATCCGTTCCATTAACTGTGAATCCTCGCCTGCCGCCAATGAAACTAATCCCTGGCCAACTTCTATCTCGATTGGCTGAACTACCAATTGATCTTCGATACCTTCCTCTTCGACAACATTTTTTGAAGTAGCTGTTTTTTCCGCGTCAAGCGCGCCGTCCGTATCTTTCATCGAAAACAGTGCTAGTCCACCAAAAATCGGTAGCAACAGAATAATCGGTAATAGCGGCAAGCCAGGCAATAAAGCCATGACCACTAATGCAGCCATCACGATAAACAGCGTTTTCGGAAAGCGAGTAATTTGCATCAACGCTTCCTTACCAAGATGGGTATCTGCGGCGGACCGTGTCACGATAATACCGGTGCCGACCGAAATTATTAGCGCCGGGATTTGCGTGACGATGCCATCTCCAATCGTTAGCAGCGTGAAGGTTTGCAACGCTTCATGCCATGGCATTCCCATTTGCGCCACGCCGACCGCAAGTCCGCCGATAATGTCGATCAGCAAGATGATAATTCCAGCGATCGCATCGCCTTTGACAAACTTACTTGCGCCATCCATCGAACCGTAAAAGTTTGCCTCTTTCTCAATATTCCGCCGCCGCCGCTGCGCTTCTACCTGATCGATAAATCCCATATTTAAATCGGCATCAATGCTCATTTGCTGTCCAGGCATGCTATCCAACGTAAATCGTGCGGCTACCTCTGCGACGCGTTGCGCGCCGGCCGTTACCACGACATATTGAACGACGACCAAAATCAGAAAAACGATCAAGCCAATGACATAATTACCGCTCACAACAAAGCTGCCTATTGCACCGATTACTCGCCCTGCATCTGCAGAGCTAAGAATCAGTCGCGTTGCAGCAATATTGAGAGACAAACGGAATAAGGTAGCGACGAGAAGTAGGCTGGGGAAGGTGGAGAAATCAACCGGTTTCTCCATATAGAACGTCAACAAGAGGATCAACAGTGCGAAGCTGAAGTTGGCAATTATTAAAAAATCCAGCAACGATGCAGGAATCGGCGCAAAGAGAACAACCAAGATGCCAATCAACAAAACTACCAAAACAAGATCGGCATGGCGTCCGGCGACTTGGCGCATCAATTTAATCATGCAGCTTCCTCTTCCATCGCTGCAGATGCAGGCTGCCGCAAGGCAAATGCCCAAACCAAAATCTTTGCCACTACAGGAAAATGCTTATCTCGAATTGTTTGATCTATGGGAGTTTCACGAAAAATCGCACGTGCAAGTTTCTTGTTCTCGACAATGGGAATTCGATACCGGCGAGCTAATAATCGCATTCGATCCGCAAGTTCCCCAGCGCCTTTGGCAAGTACCCGTGGTGCATCCATCTCACCTCGCCGATACTGAAGTGCAATTGCCAAACGCGTTGGGTTGGTGATTAATACATCGGCATCTTTGACTTTCTGTACAGCGCCACGGCGTTTTGCCGACTCGCGCTGCAATTCACGAATTTTTTGACGTATGCGCGGATCGCCTTCACGGCGTTTAAACTCTTCCTTTATTTCCCGCTTGCTCATGCGCATACGTTCCTTGAAATCCCAACGGGTATAAAGAACGTCGATTGCCACCACCAACGCCAATGCAGCACACAACTTCAACAATAATGAACCGGTTTCGTTAACCAGAAAATCAACGTATTGGTGGACCTGCACATGGAATAGCCGGATAGAAACAGGTAACAACGCAATGACGAAAAAATAAAGCGTAGCACCTAGCAATACCATCTTAATGAAGGTCTTGATTACCTCTACAACGATACGAATTGAGAACAAACGCTTGAACCCGGCGAGCGGATTAATGCGCTCGATATCCGGTTTTAAAGGAAAGAACGACAACACGGGGCCTGACTGCAAGAGATTTATTAAAATCCCGGCTATTACCGCGCCTAGTAAAAATGGAAGCACCACATAAAATGCATCCACAAATACATTTGGCAACCATTGCCCAATATGGGCCTCATCAAAACTAAGGTCAGCGGCCTTTTCAAGAAGCAAATATGCCGAAGTAAATCCTTTACGTATCGAGCGCGAGCCTAAAGCCATAATCGCGACGGCTGCCCAAAACAGAATAATCAAGGCATTCAATTCTTGACTCTTCACCACCGCGCCGCGCTTACGAGCTTCCTCTAACTTGAACGGCGTCGCATCTTCGCTACGATTCTGTTCTTGTTCGGCCATTTATGACACCACTTGTTCTAAAAAACCGAAAATGGCTTGGAATACTTTTGCAGCGATCGCTCCCATGTAGCGAACGCTAATTGCTAGAAGCACGACACCAATAAAAACTTTTACCGAAATGCCGAGCATGAATACGTTCATTTGCGGCATCGTGCGAGACATTACGGCCATGCCAACGTCGATTAAAAATAATATGAGAGCGACGGGCGCAGCGAGAATTAGCCCGAATGAGAAAAGCGAACCGGCGAATGAAAGCAAAAACCCGACGTTAAGTCCGCTTATCCCCCCGGCCAGTGGCAATCGTTCAAAGGAATAAGCAACGCCTCTTATCAACATATGATGACCATCGGCGAGATAGAACATCATCACGGCCATCATGCTTAACGCCGTGCCGATTAAGGGCATGGAATTACGAGTATTGAAGTCAATTAACGATGCAACGCCGAATCCGATTTGTAAATCGAGAAGCCTTCCAGCAAATGCAAAGGCGGCGAATCCTATCATTACGCCAGTAGCGATTGCTGCGCCGATAATCAATTCAGAAACAATCGCACGCGTGAGTCCTGCGGTATCAAGAGGTATTGCACTGGCATCCAACTTTAGCGCTGCCACCAACAAAAATGACAGCGCCAATACAAAAAACACTCGAAATTGGCCAGGAAGACTAATGCTGCCGAATACTGGCGCAAATAAGAACAACGGCGCCAATCGCAGACTTACCAGCATGGTTGCAACGATCACTGAAACGGCGATTGATATATGCACCGATGCCGTCTCAGAAAAGATTGGGGATACTGGTGATGAGAGAAGTTGAATATTGAGAAGCTTTCCTCAACATCCAAGGACCAAACACAACGAGCGTTGCCACGGCCGCCATCAGCTTCGGGACAAAAGCCAATGACATTTCTTGAATCTGCGTCACTACTTGAAAGATGCTAACCGCCAATCCAACAAGCAGGATGCCCCCTAACAATGGGGCGGTAATTAAGACGCAAGCCCATAGCATTTCCGCCATAAGCTGGAGCGCGAGATCGCTTCCCATGATAATTTTATTAGAGCTTAATATTTCTAAAATTATTTAGTCTGAGCACTACCGTCACTCCCAATTTATCTAACTCATAAGCTACTAAATGTTGGTAGTCGAGTGCTAATTTATAAAAAAGCACTCTTAGTGCGCGAGGTCGCTAAACTTTTTTCAGAATATCATGATTAATTTTATTCCTCAAAACAGAAAGCGTAGTTTTCTGTAAAAGGTTTTTTATCAGGCAACGCGGGTGAACATGCCAAAACCGAACTGATGAACTCCCAAAACGGCTAAAAACATTTCTGGAAGCGCCAAATCAAAAGCTAAGTTCCTGAGGTCGTCATCTCTGTAAATAAGGTTTTAAATTGGCCCTGCAATTCAGGATCTTTAGTTATAAATTCAACTATTCCATCCAGCATTTCATGAAATCGCGGATCCTGGCTCAACTGGTCGCCGAACTCAAAGGACAAAACTCCCTCTACAAATATTCGTATCGCAGCCTCAAAGGACTGATCGTTTTGCCCTTGCAATCCCGCAATTCGAGCACTTAATTTGCGCTTAAGATTTTCAGTACCAAGCGAACGTTGCGTATTCTTTCGGTTAGTAGCACTCGTTGCCACATTGATTGACTGAGACGCGGCTAAAGAAGTGGAAACCGGCGTACCCGCCTTGTTAGTAATCTGTTGTCGTAAAGCTTCAATCAATTGGGTAACATGTGAAGTAGAATCAATAGCCAAGAACACCTCCGATTCATTATTAAGTCCATACACTAACGACACGATGAGCAAAATTTCATATCTTGATGCCGACGAGCTTTTACATTTGGCGATTACTGCTAGCAAAAACAATGATCACGAAACCGCGATCATAAATTTAAAGCAAGCGTTGGAAATCGCTCCAGACAATCCCAAAGTACACTATTTCCTCGGCGCCGAACACGCTCAAATCGGTTTATATGATCGCGCAATCGAAGAAATGACACGAGCAGTGAATCTCGATCCAGATATGGTAACTGCCGTTTTTCAACTTGGCTTGCTTCACCTGACTTCTGGGAAAATCGATGCAGCAATAGAAACATGGGCGCTGCTAGATAAACTAGGTGACGACCATTATCTCTACCTTTTCAAAAAAGGCATGATCAGTTTGGCTCGTGACGAATTCGACGAGTGTGAGAAATGCCTTAAGCAAGGCATCGCGCTTAACCATAGCAGCGAAGCATTGAACAACGATATGCAAAAAGTTATTTCCGAAATTGAAGCCCGGCGAAACAATAAGCAAAACAATACTGCAGAATCGGAACAGTCAACCACAGACGGAAATCATTTTTTCCTCTCTAATTACTTAGATTCTGAGTAATGCATTTCTCCTTCAATTAAGAGATAAAATTTTCCACCGCACTGACGGAAATAACCGAAATTGAATACGACAATTGACGAACTACGCGCACGCCTCGAACGCCACCTTGGCTTTCTAGCGCAGGATGCGGATAACTTACGGCTCATCGGTGAAGTCGCCGATCTACATTTGCAGCTTGGCGAGATCGAACAGGCGCGGGATTTGTTGGAAAACGCATTGACTCGCTGGCCGTCCCACCCCACCCTATTGTCAGGACTAGCAAATGCGGCAATGGCTTCCAACGAGCCAACGCTAGCGATTCGACTCCTGCAAAATCTTTTAGCAGCTGGCCAACACGCCCCGGTCATTCACTACAACCTTGCTTATGCATACCTCTATGCTGGGCAAGCCGATAACGCGAAGCAAGAGCTGCTTAAAATTACCGCTGCGACTGAAGAATTACCACAAATATTTTTACTATTGGCTCGGGCGCAACATCACTTAGGAGAAATGGACGACGCCATCCGTCATGCGCAGTCCTATCTTGAAAAATATCCTGATGATGCAGAAGGATTAGGGATACTGGCCTTACTGTATCTCGACTCCGAGAATTACGACGCAGCACGGTCCATCGCTGAAAAAGCTTTGCGCACGAAACAGGATAATTTGTATGCGCTAATCACGCTTGGTTCTCTGGCGCTACAAGCACAGGATATAAAAGAAGCAGGTGAATACTTCGACAAAACGATCACCCATCATCCGACCAGCGGCCGTGGCTGGGCTGGGATGGGGCTTACTAATATGTTACGTCGAGATGTCGACAAAGCAACCGACGACCTAAAATTAGCAGTTACCTATATGCCCGATCACATTGGCACATGGCATGCATTAGCGTGGTGTCAACTTCTCAAGAACGATCTCGCCGATGCCGAAGAAAGCTTCAACCGTTCAATGGAAATTGATCGGAATTTCGGCGAAACACATGGTGGACTAGCAGTAGTTCACATCCTCCAGAACCGCTCTGAATTGGCCGAGCCGGAAATCAAACGTGCACTACGATTAAACCCGCAGTCCTTTGCCGGGCGATTTGCTCAAAGCTTGATAGCAGGTAAAACAGACCCGCAAAAAACACAGGCGATGATTCAAGACATTCTCGCATCCAGTCCTTCGGCTGGCGGCGAATCGCTGCAAACGAGCCTACAACGGATAATGACGAGACGTCCCCCATCTTCAGGCAATGATTGACCAGCTAGTGGAATAGAGTGGGTTCACATAGCGCGTTTGTTTTATTTCCATTTTCCAAACAATGGACTTAATACCTGTCTGAGGAAACCTCGCGGAACCGCATCGCCCTCTATGCCGATGCCTTCAGGTCCTTGAGGATGCGGTCGTCGAAAAGAGTTGAACAGCAGGTCGAAAACCATCAGAGAGTTTCCATAATTACTATCGCTTTCAGCGCGAATGCAGGAATGGTGATGACGGTGAACTGCTGGGGTACACACCAAATGATCAAGCCAATTCGGCGTTCGAATTCTCAGGTTGGCATGCTGAAGAATTCCTAAGGCACTCAACAGTACGCCGAGTTGCGCCAATACATAATCTGGCGCAGCTAACAGCATAAGCGAGAGGTATCCCATAAACGCTGCTGTTCCGACGTCGATAATATGAAAGCGCCCCGTTCTTGCAAGATTCAAACGAGCACCGCTGTGATGAAGCGCATGAAAACGCCAAAACCGTGGAACAAGATGAGCCAAGCGATGCTGCCAATAGCTTGCTAATTCGTAAAGTAGCAAGCCGACAATGAGTTGATAGGTTATCGGCCAGTTCGACGGCCACATAGGCAAGTGAAGGAATTCCCGGACACTTTGAGCAACTAGTACGCATAAGCTAAGCGCCAACGCATAACCTAGCTCAAGTCCAAAGAGAAGATGTCCTGCTTCAATCCAAAGTGGTTGGTCCAGCGGAATATGCTCAATGCGTTCCGGTCTCACTCGCTCAAGAATCGCCACGAGCACGACAAGCGCGCCGACTACCAACAACGTCATGACAACATTGGGAACGCCGTGATTCAGCAACACTCCCGCCAACATCGTGGGTCCAATTATTAGACACGGCCAGAGCAAGTAGTCGATCAATACCCTCATCCGCGCCTCAACCATTATTTACACCGCGCCATCAACCACAATCGTCGCACCGCTCATATAGCTGTTTCGGTCCGACACTAGAAACGATGCCGTTTCCGCGACCTCCTCAAGCGTTCCCACTCTGCCTAGCGCGCAATGGCGTAGATACTCATCTTTCTTCGCAGGCGGGAGATTACCGCTGACTCCTGCATTCAATACGCCGGGCGCAAGGCAATTGACGGTAATGCCATATCGACCAATCTCTTTCGCTAGCGCTTCCGTAAAACCTTTCAATGCTGCTTTTGCCGCACTGTAATGAACAGGCGCCTGCATCATTTTCACTCCCGCCAGAGAACTGATATTCAGAATGCGGCCACGCTTCTGATGAATCATTCCGCGAAGAACGGCCTGCGTTGTCAGAAACGCGCCCTTCACGCTGATGTTCATCATTTGATCCCAATCTTCCTCTTCCAGAAGCGCAAGCGGGACCACTTGGCCGATTCCTGCGTTGTTAATAAGAATATCGATAGGCCCTATTTCCTGTTCAATCGTACGTACCATTTCACGCAAACCGTTTTTGTCGATTACCGATACCTTGAATGCGGCGGCCTTGACGCCCATTTCTTTCAGCATCGATAGAACTTGTCCGGCTTCATCTTCGGAGCGGGAATAGTTGAAAGCGACGTTAGCGCCTTCACGCGCAAGTGTCAGACAAATCGCCCGCCCAAGCCCGCGCGATCCGCCGGTTACCAGCGCAGTGCGTCCATTCAGCAATCCCATCACTTGCCATTCTGCGATGTTGGTTGAGAAATACCAATTGTATGCGGCGACTTCCCAGGCTTTTCATTTGGACTAATGCCAACCAGCGCCTGGCGAGTATCAGTGCGATTAAAATGCACCACTGATTGCGGCGCGTCGGTCGTCCATGGCGCTTTTCCCCATGGATGACGCGGCGTCTCCGGTCCCTTCGCCGCACCGCGATGAAACATATTAAAACCACATGCCGGCATTATTCTGCCATCCACCTGCGGATAATGATGGCAACATTTACGAAGTCGCTCCAAGTCAAAATCGTGCCGATCCATATAGTGGTGCAAGAAAATAGACTTTGCTTGCTGCTCACCCAAACGAATCGCCTCTTTGGGGCTAATAGGCCGGTTCGGAAACATCACATCAAGCGATCGACGAAGTGCAGCCAGGATTTCACCGGAGCGTGGCACTTCATCCTGCCTTGCGAATACGTCATGAATAACGTCACTCATCGCATCATGAATTTCAGGAGAGGATCCTAAGGTTGCCGATGAACGCAGCAGCGTACCGTGCTGTTTGAAATCGACGAATCGGCCAAATGGAATGTGGCTGCCATCGTTCAAACGCAGCAAATAGGTAAGCGAAACGCATTGCGGATGGGAACAAGGTAGCGGGGCGAAGTCGCTCACCTTGAGCTTGCCGTTAGTTTGCTCTTCAATCGCTTTAATAACGCCAGGAATCGTTAATCTGTCCATCGGGTCATGCGGGAATTGCCCACCGCCATAACCAGTGAAAGCCGCCGGCTGGAAATTCAGCGAAAGAAAATGGTCTTCAGACAAGAACAATTCAACGACTTGGCCAATTTGATGTTCATTCACGCCGCGAGCCGCAACAAAAATAATCTGCGTCGGAATTTGCAGCTCCTTCAGCATGCGAAGCGCTGCATCTTTATCTGCGCAAAGATCTCGGCCACGGATTTTTTCGTGCGTATCCGCAGTGAAACCATCAAACTGCAACGCGATGTAAGCGCCCTTCTCTTTGATACTTTCAGCGAAGGCACGATCGCGCCCGAGGCGAAGCCCGTTGGTAATAATTACTATGCGTCCGATTTCGTCGCGAGTAGCAATATCGATAAACTCAAGAATACGCGGGTGGCTCGTCGGCTCCCCGCCAGAGAGCGCAATCGATTCACATTGCCCTTCGTTATGAACCAAGGTATCGATGATTTTGCCGAATGCTTCGTCGGACATGTGATTCGCATGTTGATTATTGACGATGCAAATCGGGCAGGCGAGATTGCAATGATCCGTAATCTCGATAATGGGCAGGCAAGTGTGTTGCTCGTGATCGCCGCATGTTCCGCAGTCGGTGGGACAGCCATGCTTTACCTCAGCAGCAAATTTCAACGGCTCAGTACCCGCTCGCGCGTAGGAATATGCGTCGACATAATATTGTGCATTTTCGGAAACCAGCGCCTCCGAAGGGCCGCATTTTTCGCAGTCCTTAAGAAAAAAAACCTTCCCCGACCGAATGACTACTTGCGCTGTAATAAGCGATAAGCATCCGGGGCATGTTGATGTTGTGTGCTTCAACAAACGATTGCCGTTGATATCCTCCGCCGAGTCGGTTCGGGCAAGAAACGCTTTCACATAAGCGTCTGCATCGGTAGAAATCAAATTTTCGGAGGGGCCGCACTGTGAGCAGTGCTTTAAATGAAAGACTTGCTCGTCACGAAGCACAACACGCGCTTCAATGGGGTTCGAACAGGTGGGGCAACTCGACATCTCGTGCATGAAAAATGTATGCGCACGATCCTTGCGAACCGGCGTTGTGCTACAGCTAGAACATTCCATCCGAACCTCCGAGCAATTCAGTCAAGCAGGATTTTTATTCACTTCAAGAAATACAGACCTTCCTACTTCCAAACATCAACGATTGCTGGGTATAGTACGCGACTCGAATCACTCTCGCCACGCGCCGTACAGAAAATCCGACTGGCACCTACATGCGATATATTCTCCTTGATCGAATCACCATACTGAATCCTCCCGAACTCGCCCTCGGTGTGAAGTGCGTTTCGCTCGCCGACGACGTTTTCGTCGATCATTTCCCCGGTCATCCGATCATGCCCGGTACGTTGATCCTCGAAGCACTGGCGCAACTCGGCGGCGTTCTCGTTGAAGCCTCGATGCGAGAACGTGGCCGTCACGACTTGCATGCGCTTCTAGTTGCTGTCGAAAAAGCGAAGTTCCGGCAACGCGTTCGACCAGGCGATCGAATGGATCTTGAAGCGAAGGGCATTTCAGTTCACGAGGATGGTGGACAAGTTCGTGGCTTAGCTCGCGTTGATGGTCAACTCGTCACGGAAGCAGAACTGACTTTTGCCTTTGCGCAGGTAACCAATCCCAAGCTTCTAGCCCGCCGGCGGGAAGTTCTAAATGTGTGGTTGACGGGATCTGCCGAAGACGCATGAAATTGCGACGTGTTTATGTACGTGGCGTAGGCGCAATCACACCGCTTGGTGCGACTTGGCCGCTATCAGTGGCCGCACTTGCTGAAGGAAAAAGTGCGATTAAACCAGTCACGCATTTTGATGTATGCAATTTTCCTTGCACGGTCGCGGCGGCGATTCCTGAACGCTTCACGCAATTTTCCGACCGTCGCCTCGCACTTGCCCATGCCGCCGCGCATGAAGCGTGGGATGCGGCTGGAGTCTCCAGCAATCCAGAAAAAACCGGCATCTTTTTAGGCGCCGAATCGGGTCGCGCCTCGCTGCGGACGGTGTTTGCCCTTGCACAGGCCGCTGGCGGCGGCTCGACATTCAATCATCAGCAGTTCGGCATAAACGCTCGACCACTCGCCAGTTGGATCGATGCATCGCTTGCTTCTCCTGCCGCAGTCACCTCAGCGCTGGCACGCGAATTTGATGTCGCCGGGCCTGCGGAAACTATCTCCCTTGCGTGCGCCTCGGGCGCTGCAGCTATCGCGGAAGGCGCACGCGCCATTCGTTTAGGGCTATGTGATGTAGCAATTTGCGGTGGTGTAGGCGCCGACGTTGATCCATTGATGCTGGCCGGTTTTGGCCAAGTCGGCGCATTGAGCGCACGCGGTATCTCTTGCCCTTTCGATGTATATCGTGACGGTTTTGTTGTCGGAGAAGGCGCGGCAATTGCAATACTCGCCAGCGAACAAGGATCAGCGACAGTAGAAGTCGCCGGTGAAGGCCGCACGCTTGATGGTCATCATCTGACCGCGCCAGACCCGGAAGGGAAAGGCGCGATTCGATCCATGCAAGCCGCATTGCAGGCAGCAAATATCCAAGCCGTGGACTACATTCAAGCACATGGAACTTCCACGCCGCTCAATGATGCCGTTGAAGCCATGGCCATTAGAAACGTGTTCGGCAAACATCTTGATCGCATGCATATCAGTTCGATCAAAGGCGCGTTGGGACATTGGATTGCAGGCGCGGGGGCCATTGGATTTCTTTGTGCCATCGAAGCAGTCACAAAAGGTCTTGTGTTGCCTACTGCAAATTTACTGCACCCCGATCCCGCCTGCGGACTGCCACTGGTAACGGGAAAAGCCATTCAAAAAGAAGTTGAGACCGCTTTGATTAATTCATTTGCGTTCGGCGGCGCGAATTGCAGCCTTGTTGTGAAACGATGCGCATGAATCAATCTCGTCGTCCTGTCTTTGTCTCCGGCGCCGCAGCAGTCAGTGCGTTTGGATTTGAATGGCGTGGGATTGGAGCCGCGCTTAAGGAAGGACGTGTAAGCTTTTCTCATTCGTCGCAGCTTGCGGATTCTCACCCAAGTATTCTGGCTTCCGAGGTTCCTGCAATCCCGGTTTCAATCGATGCAGCTAACGCCAAAGCGCAAAAATTGATGTCCCGCGCTGCGCACTTGGCAACGATCGCGGTCCAGCAAGCGCTCGCCGATGCTCACTGGGAAGACAATCGTGAAGAGATCGGATTTTATGCCGGCGTCGGCGCATCCGGCGGATCGATGGTGGAACTCACCGAGATGCTCCGAGCGAGTATCGTGGAACATCAATTTTCGCTGGCTCGTTTTGGCTCCGCCGGTCTTGCTGCATGCAATCCGCTTTTTGCATTTCAACTGATGAACAACTTCACGCTTTGTCATGGCGCTATTCTCGCTGGTGTTAGCGGTCCGAACAGCGCATTCTATTCGCGTGGAAACGGCACCGTTGCTGCGCTATTCGAGGCCAGTCACGCCATTGCAGAAGGAGACTGCGAACGAGCGCTCGCTGGTGGTGCCGATTCGGCTGTTCATGCCGTCACGTGGGCAGAATTAAAAAGAGAAGGATATGCCAGGAATGGATTTGTTCCAGGCGAGGGAGCAGCGCTACTTGCACTCTCGGCCAGCGCTGATAACGCACTCGCTATTGTGGAACATTGCGCGTTTGGGAATTCGCTCACGTCCGACCGAAACGATCTCGATAAGCTTCTCATGAATATCGATATCACCGAGATACACTCGGTCATCATCGCACCCTGGGGTACGCCGGCTCGGCAAACGTTACGCGCATTAACGGAAACCCATTTTCCCCAGGCATCGGTGCTGAATATCAATGAATTTCTCGGCGATGCTCTTGCCGCTACACCGGCACTGGCTTGGGTTACCGCTTTGGATTTACTCCAAACTGAAGAAATAAATAAATGCCTCATTCTCAACGCGGGAATCGATGGCGGCATAGGCGCGGTGCTTTTAGGAAAAACCTCCCGTCACGCTAACATCATGGAGCATGGCCAGTGATGATCCCTGTCATCACTGGCGTGGGCGTGGTTTCCGCTTTTGGCCTTGGCACGCAAGTGTTCTTCAATAGCCTCGCCGAAGGACGAAGCGCCATCAGGCCGATTCAGTCCTTCGACGCAACCTCGTTTCCGACACGTGTCGCGGGCGAAGTTCCAATAGAAACGTTTCACGCAATTAAAAACATCTCTCGGCCGAACCCAACTCTCGATCACTACGAACAAATCGACGCATTCCGCGACCGGAAAGTTGTTTTTGGTCTTCTCGCCGCATTGGAAGCATGGAACAGCGCTCATTGCGGCGAACGAGAACAAGAAGCAGCGCTATCGATAGCACTCGGGCTTGAACAAGCTTTTCTCGATGATTTCGCGCCGGTTTTCTCAGACGGAAAAATCGATTGGAACGCCGAGTCGCAACTAGCGGACTCCAACGTTCGCATCCGCTCCCACGTCGGACTCTGCGTGGACTTGTTAGGAAAACATCTCAACCTACGTGGTCCGACTTTCATCAATGCCTCTGCCTGCGCCGCCGGTGGGCTCGCTGTCGCGCAAGCTGCATCGCTCATCCAACGAGGCACCGCATCCGTCGTCCTATGCGGCGGCGCTGATTCCATGGTAAATCCGTTCGGCATCGGTGGAATGGCCCGACTGGGCGCCCCATCACCACGCAACGAGCCGGACGCTTGCCGGCCATTCGACCGCCGTCGCGATGGGCTTGTAATCGGCGAGGGCTCGGCGATGTTCGTTGTGGAGTCCGAAGAACGTGCACGCAATCGAGGAGTAAAACCACTGGCACGAATTCTAGGCTGGGGCAGCACGCAAGATGCATATCGAGTTACGGCACCTCGGCCGGATGGTTCAGCCGCTCGACAGGCGATGGTCCGCGCGCTGATCCGCGCAAAGCATCAGCCCGAGGACGTAGGCTACATTAACGCACATGGAACCGGCACGCCACTCAATGATATCGCCGAAGCAAAAGCGATTCGCGATACCTTCGGCACACACGCAGACCATCTTCCGGTAAGCTCGATCAAAGGTGCAATCGGACATTTGATGGCTGCGTCGGGCGCTATCGAACTTGCCGCTTGCCTTCTTCCGCTCCAGCGCAATATTCTGCCCGGCACGGCGCATCATCGCGAGAAAGATCCGGCGTGCGAGATCAACGTTATTGGCGAGCAACCCGTTGAAGCAAACGTTGATGTAGTGCTCAGCAACTCATTCGGATTCGGCGGACAGAACGTCGCGCTTGTTCTCGGCAAATAGACTTCTTTCAAAACTGTCGCGAGCGGTCGTCAGTTGGGCCGAACCGGAACGGAGAAACCGGAATTGACGTAGAGGTCAATGAGGATTTCGAGTACCGTATCGGTCCAAATTACGACCGCGCAGTAAGTTTTGAAAGAAGTCTAATGAAATCCAATTTAAAAGCCGCGGTAGTAGGACACGCATGGCGAACGCCGCTAGGCAATTCGCTCGATGGTGTTCTACGTCGCCTTCTCGCCGGTGAACGCGCGGCACGCCGAAACCCTCGCTTCGATGCCACGACTTATGCTTGTACACTCGCTGCTGCAATTGATACCGAACCAACGCCATCACGCAATCAGCGGTTTCTCCGTCGCATGGGGCTCTTAGCAATGGAAGCGGCTTCGGAAGCACTCGCCCATTCGGGATTGCAAGGCAACGAACGGTTCGGACTATTTTTCGGTTACGGCGGCTTACGCGCTTACTGGAACGACATGATGCCCGCGCTGGAAAATCAAAACGAATCCGGTGAAGATTCATGGGAACGCGGTTTCAAGCTCTTCCATCCATTTTGGATGCTGCAACACCTTTCAAACAACGCACACGCGCTTACCGCCGAAGCGCTTTCTACGCGAGGCGAAGGTGCAACATTCGGTGGTGCGAATGGCGGCGCACAAGCACTTGCTTCGGCTATTCGCGCGCTACACATAGGCGCCATCGATGCAGCGCTGGTTGTCGGATACGACACGCTCATTGAGCCGGAAACATTAGTGGAACTTGCAGCAAGAGGCGCTGCAACAACACGGAACATAATCGATTTGGCTTCGCCGTACGACCAAGCAGCCAACGGCTTTGTTCCCGGTGAAGCAGCCGCTGCGGTGGTGTTACAACGACCAGAAGATGTACGTGGTTTTCCATTGGCGTATGTAGAAGCCGCCAATGGTGCGGATGGCGAAAAAGGAGATCCAAGTGCATCTACTATTGCCAACGTTGCACGTCAGCTCGCGAGCGATAACGACATCGTCGACGGTGCCGGTCGCGCGCATACCACACTAGATCTGCAAGAACGCTTTGTAATTGCTGAACTGGTAGGAAGCAAGGCGCCGCTCTGTTGTATCATGAGCGCCACCGGGCAAATAGGTGCGGCAGCATCACTGGTTCAGACAATCGCGCTAACCGGATTATTGCGGCAACAAATGTTGCCACCGATTGCAGGGTTACGCGATGTAGTTGATGGCCCGCTTCGACCGCTGAATAATTCCGAGTCGATTACGGCGCAATCAGCGATTGCGATTTCCACTGGTGCACCGGGTTTGGTCGGCGTTATTCGAGTAACAGTGCCGTAATATCTGTGACATGCAACAGTACTGAAGTGGTTTTTCGTAAGTCCTACAAAAATCGGAGGTTACAATTCAGACGTCCCATCCACAAGCGGCGAATGGAAAAACCGCGTTGGTTACTGGAGGATCTCGCGGCATTGGTGCCGCAATCGCGGAACAACTTGCTAAGCAAGGTTTCAGAGTTGCCATTAATTACTGCAAAAACGTTGAAGCCGCTGAAAATATTGCGCGCCGCATTGAGTCGCTCGGTTCAACGCCGTTACTGATCCGCGCGGATGTATCGCGTCCTGATGAAGTAGCCGCGATGTTTAGGCAAATTGATGAAGAGATGCAATCACTCGATGTACTCATTTGTAGCGCGGGCATTCTGCGTGACACACTGTTAGGCGCAAGCGAACCAGCGGATTTCGATACCGTGTTTTCCGTTAATGTACACGGCGTCGTCAACTGCAGCAGGGAAGCATCGAAACGCATGATCGCTCGTCGTAACGGAGTAATCGTCAACTTGTCATCGGTTGCGGCTCAACATCCGGGCCGGGGACAAAGTAACTACGCGGCTTCGAAAGGCGCTGTCGAATCATTTACCCGCGCATTGGCAGTGGAGCTGGCTCCTCGCGGCATCCGCGTCAATGCGGTTGCTCCCGGTGTAATAGCGACTGATATGACAGCCGATATTCGCGCAATGGCTGCTGATGAAGTAACAAAACGAATTCTATTACGACGCCCCGGAAGCCCGGAGGAAGTCGCCAAGGTAGTCGGTTTTTTATGTAGTGACGATGCAAGCTACGTCACAGGTCAAATCTGGAATGTTGACGGAGGTTTCAAGGCCGAATGAATCCCGACACAATACTAAGCTGGTTGCACGCAAGACGAAGTGTTCGTGCATTCAAAGATCAATCCGTATCGCGTGATATCTTGGAACGCTTGTTTCTCGCCGCGACCAGTGCACCGTCTAGCACTAACCGGCAACCATGGCGGTTTGCCGCAGTTACCGCCGCAGATACTCGCCACAAAATCGTCGAAGCCATTCGCCATCGCGGCGAAGAGATGAAATCGATTATTCGCCGTGGTCATCACGCCGAAGATTTCGGAAACTATGGCGATTTCTTCCATGAGCCGCTGCAGACCGCAGCCGTTATCATTGTCCCCCAATACCGCGCATATCCTGACCTCATTGCCCACCTGATTGCCTCCGCCGGTGGTGACCCAAATGCATTTCATACCGCCAGTTCGATGCAAGCCGAACTGTGTTCCACGAGTGCGGCTGCCATGGCGTTGCTGCTTCAAGCGCATGCGGAAGGGCTCGGCGCATGCTGGATGGCCGGGCCTATGATTGCGCGCGATGAAATCTGCAGATTGCTGGACATTGCTGAGCCTTGGCGAATGGTGGGCGCTATCGCATTGGGTTATCCGGCAGATCCGCCGCCTGAACAGAAACCACGTAAACCATTGGATAAAGTCGTGCAGTGGTTTTAGAAACAGTGGACTAGCGCCATCGCTTAGTACTGCTGTGTCACAAACCTGTCATTCTGAGGAGGCACGACGAAGAATCTGCTGTTCGGCGCTAATGTCACCATCGCAAAAGCAGATCCTTCGCTAGTCGCTCAGGATGACAAAGCTGTACATCCCGCGTTTTATGACACAGTAGTGCTAGAACAAGATACGACCATTTGCCATCATGATTTCAGCAAGGAGCATATAGATGGATGCCGCAATTGTAGAAAACAAAAGTATCGAACTAACCATTCGAGAAATCATCGCCGAGGCACTTGCAACCGACGTTGCCAAAGTAACGCTCCATGCCAATCTAATGGATAATCTCGGCGCAGAATCGCTCGATTTTCTAGACATCGTGTTCAAGCTTGAACGCGCCTTCAATATCCAAATCACCAGAGGCGAGATGGAACGTGCCGCCCGCGGCGATATGACGGAAGAAGAATTTGCGCCTGGAGGAGTCATTTCGGAAGCCGGTCTAACCCGCCTCCGAGAACTCATGCCTGAAGCAGCGGACCGCATCAAGGCAGGATTACATCCCGTCCAAATTCTTAGCCTTTTCACCGTGCAGACATTTGTCAATTTGATAGCAGGTAAACAAGCAGGGCAAACCGTTTAGGAGGCGACGACAATGCAGTCCCAAGCCGAAGCTGTGGAACGCCTCATCAATCATACGATCAGTCTATGCAAGGTCTGTAAAAATGCTATTCCCGCGCAAGTTGTTGCCTTGCCGAACAACGAGGTATGGATGCGCAAAGCATGCGGCGCGCATGGAACGCAGGATGTACGTTTGTCGAACAATGTCGAATGGTACGAGCAGACACGTGCCATTCAGCCCAAAAGAGTCCCACCAAAAGTTGTTCAGAAAGCCGTCGAGCACGGCTGCCCATTCGACTGCGGCCCCTGTGAAAGTCATACACAGAAAGTTCGGCTTCCTGTCGTCACGATTACCAGCGCTTGCAATCTCGACTGCCCCATTTGCTATGTGCACAACAAAAATGACAACGCGTTTCACATGGGTGTCGAAGACTTTAAAAAAATCCTTGGGCATTTACAGAGCGACCACGGCGGCGAGCTAGACATCGTGAATTTCACCGGTGGCGAACCCACCGTTCACCCACATTTTCTGGACTTTCTCGCACTGGCCAAGGAGGCAGGAATTCACCGCGTGACAATTTGCTCAAACGGCATTCGTTTAGCAAAGGACGAATCCCTCGTGCAAAGAATCGCTGAACTCGGCGGACGTGTTGCGCTCTCTTTCGATACCTTCGAGAAGGATGCGGACTATCAGCTCCAGGGCGCCAACCTGCTAGCGATCAAAATGCGCTGCTTGGAATTACTAGAGAAACACAACGTCGATACAACATTGATTCCCGTCATGACTCGCGGCGTCAATGATCATGAGATTGGAAAAATAATCGATCTCGCACTCGGCATGCGCAACATACGCCATTTGGAAATTCATACCATCACATTTACCGGTCAGAGTGGCGTTACCTTTTCCCGTTCGGGACGCATTTCAATGTATGAAGTGCTCCAGCAAATCGAACAAACGACCAACGGCTTGCTTCGCCCCGACGACTTCGTACCTTCGCCCTGCGCGCATCCGCTTTGTTATCAAATTGCTTATCTACTCGTCGATCCCGACGGCGGCCGCCCTATTCCGTTTTCTCGCTTTCTGCCGCGCGAGGCAATTTACGACTCTCTTTCCGACCGGCTCTATTTGGAGCCAACACCCAAACTGGAGAACGCAATGCGTGAAGCAATCGATCGCCTTTGGGTGGATGGCGGAGAGGATGCTGAACGAACCTTACGCCTCTTAAAGCAGTTACTGCTGCAAATGTTCCCAGTGGATGGAACGGTATCTCGGGAAGCTGCGTTACAAGCTGGGGAACAAGCAGTGAAGGCGATTTACGTTCACTCTCATATGGATGAAGAAACGTTCGATACGGAGCGCGCAGTGGAATGCTGCGATAGTAATTGTTATTCAGACGGCACAACGATTCCTGTCTGCAACTACAACGTACTTTACCGCGAAAAAGAAGAGCATTTTAATCTGCAGCCTGTCGCGTGGAATGCCAGAAAAGGCGGACAAAAAGATTTCCCGATCCCAGTGGTATCACGATGACGAACCAGAAAATCCAAAGGCTCGAAGGAAAGCGTTGCTTGGTAACCGGCGGCTCACGCGGCCTCGGTTTCGCGATTTGCAAAGCGTTTGTACAAGCTGGTGCAAAAATCGCTTTCACATTCTCAAGAAACAAAGAGGATGCCGAAGAGGCGCGTGCCCGACTTTCCGAGATGGGTGCCGAACCGATCGTTATTCAAGGCTCGGTTGCCGATTCCTCGCATGTCGAGAAAACGGTGGCGGAGCTAGTCACGAAATGGGGCGGTCTCGATGTATTGGTGAATAACGCCGGCATCACGCACATGCTTCCTATTGCGCTGCTTGAGGAAGCGGATTGGGACGCGGTCATGGACGTCAACGTCAAAGGCGCTTACCTTTTTTCGCGCGCGGCATTGAAGCCGATGATTCGTGCACGCTCGGGTAATATTCTCAGCATTGGCTCTTTCGCATCTGAACGAATCGTCGAAGCGCCCGTCCACTACGCCGCATCGAAATCTGCGCTTCGCGGTTTTACGGAAGCGTTGGCGAGAGAAGTGGGACGCTATAACGTTAAGGTGAATGTCCTTTCTCCAGGCTTGCTTGATGCCGGCTTCTCTCAATCGTTACCTCAACATCGCTTGAATGAATACCTGACGCAAAGTTCGATGGGAAGATTGGGAACAGTCGAAGAGATAGCGGATATGGCGGCGTTTCTCGTCTCTGACGATAACAGCTTCATGACTGGCGCGAAAGTTGTCGCCGACGGAGGATTGTGACGCGATGCGTGATACAAAAGCGAATATTCTCCGTGAAGGATTTGAAGAGTTTCAAAAATTCATCAATCCACTCATTGCGCAGCGCGCCAAATTGGCCGCCGAGCCGATTCACGTCGTTCGTGCGCAGAACGGTGTTTTGCTTGATCAAGAAGGACGTGAATACGAAGACTTTCACGGCACGCAAATGCTCGGGCATCGCAATAAGGCCGTTGCCGATGCCATACGCGATTTTCTGGATTCGGATGCACCTAACTGGTTTCCGTCACGCGTAAATCCCTGGGCCGGCAGGCTCGCTCGGCGGCTGTGCGAACGCACGGGTTATTCGAATGCTTTTTTTGCGCTAAGCGGCGGAGATGCCGTCGATGCTGCGATCAAATTAGCGCGAGCGGCGACCGGCAGGCCACGGATCATCTGCCTTGAAGGCGCATATCATGGCTGCACATACGGTGCCGTCTCGCTGATGCATGATGGGCCACTGCGCGATCCATTCGCTCCACATTTACCCGGCGCGGAGAAAATCCCGTTCGGTGATATCGAAGCCCTCGCTCGCGCACTTGCGACGGAGGATGTTTGCGCTGTTGTGGTAGAACCCATACAAGGCGAAGGCGGCGTTCGCGCTTTGCCGAAGAATTTTATCGATGCGTTATGCGAACTCACCGCAAAGCACGGTGCGTTGTTGGTATCCGACGAAGTACAAACCGCGCTTGGACGCTCGGGACATTTTCTCGCTAGTGAAACATGGCCACGCAGGCCGGATGTAGCATTAATAGCGAAGACATTGGGCGGTGGCTTGATGCCCATTTCCGCCATGCTTACCCGGCACGACATTTTCGATCGCGCTTATGGCCGCAACTTCTATGTCGGCGAATCGCATAACAGCACCTTCAGCTATAACGGGCTGTCGTGCGTCGCCGCGTTAACAACGTTGGATCTGATCACTGATGAATTGATTGCCGATGTCGCCGAACGCGGTGCAGCGTTTAAGGCGCTGCTCGGAAAAGAGCTCAGCGGCAACCCGTATTTCGAGGAAGTAAGAGGCGCGGGTTTTATGCTCGGCGTCAAACTTTTGCAGCCAGATCACCCCTGGTTATCGTTTGAATACTTCGGATGGCCCGAGTTGAATGATCACCCGACCATAGGCCCGCTGCTTTGTTACCGTTTATATCGGCGTGGATTTATTGCCTACTGTTGCGGACATAATTGGAGCATTCTCAGGCTTCAGCCGCGCTTTAACATCGAGACAGAAAAACTAAACACGTTCGCCAAGATCATTCGAGAGGAATTGGATCAGCTATGCAAGCTCGCGTAACGCCCGCAAGTGCGCTCGTATTCGGTGGCACAGGTGCCGTCGGCGCTGAAATTTTACGTGGGCTCGCGCATGCCGGTGTCCCTACTGCATTTACCTACCATCGATCAAAAGAAAAAGCCGAAACGCTCGCCGGCGAATTTTCACATCGTGCTTTTCATTGTGATCTTGCCAAACCGGAAGCAATACGCGCGTTGCTTCAGAAACTCGACCAGGAAGGTATTTCTCCGACAGTTTTCATTCATTGCGCTGCGGTAAGCCGATTTCTATCCATCGACCAAATCAGCGACGACGACTGGCAAATGACCCACGCCGTGAACTGTCACTCAGCGTTCGTTGCTTGCCAGCAATTAGCGCCATACATGGCAAGTAAAAATGAAGGGCACGTTGTCCTCGTCGGCGCCCTGGATCGATCGCAATCGATACCGGCACCAATCCACTTTGCCGCAAGTCAGGGCATGTTATCTGCTATGACAATGGCACTTGCAAAAGAGCTCGGACCGAAAGGAATTCGAGTCAATATGGTGGCGCTCGGTGTTCTCAACAGCGGATTATCGCGCGAACTCAGCCCCACGCTTGTCGCCGACTATAAGACATACAGCGCAATGAGACGAATAGGAACACCAGCAGAAGCAGCCAAGGCAATTTTGTGGCTGGCGCTTGAAAACACTTATATGAATGGCAAAGTTCTGTCGGTGAATGGCGGCATTTGATTGTCGGCGCCATGAACTCACAAGAAACGCTACGCGCTGACAATGTTTCGCGCCAGTTTGGCGCAATAAAAGCACTGTCGAATGTAAGCCTCACTATTCATGGCCCACAACTGGTAGGAATCCTCGGCCCCAATGGCGCAGGGAAAACATCGCTTTTGGATTTATTCGCGGGACTGGCGAGCCCATCTAGCGGCACTCTTCATTTATTTGGAGAGCCACTTGATGTTTCCAAATATCCGCGTCGTCGTGTCGGCGTAGTACTGCAACGAGAATTCGTTCCCGAACGATTAACGGTTGGCGAATACGCTACTTTGTTTGCCTCTATCTACGCTGTTAAAAATGGCCAGGAAAAGATCTTAACAATGGCTGCGCTTACGGAACGCGCGACGGTGCCAGTTACTCGTATTTCAGGTGGAGAAGCGCAACGTCTTTTCATTGCGGCAATTAACATCCACGAACCGGATCTCCTTTTGTTGGACGAACCCACCGCGCAACTCGATCCACAGAACAAACGCGAAATCGGCCGATTCTTGCGCGACTTGTCTCATGTGCGCACTGTGGTAATGACAACTCATGACCTTAGAGAAGCCGATGAAATTTGCGACTCGATTATTTTTTTAGTCGCAGGCACGGTAAAAGCCATGGGACCACGCGCCGAACTGATTAAGGCAACGCCTAATGGCCGCACGATCGAAGATGCATTCTTCCACTTTTGCGGGACACGCGTTATAGCTAGAGTGCTTTAAAGTGGTCTAAGCAATATGTATGACCTATCCATTAAAATTTCGGCAGCACCTTCTGAAGGTACGGGAAGAAGAAGGGCTCACGTATGCAGAAACGGCGAGATGTTTTCACATTGGGCTATCGAGTTTGATGCGTTGGGTGGAGAAGCCCGATGCCGTGAAAAAGCGGCATCGACAATCGAGGATTGATAGGGAGGAATTAACGAAGGACGTTGAGCTTTATCCAGACGATTATCAATACGAAAGAGCACGGCGATTTGGCATGAGAACGCGAGGGATGTGCGATGCGCTCAGGCGCCTGGGAATCAGCCGTAAAAAAAAACTTCAGCATCCCAAAGCGGATGAGCAAGCCAGAAAAATCTTCGCGGAAAAGATAAAGCAGTATCAAGCGGCCGATAAACCGATTATCTATATTGACGAAAGCGGTTTTGCTGTAGATATGCCACGTTGTCATGGCTATTGCCTCACAGGACAACGCTGCTATGGCAAACAAGACTAGCAAGCCAAAAGCCGAATCAATGTTATTGGTGCGTTACACTCGATTCCGTAGTTTTTAGCGTTTGACAATTTGCTTTCTTCACCTGTCATGCG
>JAZKCF010000089.1:0-51699 GCA_040388195.1 Pseudomonadota bacterium
CAACAAAATAATTACTGCAGAAAAAACAATTACTGCAGAAAAAACAGATCACCCGCGCCGCCTAGATGCCCTTCATATATTCGAACTTCACGCTGCAACAAAGTATTTCATGATGTATTTTGCTAATCATCCTTCTTCAAACGTTGCTAGTTTTGGCAGCATTTCATATCCCCTTAAAACTCCTCATTCCATATCGATATGTAAAACGTGGTTTAGAGAGGGGGGATACCCGACTCAAAATCCTTTTGAAAAAATTGAAACTTTATTAGGAGATACGGCAAAACAAAACCTTGCGAGAATTACCCGGAGTTTCCAGGATTTATTCAGGCAACAATGGGAGGCCAATTTTCCGCACACACCCAGCGTCGGTACGGTAATACTTGGAACATACCCTCCCAGTGATAAAAATAAAAATAGTGCCCCCATTTACCACCAACCAATACCTTCTTTGAAAGAGCTTAACGATAGCCACGATCGCCTTTGTGCTACGGCCTTACTATTTGCGGGGTTAATGAAAATGGCGATGCAAATTCCCGAGTTGCCATCCCCTAAAAAAACAAGCGTGCTAAATGACTTGATTACATTGGTGTCTAGAACCTATAGTCACCCCATGGCGGCTTCCACGGAACGCTCATTAAAGATCTACTCCCTGCCAGAGGAGATCGAAGCAGCAGAGGCTCAAAAGAAAAAGCTCCTGGAAACACCCTTATCAAGACAGCTTGACGATTTGAAAGAAGAGCAAGCAGTGGCTTGCCGCGATTGTTTATCATATTTTTTGGATCAACCAGGGAAACCCGTTGATTGGAATGATGCGATGGGCAAAGTAACGCAGCGTATTGATAGCTACGCAAAAAAGGTTGAAGAAGCTTCTTTATCTCTTGCCGATCGTGAGAAAGCAGAAATACAAGAGGCAATAGCAAGGATAAAGGCAACTTATCAAGCTGCGGAAACACGCCTCGATGACTTCAGACTCAAACCCAAGCCCCCCCAACTCGATCCATCAACTCACACTACCCTCCCCCCAGCGGTAGCAGCATCACTTGAACCATTCCAAATACCAGAATCAACTTATCAAAAAGATTATCAAGCGCTTTTAACAAAACTCGACGGTAAAGCGCCAGACATTGCCGGCCCAGAAAGCATGGGGCAAAGGGATTACGTACTATCCAAAGGCACCGTAGCATTTATCTCTTCAGATCCAGAGACAGGTTCTTTTCAAAAAAGCGCAACGCCGAAAGTCGTCCTTATCACCGACCCGGCGTTAGTAAAAGAGATGACGGAAGGCAAACACCTGTCTCAAGATTTAAAAGGGAAAATAAGTGCGCAAGCAAAAGGTAAAGACAGGTTAGCCGCAGACAAGCCAGGACATGGTGCGAAAAGGCTGTAGAGCGGTAGGGCTACAACATTATGCAAAGCGAATGTACCGCCGGAGATGCTGTAGATAACAGAGTGATCTCGACTGGGAAGATATAGGTTTACGGAGAATCAGCGCCATGAGCAATTTGCCCGGTGATAACGAAGACAATGGCAGTTCCATTGATGTGGAAGAAAATCAAACAGGCGAGCAAATGCCTGGCACGTTTCCTGGCACACGACCTGATTACACAGAGCATGTCGACGGGACAGCGCAAACGATTCCAGAAATGATTACGGAAGCCCTCACCAGATATTCCAATCAAGCTAATGCTGCATTCCATCAGCTTCGCACGGCTAATGATCAGTTTGCTGGCGCACTCAGCCTAGTGAGGAATATAGCTCTCGCAACATTGACAGGACAGGGTGCAGAAGATCCATTCGGTGAAGCCCGGATGACGGAGGCTCGCCGAGCACTTGACCCTCAGTTTGCCGAATATCTAGATCGTGTAGCCGCACAAGACAGGCAACACGGCAGCGGCGCAGCTGATTTTGTTTACAATGAAAATGGATCGAATTTATTAACAACGATATACAGCTCTTTTGAGAACCAACAAGGGGTAACGTCCCACCTTGCCGGAGAGACAGCAGCATTCGAAGAACGATACATCGCTATGTTGGAGTCGCTACGGCAGCAATCGCATACCCACTCCCCCTATTCATCCCCAGAGCCGCTGTATGAAGTAATGGCCAAATTGCTAGAGCATCCCAAAGTAGAGCAGGCGTTATGGGATAAAACAAAAAAAGATATATTAAGGCGAACGTAAGTAAAGCCTCATGCTTTTGCGTATGCGCAAGTTGAAGTATGAAAAAAGCTGGCCACAATTTCTGGCAATTTTTGCAGTCGATGCATGATGCGTTCGATGCCCGCCTTCAATTCGTGCTTAGTCTGCACGGCGACCTTAGCGATTTTTCCTTTGACGTGTGCCCACGCTAATTCATCGGGGTTAAGTTCCGGCGAATAGGGTGGCAGGAAGAACAATTCGATTGCTGTAGCGTTCTCCTGAACGAACCGCTGGACCAATTTGGCTTTATGCATGGGATGCCCATCGACAATCAAAAATATTTTTCGCGTCATTCCGGTAATCAATCGCTTAAGAAATTCTCGAAATACCGTCGCATTCACAGCCCCCTCCACTGTCATGAAACGAAAATGTCCCTGAGCATTGACCGCTGAAAGCATATTCAGGGAATACCGCGCGCCCGTCGCCGTGACTGTCGGCGTCTGACCCACGGGCGCCCAAGTCGTGCCAGCATGATGGTCTGAACGAATGCCAGCCTCATCAGCAAAAAATATCATGGCACCTTCACGCTTGGCGCGCTTGGCAATCTTGGGATATTCCTTATCTCGCCAATTCTCAACCAGCGCTTTGTCTTGCTGCCAGGCCCGGTACAGTGGACGTTGCGCGCTGAAGCCTAAGCGTTTCATCAACCTCCCAACCGATACCTCGCTGAGCCTCACGCCGAATTTCTTCAATATCAATTGCCGGATCATTGCCAGTGTCCACAGCGCATACTCAAACTTCAACTGCAACGGATTCTTCTCGCGAACAATCTTCGCAATCTGCGCCATTTGCTTGGCATTGAGCTTCGTCGGCGCACCAGGGATTGCCTTCGCCTTCAAATCCTCTTCACCACCATAGTGATACGCAGCAAGCCAGCGGTAAATCGTCCGGCGATTGATTCCAAGACCCTTCGCCACCCCCTCCGGACTCTCGCCCGCTTCAACTCGCCTCACTGCGCCTAAGCGCATCTCTTCAAGGGCCTGGTGCGAACAACTCCTCGCGTCTATCGTCTTTTTGCATTTCATGCCTCAATTATAAATAATGAGGCTTTACTTTTGAAGTGTTTAATATTTAAGCAAATTAGAACCATTCAAAAAATAAAAAAAAGTGGCAAGAAAATAAAAAGTGACAAAGGGCAAAGCCTTATCAGACCTGTTAAAGAATTAAGCGCGGCCATGAAACAGGAAATAGAAAGCGTGGAACAAAAACCAGAGCGTCTTTCGGTAGGAGTCTGGCAGCGGGACGAAAAAATGCCGGAACAACAAAAACCACAACAAGTAACAGCAAAACTGCCGCAACTGGATAATTTCATTACTGCCTGGGAACAAGGAGAGCCGGAACAAGCGGAAGCATTATTAGCTGACGACAAACTGCAAAGCGCGTTGCAAAGCCAATTTAAAGAGAATTCATTAAAACAGATTAAGAACATTGAAGAAAGAATAGAAAAGCGCGTCAAACAGGCCAAGGAAGAACTTGATCACGTGCCGGCTGGTACGCAACATGACGACGATAAAAAACTGAAGCAAACAGCACTTGATAAAGCAACATGCACCGCGGAGGAAATAACCGATTTCTCCTATGTAACCCAAAGAGCGGCAGCCGCTTTATTTGGCCTGCCCGATCCTACAAAAGGAAAGGTTTTGGAATTAGCTGATCCTGAAAAAACAGCGCAAGACATGGCGCTCATCGTTAAAGGATTTACAACTTCCTCAAGAACTCGAGAAGGGCTTCTCCACGAATCCAAGCAAGCCAGGGACGGCTGCGTGGATAATTTGGATCATGGCATTAGCGTTCTTAGCTGGGTTTGTGATGGCGTCGAAGCTGAAAAACTTGGTAGCGCGATTGACATACTAAATTATGTGATTGAGGAACATGGGCGGGATACGGCAATTAAAATTGCTGCATTAGTAAATGCGTCGATAGAGTCGGACGCTGAGTCGGTATCGCGATCGTCCGCCGTTAAAATCGAGGTCGGAAAAGCATTAAACCTCTCCGGCACGAATAGCACTATGGCGTACCCCACAGTCGGAAAAGTCAACAATTACACGGTATGGGGGGAAATCGCCAAGTCACTTCAAAAAGACGGCATCGGTGATATTGAAGAAATTCGCGAATCCGCACAATCACTAGTAGATGCTGCAAATCCAATACAAAAAATTAAATTTGAAGCGAAGGAAAAAGCAAAGAAGAAAGAAGCGGAGCGCGACGGTAAGGAATACAAGCCTGCAGAATTTAAACCATTGGAAGCCCGTTTCCAAACACTTACCCAATACGTCGCGGAAAATGCCATTTTTAGAGCGCACGTCGATACCCATTATGCCGGGAAGTTCAACGAAAACGTCACTCCAGCGCTTCATGCGACACTGGAGGAGATAAGAAAGGAACCTAATGAAAAAATGGAACAGTTATTGTCTGAGAAACCAGAAAACGACTTAGATCTCCCCAAATGGGAAAAGGAGGTAAACGCGTTGACGGATGCTACTAACCGAAAATTAGATACAGCTAGAAAAGATGCTGTGTATTTAGAAGCAGCGCAGGATTTTTTAACGGCAAAGCAGTTAATTGAGCACCGCTTGCGTTACAAAGAACAGGGTAAACCTGTCATCCCTTATGAAATAGAATTATTGGGCAGTAGCAGCCACCCTTCTTTGGAAGGAAAAGTAAAAGCCACACAAGGTGATATTGCCGTTTTACGCATTCTGGACGGAGAAGGAACAGGAGGGGCAAAGTTTGTATCTGTTAAAGCCGATTTACTAATTAAGGCGAATCTTGAAAAAGGACTAAATAAAGATATTGAGAACGGAGGATTCAAATTTGAAAAACAAAAAACCGGAATAACTATTACAGCTACCGGCAATCACCAATTAACAAACGCCGGTACAAAAGCACAATCGCAACAAATAGAGGAGAAAGGGAAAGGAAAAAAAATACCCTAGTAGTCAGTCACAATAAAGTTATACCAAACGGTAGATCAGGTCTAATAAAACCACTGCATCTGCCCATAAAATAAATTCTTCCCCTGCCCATATTCACTGTCCGCGCTTCCCGAGAAAAACTGCATGCCGCCCGTAATATTCAAATTATCGCTAAGTGAATAAGAGAGCGAGAAATACGCAAATCGGCTGCGGTCAGACAAGTTGAACAGAAAGGAAGAAGAAGCTTTCAACAACGGCGTAAATTCATAGCTCGGAACAAAACCAATGTAATAACCATCGAGCGGCTCTAGTTGCATGCGCAAGGGATTTTGCGCGAACTGCACCGCCCTATCCTCGTTGCGCTGACTGCTGTAGTAAATCTCGGCAGATAATCCAAATGTGTTAGGGAATTGGTGATCGAAACCAAGCAGTAGTTTTTGGTAGGTTCGGCCAATTTCTGGAATGGCGTAAGCCAACTCTCCATGAACCCCCGTGCCAGTGCTACCGACTTGTGTGGCGAAGTCCACGCCGGTTACGTAATCGTTCCAGTACTTCCCTTGCGTGAGCGTGACGTCAGTGCCTTCGACATTGATTCGATACTGCCCTATCCATCGATCATTAATGCTCGCAGGATCGGGGGCATAAATTACAGAGAACTTGGACAATGCGCTGGTTTTGTATTCCAGCAAACCGGCGTCGACACCAATATATTCATCACCCTCGATCTGCACTGGGTTTATTGGATTGAGCATATCGAGTGTGCTCCACATACGCCCAGTGCCTAATGGGATTCGTTGCCGACCGACCGTCAAATCAGCTGCGTCTCGGGAAAATTTCGCATAGGCGCGATAGAGGCGCTGCGAGACGTAGTAATTACGTTCATCAGCGATAGCACTCTCCGATCGCCAGTATTGTTGCTGCGGCTGGTCCTTCTCACGGCGGAAAGCTGCTGTCTTCAGATAATTGCCTGTTCTGACTTCCGTATCATGCTCAATATGCAGTTGGACACTCGGCGGCAATTCATAAGTGGCCTTTAAACGCAGCCGGTTAAGCGACAAGGTGTAGGCATCGGTTTCGAGATCTGGCGTCTTGGAATTGATTAGCAAGGTTTTGAGATATCCGGCAAATTTTATCGATCGCGGCGCGCCCTCCTCTACGGCTTTCACTTCGACCTGCTCTTCTACTCGGTTAGGCTGCGTTACGCTTTCCGTTGCGCGCTCAAATGAGGGCCAAAGTGTTTTTTCCAGGCGAAGCGCTATTCCCGGTTTTCGTTCCGCAATATCTTGTACCTGCGCATTCGCTGCTTGGTTTGCGAAGCCGGCACCCCAAAAAATGGTGCACGTCCAAACCCGCGCAAATAGCCGTTTATCCATTCTGGATTGCATGCATAGGTTCCGGACGAAATACGCGCAGCGCCGCTGTCAGCGCAAAGGCCGGAAGTCGAATAGTGAGGGCAGCCAGCACAATAGCCGGCAACATCGGACGAATCGCATCGATTATGCCGGGAGCACCGGTAACATCATGCATTTTCATATCGCCACCATTTCTCTGATGCAACAAGGTAACCAGCGTACCAAGAATAAGTCTACCTAGAGCGGATTTATTAGGCACAGTGTGTAAGTGTCATTCTGAGTGCAGCGAAGAATCTGCTTTTACGTTTAAAGCGCATCAATGTTTAAAGGTCGTCAACAGCAGATGCTTCGCTGCGCTCAGAATGACAATGGAAACATTGTGCATAAAAAACCCTTACTCAGTCTTAACAGATTCAACGGGACTGCCCACTAGAGCGGATTTCATATGAATGTACGGTGTCGCTGGGTTTGTTTGGGGTGCAGTGCTAGGCGAGAGGAGCGCCGTTTGGTCATTCGCAAACAAGCGACGAGCAACGACGCAATGCGCCCCAAACAAACCCAGCCCCAGTTAGTATTAAATTCAATGGGGTTGCCCCCAAATGCGGCGCCCGCGTCGTTGCGCTCCTTGCTAAGGCAATAAGCATTAGCCGCGTCGCAACGCCTAGCGGGCTTCCGCATTTGGGGGCAACGACACCGTACATTCATATGAAATCCGCTCTAGAACCGCGAATGTTAAAAGGAAAGAGCCGATCTGCGCCCATCTGCCACAAATCCGGTCGGGAAAATCTTTCAAGCTGGCTTCAAAAAATTCGGCATCAAAAGATAGTTGAATCTCACGCAGATCGAGGAATCGACCTATTTTTTTAGAGATCGCCTTCACGACAGCCTCCTTTGCGCTGAAAGCAAGCTGGGTAAATAGAAGACTGTCCTCGGAAGTATCGCGTTTAACTGCTTCCTCTTTTGTCAAAATAAGATGGGATATTTCATTAATGTCTTTTTTGCGGCGAGTATCGAATAGGTCAACACCGATTCCCTTTACTGATGACGCCCTCGTGACAACAGCGAGACAGATTCCCGACTCGTGGGTGATGGACCCTGCGACGTCAACAGGCCACGTAGGCCCGTACAATTTATCGGCTAAAATAAGCGCGGCGGGGGAACCAATTTTTTCAAGTGCTAGATGTGCGCACCATCTGCCAGCAATAAATTCTGCCTGGCGCGATGAGACTGCGTTGGCAACAATAATTTTTTCAATATCAGGAACGGGTAAATCTATGGATGCAGTGGTACAGCAAGCTGCAGACTGTTCAGGTAACCAATGCTGCAATTGGGCTTGAATACAAACAGCCCATTCAGTATCGGTTTTCTGATTATCTTCCCCTGGGATAACATCGTTAATATTATGCGATGACATCATTCAATACCCATTTAAAATAATCAAACAGCGCCCCTCGCATGCGTTTGTCATCTTATACGAATTCCACTTGTAGCCTGGATGAAGCGTCAGCGTAATCCGGGGGTGATATTCTTCGTCCCACCTTCGCCCCGGATTACACTGACGCTTCATCCGGGCTACCTGTTGTTCGGATACTGTGTGAGATTCGTATTATTGATTTTTTAAAAAATCGTTAACAAAAACGAGGTGCAAAAATAAGTCATTCTGAGCATCGCGAAGATCTGCTTTTAAAGTGATTCCACAAGCGTAGAAGAACAACAGATTCTGCGTCGTTCCCCCTCAGAACGACCAATTTTTGCACCTCGTTTTTATTATGCGTTTTCTGAATGCTAGAGCCAATTACGCTGGAGACGAAGAATCTCCACTGATTCCAAACGATGCGATCCACTCCTGCAGATACTTCGCCAATATCTCCGGCTGTAAGCTCAGGTAGAAATGTCCACCGTTAAACCAATGTACCTTGGCTGGTTCACTCGTGTATTGCTGCCATGCTTCCATTGATTCACGGGACACCTCAAGATCATCCTCGCCTGCGCAAGCAATTAACCGACTAGAGAGCAACGGCTGTGGCTGATGTGTATACGTTTCTAAGACTTCGTAATCTGCACGCAACAGTGGAAACAACGCCCGCATTAGTTCTATATTCTCAATAATTTCAGGTGGCGTACCGCCGAGGCGGCGAATCGCCACGATAAGATCTTCCTCGCTGGCTATGTGCAAGGATTGGCTGCCCGGTTCCGGACTGCTTGGCGATCCATGACCAGACAAGATAAGCCCCTGCGGTTCACGTCCCACTTTAGCCCTTAGCGCCAGTGCCATCTCATAAGCAATTAAAGCGCCTAAGCTATGGCCAAATAGGACAAGCGGTCGATCGAAAACAGAAATCAAATCATCAATCACATGCGCGATAACTTGCTCCATGCGTAGCAGTCTATTTTCACCAAACCGCTCTTCCCTGCCGGGCAATTGGACCGCTAGCAACTCGATATGCTGCGGCAGTTGTAATGCCAGACGGCGATAAACAGAGGCGCCAGCACCACACCAAGGAAAACAGACTAACCGCACAAGCGGCTGCGATCCGCCACTGTAGCGTCGCAAGCACCCCCGGTGCTCTGACGTCGTTTGCTTTTTAATAATCCGTCGCATCGTTACGTTTCTTCCACGATTTTTTAAAGTATTTTGCACGACCTACCGTGATTTGAAGATTTGTATACAGGAGCAAGATCCAGCCAAAAAGCGCAGGCTTGCAAACCTGCACTTAACCTCACTTGCCTCGTACATAAAACCACCAACTGTTATAAAACGTTTACTTGTTCTCTCGCACCATGTGCCGGTAAACCATGCGCCAATAATCCGCTGGCGTTAAATCGGAAAGCTTGGCGATTTCTCCCCGCGCTTTAAAGTAATGCGTATCCACGTGATCGACGCTGAACATATTCTCCACCGTCGCTCCCGATAATCGATTACCGAAGAGCACTCGCGTCAGTGATTCGTTTTGACCTGGCAAATGCGCGGCAATATCCAGACAACGGGCTTTCCATCCATCAACGGAAATGCACGGCGCATTACTCTGGCCCTGGTGCTTTTCATCCAACATGATTTCAATGATGGACTTAAGGCTTTGTGGATTACGATTTTCGATATGAATAACGGTATGAGGCTCGCCGGGAGCCAGCGAAGTTTCGACGATCAATCGACTGAGAATATCTACTGGAACGCCATCTAAGCCGGAATCCGCCCAATCCGGAATGACTTCCGCTTCACACGCAATCTTCAAAACATTTACATAAACGCTGCTGGATTTAGCAATCCCGTTGCGGGTAGACGGCAGAGCGCTGGACGTCCGGTAAATTTTAACCGGCAAGCCCTTCTCCGCTGCCGCCAATAAAATCTGCTCGGCTGCCCATTTTGCTTGCGCATAACCGCTCAGCAGTCCCTCAGGACCCGCATTCGGGCCTTCCGTTGAGAGCATGACCAAACGACCATTTGTATATCGCCTGCAAACAGCCATTGAGGACGCAAAGAAAACAGGCTTAACATGATGCGCCGCCGCCAACTCAACAATGTAAGCAAGTGAGCTGACATTCACGCTGCGATTCGTAGAGTATTCATTGAGAACATTTACGGACGCGCCTATGTGGTAAACGGCGTTCACTTTTTCCGCAAGGCTCTGCCAATCAGTCGCATCTAGTCCGAATTGAGGGGCGCTCAAATCTCCACACACGGGCTCTATACGATTAAGCCACAGTGGATCGACCTCTATCCCTCGTTGCCGCATCGTATCGATTAAACGCTTGTGGCCGTCAGCCTTATTTCGTGCTCGAATCAAACAATAGACTTTATTACCGGTAGCTGACAGAAGCTCCGATAATATGTGACTGCCTACCCAGCCCGTGCCGCCGGTTAATAAAACGGCTTCCTGTTTGGAAGATGACAGATTTCGGTCAGCGCTAAAATCCATGCCGTTAAATCGATCCGCCACCACACGGATATCCGCAAGAATCGCATCACGGCCATTCAACACAGCATCTCGCGCACGACGTCGATTGGGTGAACTATCGGCCACCTCTTTTTTGTCCACGGCACTGTATTCATTATCCTCAGCGCGGCGTTGATATAAAACAGCCAGCAACTCGATGGTGAGATTTTCGAAAAACTCATGTATGCGCAAACTAAACGGCAATGCAGCATTGAGTTCTCGCACTAGGCGGATCGCAAGAACCGAATCGCCACCCAGATCAAAGAAGTTGTCGGTAACGCCAATCTCCGTATTGGTAATGACGCGTGACCATATATCGAACATGGTCTGCTCTATGTCATTACGAGGCAGAACTTGATCGGAGTTATTATCCAAAATACCTTCAAGCAAGACAGGCAATGCACGATAGTCGATCTTGCCGTTTGATGAAATTGGAATTCGATCTATGAGGAAAATGTAGCCCGGCACCATGTAGTAGGGCAGCCGGTCTTGCAGATAGGCTTTTATAACCTGCGAATCGAAACCAGTTTCGGAAGATAACGCCACACCGTCCTCGATAAGCTCGACATACGCGACTAATTTCCAATTCTCGGCTGCCCCTGGTGTCGGCATGACGACTGCTTGCTTAATCTGTGGATATTGACGTAACACCGATTCAATCTCACCCAATTCCACTCGGTGACCACCGATTTTGATCTGTCCGTCATCGCGTCCCAAAATAATGACATTGCCGTCGGGATCGTACCGACCTAAATCGCCCGTATCGTATAAACGCTCGCCGGTTTTTGGGTGCGTGATAAAACGAGTGGCGGTCTTTTCCGGATCACGCCAATAGCCCATTGCCAGCCCTATTCCGCCGACATAAATTCTTCCTTTCACATGGTCCGGGCATGGCCGCAACGCATGGTCGTAGACCCACAGCGTTTGATTCGGCAATGCTTTGCCGTAAGGAATGCTACTCCATGCTGGATTGATCGTATTTATTCGATAGTAGTTGGACCAAATCGATGCTTCGGTCGCACCACCCAAGCTAATGACCTCCGCTTGCGGATAACGTTTACGAACGCCGTCTGGAAGATCGAGCGGAATAAAATCTCCACTCAAAAATACTTTTCGTATCGGAGCAGCTTCAAGCTCGTTAGGCTGAAAACTATCTGTCAACATGCGCATCAGTTGCGGCGCCGAATTCCAAACCGTCACATGATGGCGAACAATCAGATCTCGCCAATGAACGGGATCATGTTCAGTGCGGTAATCCGGCAGCACGAGCGCGCCGCCAGCGTTAAACAAGCCGAAAATGTCATAGACGGAAAGATCGAAACTCAGTGACGACACCGCCAGCACTCTATCCTGTGAGCCAATGTCGAACAGACGATTGATATGATCAACCGTATTCATCGCACCGCGATGATCAATCATCACGCCTTTCGGCGTGCCGGTCGTTCCCGAGGTAAAAATCACGTACGCCAGCTCGTCTACGCTTCTGTTAAGCGACTCTGCGTGGACCGGACCGTACGTGCCTTGCCCGTCCGGCAAGATGTCGTGAATAGACCAATTGCCTGCTCTAATTTCATCACGCGCCAGATCCTGCTGTGTAAGTACCTGTGAAACCTCACCGATTCGTAGCAACTCTAGCTGGCGTTTCACCGGCAGATCCGCGTCTACCGGCATATAAGCCGCCTTCGCCAGCAACACGCCAAATACCGCGACGATCTGCTCCCATCCTTTACACATCAAAATACCCACGGGCTGACCTGTGCGAACACCAGATTGAATCAGCCAATCGGCAACAGCGACGCTCTCGCTAAGCAATTCGCCATAGGTCATGACGCGCTCGTTCGAAAGAATCGCTACCGCCTGCGGGTTTTGGAGTGCATGGTTCACGAACCCCGCATGCAAGAGTTGCTCGGGTACTTCTGCAGCGGTCTGATTAACAGCTTCGCGCAGTTGCCGCATTTCCTCTGGTAACGAAACAATATTCCGCCGTGTCCACAATGAATCATCACTTACTAGGCGCTCTATAAGATCCCGATATCCAGCAAACATCGCATGCAACACGCCGTCCTCGAACACCGCCTGGGCAGCATCCCAAATGAGGACTAGCTCTTTGTTAACTTCCATTACACGATGCTCAAGCCATACTTGAGACGTTTGGCTAATGCTATAAACCTTCGAGCCGAATCGTTCGATTTCGCCAATTTCTCTATCACCGGTCTGCAACAAGGCGCTGTTGAAAACGACAGGCATGGATGCGCCGAGCGAAATACCATGACGCTTATCCCATTGTTGCAACACCTTCATGCCATTGACTTGGTGGTGCTCCAAGCTGGCGAAGAACTGCTCCTGCAAGTGACGCGCAAACTCTAGAAAGGTAAATTGACGATCGCGATGATCGACCTCTTGCATCACCAATGACGTAAAACCACCGATCAAACGATTAACATCTTCGTGCAACGGCAGTCGATTGGAGAGCGTGACATTCAAAGTGAAGTGCGGTGTCGCACTCCAACGCGCGAGTATCTCGGAATAAGCGGCCATTAGTAGACTTGATGGCGTAAGTCCTTTACTACGTGCAACCGTTTGAAGCTTCTTCCAACTCGCCTTGTCCAGACGCGTTTCCTGTCTGCTAAAACGAGGCGCTTTACGAGCGAAAGGGTCGGATCGTAAAGGCAAGTCCGGTGCTTCGGGCAACGATTTAACGCGGGCCATCCAATACGCATGTGCCTTTTGGTACGCTTCGGAATCTTCAAGCTGCCGTTCCGCCAGCACATAATCCCGGAAAGAAATTTTTAATGCCGGCAGAGGACTGTGCAAATCCTCGTATAGCTGATGCCATTCCTGAAAGAACAGAAACAGGCTTATCGCATCAAAAAGCAATAGATCCAAGCTCACATATAAACGCAAACGATCGGCAGGCAAAAGCGTCGCGC
This sequence comes from Pseudomonadota bacterium, assembly GCA_040388195.1. Taxonomy (GTDB): domain Bacteria; phylum Pseudomonadota; class Gammaproteobacteria; order Burkholderiales; family DATLHW01; genus DATLHW01. The sequence continues at coordinate 13,331 of JAZKCF010000089.1, forward strand.
GAATATCAAACAGTGGCCACTGGTCAGCCATCAATACCTGGTGCGATAACATTTCTCGCATTTGAATAATCGCTTGTTCAACGACTTCAGTGGAAGTCATCGATTGATCATCGACTGCGATTTGATAACGAGGCACTGTTGGTAAAATGCGTTGCATGCCGTCGTCATCCACCACGGCGCGTAACATGTCATGCCGTTCAATCAACTGGCAGAGCGCATCGTTTAACCGGACAACATCTAGCCCCTGACAATCGAATTCGACATACAAATGGGTCGCGATGCTTCCCATCTCCATCGCGCTATCACGCCCAAGCCAATAGGCATGCTGCAAATCCGTCAAAGGAAATGGCTGGTATTTATCCGTAATGTTCGGAATTATCACCGGCATGCTTTGCGCAGTATTACTCCGCTGCAACAATTCAATGAGGTGTTCTTTGTGTAGCGCTAATGCAACGCGCAATTCCTCAGTGACCGCATTTTTTCGAGCATTCACAACGAGCCGATCGCCGTCCAGCTTCAGCTGAATGCCTCTCTTTTTTAGTTCAACGAGAAGATTATCCATTGATCAGCCTCATAATTTTTCCCCACCGATTTGAATGTAAATCAGTATTATTTTTTTGCGTGTTAGTCATTTTTTAAGTCATGGCATGAGCCACTATTTCCATTCCGTCATTATTGTCACGCTCCGCAATAGTAAGCGGATACATGATTTGAATATTATTCGTGATCGTGTCGCCAGCTCGGATCAAGTAACCTCACCCATTTCTGATTGCCTGCATCGGCTCCAAACGAGAGGCGCGTAGCGCTGGATAGAACGCTGCTACGAGTGCGAGAATCGGCAACAGAATCGTGGGCATAATAAGTACATCGACCGATAATGCCGGATATACCACGTCGGTAATCCCGGGAATTGCGGTGGAAACACCGTGTGCCGCCATACTGACACCGCCGCTCATGTGCATCAATACCAACAGTATGCCTAGCGCGACACCACCCAGCGTACCAATGATACCCATGATCGACGATTCCAGCAGAACCAAGCGAACGATTAATCCGGGGCGGCTGCCAAGCGCCAGCATGGTACCAAATTCGCGCGTTCTTTCCATGACCGACATCAACACCGTATTCATGACAACGACGGCAAGCATCAGTAGGACAATAATTAACACTCCGCCCAAACTCTGTTTGGTAATGGCATTCATTTGTACCACCTCAGGCAGCAACGCTTGCCACGTTAGCAGTCGCATATCGCCCGGCGGCACGTGAGATGCTATCTGTGCCAAAACAGGAGCAACATGCTTTGGATTGTCTATTTTCAACGCTATGCTGGTGACGTTATTGCCCATGGCAAGCATTTTTTGGCTAGCCGCTAACGTGATATGAGCAGTAGCTTTGTCGAAGCCATGGCCGCCAGTATAAAACATGCCAGCCACTACGAATGCTTCCGATCCCAGATTACCATCGACATCCTGCGCCATCACAACCACTCGCTCCCCTATCTTGACGTGCAGGAGCTCGGCCAATTTGCGGCCAATGACGATGTCGCGGTCATGCCCTTTTTGCAGATAATGCCCCTCTTTAACCGATTGGTGGAGGAAAGTGACTTGCCGCTCTAGGTCAGGATCGACGCCGGCTAGCATAATGGGTTCGGATTTAACCGCGCTGGTAATCATTGCGGTGGTTTGGATTCGTGGGCTGGCTCCGGCAATCGAGGGCATACGTTGCAGGTCCTCCAATAGCGGCATTCCATTCGATAGCGATAAGGCAAGCTTCATATTTGACCTGAAATCCTTGTGCTGGATTTGTGCATCGCCAGTTAACATACCGGTCGAGTTCTCCACTATTTGCGTGTAGTAACCGTTAGCGATACTACCGATAAAAATGAAAGCGCCAAGTCCGAATGCGATGGCAACCATGGTGAGCCGGGAGCGCCGCGAATGACGAGTCAAATTACGAAGTGCCAGCGTGAGCAACATAAAGCGGCTCAAGATGTGGCTGGAGGAGATGCCCTTGCCCGAGCCATTTCTGTTAGACATGAGACCGTGTATCGCTTGCACCGGCACCAGCCGCGCGGTTTTCCACGCCGGATATAATGCCGCCGTTACGATGACAATCAACACCGCAACAGCAATGAACAGCATGCGTGACAAACTCAGATGCGGGTATAAGCCGTTAGCGACACCCTGCATCGTTTGCATCGCTTCGCCTGATTGGGTGAAGGTAATACCTACAGATCCATAGTAAGCAACTAGGGAATAGCCGATGACAAGCCCGATCGCAAATCCGAGCAAACCAAGCAGCAGGCTTTCGTAGAGGATGAGACGGAATAGCTGCAAAGGAGAGGTTCCGATGGCTAGCAGAACGCCGAACTCCCGCAACCGCTCCATAATGGACATCATTACTGTATTGGTGACACCGATGACGACGACACCAAACAGAATAAAAGTAAACACGTAGCCCAGCGACTCATGAAACGCGACCGCCTGCGAGACTTCCGGCAACAATTGCTGCCATCCTTCCACTTCGAATTGATTCCCCAGGCGACCCTGCATTTCTTGAACCACAGATTCGGAAAATTCGCGGTCGGTCAGCTTGACCGCGACGGTGGTTATTTGTCCGCCGGACGATAGCAGATCTTCCGCATCGGCATGCGTGATAAATGCCTGCGCATTGTCCACCACCTCGTTCTGCGTATCGTACAAACCTTGCACCCGGTAGCGTGCCGCACCGATTGATCCTTGCAATCCCTGCGTGATAATTGCTACCTCGCCGCCAATATCGACATCCAGAACTTTGGCTAGCGATTTGCCGATTAAAATGCTCCCTCTTTCCGTTTTATCGAAATAGCGGCCGCGCACAATTTTGCGATGCAGTGTGGTAACCGATGGTTCCAATCCTGGGTCGACGCCGACCAATAACAATCCGCGCGTATTATTGGCATGGCTGATCAAAGCCGATGTTTCCATCCGAGGCGACAAAGCCGCCACACCCGGTATCTGCTCCAATTTCAGCGCGCCAGTATCTTGTGCACTGAAGGTGCGATCCACACTAGGATCGTCCGTGTAACCGTAACGATGAATTTGAATATACCCGCTATAGTTGCCGGTCATGTTGTCGATCATTTGTGCATTACCGCCATCGAACATGGACCACGCGAATACCAGCGCCGCCACACCGGTAGCGAATGCAATCAGTGTCAATAAGGTACGCCGTGAATTGCGGCGAGTGTTGCGCCAGGCGAGGCTAATGAATCGCATGGACGATATCCTCCACAATTTTTCCGTCCTTGAGCCGAACGATGCGCGTCGCATGGCGCATGATCATTTCATCGTGCGTGGAGAAGATAAACGTAGTGCCTTTATTGCGGTTCAATTCCAGCATGGTATCGATCAATGCTGCACCAGTTTCCGAATCGAGGTTGGCCGTCGGTTCATCGGCTAATACCAGCAAGGGCTCCGCTGCAATGGCACGCGCAATGGCGACGCGTTGCTGCTGACCGCCGGATAACTGCGCAGGCCGTCGTTGCTGACAACCGTCGAGGCCGACTTGTTTCAACGCGGTATCGGCGCGGCTGCGTCTTTCGGCGGCAGGCACACCTTGCAATAGCAAAATGTACTCGACGTTTTCCAATGCAGAAAGTACCGGCAATAAATTGTAGTCCTGAAAGATGAAACCAATTTTCCGTAGTCGTAATTCGGCCAGATCAGCGCGCGACAGATCGGCTAACTGCTGACCACCAAGTGCAATAGCGCCGGAACTTGGTTTGTCGAGTGCGCCGATTAGATTAAGCAAGGTCGTCTTGCCGGAACCGGATGGACCAACCAAAGCGGTAAATTCGCCCTTACGAAATTCCAGATTAATATCAGCCAATGCGTTAACGGAGATATCACCCTGCTGATACACCTTGTTCATATTTTTTATATGGACAAGCGGCATATTGTCGAGCGGGGAGCGGTCCATAGTTAATCTTTCTTATTCAGATTGCGTAGAGAAAAAATATCGGCGCTAATCGGTTTGTCGTACGATGCCGACTTGACGATGACCGTAGTACGTTTGCCAACTTTGTTTAGCGGCTGCATTTCCCATTGTGTCGGAATAGTTCGCCCGCCCATCGCACGAAAGTTGGAATAGATCAGCACCCGAATCAGTTCACCGCGCTCGTCGTAAAATTCCTCCTTAAGCGGAACGAAATCATTCTTGCGGATCGAATAAATTATCTTGCCCCACACTACAGCAGCATTCGGCTTTGGTATGACTTCGATTTGATAAGCGTCGTTGCCATCAATCTCTTTTTCGCTGATTACGCGGTGCGTGTAATCATTGAGGATACTGCTTTCTTTGACCAAATCGTCATTAGTAAAATCTGATCCGAGCCAAGGTTGCAACATCATCGACGGTGGGATCTTAACCGTCCGTTCTATCGACGGGATGTAGTTCCACATTTCCGATGCAATTCGCAACGATGCGATGCCTGCATCTTTTGCTGGTGCGGTAATACGCACAAAGGATTTTTTCTCCGGCCGGTCCATCCGAACTTGTAGCATGAGCGTTCTTGACCACGTAGGCGTAGTAATCGTCATTTCGTAGTCAGCGGTCAACGTTTGCCCCCACAATATGTTTTCCGCACGTTCGACAATCTCCGTGGCGGAAGGGGCAGCCGATGCGGGAAATGATTGATATGCCAGGGAAGCAACGATGCAGACGATTACAGCAGTTTGCCGCTTCGTATACGAGGCGAATCTTGCGCTTGCGATGCGCAATATACTTCTCTGTACATTCGCACTTCTCGATCCAACCTTGCCTCCACTACACCAAGCTGTAAATCGCTGTAATATTTCTACCAAAGGCATTTTTTCTCCGGACAAATTATTAAATTCATTGATGCTTAAAAAGAAAACACCGGGGTTACTCCACCAGCCAGTTATTCGGCGCACGTAATCTTTCAGTTCAGCATTGCCAGCATCGTCCTTGATAGCAGCTTCGGAAAATATTACGTAACATCGGTTGCAAGAAAAAACGACTGAATGGCCTTGCTGAGCGTTTGAACATGAGGCACTTTCAGCATGTTGTAATGATGGCCGTCGATCAAATCTGTTTTATGGTTGTTTACGTCACCCAAAGGATGCGTATTGTGGTCGAACTCTTCTTTTGCCCAACAAAAATGCAAAGGCGCTTTGACTTTGGCAGGCAAGAATCCGGATAGCATTGCTAAATGCTGTTGTGTAATTTTCAGTTGCTGGCTTAAAGACGGGAAGAGATCCTTAGCAAGTTTGATGTGCGTCAACTTTTCTAAACCAGGCAATATGATATTCACATACTGCGGATTGAATATATCTTGCGCCGCGATGCCGTTTTCACGCAATAAATGTGCAATTCCCTTTATTGCGCTGGAGTCGATGGCATGCTCGCTTATCGCCATGATCATTGCCAATGCCGCCTCGAAAAATAAATCTTCTTGCGAAACCGATGTGACAGGCAAGGAATCCAGCAGACAGATATATTTTACGTCAGCCCCTTGCGCTTCAAGCGCAGCGGCAGTTGCCATTGCAATGACTCCGCCGGTCGACCAGCCTAGCAAATGATAAGGGCCGTTTGGTTGCGCCTGTTTGATCGCAGACGCATACATCAAGGCCATCGCCTCAATGGTGTTAAATCGCTGAGGTAAGCCGGCGATTTCTGGAGATTGTATGCCGTACACGGAAAATTGTTCACCAAGTTGTTGCGCCAGCTTTTGGTAAAAAAATACGTAACCACCTATCGGATGAATGCAAAATAATCGCCGGCCTTTACCTTGCCGTAACGGTACGATCAATGATGGCAGCGCCCGTTCCGTATCAGCCGTATCGGCCATAGCAGCCAAATCAGCTATCGTTGGAAAGCTGAAAATGGTGGCCAATGGCAGCTTGATATTTAACTCAATCGCCATTCGATGAAATAGTTTTATCGCGAGTAAGGAGTTACCTCCCAACTCGAAAAAATTATCATGAATGCCGACCTTGTCGAATCCCAACACATCGGCCCAAATTTGCGTGAGCTTTTCTTCTTTAGATGTACGGGGTGCTACATAACCCGTATCGCTACGTACCATATCGGGCGCAGGTAATGCCTTACGATCCAGCTTGCCATTTGGCGTCAACGGCAAACGGCTGAGGAGAACAAAATGTACGGGAATCATGTAGTCCGGCAGAGATTGCTGGAGCGCCGTACGAAGATCAGCAACATCGACGAATGTTTTGTCATCGTCCTTCACGACATAAGCAACTAATCGTTTATCGTCCGGCATATCCTCACGCACAATGACCGCGGCATCAACGATGTAAGACAGCGCAAGCAACGCAGATTCGATCTCGCCCAGCTCGATGCGAAAACCGCGAATCTTCACTTGATGATCGATGCGACCAAGATAAGCAAGCATACCGTTGGCTTGCCAGCGCCCCGCGTCACCGGTGCGATAGAGGCGTTGGCCCGGCTGGTAGGGATGGGGAATAAAACGCTCGGCGGTCAAATCTGGGCGGTTCAAGTAGCCGCGAGCCAAGCCAGCACCACCGACGTAAAGTTCACCAGCGACACCGATGGGCACCGGATTCAATGCCGCATCGAGCACGTAGACTTGCAAATCGGGAATTTTTTGGCCGATCACACTGACGTCAAGGCCAACATCGGCGGCCGCTATCGGATAATAAGTAACATGGACGGTGGTTTCGGTAATGCCGTACATATTGATTAGCCGAGGGCTAGTATCGCCATACCGCGCATACCAGGGTTTGAGGCGGAAAAAATCGAGTTTCTCGCCACCGAATATAACGGTACGCAAGCACAATGCCTGCGACAACGCGGGGTTTTGATCTACGGCGTCGATAAGTTGATAGAAAGCCGACGGCGTTTGGTTAAGGACGGTAACGCGCTCTTTGACCAAGAGTGCAAGAAATTCGTTGGGTGCACGTCGCACATGGTTAGAGACAATCACAACGCGCCCGCCATAAGCCAATGCTCCCCACAGTTCCCAGACAGAGAAATCGAAGGCATAGGAATGGAACAGCGTCCAGACATCACTAGGTCCGAAACCGAACCAAGTGTCTGTTGCCGCGAGCAGACGGGTGACGCAAGCATGGGTGATTAGGACGCCATTAGGTTTGCCAGTGGAGCCCGAGGTATAAATAACGTAAGCGAGATTGCTTGCATCAGACGAGGAAATCGGCGTCGTTGTGGGGTACAAGGCAATGGTGTCGCGCTCGGTCTGAAGATTGACGAGCTGCGCAAGCGAATAATCGAGTGAAGACAGCGTGCCGTCAGTGACAACCACGCGCACTTGCGCATCATCGAGCATATAAGACAAGCGTTCGGCAGGATAAGCGGGGTCAAGTGGAACGTAAGCGCCGCCAGCTTTTAAAATACCCAGCACTCCTATGACCATATCGAGGGAACGCTCGACGCACAGGCCGACCAAGACATCGGGCCCGACGCCGAGAGAGTGCAAATGATGGGCCAACTGATTGGCCTTATCGTTAAGCGAGGCATAAGTCAGTTCATTGCCCTCGAACACAAGTGCGATGTTGTCCGGCGTCTGTTCCGCTTGATGCTCGAACAATTGATGCAAGGTCAGCGCACTTGGATAGGCAGTGTTGGTACTGCTCGATTCGACTAGCAATTGCTGCCGTTCTTGCGCACTCAACAGTGGCAAATCCCCTACACGAGCAGCAGGGTCGGTCACAATTGCATCTAGCAATTGCATGAAATGATTCACCATGCGCGCAATGGTCTGCGCATCGAACAAGTCGGTGTTGTATTCGAACGAACCGGTCAGTTGATCCGCGCCTTCGGTCATTTGCAATGTTAGATCGAATAACGCGACGGTACTTTTCAATGGCATTGGTCGCAATGTAATTCCGGGCAAATCAACGTGTGCGGATGGCGCATCTTTCAGGATGAACATGACCTGAAAGAGTGGCGCATGGCTCATATGACGTTCCGGTTGCAAAGCGTCGACCAATCGCTCGAAAGGCACGTTTTGATTGGCGTATGCTTCCGCTACCGTATCGCGAACACGTTGCAGTAACGAATCAAAGCCATGATTACCATCAATCTGCATACGCAACACCAGCGTATTTTCAAAAAGACCGACGGAGGAATCGAATTCGCCATCATGACGCCCGGCTGTCGACGTACCGATACAGATATCGCTTTGCCCCGAATAGCGATGCAACAATACATTGAAGGCGGCAACTAGCGTCATGAATAACGTTGCCTGCGCCTGTTGAGAAATCGTGCGCAGACCATGTGTTACGGAAGTGGATAATGCAAATTCCTGAGTCGCCCCGCGATAGGTTTTTAACGGCGGCCGTGGGCGATCGGCCGGTAATTTCAGCAAACTCGACGCATCGGCAAGCTGCCGTTTCCAATAATCCAATTGTCGTTCCAGAACGGCGCCTTGCAACCATTGGCGTTGCCTTTGAACGAAGTCTACATACTGAAGCGCGAGTGATGGTAAAGGCGAAGATTGTCCACGCGAGAAAGCCGCGTAAAGCGCGGCGATGTCATTCGTGACGACATTTGTCGACCAATCGTCACATACGATATGGTGCGCAGTGAACAAAAGAATATGTTCATGCGCATTCAAACGAATCAGATGTACACGGATTAAAGGACCAGTGGCGAGATCGAATGGCGTCTGCGTTTTGGACTGAATCAATCGCATCGCCTCGTCTTCACATTGTTCGGAAGGGGCTTGAGAAAAATCCGTCACCGGCAGTGCCAACCGGAGTACCGGTATAGTTACTTGAACCAAGCCTTGATCTGAATATAAAAATATCGTACGTAGCGCTTGGTGACGACAAACGACTTCGTTCAATGCACGTTCTAATATCGTCGCGTCGAGAGCCCCCGACAGCCGCATTGCGAATGCTCTGACATGGTAAATGCTGCCAGGCTCGAACTGATCAAAAAACCATAATCGCTGCTGAGAAAAAGATGCATTGATGGATGCTTCAGTTGCAGGACGATGTCGAGCCTCAACGTTATCGCCATCGTTATTTTCTTTAAGAAGAAAAATAATCTCAAGCTTGTTTCTTTGAACATGCTCGAGCAACTCCTTAGTTATTGCCCCCTTAGGACCTTTACATTTCAATTTGTCGTCAACGACGTTTAGCTCGATGGAGTTTTTATTGCAGAACGCGATTAATTCGGCGGCATTCATATTTCAATCCCATCACATTGGTGAATGTTGATTCTGTGAAGAATCACCATTCAACCTAAAAACTGCAATTGAACGTATCCGGTTGTGCATTTTTTTTATCATCAGGAAAGCCACTTAAGATCAATATTCATTGCATCATCCATTCGGCAGCTCGCTCTGCAATCATGATGCAAGTCAAATTGGTTGGGGCACGCGGCATAACCGGCATAACGGATGCATCGACCACGTTCAAACCATCGATGCCATGTACCCGGAGATATTGATCGACGACTGCCATCCGATCGCTAGCCGGTCCAAGTTTCGCGGTGCCAACCGGATGCCAGGTTGGGCTTACGAAATTAGTAACGGCTTTTCTCAGCAATCGGTCCTCATTGACCATATTCTCAGTCCACAAAAAAATTCGTTCCAGAAATGGACTCATTTGCGTCGAGTTAAGTATCTTCCACGTCTGACGAACGCCATACATTAGGCGCTCAATGTCCCGTTCGTCGGAACACACGTTAAGTTCGATTGCCGGTTGTTTTTCATATGAAGGATCATGGATGAAGACACGCCCGCGCGACAGCGGCTGCGACAACATCACCGCTATCCCTGTCGCTAACGGCGCACCCTCCAGCAAATTACCGAAAAATGGAGAGTCCTGTGTAGGCACGCTACTTAATGGCAGCAATTGCACATCGTAGAGTTCGCTTGGGTTGCTAGCGATACGCGCCATTGTTTGATGAAAATGCTGTCCCGCCTCGCATACGCCTGGCTTAGGAATCGCCCACAGCGCCACGGAGACATGCTCGCAAAGGTTTTCTCCCACGCCCGGTAAATCGGCCAGTGGCGTAATGCCCAACGCGCGGCACAGTTGCGCGTTGCCTATTCCGGAGCGCTGCAAGATCGCCGGCGTGTGAATTGCACCAGCCGACAATGTGATCGTATTTCCAAAAAAATGGCTGCAGCCTTCGCTATTGCTCACTTCAACACCAATAGCGCGTTTACCGTCGAATAACACTTTTTGTACAGTGCAATGCGATAGAATTTTTAGATTGGAGCGACTACGCGCAACATCGAGATATGAAGTCGCAGTGGAAATTCGATGATGATTTTTGGTGTTCATCGGTGTTTTTCCAACACCAACTTTATCGTTGCCGTTTAGGTCAGCAATCTCAGGCAAACCGAGTGCCATACATGCATCTAGAAATGCTCGCTGTAAAATATAGAGCTCGTCGTCGCGCCATCGATTGATGGGCAGAGGGCCCGATGTTCCATGCGTCTCGTTGGGAAAATCTTGGTCCGCTTCGATTTTTTTGTAATAAGGCAATACACGATCCCAACTCCATTCGTTATTACCTTCGCTTGCCCATTGCGCGAAATCGTCGGGCACGCCGCGAAACGCCATTGCGCCATTGATTGCCGACGATCCGCCCATGACCTTTCCAACAAAAAAAGGAAGCTCGGGATTAGCGGGTACCGGAGAAGAGCGAAGTGCAGCGGCAGTTGCAACCGCATTACTGTTAATGGATACGGCCTCAGTAGGACGTGGCGCCGATCTCACTAAATCGCGCCATCTGCTTGTGGTTCGAAGGTTCGCATAAATCTCCCAGTTGAATCCTGTAAACACCGGCTCCGCTGCATTCTTCAATACCGCCGGAAGCTGCTCCAAATGAGGAAAATCCGGCCCAGCCTCAATCAGCAGTACGCGCCGCCCAGATTGCTCGGACAATCGTGAAGCAAGCACGGCACCCGCAGAGCCGCCGCCGACAATAATATGGTCCCAGGATTCTTTGCTTTCTTTTTTATGCATGATGGCTAGTTTCTTGCATCCCAAAAAATACGAATTACGCTTGATCAGCGTCTAAGCGCTTTTGCCCACCCACCATTGAAAAGATTACGCGGTGGTTTTTCTCCAACGCAAAGAGCGCGTTTATTTTTTCAACATCAACCATGCCGATACTGCATAACCCGACTTGATGATCCGCTGCGGACATAATTAATAGTTGAGCAATAGCCCCTGCTTCGATTTGGCAGAATTCCAAACTCTTGTCGGCATACATTGGTTCGATTGCGGCCATTTGCGCAACAAAGAAAAGGGAAAATGCCGCCTCCTCGAAGATCGGACGATTTACCACATAATCGTATGCATCCGGCGTGAGCACACTGTTTTCTGCCACTGCAATCAAGCGATGTTGTTTGGGGTCGTAATAATAGGCCCCTCCGGCAATGCCCTCTACACGAGATTGTTTGGCATATACATAAGTTTGAATCGGATATAAGCCCCCAGCGGACGGATAGAGATATTTTGGTTGGTCATGCAAAGTACCCACGGAAAGACAATGCAAAAGATCCGAAAAAGCAGCGAGGGTAACCGGCGATTGGCTGAAGTGGCGAATCGAACGATATTGCGTCAAACGTTGCTGCCACTGCCTGTCGGAGGACGGCAATAACGTTACCTGTTGCCCTACTGTTTCAAACGTACGAATTCCCCGTTGCTGCTCTTTGAATTTTGTTCTTTCCTCAGGCTCGTAAATCACAGGCGTGGTATTTTCTATTTCTTCGACCCGTTGGGCGAGATTATCGAATTGCAATGCCAACGCTTCAATGGTCGGGTTGGCAAAGAACTCAAGGATGAGATCATCCTGCCTTAATCCCGTTACTTGGAATTCCGTACGCGCCAGATTAATGAGCGATATGGCAATCAACGAATCTCCGCCCAGTTCAAAAAAATTGGCGTCGACTCCAAATCCGTCGCGGTTCAATGCGGTTTTCCATAGGGCATATAAACGTTCTTCGGTATTGGTTCGCGGCGCGATGCCAATCGATGTTCGCTCAACTGTCCAGGGTTCTGGCAAAGCCTTGTAATCGACTTTCCCGTTTGCGTTCAGCGGTAATTTGTCGAGCTGCAGATATTGGTTTGGCACCATGTATTCAGGAAGCGACTGCAGTAGTGCACTGCGCAGCGGGTCCGGTTGGAATCGCAGCACGCGTTCCGGCCCTTCAGCAATCATGACATTCAATTGATAAAGCTGAGGTGGTGTGGGACTGGCGCAGAAATGGGTAAACCCAGCCGCTTCCATCTGTTGTTGCCATTGCATGGCGGACAGCAAAGGCTGTTTGATTTCGCGCCGTATATCTGCATATTCACCGAACCCTTCGAGAAACCCGACGTTAGTGGTCGGAAAAGGTATGTTGCGGGTAACTTCGATGGCCAGCAACACGCCTCCTGGTGCTAATAGCGTGTGCATATACTCCAGCGTCCTGCGAGTATCGGCAGCGTGATGCAAGGTATTGGACGATACGATCACATCGAACGAATGAAGCGGATAGCCTTGTGACTGCGGAGACTGATTTATATTGAACAGGCCATATTCAACAAATGGATAATCTTCGAAGCGCTGCTTACCGTGCTCTAGGAAAAATTGCGATACGTCAGTGTAGTGATAGCACGTACGTTCTGCCGGCAATAAAGGCAACAGCACAGAGGTCGTACAACCTACACCCGCACCGATTTCCAAAATGTTGATCGGCGCATCGACTGGCAACCGTTCAATAAGCGTCTGCAGAGCATCGGCTGCCATTTTATTGTGGATAATAGACACTGGACTGCGACCATGTTGCCCATAAGCCACGTCGACGCTTCCACCTGGATAAAGCAGCTCCAGCGGATCTTGCTCGCCTTTTAATAACGGTATTTGGCATTGAGCGCAGGTATGAAAATACTGCATCACAGGTGTTGATCGCTCGCTTGGTGGCATTGATGCAAAAGCTTCTTCAATGCTGCGATCCAAAACGTCGGCAACAAATGGATCAATGCAGCGATACGCTTCGCCATCTTTCTGCAAACGTCCGGCTTGCACAAGAATATCTAACCATACCCCAATCAATATGTACCGTTTACGATCGAGCTTACTTTTTTCGATAATGCTATCGACCGTTTCTTGCTGTCCTGCTTGCGTAAACAATCCAAGTTGCGCGAAGTTACGGGCGATAACATCCAGCGCAATGCGATCCGCAATGCGTGAAGCATCATCGAATATTTGTAACTGCCTTGCGTAAAGCAACTCGTAATCTTGCAAGGCAAGCGCAAGCAAACCCGGAAGAGACTGGCGGCGTTCGGCCAAAACATCCGGTGCTATTCCAGATATTTCTTGAAACAGTGGGTTCTGCTCCGCTTGCTTCGGGACGATGTAGGCTACCAACTGTTTCTGTCCCGTGTCCACGTTGGAAACAGCGTTTACTATTGCGTCTTGCACACCCGATTGGCGACGCAGAGCTGCTTCGATTTCACCGAGCTCGACGCGGTAACCGCGAATCTTGATCTGAAAGTCTTCGCGTCCGAATAACTCTACGGTGCCATCAGGTAAATAACGCCCAAGATCACCGGATTTATAAATTCGTTCACCGGTTTGCGGATGAGTGATAAAGCGTTCTGCCGTGCGCTGCTCGTCACGCCAGTAACCTGTGCTTACCCCATGTCCACCAATGTAGATTTCACCGGTGACCCACATTGCACGAGGCTCTTTGAATGCATTGAGGATATATATGTGTTGATTGGATAACGGTTTGCCATAGGGAATGCTCTTCCAGCTTGGATCGACCTTCTCTATCGGATAGTAAATGGACCAGATAGAGGCCTCCGTTGCCCCTCCCATACTCACTACTTGTAGATTCGGACACAGCGAACGTATCTGATCAGGTAACCTTACCGGGATCCAGTCGCCGCTGAGCTGTGCATGTCGAAGCGATTCCCCCCCATTTGTATCGGCACCTTGTAAATAATCAGCCCAAATTTGCATCTGTTGTGGCGCAGTGTTCCACAGCGTAATGCGATATTGGTCAATCAATTCACTCCAATGCGCGGGATCGTGGAGACGGGTGACAGACGGTATAACCACAGTACCACCGGCGCCAAGTACACCGAAGATGTCATACACCGACAGGTCAAAGCTCAACTCACATAAGGCAAGAAGGCGGTCGCCTTTTGTGACATGGAAACGCTGGTTGATATCCTGCACGGTATTGGCCGCGCTGCGGTGATCAATCATGACGCCCTTCGGTTGGCCGGTTGAACCAGACGTGAAGAGTACGTAAGCTAAATCATCTGGCGTTTGAATAAAGTTTATTTCTTTATCCCGGTCCGCTCCTGGCATGCAATCGTCGAATGTGATGGCAGAGGTACCGGAAGGCCACGATAAATATTGCAAGTGAGATTGCGTAACAACAATTTGCACCTCGCCCACCGTCGCTAAGTGCCACCGCCGTTCTTGAGGAAGGTCGGGATCGATAGGTAAGTAGGCGGCCCCGGAATAAAGAATACCGAGGACGGCGACGAATTGTTCCCATCCTTTTTCCACCGATACCGCGATCAGTTTGTTTTTGCTTGCACCGCGATCTCGTAAATAATGGCCAAGTAGAACAGCGCGGGCGTGCAAATCGCCATACGTCAACTCAACATTGTCGGCAATAACTGCAAGCGCGTTGGGATTTGTGCGTACCTGCGCAGCGAACAGCGCATGCAGCGTTGTTACCGGTATGTCGGCTCGCGTTTCATTCAGTACGGTAAGCGTCTCCTGTTGCCATAGAGGGAGCTCTGCCACGCAGCCCTGCTTATTCCAAATAGCATCATCGCCCTCAAATCGTTCTAGCAATTGACAGAATGAGTCGAACATATCTTTGATCATGCCATCAGGAAAAAGCGCCTCTATAAAATCCCAATGGAAAATCAGTTTTCCGTCTTCTTCCCTGACTTGATGGTCCAGCCATACTTGCGGGGTTTGACTGATACCGTAGACATAATCGCCAAAGGAAATCGGTGTTACTGAATCATAGTCCTGCCCAGAAAGAGGCAGCGCACTAGTGAATACAATCGGCATTGCCGCTTTGAGAACGTCCCCGTGCCGCCGGCCACGTTCCCGTAAAACGCGCAAACCGCTGAAGTCGATATTTTCAAGATCTTGCGATAATTGCTGCTGTATGCGGCGAGCTCGATTCACGAACAATTCATCAGCAACAGCATGCATAGCGAGCAGACTAATTGATGTAAAATCGCCGACCATCTGATTGACTTCCGGATGGACAGGACGCCGGTTAAAGAGAGTCATGTTAAGAGTAAACTCAGGTTCTTTACTCCACAAACGCAATACTTCACCGAACGCCGCAACCAACAATATCGATGGCGTCAGTCCCATCTTTTGCACTTTGCTTTTCAGAGAACTCCACCGCTGCTTTTCAATACAATGGGCGTAGCGAACAAAGCGCGGTTTTCCCAATTGTTCGATGCGCGCTACAAGCGGCAAATCGGGTGCAGACGGCAACGTATCGACACGATTCATCCAATACTGTTCCGCCTTTTTGAAGACTTCGTGTCCTTCCCAGGCTTTTTGTGCAAGCACATAATCACGATACGTCAGCGTGAGCTGTGGAGGAGAATAGGCAGGATTGTCGTAATAAAGACTCCATTCGTCTAATAACAACATGATGCTCGATGCATCCAAGATCAGTAGGTCAAGACTACAGTGCAAACAGACGTACCCGCCATCAAGCTGAGTCGCACAAAATTCAAATACCGGCCAACGATCTGCAGGTCGCACTTGATGCGACATTCTTTCGCGTGTTTGCAATACGGCAGACTCTTGTTCGCTTAGCGGGGCACCGCGCAAATCTGTTGTTTTAATTTTATAAGCTGGCACCTCCTTTAGAATCCGTTGCTGGCCATCCGACTGAATAATTGCCCGCAACATGTCGTGCCGATCAATCAATTTTTGCAAGCCCGCGTTTAAGCGTTCGATATCCATGTCCACATGTTCCAATTCCATATAGAGATGAGTGGAAACACCACCGGACGCGAGGTACGAAGATCTACCAATCCAATACGCATGCTGCACATCAATCAACGGAAATGGCTCGTAGCGAGCTTCCGGACGCAAGATAATCTCAGGGATCTTTTTGGGCGTCTCGATCGACCGTAACATCGCAAGCAAATCTTCTTTATAGGTCGCGATCGATTGACGCAATTCGGCAGTTAATACTTCTTTGGGAGCTCGTATACCAAGCTTATCGCCGTCCAACCACAGCTTTACGCCACGCTCGTTCAAATCGTTAAGTAGTTTTTCCATTACTGTCTCTGATATGTTATTCAAGTCCGCCTAACAAAAATTCCCCGCTTACTAAGAGCGTCTAACAAAATGACTCTGCCTAGAGCCTGTTATGAACTATATCGCGCCTGATATAGTTCATAACAGGCTCTAGACGCGGTGACGCAGACAGTACATCTAGTACGGCAAGGAATCGTAACAACGGCAAAGTCATTTTGTTAGACGCTCTACGTTACGACAAATCCAAGCATCATCCCGTTATCTTCATGTTCTAGATTGTGGCAATGGAACATATAACTTTGTTCATTTGGAAAAGGATGTGAAAAATCAACCGCGATGCGTACGGTTTCACCGGGCCACACGAGCACGGTATCAAGTCGCGCCAAGTCATGGGCCGTGCGCCCCTGTGAATCCACGACCAGCGGTATTAACTGCTTAGGACTGTCTTTTCGGGACAACACCGTAAATGAAAATCCATGCAAATGCATCGGGTGCGGCATGCTGGCGCTATCGTTACGGATAACCCAGGTTTCACGCGTATTCCGTTTAATTTGAAATGCGCGATGCGTTTGATCGAATAGCTGCTTTTCATTTGTAATGGCCGGTGTTTTCTTACTGGCAACACTTTGGATTTCATGTGTTCCGCCGCCCGCCGATGCAAGACCTATTGAATGGAAGGATTTGCCATTGATGCGCCAATGCCCGTCTCCATCGTGATCCAGAAAAAAATCGCGGACCGTTGCGCTTTCCGATACGGCTTTAGCTCCCGTTATTTGAGTTGGCAACCGGCCGCTCGGACCATCATACGGTTTGACGTTAATGCGTAAAATCGGCTCATCCGCGCCTTCACCGCGCGCTCCATGGGTATGAACGGCCCCCATGGAATTCATGCCGGGCATCTCGCTCATTCCGCCCATCTCGTTATGCATGGGGTCAAATTGCAATGTCTTCAACCAAACATCGCCGATATCCGCTTGACGTAGATCAACGGCAACATCAAGCCGCTGCGCGGGCGCGAGAAAAATATCTTTCATCTCGATCGGTGTCGATAACAATCCACTATCGGCACCAAGCAACATGAAAGGCAACGTGTTATTTTTTTGTTTGAAGGCGAGCCGGTACAGCCGTGCATTGGAACCATTCAAAATACGAAACCGCACCCATCCGCGCGGTAAATCGACAGTCGGATAACGCGTCAGATTGACCAGAATATCGGTGCCGCTCATGCCGTGAAATTTACGCTTGCTATTGTCACTGTATTCCATCGAACCGTTGCGTTCGATGGTGCGATCCTGAATCACCAGCGGAATATCGGTTACGCCAAAAGTCAGTTTCAGTTCGCGTGCCACGTAGTCAGATGCGTCGTCTTCCACGAGAAACAATCCGCTCAGACCACGCCAGGTGTGCTCCCCTGCATTTTGATGAGGATGCGGATGATACCAATTCAATCCCGCATCGTTGCGGACGATCCAATCGTATTGATAGCTTTTGCCGGGTTCGGCCAGCGTCATTCCGCTACCATCGTTGCGTGTGTCATTGGTGAAGCCGTGCCAATGAACAATGGTGGGTTGCGGGAGTTGATTTTCAAATGAGAACGACAACCGATCTCCGGGGCGCGCCAACAGAATCGGGTTGTAAACGGCGTTTCCGTTTACTTCGGTTTGATAGAGCCATAACGCGGAAGAGTGCCGCCCCCCTCGCAACGCGAGTGAAACCGGCCTCGCAGTGAGGCGAGAAAGCGTCTTTGCCTGTACCGTGGAAAATAGGCCGTATTGGCCCGGCAGTCGAAGCGGATAAATAAATCGTCCACGCCACGCGTCGAGGATAGCTTCTTCGTCTGGTGCCGATTCAAACCGTTTTGACAACCCATACATTCCCGCTGTCAGTAGTGTCAGCGCGGCGCCACCGTACAAAAAATCACGGCGAGAAAACGTCATTTCTTTCCTGCCCTCGCCCACTTCACCGCATATACAGTGACCACGAAACCGATTAGGTATTGCGTTGTGACGATCATATGCGCAGCAGGCACCATGCCGCCGGATATCAGATGAAAAATCTGATGCGCCATAAACAAAAGACAGAAGATCGGCAGCAAAATAACATTTAACCAACGAAACCAAATTGCGTCGGTGAGTTGTATCGACAGTATAAGAATTGCATGCACGCATACAACTACGGCGAACGCCTTAAGTCCGACTTCGCCTGGATCAAATAGAAATCCCGAAAAGTCATCCAGAATCGCGGCATTAGAAAGCCTTACGACCAAATCTGCGATCTGAAGCAGAACAGAAATAATCCAGCCCATACTAACGATTGATCGCAATTTCGATTCGGTTGCATCAATGAACATCTTTTATCTCCCCCGCCGCTAGAATTGTGGCTTACTTATAAAATTAAATTGGTCCAATTTCAGACTCAGAAAATGGGTCGCTGACGTTCTCAAATTGAAGAATTCCGAGTTCCGAAAAACGCTGGCGCTGCCGGTCTGACAGTAGCCCTAGCTTTTTCACAGTCGGCACAATTTTGGCGAACAACAGTTGACGGAACATCACTTGCGATGGGGCATGGAGAGCAATATCCATACACTGCTTAACCGGTAGATCAAGTTTTTCCCAGACTTCGCGAAATAGAAAACGGTTGCGCATGAGCCGCGCCGCTTCATAGACGAAATCTTCACGCTCACGCAGAAAACTATCGGACTGATGCTCATAATATTCACGCAGACTGATGATGCCGTATGCCATATGGCGCGCCTCATCGTTCATGATGTAGGTCGTGATTTCACGCAACAACGGATCGCGCGCGCTATGGCGCAACATGGCAAAGGAAGAGAGAGCCAAGCCCTCGACCATGATTTGCAGGCCGAGAAATTTAATGTCCCAACGGCTATCCTTGAGCAGCAGGTCGAGCAAAGTCTTCAGATCCGGATTAATCGAACAGATTAGGCCGACCTTTTCGCGTAAATAGCGGCTGAAAACGTCGACATGACGGGCTTCATCCGCCACCTGCGAGGCCCCATAAAGTTTGGAATCAAGATCGGTAACCGAATCGACAAGCTGTGCGCTCGCTAATAGCGCGCCCTGCTCACCGTGCAGAAACTGCGACAGCGTCCACGAAGTAATTTCGAAATTGCATTGTTCCTGCTGTGAAGATGGCATCCGGTTCCAGATGTCCGAACCCCGCAACGGTATCATTTCATCTGGCCCAATAGGCAATGCCAGATCAGGCTGAAGATGCCAAGGCAAAGCCTCATCGGCTAACCACTGCGCCCGTTGCCCCTTGTTATACAACTCCCGAAGTTTGATTCTGGTCGAGCCGTATTCCCACGCATAACTTAGATCAAGATTGGTCTCGAGAATCTCAAACGGTTGTGCTATGGAAGGCGCCATCTGACGCTCGCTAGCGGCGTCAGATTCTTCTGCACCCGTCGAACGCGTTTCATCATGAATATCAGGAGAAATAGTATCGATGGAAGCGGAAAGAACATGTTCGCTTAATAGAGATATTAATTGTTTCTTATTCGCCACTAAGGCTTCACGCAGTTCTTTCGTCAATGCACCTTTCGGTGCATTGACTTCAAGCCGGCCTTCGTCGACATGCAGCTTCACACCACGTTTATTCAATTCAGCGAGCAATTGGTCCATCGATTTCTCCTTCTTTACGCCAGATCGACAGAAACTTGCACCGGCTTTTCGCGGGTAAGCTTTTCGCTCAGCAAGGTGACAAGGACATCGATGTTTCCCTCGCTTAAAACTGTATAGTGATTGCCTGGAACCTCCACGCTATCCACTCTGCCCTGCGTGAAGTGAGACCATCCCCAATCCGAGTCAGCAAGTGCCGGATGATCGGTAAACTCGCTAGCCAATCCTTCACTCGCGCGCAACACGGTAATGTCGGCGCTAATGGGCATCGGTCGATAACGACGACCGGCTCGCACGATGTGAATAAATACTGACAACACGCTCTCCAGTTGGTCTACATCTAGATTCGGATTATCAGTTTGATGCGCAAGCATCACGCGCAATGCGGCTGCTGGCGTCCCCATCTTGATTTCTTCGATATTAATCCGCGTTAAATCAATGCCGATATTCAGATCCTCCAAGAACCATTGCAACAAGGTCACGTCGTCAATTGATGCGGCTTGCATTGGCGCTGGCGCATCGATCATTACGATACGTTCAACTTTCTCGTTTTGCGTTTCCAGCTGACGTGCCATTTCAAACGCAATCATGCCGCCGGAGGACCATCCGCCTAATACATACGGGCCGGATGGACGCACCTTGCGCATCTCATCAACATACAATGCCGCCATTTGCTCGATGCTTTCTAACGGTTTCTGTTCTCCCAAAAGTCCGACTGCCTGCAAACCGTAAAACGGCGCATCGAGCTTTTCCGCAAACCCTCGGTAACACATGACATTGCCGCCTGCCGGATGGACGAAGAAATAAGGTATTCCCCCCTGCTTCGGATGGAGCTGCACTACAGGAGACCACGCTTCCTGTTTATGGAGATTATTCGCAAGTGCTTCTATTGTGCGTTCTTCAAGTAACACCGACAGTGGCAATCGCCGGCCAAACTGTTGCGTGATACGCGTCACGACGCGTATCGCTGCAAACGATTGTCCACCGAGATCAAAGAAATCATCGCGAATACCGATAGGCTTAATTTCCAACACCTCCTCCCATATTGCTGCCAGCTCTCTTTCGATCGCATTACGTGGCGCAATAAATTCCCGGCGCGCTTCGCTCGATGGCCCGAGTTTCATCAGTGCCGCACGATCTAACTTTCCATTAGCGGTAAGTGGTAGTTGCTCAAGCGACACAATATGCGATGGCACCATATAAGCCGGCAATTTGCTGCGTAGATATGCTTGAACAGCGACAGACTCTATGTGCTTTTCAAGCGGAGTAACAAGGAATGCCGTGAGTTGTTTGCCCGCGCCACTACTCTGCGCAATTACGGCGGCCATAACGACATCGGGATGTTGAGACAAGACCGCTTCGATCTCACCAAGCTCAACGCGGTAACCTTGAATCTTCACTTGAAAATCCGCACGCCCGAGGAATTCGATATTGCCATCCGGCAAGTAACGGCCAAGATCGCCGGTGCGATAAATGCGCTCTCCGCTACGTGGATGGCTGATAAATGCAGTAGCCGTTTTTTGCGCATCATGCCAATACCCAAGCGCCAAACCTTCGCCGCCGATATGTAAATGTCCCGGTACCCAAACAGGCGCGTCTTCGCCGCTTTCATTCAAGATATGCCACGTTTGATTAGCCAACGGCTTGCCGTAAGGAATGCTCGACCAGCTTGGTTCAATCTTCTCTATGGGATAGTAGATAGACCAAATAGCTGCTTCGGTCGCACCGCCAAGGCTAATGATTCGAACGCCAGAAGCAAGGCGCCGAATTTGATCGGGAAGCGCTATAGGAATCCAATCACCACTCATCATGACAAGCTTGAGCGTTGAAAATTTCGCATTGCTGGCGTTCGCCGCATCCACCATTAACTGCATCAATGCCGGCACCGAGCTCCATACTGTTACGCCGTGCCGTTGAATAGCATCGACCCACATTGTCGGATCAGGGCTATCTGAAGCAGGAGGCAATACCAATGTTGCTCCCGCAGCGATCGTGCCAAAAAGATCGTAAACGGAAAGATCAAAATACAGGGACGAAATGCCGAACAGCACATCACTTTCCGTAACACTGAAGCGACGATTGATATCTGCGACGGTATTCAACGCAGCGCAGTGATTGATCATTACCCCTTTAGGTACACCGGTAGAGCCGGAGGTGTAGATGACATATGCCAAATCGTCTTCGCTTTGCGCGGAAGATAACGGCGTATCAGGAAAACGTTCCAGCTCAGGATCGACAAAAATCACTTGCACATCGGCTGGCAACGCCGGGAGACGTTGTTTCCTGCTAGTTACGACAATACGTGTTTGGGTATCTTTAAGCAGGAAATGAATACGCTCCTGCGGCCAATTAGGATCTATGGGAATATAAGGACTGCCCGCGGCGAGGATTCCAAATGCCGCCACTGCTTGTTCCCAACCTTTGTCATTCAAGATCGCGACAAATTGATTTGGCTGCGCACCCGCTTCACGCAAGCAATGACCGAGACGATTAGCCGCGCTATAGAGCTGCGCATACGTCAACTCGCGATCGGCCGCGATGACAGCGACCTTATTTGGATAACGGCTAGCATTACTCGCCAACCCATCCTGCAATAAGCCTTGCGGCAAGGCACCTTTTGTTTGATTCATCTGGACGCGTTGTCCACGCTGTGTCGGTGGCAGCAAATCGAATGACGGCAATGCCCACGCGCGCTCATCTTGCGCTAATGTTTGAAGCAGCGCCTCAAAGGCATGCTGCATTCCATCGATCAATCCTGGTGGAAAAGCGCTTTCGATGAGATCCCATGCGACCAACAAAGAACCGTTGGTCAATTCCCAAAACTGGTAATCAAGTAAAACTTGCGGCGTCTCTAGGCAGCTGTAATAAAACTCTTCCCATCCTTTAATAAAGAGTCCACTGCCAACCACAAATGGACACGATGCGCGCCCTGGCGTCTTTTGCACTTGATTGAGCGCTTGAAGAACCCTCATGCCGCTCCAGTACAAATGGCGCATGTCGTTCATTAACCGTTCCTGCAACAGCAGAGCACGTTTGGCGAAAGTACCGCCTTCGCGCCAATCCACTTCCAACGGATACAGCGATGCGAAATTGCCGAACACGTTCATGATTTCCGCGTGCATGGGAAAACGATGCGTCACCATGTTGTTTAACAGAAAATGACGCGATCCACTCCACTGCGAGATGACCTGCGCATACACCGCCGTAAGCGCATTGCTCGGAGTAAGTCCGACCTGAGAAGCCCATCGCTTTAACTGCGCCCACAACGGCGCAGGCAACTGCATTTTCCTGACTGTCAGTCTGGATCGAGTTCTCGCCGAAGAACCCGGCACGAGCGGTATTGATGGTGCCGTTGGCAGACCGGGTAGACGCTCTTCCCAATAGCGCCGCGACGTTTGACCAAGAGATGATTCTTCGAGTTTTGCTAATGCTAAAACGCAATCACGAAACGTCAGACTTAATTCCGGCGGAGTCTTTCCATGGCGATAGTAATCCATAGCCACGGCAAACAATTTGCTTGTTCCGTAGCCATCGCCAAAAAAATTATTGTGATTGACGTGCAAGCGAACACGTTTCTCGGCATATAAGCTAACGCGAAAATCTTCCGACGGCCAGCGGTCGAGCGGTAAAATTTCGCGAGACATCGTTTCTCTCGTCTTCATCAGCGCCGCCTGAGCAACTTCCTCCGGCAAATTGCGTAGATCATAAATTTTCAACTGCACCGGCTGAAATTCTTGTGGGACTTGCAGCTGCAAATCCGGTGTTACGATCGGGAGGTTATATCGCTGCTGATAAAGTGCGACGTTCAATGCCGCCTCGAAACGCACGACATCCAGCGCATCGAAATCTTCTTCAATGTAAAAATGCGGACGGACATGGTATTCCATGTCCTCGCTCTGCCCGATAAAAAACCCCGCTTGCAAATCAGCCATTGGAAATGGGTCGTGACGATGAGCGGGATCAGGCGCAATCACTGGAAGCGCATCTTGTGCCAGCGATTCTTTCTGATTCTGCGTTAGCCATTCGATGAGCGCAGATTTATGTTCAACGAGCTGTTGCCGCAGGCCCTCGCTTACCCCCCCGCGCGGCGCATTAACTAGTAACCGTTCGTTCTCAGCTACCTTAACTTGTATGCCTTGCTGAGCCAATTCTGTTAACAGGGATTCCAGAGCATTTTTCATAGGGAGTTAAAAATTGAGTCTAAACTCATAGAACAAACTCCTCAGTGTCCCCATCTATTGCCATGTCGTCGCTCGTCAATTGGTGCAGGACGCTTTGCCGATAGATTAAATCGGTAATCTCAGATGCGCCGGAACCTCCAATGAACATGTAAACAGGAATATCGATACCGAACTCGGACAGAATACGGTTACGCAACTGCACTCCCATTAACGAATCCAGTCCCATTTCATTCACGCGCAAGTGCTGGAAGTTAGGCCTCAATTCAGCCTGTTGCTCCTCGCTCAAATGCACGATAGCGGCAAGCACATGAAACAGATAATCGAGGATCTGCGCCTTTGCTTCTTCCGGCGTCAGCTTACTAATCTGCGCCTTTAACGTGCGAGCCTGCTCAGCCAAAGCGTCTGCCGGGAAAGAATCGGCATTTTCAGGCGAGCTAGAATCAGCAAATTCGTTGATCTGCTCATCCGCATTCCTATGAAATACGTAGTCGATTTGCAGACCTTCGATATCGACCAGTTGATTTCCGCTCTCATCAAGTAGCGTTAAATCGGCTTCATAGCCACCAGACCTCATCTTGCCGTGCCAACGCACGTGGCACCACAATTTATCTGGCAATCTTTCTCGCACCGTCAAACGCCGGATAGCGGCGGGCAGCAGTACCGATCCGTCTCTCACTTCCGTTTCAAAGGCACCGAGCGCTTGAAAACAAGCGTCGAGCACAGCGGGATGCATGCTAAAGCATGTATCGTTTATGCGTTCAGGCACTTCGATCCGTGCCCAGGCTTCGTTAGGGGTATGCCACAGCGCCTTCAGGCCGCGAAACATCGGTCCAAAGGCAAATCCCACCCGCGTGAGCAGCGAGTAATAATTGTCCACAGAAACCTGCGGCCACGTCTCAAAAACGTCTGTAGGAATAGAGACGGATGCGAGTTCTATTTTTTCCAGAGGTACGATCAGCGCGGCAGCATTCTCTGTCCACGCAGCCGAACGCTCATTGATTGGCCGACTAAAACAACGCACCTGAAATTGTTTATCGCTCTCAGCAACAATAGTCTGCGTATGCTTAATCGCCGCATTTCTGAAATCCATCACTTCCCTGACGACGAAATTCTGCAGAGACCAATCCGTCATGTCGTCGCCGCATATCTCACTTGTGGCTGCTCTCATCCATTCCACGATCGCAGCAGCAGGTAGTGTCGATGAACCGAAAATACGATGTTGCGCAATAAATTTCGGCTGATTTTCAGAAAGCGAATTCTCAAAATAATAACGTCCATCGGCGTCGGCCAGGTCAAGCCTGCGGCCCAGCAAAGGATGTGTATCGTCTGCGCTAATAACGTGTGTGATAGCAGATGCTGGCGCGGGTTTGAACCAGTAGCGAGTTTCCTGAAACGGGTACTGCGGCAACGGTATCGGTAGTGGTGGCTCTACATCCGAATCCGCTTGAAATTGGGCGCCCCGCGTCCAATCGATCGCTCCGCCCTGCACATACAATTGCGCAACGTTACTTAGCAACTCTGTGGAATCGTCACCATGACGACGCAAACTATGGAGCCATAACGCGTCAGGAATAACTTGTTGACCGAACTCGCTTAACATTGGATGTGGTCCCGCCTCGACAAAGACTCGGCAGCCAGCGGCAGCTAAGGTGGAAAGCCCTGTAGCAAACTGTACCGGCGCCAACAAATGTCTTAGCCAATATTCGGCAGTGGCAATTTCATCATCCGCGATTTGTCCCGAAATGCCGGAGATAACGGAAAGTTTCGGCGGCGCATAAGAAATTTCATGAACGGCACGTGTGAAATCATTTGCAGTCTCATTCGCCAGAGGAGAACGATAGATGCGATTGACCTCCACTGGGGTAACCACGATCCCCATCGACGTCCAGTGCATTAACCATTGATTTAGTTCGGAGTGGCCGCCGGATACGACAACGTCACGCGGACTATTATGGGCAACTATGGCACCAGTTTTCGGCGGAGCGGATTCGAATGCGTCCAATAGCTCCGAAATCGTATCTTCCGTGCCTCGAACAGCGAACATTGCGCCGGGCCAGCTCAACTGCTCCATCAAACGGCCAGCGTGCGCTGCAAGCACCAGGCCATCCTCGATTGAAAAAACACCAGCAATGCAAGCAGCAGCGAATTCGCCGGAGCCGTGTCCCATTACATAATCAGGACGCATTCCATACGATTGCCAGATAGACGCCAGCGCGCATTCCATCGCAAAAAGCGCAGGCTGCGCATAAATCGGTTCCTGTAACTCAAGCGTTCTGTCGACCTCGCCATATATGTAGCTAAGAAGAGACTCTCTTGTTAATTCGTGAAAGACTACTTCGCAACGATCAAGAACGCTGCGGAATCCTGCATGGGTTCGATACAAGTCATGCGCCATCCGCCAATACTGCGCGCCTTGTCCCGGAAACAATAACGCCAACTTTCCTTCCATTACCGGCGGTGCAAATCCGCTGAATGCATCGCCATAAGCTTCCGCTCGCGCGACTCGCATCAGTCCTTCTCGCGCTTCGCTCGTGCTACGTACCAGTAGTGCTAATCGGTGCGCATGATGTGTGCGTCGCGCATTCGTCGTGTAGCAGATCGTTGCCAGAGCACGAGCGTCAACATCTTCCAGGAAGTCGGCATAACTCGAAGCAAGCTCCCTCAATGCCACTGCGCTTTTCGCTGATATCGCAAGCAGCTGACAAGACGATACGTGCTCCGGTTTTAACAACCGCGTTTCGTGCGCAATGGGTGCTTCTTGAATAATCACATGCGCATTAGTGCCCCCAAAACCGAACGCGCTAACGGCGGCCAAACGTGCCTCGCCATCTTTGGCGTCCCATTCTTGCAACGAGGTCGGAATTGCCAACCGGGTTCCGTCAAGCGCGATCAGAGGGTTTAACTGCTGCAGGTGTAAATGCGGCGGAATTTTTCGGTGACGTAAGGTCAATACCGTCTTGATGAGTCCAGCGACACCCGCGGCCGCTTCTAAATGGCCAATATTCGTTTTTACCGTACTGACCCACAGCTTCGGTGCTGAATCAACGTTGGCATCGTAGATATTCTTTAAGGCATTAACCTCGATCGGGTCGCCGAGGCTGGTTCCTGTTCCTTGCACTTCGACGTAACTGACTTGCTCCGGCTTTACGCCCGCAGAAGTAAGCGCTTGCCGAATAACCGCTTGCTGCGCCATACCATTGGGCGCAGACAAACCGTTGCTCTTGCCGTCCTGGTTAACGGCGGAACCTGCGACTAGTGCCAAGATACGATCACCATCCCGGGAGGCATCGGCATGACGTTTAAGAATAACAACACCACACCCTTCGCCACGCACGTAACCATTGGCGGTCGCGTCGAAGGTTTTGCAGCGGCCATCCGGCGATAACATATTGGCTTGCGTACACATAATCGTTACTTCGGGCGACAACATGAGATTAACGCCGCCCACAATCGCCACATCGCACTCACCTGCCAACAGGCTCGCTCGCGCTTGGTGAACTGCCACCAGAGAGGAGGAACAAGCGGCGTCTACGGCCCAGCTTGGACCATGTAAATCGAGAAAATAAGATATGCGATTAGCGCTGACACATAACGCGTTGCCAGTACCGGAATAAGCGTCGGTGCCCGCACCGTTATGAAGCTGCAATTGACGATAGTCGACCGTATTAATGCCAACAAAAACGCCAGTATTGCTACCAGCCAAACTGGAAGCAGGAATACCAGCATCTTCCAACGCATGCCAAGCGACTGACAATAGCAATCGCTGCTGCGGATCCATGCTTTCTGCTTCGAGCGGGGAAATACCAAAGAAGGAAGCGTCGAATTCGGCAACGCCATTAATGAATCCCCCCCAACGGGTGTTCATCTTCCCAGGCTTAGGCCATTCCGCGTCATAGTAATCATCCACGGACCAGCGATCGGGCGGCACTTCGGTGATGGCATCCGTTCCTGTTTCCAACATGTGCCAATACGCATCTACTGAATCTGCCCCGGGGAAACGACATGCCATACCGACGATAGCGACACCTTGTGCTGTGCTATCGGGTGAATTAACGTTTATTCCCGGCACACCTGCCGCAAGTGTGCTCGCCTCTGGCTTACCCGCTATTTTTTCGGCATATAGGCGTATCGTCGGATAATCGTATACCCACGTCGGATCCAATTCTTGTCCAAGCAACGACGCCAGTTCACCAGACAATGCCGCTAACTCCAGCGAATCGAGACCGAAACTAGTAAGCGGCTCATCGATTGCAACCTGGCTGGGGAGTAATCTTTTCTTTCTTGCTACCGCATCTCGAATCCATGTCGATATCGCTTCGTATGAAAACGCGTTAAGCCCCGACATTTCAATTTCTGTGGCTTCACTCTCGGTCTGATTCGCGGCGGCTTGCTCGTGCCAGGCATAGAGTGGTTCGAACCGTTTCTCCAGATAATCAGTCTTGCATGCTTGTCGCCGGATTTTGCCGCTGGAAGTGATGTGCAAAGAAGCAGGCTTCAACAACAGTACAGCATATGGCTGAATACCGTAGTCTTCGGCCAATGCTCGACGAATGACTTGGAGCAGTTCCTCGCCATCAAAGTCCTTCACACGAGAGCGGCGAAGTTCTTGAACGATTACTAGTTGCTCTTCTCCATTTTCTTCGACGGAAAAAGCAGCCGTGCGCCCGTTTTCCAATGCCATATGGCTGCGAGAAACCGTTTGCTCAATGTCTTGTGGATAGTGATTATGGCCACGAATAATGATGAGGTCTTTCCGCCGCCCGGTGATATAAAGCTCACCCTCTCGCATTGCCCCAAGGTCACCGGTGCGCAGAAATGGGCCCTCACCTTCATCCGTGAAAGCGCAAAACGTCTCTTGTGTTTCTTCTGGCTTGTTCCAGTAGCCGGCGGCAACAGTCGGGCCGGCAACCCAAATCTCGCCGATACTGCCGTCGCTGAGTATTTGGCGCGTATCGGGATCGACCACAATGACCTTGCTGTCGACATGCGGTTGACCGCAGCCAACCAGCTCTTGCGACTTCTCTCCTTCTAACGCGAATACAATCTTGTTCTTTCGTAACGCGTCAGCATTCACGCGCCGCGTGCTCGCGACTGTTCCCCTCGGTGTCATCGTTACGGAAAGTGTAACTTCCGCCAATCCGTATCCGGGCAAATGCGCTTCATGCCGGAATCCATACTCTGCAAATTGATCAGTAAACCGCGTGAGCGTATCGGCTCGAACCGGTTCCGCACCATTTCCAGCAACGCGCCATGTAGATAGATCGAGTGGGGGATCAACAGGATCATCTGCCGCTGCCACGCAAAGTTCATAAGCGAAATTCGGTGCTACAGACATCGTCGCTTTATAACGGCTGATCGCGCGCAGCCAGCGTAGCGGCTTCTGCAGGAATGCCAGCGGGGGCAGGATAATATTAGTAATACCGAGATACATTGGATAAAGCAGACAGCCAATTCCCATGTCATGGAACATCGGCAGCCAGGTCACGGCAACGTCGTCTGCATCGTTGTCCCACAACACTTGAATATGCCGGAACTGCGCCAGCATATTGTTGTGCGTAATCATTACGCCGCGTGGACGCCCTGTAGACCCAGACGTGTATTGAATAAAAGCGAGTGTGTCTCCGCTTGATTCCGGTTCGACCCACTCTTCGGGCGGTAGCTCGACCGACTCATCCATCGCGAAAAATTTACATTCCGAATGATTCGATAGCATCTGCTTGAATCGCGCCCGCATAGCTTCACTAGATGATCCGGCTTTCAGGAAAAAAAGCGCGCGTGCATCACAATCATCGGCAATATGGCCGAGACGCTCTATATGAAGCCCGTGGAGCGGTGGATATGCGGGAACAGCAATCGCTCCCGCATAGAGACAACCTAGGAAAGCTACAACGTATTCGATGCTGGAAGGCAGCATCAGCAGCACCGATTGCCCGGCTAGCCCCTGCGACTGCAAAAATGCGGCGAACCCACGTGCACGCGCATCTAACTCGGCGTAGGTTAATCGACCACGCTCATTTTCACCATCGGGCAAAAATATCAACGCAGGATGTGTTTTATTTGTGTGGGCTCGCTCGCGCACCACATCTATTAAAGAACTATTACGACCTTTACCGGCAGCGCGGTTATACGTGTGCTGGCGCAGAAATTGTTTGGTATTTATCTTCCCAGTAATCAATCGGAGCTTCATGACCATCCTCCTCTTGAGTCAATTCTGCGTAGACTAATACGGGCTAGATTCATGGTGCCGGTATAAAATCCGACTAGCACTAGTCCTAAATACTTTTCATAGATAGCAACTTTCTCTGCACCAACCATTTCGATAGCCTCAGACTTTTTAGCTCGCAGATTGCTTAACCAGCAACGCAATGTACGTACGTAATGCGCTCTGTCGTTGCGAAGTAGCTCGATTTCGAAAAACCCACGTGCTGCAGTGACAATTTCCTCCAGGTGGGGGAGATCCTCGTCAGGAAATACCTTTTCGCTAATATGATGATTCCAATCGCGACCGAGCTTTTCATACGTAATTGTCTGCAGAGAAAGCCGCCCTCCTGGCCGTAACCATCGATGGCAAGATTGGAAGAATGTTTTATATCCCTCTAATTTTTCCTCATCGGTTTGATCCGGCCGAGCAAATGCCTCAAAAGCCTCAACGCTGACGATGCCGTCATAAAGTGTGTCTGGGGTGTGCGCGAACCAGCTTTCTAACCGAACATCAACATTGGGCAACTGACGGTTACGAATCCATTCAGCTTGTGCCTGGCTCAGAGTAAGACTGGTCGCATGCTTAACGCCAATGTGATTGATCGCGCGATCAAGCAGTCCTCCCCAACCGCCGCCGATTTCAAGCAACCGTTCGCCGGGTTGAATTCCTGAATGCTGCAAGTGCCAATCTATTTTGTTGCGTTGCGCCGTCTCCAAATTTTCGTCACCCTGCCAAAACGCGCAGGAATAGGTCATGGTCGGGTCAAGCCAAAGCTGGTAAAAGTCATTGCCGACATCGTAGTGAAACTGAATAGCTTCCGACGACGCACATGGATCGTTATGGCTAACTGCGTTATGCATCGGCGCTTTCCTTTCCAGCAATGCTATGACGTTTACCAAACGCATTCCGTACCGCAGCATCATCTGCCAGTGCTTTAGCTAATTCGTTGATGGAAGGGAACTCATAAGCAATTGCCGGGTCTATATCACACCCCAGCCACATTCCTAAGTCCCCTGAAAGCCCTACCGCCGCAGACGAATCTAATCCGTACTGCTGAAACGTTATTGAGCGATCTAGTTCATCAACCGAAAGATTAAGTAAATCCGCCAAATAATTTTTTAACCATTCCACGATTGATTGCTCAATCTCCCCTTGGCTTGGTATACCTGAAATATCGGCGTTAACTTTGGTTACTGAATGCGGCCCGTCCAAGCTCATGTCCCCCCCTGTAAGATCAATCCTGTGACTACTAAACTTCTCCAATAACAGCTAGTTTTATTACTCGGCTTCTACACAACATCTAGTGCCAACCTTATCTTCCGGCCCCAATTCCTCGCTACGTGGAAACTGGTCTCTCTCCGTCGGTAAGGCCTTAATAATTCGATATTTCATCATTCAACGTTGTGCCATTACTATCTGAGGCGATATGAACTACATCACGCATTTAAAACATCATTTAATAGCTCTCATATCTCAAATTTTTATTTCGTGATCCGGATCTGCCTTTTCAAGGGCTTTTACAAAAAATCTCTTTTTAAATAGCTATCTAAGAAACGATCCTCGTCGGAAGCTGCTTGCTCAATGTCACCGATAGCAGAAACAATCTCTTCGAGAATCGCTGCCGGTAACATGCGATCCAGCGATAGCTGTTGCCCTACCCCCTCAACAGCACGGCTTATTCGCGCATCCAACCACAATAAGGAAGCGCGTTCTTTGGTACAGGCTTTAACGATATAAAGCGCTGTCACCTCCCCGGCGGCGGCATAGCAGATGTTCTGAGCAGTGTTAAACGATGATTGCCATTGCTCACGCATACGATCCAGTTGATTACGTAACGCAGCGGCAATTTCTGGCGCACCTAAGTGTGTAGCCAGATAATCAAAGAGCGGAGACGCCGTCTCTAGAACACGTCTACCGATATATATGAACAAGGTGTCGGTAGGGCCTTCGAAAAGCCTAGTGATGCGCGCATCGCGCATTAGCTGCGCGAGGTAATTGGTCTCAATGTACCCACGCCCACCGAGCATTTGGATTGCGGAATCCACAACCTCCCAAAGCCATTCGCTGCAAAGCGCTTTTGCAGCTGCGTGCGCTTCTCCGGGGACTGAAACGCCGTTGTCGATATCTTGCGCGAGTTTATCGACCAAACTCTCCGCCGCTTTCGTTGCTGCATACATGGATGCGATTCGTGCTGCCGCCAAATCACTGCCAATCAACTTAGCGGAACCAATAGTGCGACGGCGCGCATAGCGATCTGCGAGCTGCAGCGCCCGCCACATACCACCAATGCAAGTGGCAGCAACACCTAAACGGCCCATCGTCATGGTGTCGCTTGCGACCGCGAATCCACCACCAGGTTGTCCAAGCACTTGCTCAGCCTCAATGCGTACATTTTCGAAAAAAACTGAGTTTTGAACCATACCGCGCACCCCAGTAGTCAATGCTTCGGGGCCTTGCCGGATTCCCTTCAAGTCGCTGGGAACGCAGAGCGCGATATGCCCCAAACTAATGCCTTTAGGGGATAACTGTTTCGCGAACACATTCATTACGCTGGACCATGAAGCGCTACCGGACCACATTTTCGTTCCGTTGAGAATAAATCCGCCGCCATCAATCGATCGCGCGGTTGATTCGATATCCAGAGGATTCGAGCCGGCCTTCGGTTCAGTGAGCGCAAAAGATGCGATCTTCCGCCCAGCAGCGAGATCGGGAAGAAATCGCTGTTGAATTACCGGTGTGGCAAATTTTAGAATGGGTTGAACACCCAGAATGTTGTTGGAACCAACAAAGAATGACAGTGTTAAATCGATTGCAGCAATTTGCTGCTGCACTTTCAGGGTGTCATATAACGACAATTCCAGTTTGCCACCAAAAGAGGCTGGCACCTGCATCGCCATCAAGCCCTGATTGCCGAAATCTAAAACGATATAAGGAGGAATACAACGCCGCTCATCGATTAAGCGGGAATTAATTCTTCTGTTTGCGTAATCCCGCAGCCACTCGATACACGCTTGTGCGCGTTCGGAAATCTGTGAACTAGTTTTTCTCTGGACATCGGTAGTCGACTGCGTTGTTATCGTCATTTATTAGTTTCCACTTAAAGAGTTCTTTTACGAATCTGCTACACGATCTGAACTTGCAGCGTCAGGGCTCCGCGCATCCCGGCCTGCATGTTGACTCTTCATCTTGAAATCGGCCTCCTCGCGTCGATCAAAATTTTCGAACTCCCTAATGCTCAAGTCGTCCAATACCGTTTGATCTGCCCGCACCACACTCGAAACAAGTCCCAACATTTCTAATAACCGGACAACCAACCCGCCGATATCAATCTCCCACCAGCGTAAGCCGAAAAATGCCGATCTCGGATAGGCGTGATGGTTGTTATGCCATGTCTCGCCAAACGTTGGTAACGCCAGCCATGCGTTGTTTCGACTATTTTCCCTTGTTGCAAAAGAGCGATAGCCGAACAGATGCGATATCGAATTAACCGAGTTGATGAAGTGATACGAGAAAAAAAGCCGAAGTCCGCCGCCCCAGAGCAATCCTTTCCATGCACCCCAAGCAGATTGCTCTATCACTGCGCCGACAATGGTTGGAATAAGCAAACCCAAAAACAACCAAAAGAAATAACGCTGACTTAACCAAACAACTAGATGGTCGCGATATAAGTCTTTGCAAAAAACGATGGTGTTTGTCATTCGATGTGTGAACGCCCATCCAATCTGCGAGTGGAAGAACCCTTCAATCTTATTTCTTGCAGGGCGATCATCCATCCAAAGCGGTGAATGCGGATCCAGCGCCTGATCGGAAAATCGATGATGACGGCGATGAAGACCCACCCAATAAATTGCTGGGCCTTGTCCAGACATACTTCCCAAAATAATCAGCAGCGCTTTAATAAAAGAACCGGCTTTAAAAGCACGATGCGTGAGGAATCGATGAAAACCAACTGTTATGCCCAAATTGGCAAACACATACATCGTGGCGAAGATCCATACTTCCCACCCCCGTACTTGGCCCGCAATAACTTCAGCTGCAGCAAAGTAAAAAGCGATCGCGGATAAAACAAGCATCGCGCCAACATGCAAACGCTGAGGCCATCCGCCACTCCGTGGCAAAATGTAGTTGTTTCTGGACGCTTCTACGAAATCAGTTGATGCCGTGGCCAGCTGCTGATTTTCATTCGCTGCAGAGAGCCCCCCATTATTACAATCCATTTTTTTGTCTGGACAACTATCCACGCGATTTTCCTCCATCACACAAGCTCCACAAGTGGTAGAGCTTGCTGGCGGTAAAGCTCCCTGCATAAATTGCGTTGGATTTTTCCGCTCGTGGTTTTGGGAATCCCTCTGAATTTTATCAATACGAAATCATGCAAATGCGCATCGAAATTCTCTGCAATAACTTCGCGGGCATTCATTAAAATTTGTTTATGCTCTGCAACATCGACACGACGTTGTGCGATTTCATGCACTACGATTAATTTCTCTTCACTATCAATAACCATCGCAAACGCTGCGCCTTGGCAATCGTTCAAAGCAGGATGACAAGCAGTGATTGCATCCTCAATATCACGCGGATATAAATTACGACCTTTGATGATGATTAATTCTTTGCGGCGGCCGGTAATAAAAAGCTCACCGTTGTCGAGGAAACCCAAATCTCCAGTACGAAGAAATGGACCTTCGTTAGAGTCGGCGATATAAGCGTCAAAACTTTCAGCAGTAGCAATAGGATCATTCCAATATCCCTCGGTAACGTTGGAGCCCGTAATCCAAATCTCGCCGATCGCGAGATCAGCGCAGAGACGCTTTGAATCGGGATCTACAATACAGATACGCTGATCACCACGGCCCGTTCCGCAACCGACTATTTTTTGTCGCGATTTTGTTGCGTCATCATTTTTTAAAACGACGACATCGTTCCTCTCAATCGCTTCAGTAGAAACCTCTCTTACGACGACACCTTGCCCCGCTGTAACACCGGTTACAAAAAGCGTTGCCTCCGCCATTCCATAACAAGGGTAGAAAGCGCTATCAGAAAAACCTACTGACGAAAATTTTTCACTGAAGCGATCCAACGTTTCGGCGCGTACCGGCTCTGCGCCGGTGAAGGCAACCTTCCAACAGCTAAGGTCTAAGCCTTCCATTTGATCAGGAGAGATACGCTTGACGCAAAGCTCATACGCAAAATTTGGCCCGCCACTTGTGGTAGCACGATATTTTGAGATAGTGCGCAACCATCGGATCGGTTGTTGCATGAATGCCATCGGGGGCATAAAAGTGCAGGGAATGCCGAGATAAAGTGAATGCAAAACGTTACCGACCAGCCCCATATCGTGATGAAATGGTAACCAGCCCACACCAATAGTATCGGCGTCATGCGCAAACCCAGCGTGAATCATCTGCTGAGTTGCCAATAGATTTGCATGCGTGACAGCGACGCCTTTAGGTTTGCCGGTAGAGCCAGAGGTGTACTGCAAAAAAGCGATGGAGGAGAGATTCAATTGCGGTGGCTGCCAATTAGCCACCGTTTCAGCGATAGATATCGATTGATGAAAATCTACTGCCAGTGTCTGCAAGGACTGTAGTTTTGGAACTTCACTTATAGATGGAGCGAGGTCCTGCAATAACGCGTTTTCAGTCAAGATCAGCTTGGCATCGCAGTCCTCAACGATAGCGTGCAACTTTTCTAGTTTCTGTGTGCGGCGCGGAGGACTTACCGGCACAGCAACGACCCCCGCATAGAGGCAACCCAACAATGCGATGATGAAGTTAAGCCCTGATGGAAACAACAATATTGCTCGATCGCCTTTAACCAATTGGTTTTGCAACAACGAAGCAATCGAGCGGGCCCGCTCATCAAGAATGGTAAAGGTCAAAATGCCGTCTTCGCTTTCCCCATTCTTGAGGAAAACAAAAGCAGGTGCATCTGCTTTGAAGGAATGACGACGCACGACATCAACAAACGAGTTAACACCCTCGCTGTCAAGACGGCATTGCATTTCCCATAACAGAGATTGCTTAGCACTCATGGACACGGCCCCTTTGTCCAACGCGTCATTTTAATAATGCAATGCGCTGACGCATTACATTCGCGATAACCTCTAAGGATTGGCCGGGAATATTTCCACTGACTGAGAAAAAGCCGCTACTCGACATCCAAACAGCTGCACTGCAAACCAGCATTCGATATGGCAAAGCAAACGCTTCGTACCCCAATTAACGACAACTCCGACCGTCATCCCCCTACTAGATAAGGCGTCCTCTCCCGAATGCAATGCGCTAGTACTCCATGCATCATGAGGAGGATTGAATTATTGTGTTTCTCTTGGCAATACTGTTTGATCAATGACGAGATAGCGCCATCATTCGATAGATAATCGAAGCGACGCTACACGTATATCACATGATGTCCTATGGTTCCCCCAATAGACAGTCTTGCAACCTGCTTCTTAACTTTATATTTACTGGCGTTGGTGCGACGGCCAGTTCCTCTTTTAGTCATTCTTTAAATGCACTCTCAGAGCACACTTTTGTGCCTGTTACTTTGCTTTTCACTTCATACAAAAGCAAGCTTAAAGACACACTCTGCCGGTATCCGATGTTTCGTTCAATGCTGAAAAAATCGAACAATTGCCGGCAGCTGCCATCGCACGACCGCCATATTCAAGCGGTAGCGACAGATTGTCAACTGCCTGTAAGATTTAAATGCTACAGGCCATATTATTTTTATATATCCTTTTAGCCGATTTTGGAAAGTTGCGAAGATTATTTTTGGCATCAGGCCACTTGTGGAAGGCGTGGTTAGCGCGCTTTCAATTAGCTCTTGTAATTTAAGCGACTGATCATTAAGGCCGGCGATTGATGGATAGGACAATACGATTTTTGCGAAAGGCCCTAATGTTACTTCTGTTCTGGATAATTATTGACGACTAGTAAGACAGGGAATTTCGCGCGTCGTCGTCAATTGTGCACCGCACACTAAAACGATCCGTAAATGCCGCAAGAGTGCTCTGTTGTTATACCAATCCCAATTAATAATGAAACATGAAATGGATGGATTTTTTTGTCTGGCCAGACAAGAAGCGCCACAGTGAATTAAGGCAACAACGAGTAACGCCGCCAGACGAAAAAAGACGCCCTTTCATGTTTCATTATTAATTGGGATTGGTATTACGTTCAGTGAAGAATCCGGCGCGCACCAATGCGCCATCGAGGTCTAGTATCTGATTCGCTACCGCGCAAGAAAAAGAAAGCATCGAACACCGTGCGAAAAGCCCGCGGATCGATGAGATCAATCCGCTTCAAAATGCTAAAGGCTTTAAGTGTGCCGGAAAGTACGTCAAGTATCACGCTAACAGGTGATGAGGAAGATGGAAACCAGCCAAGCGCATCGCGGCGTTGAGATCGAACGCCGGGGATGAGTTCCATTGCTTGGCCGTCTTCCACAATACGCTTTTTTTGTCGTGTTCCAGATCGTGGTTACAGTGTTTTCCCCTTCTTCTTATCAGTCTTCTCACCTATTTGCGCGGTTAGTGACTGTTCATCCTGCATCCCATCTCCAACCTTGAAACCCTTTGCCACTTTTTGACCTACCGTAAACTGATTCTTAACAAGGGGGGCGGGAAGTATCGCGCCCTTAACTTCGCCGCCACCGTCAACTCTGAAAAGGACTGAGCCATCCTTGCGTTGACCAATCGGTTCCCAACCCGCGCTAATGCGGTCCTGTTCGGTTAAAACTTTCAAGTCTTTGGAAGAAAGCCTTTGACCTTCGAACTGCTTGGCAAAAGCCGCCTTCTCCCCTGGCAAGTATTTTTTTAATTCGGTTTTCGGTTTTTTTGAGAACAATACGGCTGCAGCTTTTCTTGCTTGATATCGCAGCCCTGAATTGGCACAGATACCTTTTGGTTCCACCTTCGTGCCATCAGCAGGCGGTATTACCGTAGTGATCACCGAGGTGTCTATTGCA
Organism: Pseudomonadota bacterium; assembly: GCA_040388195.1. GTDB lineage: Bacteria > Pseudomonadota > Gammaproteobacteria > Burkholderiales > DATLHW01 > DATLHW01. The sequence continues at coordinate 51,598 of JAZKCF010000089.1, forward strand.
GTAGTGGAACGCGTCGCCGTGCTGGCTACGGATGACGGCACCCGCACAAGAGGTCGTTGTATTTCGAGCGACGGTCGGTTGTACTCCTGAATTAACGCGCCG
>JAZKCF010000090.1:0-18380 GCA_040388195.1 Pseudomonadota bacterium
TGACTACTTCAGTATCTTTTTTCAGCCCTCTCACACTTTGAAATTCCTAGACATCAAGAAATCCTAAGTCGTAAACTTCCTATAACCGCGATTGTCGCCGGAACGGACCGCAATGCAATCGGTGCTATCACGTACTTACAGGGCGCGGGAGTGAGAGTGCCTGAAGATATCGCCGTCGTTGGCTATGATAATTCGTCCGCTGCGCGTAATTGTATTCCGCCCCTTGCCAGCATTGATCAAAACTATAGTCAGTTGGCCGAACAAGCCGTCGGGGCTATTTTGGAACAAATCAAAAAAATTGCCGGTTCGGTGGGCAAATATTGGTTCCTAATCCTTTCATTCCCCGCCAATCTTGCGGGCTTCCCTCGGCAATAAATTTCGTAGAGCCTCCCCATGAACAGCGGGAAACATCAGCTGACGATGATATAACCACAACAGTCGGCATCAGCTATGAAATGATGAGAAATGCTAGCGGCGGCAGCTACGAAAACATTCAATCTCTAACCAAATTGTTGCTACGTTACTTCAATTGGACTTGCATCAGTCGGTGCGAAAACTCGAATAAGACGGGAGTCCTTACAATACTCTATGTTTATAGACATGGCGAAGTAGCCGGCGAGCAACTGCATAGTGGCTGTGATCTCACAGCCTTTCCATCTTCTGCGGTCATGGATATGGATTTTGACGCGCAACAGTTCATTTGTTTGCTACCCATTATGACCCGCACCAAACTGTGGGGAGTGGTAGCGGCATCGGGCTTGCTCGGACGTGATGCAACCAACCATTATGCGGAAATCATGCACTATGTTGAGCTACTTGCCCCGGCCTTTGAGCGCGCGGCACTCGACGAAGAGCTTGTCGCTTATCAGGAAGGCTTGGCGGATCTCGTCAAACAAAAAACGGCCGAGCTCATGGTAGCGAAAGAAAAAGCTGAAGCGGCAAGCCACGCCAAAAGTGCCTTCCTAGCAAGCATGAGTCATGAACTGCGCACGCCGCTTAACGCAATTCTTGGATATGCGCAAATTCTCAAACGAGATAAAAATCTAGATGGTCGGCACGTGAATAGTGCGCGCACCATCGAGCATAGCGGCGAACATCTGTTGGCGCTTATCAACGACATCTTAGATCTTGCCAAGATCGAAGCTCGTAAAGTCGAACTCTATCCTTGCCCTATCGATTTGCCTGCATTTCTTCATTTGGTTGCCGACATCATTAATATCAAGGCAACAGAAAAAAACTTGTTATTCACTCACGAAGTGTCTCCACTTCTGCCTCGCACAGTAGCGGTAGATGAGAACCGACTACGTCAAGTGCTGTTAAACCTTTTGAGTAATGCGGTGAAATTCACCCAACATGGACTAGTCAGTTTGCATGTGCATGTCATAAACAAAAACGATAGCGACGCCTTGCTCCGATTCGAGGTTCAGGATACGGGTGTAGGCATCGACAAGTCACATTTGGAAACTATCTTTCAGCCCTTCGAGCAAGCCGGCGATGTGAAGCAGCGTTTAGGTGGAACAGGACTGGGATTGGCAATCAGCCGCGAGCTTGTATGGTTGATGGGCAGCAACATTCATATCGACAGTACGCCAGGACAAGGCAGCCGCTTTTGGTTCGAATTGCGTTTGCCGATAATCGAGGCAACCGTTACGGCAATGTCGGACGAGCGAAAGGTAATCGGCTATCGTGGCCCCCGAAAGAAAATATTGATTGTAGACGACATTCCGATTAACCGAGCGGTAGTCGCGGATTTCTTGAAACCGCTCGGTTTCGAAGTAATCGAAGCAGAGAACGGTGAAGTGGCATTAGCCATTGCCCAATCACATGTCCCGGATTTGATTCTGATGGATAACCTCATGCCGGTTATGAGTGGCCACGACGTGACGCAGCGGCTTCGCAACTTACCAACGTTCAAGGAAGTGCCGATTATCGCTATTTCTGCCAGCGCATTCGACACGGACCGTCAAAACTATCTGGCCATCGGAGTCGATGCATTTCTTGTTAAGCCGATCAACTTCGACATTCTCTTAAGACATATCGCAACGCTCCTGCAATTAAATTGGATTTATGAATCTTCAGGCCAAAGTGAAATAGCGGATGCCGACAACACAAGAGAATTTCCACTGGTACCCCCGCCAATGGAAGAAATAAAAATACTGCATGCATTCGCAATGAGAGGCAGCATGCGGGATATTCGCCAGCGAACCTATTATCTTGAGACACTCGATGAACACTACATTCCCTTTGCTGAAAAACTTCGTGTTTTAGCATTAGAGTGCCAGTCACAAGCAATTCTTGAGCTTGTGGAAAAGTACATGGAGGGTGAAAAAGAATGAGTGATTCAATGACAATCGGCTGATAAGGTTATACGAATCCCAATTAATAACCGGACTAATGAAATTAGTGGATTTTTTGTATGGCAAGGCGAGAGGAGGCGTCATAGTGAACTATGGCAACGACGAGCAGCGCAGCCAGACAAAAAAGACGCAACGTCATGTCCCTTTATTAAGTGGGCGTCGTATAAGGAGTCGAGTGCAAGCCATGCCCCAAGTACTCGATCGACATTCTGACGGAATTATGGCGGTTTGATTTGTCTAAGCATCAGTATCTGTTCATCACAATGGAGAAGTAACATGGTCAAGCAAGCAAAGAACACAATTTGCCTTTGGTACGATGGCGACGCCGAGGACGCGGCGCAGTTTTACGCCAAGACTTTTCCCGATTCGTCCGTCGACGCGGTGCACCACGCACCGGGAGACTTTCCGTCGGGAAAGCAAGGAGACGTGTTGACTGTCGAGTTTACCGTGATGGGCGTAGCGTGCCTCGGACTCAACGGCGGACCTGCGTTCAAGCACAATGAAGCGTTCTCGTTTCAGGTCGCAACCGCTGACCAAGCCGAAACGGATCGCTACTGGAACGCGATTGTCGGCAACAACGGCCAGGAGAGCGCGTGCGGCTGGTGCAAAGACAAATGGGGCATATCTTGGCAGATTACGCCGATCGTCCTAACGAAAGCTATCACTGATCCCGATCCCGCTGCCGCCAAGCGCGCGTTCGATGCGATGATGGAGATGACAAAGATCGACGTCGCCGCAATCGAGGCGGCGCGCCGCGGTTGAGGTTTCACTCTCCCGTGATATCGGTGCAATGGATGCTGCTAATGCGAAAGATACGACCCGACCATCCAACGGGGTGTACCTGAGCTGCGGCAGTGTTCTTAATCACATCGACTGCATCGCTATTTCCAATGCGACATAAATCACCTCTAAAATAAATAGCGCATAAACGCATACATTGAAAATGTTATCGGGGCACGGCGATGCAAGTAGATGAACTTCTCATTATTACAGTGCATGTAAAAAGACCGGACGACGACTTTTCGAGCGTAGGGTTACACCAAGCCAAATACTTGAACGGCGCGATAGACGACGCAAAAAAGCTTGCGAGGCATTACGGCCACGATCCCGATCGGCGCTGGTCATTTCAATCTATCGGCTCCTTTTTTCGGGAGGGACAGCTGCTCGCAAGACACCTAAAGTATTAATTAAGCACTTTTGGTTCGGGGTGGGAGGTGTTACCGGCGAGCCGTTGGGGCAAGTCTTCCGGGAGCTACCCGATGATTGTGTTGAAAAAGATCCATGATGTCGAATCCTATTGTGGTTTTGGAGCCAGGCCTGAATGGATACGAGGAGGGAGGAAGAAAGCAATGCACACCAGGTCACGAGTCGCGGAAAGCAAATAGCGCGGATCCAGCGCCTTCTTGAGCGACTTCTTTCGCCACGACTGCAGATGATGCTGATCGTGGCATTGACGGGTACAGCCGGTTTCTTAGCCTCGTTTGCGCTACTTCGTTCCGGCGTTGATTCCCTGTGGTTGCGTTATCCAGTAGCAGTTGCGATCGCTTATGCAGCGTTTCTGTTCTTTTTGTTGTGCTGGCTTCGCCTGAGGAGAGATGATCTCCTCGATGATCTAGATAGTCTAGATTCCCTCACTCCCGACTCACCCTCCGGTGCTTCGAGTAGTAGCGATTGCCACGCCTTCGAGGAGCCGTGGCAGGCCGGTGGCGGTCAATTTGGCGGGGGCGGTGCGTCTGGGTCTTTCGAGGAGACTCCTCATGCGACTCAAATATTTAGCGAGGTCAGCTCGCGTTCGTCCGACGAAGGTTCCAATATTTCCCATGCCGCAGAGACGCTTGATCTGGAAGAGCTCGCCATCGTATTGCTGGCCATCGCGGCCTTGGCCGGGGCAGCGTGGGCCGCGCTGTGGATAGTTTGGGCTGCGCCAGCGCTCCTTGCAGAGCTTTTGCTTGATGCAGCGCTTGCCGCTGGGTTATACCGCCGGCTTCGTGGTGTCAGTGGAAATTACTGGCTTCGAACCGCTATACGGCGCACTGGTTGGCAGTTCGCTGTCGTAGCGATCCTGTTTGCGCTCGCTGGAGGACTCATGCAAATCTATGCGCCCGAAGCAAAGTCAATCGGTCAAGTCATCCGGCACTACAATGAAGTCAGGTGAATGACATCGGCTAACTCCACAGTGAACCAGATCCGCGAAATAGCGCTTTTTCCTTCGGCCTGGCGTCAGTGGCGCGCGCCGGTTACTTTTTTTCCGTTAGCGTAATAATCTGCGTTGGCAGGAAGACGCACCGTAAAAACGGTTTATGTTTATGGAAAGGTCTTACCTATGTCAATCAGCAAGGTATCCATGCAATCGTACTACGCGGCGCGCGCGTCCGAATACGATCGCATCTACCAAAAGCCAGAGCGGCAAGCCGACCTTCAACGCTTACAGCAGTGGCTACCGCCCCTCTTCGCGGGATCTCGTTTACTTGAGATCGCCTGCGGTACGGGATACTGGACTCAGTTCATAGCGCCCGTCGCGTCCGAAGTCGTCGCACTCGATGCATCGCCGGAAACGATCGCCATCGCTAAGCACCGTGTGGCTGAAGAGGCCGTCAAGTTTTTGGTCGGTGATGCCTACAGCCTTCCGAAGGACCAGGGTACGTTCAGTGCTGCATTTGCCGGTTTCTGGTTCTCGCACGTTCCAAAAAATCGTCAACGCGAGTTCCTTACTGGCTTGGGCGACGTACTGAATCCAGGAGCCACGGTATTGCTGCTCGACAACCTCTACGTTCCAGGCAGCAATCTCCCAATTACAGAGCAAGACTCGGACGGAAACACCTACCAAACGAGAACCCTCGACGACGGTTCAACGCATCGTGTACTAAAAAATTTTCCTTCAGATGCTGCGCTAAGCGCCCTCATTGTTGGGTTGGGTGATTGCGCCGAATTCACCAGGTTCGAATACTATTGGGCTTTTCGGTATGTCTCCACCAAGCCCTAACATTTCATTGCAACGAGACGTGCTTCGCACGCCCTTGAATAATGTTAGACACTACGAAAGCCCATCTTTGGAAACAAGTAATCTGGCTCGGCAACTCAACTTCTTGCGGGAAATTGATCGACTGAAAAACGTTGTGCGCCAGTCTCCTTTGCTTGATCGGAGCAGGAAGGAAAACTCGGCTGAACATTCATGGCACTTGGCAATGTACGCATGGGTACTAGCAGACTATGCTGCTGCGCACATTGATGTTGCCCGTGTCGTGAAAATGCTTTTGGTCCATGACATCGTCGAAATCGATGCAGGGGATACTCCACTTCATGGCGCGTCGGATGGCAACCAATTGGATCGAGAACAATGTGCTGCAGAGCGCCTCTTCGGGCTCCTTCCTACGGCTCAGTGCGAAGAGTTAAGACATCTTTGGCGCGAATTTGAGGAGGAACAGTCCAATGACGCACAGTTTGCAAAAGCCCTGGACCGGTTCCAACCCCTCTTGGCAAATATCTTCACCGGTGGAGGTACATGGTCCGAGGGGCATGTGCAGTACGAGCAAGTACTCGAAAGATACGGCCCGACTATCCAACGCGGTGCGCCTGAGCTATGGAAACTCGCGCAAGCATGGGTTGCATCGCACTTCAAATGACTTGGTCTAACTGGTCGTTCGAGACGGACGCGCCCCACAACTTCATCATTGAGGCTGCAGAAAAACATGACGCTGCATAACTCCCAATCTCCGTAACTCATAATTTCGCTCCGAGACAAATCAAAATGTGTACGACATGGCACTGCAAATGTTTTGAGAAAAATACTGGGTCAAAAAAATGAAAATGAACCGTTGATTTGCAAAAAATTCTGGCTGACACTATACGGCCTCGCTACGTACGCGACTGAATTCAAACATAGGCATTCATGATCAACATCCGTGAAATGAAATTAGCTGATTACGACTCCGTAATTACGCTAATGAAGCAAACCCAAGGCGTGACCGTTCGAGATGCGGATTCGTATGAAGCCACAGCCCGTTATCTGGAGCGCAATCCTGGTTTGAGTTTTGTGGCAGAACAAACTGGAACAATTGTGGGTTGCGTCATGTGCGGTCATGACGGCAGGCGCGGTTACTTACAACATTTGATTGTTGGTCCCGAACAAAGAGGAAAAGGTATTGCGCAGAAAATGGTTTTGCTTTGTATCGAGCATCTAGAATCTCTCGGCATCGTTAAAACACACATCGACGTGCTCATCACAAATCAAACCGCGATCCAGTATTGGGTTAATCGCGGCTGGAAAAAGCGTGACGATATTGTTCGCTTTTCTTTCATCAAATCGAAAAATAACAATGCCTAACAACCGTTCCGAGACGGACTCGCTAGGTCGGCGCATCGCGCCGCCTCCGCTCGTGGCTCAACCGGCGCGTTATGCCCCAGTCATAATCACCTGAGCGCATAACAAGATGGGTACGATGACTCGAACCTAAAAAACAAATCCACGACGACAAGCTGCCGCAAACCAAAGCGCTTTAAACGCTCACTGCCGGGCTGGCGGATCGCCCTCCTCCCAAAGTAATCTTTTTTTCAACAAGGCTTGACTTGGTTTTAAGCCTCTTTTATATTCATCCTTATGGTTGAATATAAGATCCCCTCAAAATTCGCAAAGACCTCCGATCGACTAGACGCAGCTTTCACCGCGATGGCCGACCCGACGAGGCGCGCCATCCTCGCGCGCCTCGCGCTTTCTGATGCTCGCGTCACAGAGATCGCCGGCGATTTTCCGGTGTCGCTCAACTCCGTTTCGAAGCACATCAAGATGCTCGAACGCGCCGAGCTCGTGCGGCGCACGGTGCAGGGCCGCGACCACATTCTTTCGCTCAACGCCGACGCCATGGCTGATGCCGCTGAGTGGATCGAGTATTACCGCCAGTTCTGGGAAGACCGGTTGGCGTCCCTTGAAAAATTCGTCATCAATCAGCGCAAGAGCGCAAAGAAAGGAAAACCCACATGACCGCAGTCGCCAGTATTCCCACCGTCACCGTCAAACGCAGGATCTCCGCCCCGGCACAGCAGCTATTCGACGCCTGGCTAAATCCAATCTCTCTGGCCGAATGGATGCGGCCCTGTTCCAGCGGCACCACGCGCTCCACTGTCGAGGTCGATGCACGCGAAGGCGGCGCATTCGTGATCGTGATGCATGTCCCCTCGGGGCCGGTCCGCCACACAGGCATCTACCAGACCATCGATGCGCCGCGCCGTCTCGTCTTCACTTGGAATTCGCCCCACACGGGGCCGCAGGAAACGCTGGTGACGGTCGAGTTCCATCCCGTCGATCAGGCGACTGAAATCGTCATCACACACGAACGCTTGCCTGAAACCGCTCGTAACGGACACACCGCAGGATGGACCGAAATCCTCGAATCGCTAGCGGAAAAAATCAACGTTTGACTCTCACGCAATGACCAACATAAAGGTTCGGTGTCATGAAAGCACTGGCGCCGACCTTTCTGTACAAGACGTGAGGGATGTGTGATGAGTTGGCTGCTGATTGGGAACTGGCAGTTGGCGGTGAGAGCACCTACAAAATTGCGATGCTATAAAGATTTATCATGCATTGGGATGTGTAATTTGTTAAGCCGCTTTCCATCTAACTCGGCCTTCGAATGAGCGCGCGCGAATAATCGCTCTTTGTGAAACAAGTGTTGGGGCGTGCGCCCTTCAACTTCAACTGCAAGCGTCAATACAATGATCCTCGATTCACAACTCGCATCGCAATTTATCGAAGGCTACAAGAAGCTACTTTTAGAGATTGAAGATCCAAGCGAAAAAACAAATCATCAACAACTGTTGCAAAAACTTGTTGCAGGCCGATCAAAATTGGTTGATGCCCCATCACTCATCGAAAAAGCTTTGACTTCATTGGCATCCAAATCAGAGACCATTGACGAAGAAGTAATTCGGGCAGTCAGGAACTTGAAGGTTAGGGATTGGGTATACCTCCGAGACACAAAGTCTTATTCCATATTGATAGAGCCATCAGATCGTACTGCGTTTGGAGCGGTAGGCCTCACCAATCGGATTCGAGATGTGATCGGGGGCTCCGGCGCTTTTATGGAAATTGGTCTTGTTTGTTTTCACGGTCGATTTGTAATGGATGGCCTTATTTCCCGTGTGGTGTGGCTTGGGAAAAACTATATGAGCGATTTCCGAGACCTTTTTGCCGAAATTAAATCGGAAGGACAGTTCCACAAAAAATGTGGCGCCTAACCGAGGCAGTCAACTAGGCGAGCGAAATAGTAATTTTTCGTTTGACTCAGAGTCGGTCGTGCGAGCTGTTTACTTTGGACGTTGCGCAACAACATTCTAGGAAAACAATGAGAAAATTTATCTCTTATGCTTTCTTGCATCTGAGTTTAGTTTCAACAATTGCAGCAGCGGCTAGCGCCGAAGAAATTGCACTAAACCTAATCCAAAAATATCACGTTGGTCAAAATTTGACAGCCATTAGCTATCAAGCTGCTTCTCAAACTGAAACATATCGAATCATTGTTAATAAAGTTGGCGAGCAAAAAGCACAATCAATCGTTAAAAGTGAAATTGATAAGCTCATCCCTGAATATCAAAATCAGTGGAATAAACATTTAGCTTCTTCACACGCGCAAGTTATCAGTCCTGAAAAATTACAATCGCTAGTTGATGAAGATTCATTATCTAAATACTCTGGTGAGTTAAAAGCAAGACAAGGCGAAATAGGTCCGCTTATGCAGTCAAAATCCACCGGTTTGTTAAAGGAACTGCTTACCAAAGCGATGACCGCTGCATTTAATCAAATTGTTCCTAAGTAAATGCGCAATTCGTCATTCAAGCGGGACGTGCTAACGCTCGCCCGTAATTCGCACATTAGACCGCCACATATGCGCATCCCCATCCATCGCCTCGCAAAGTACCTTTGGGCTTCGCCAAATACAATCCTTGGCGTTCTGATAGGTTTATGCGTCTTGGCATTTGGCGGCCGCGTCCGCACTATTTCTGGTGTCATAGAGTTCAGTAGCAAGCTCCTCGATCGTCTCCTCGTTAAGATGCCTTCCTGCTTGCGCTTTTGTGCAATCACGCTCGGGCATGTCGTGGTTGGCGTCAACGAGGCGGAACTGAACCGCGTCAGACCACATGAGCACGTACACGTTCGTCAGTATGAAAGATGGGGCCCGTTCTTTCTTCCAGCGTACTTGCTTTCAAGCCTCTGGCAATTGTTGCGAGGGCGCAGCGCATATCGTGACAACATCTTTGAGAAAGAGGCCTATGACGTCGAGCACAATCATCGTAATCTGGCGCACGACCAGTTTAAGATCGCATCGCATACGGACGACCATACTATGCATGGACGTCTGTGAATTTGAGCATTAGGCGCTTATTCATTTCTTCTCACGGTGCAAGGCAAACGTCATGAAACCATTCGCGAAAGTAGGTCTCGTCACCGCCGGATACATCGCCGCCCTCGCGATCGCCTCGGCAGCGCTCACCATCTACGTCTCGGCTACGAATGGTCCTGACCGGCAAACATCCGGCGGAATGTTTGCCTTTGGCGACAGCCTCTTGTTCCTGGCGGTGTTCGGACTGGCTTCTGTCCCGGCAACAGGTACTGCGCTCTTCTTTTTAAGGCCGTATCGCATATTCTGGATAATCCTTTCCGTCGCAGCTCTCGTCATCTCCACCACGAGCCTCGCCGCTGTTTTTTGCTACGTTGTATCGAAGACCGCCGATCCGCATTCCGTCCTTCATTCCTGGTCGCCCTTCGCCGTGCTCAGGATCCTTGTGACGCCGTTGTTCGCCATGGCGTTCCTTGTCTCTGGCCTGTTCGCACCGAATCGCGGCGCTCGTATTTCTCTTTTTATTGCCACAGCGATCGAGACGGGAGTGTTTGCCTACGTCGCCTTCACGTGGTTTTACCATTAGGACTTACGCAAAACCGCCCCAGCGGCGTTGCTCCTCCTTGTCGTACTAATTTGTACTGCCTGCGCCGTCGCGCCTTGCCGGGACGGTTTTGCGTAAGTCCTAACCAACTTCAATGTTAAGCAAACTCGACAAGATGTCCTAGCCACCTTCAAAATGAAGGCCTATATCATTCAGCGCAAAATAAAACCTGAGCGAGGCCGATTAGAATGCTCCGCATTCCGGCACACTTTAGGCGTTTCAACGAAATAAACACTTAGTAAAAGGTATCGTATGCAATTACCAAATTTTAGCGAAAAATTTTCAGATAACCTGTCCCTACTTCCGATGGCGGACGCGATTATTGCAATCGAACTTGTCGATCAGTCAGGCGCGCTAGTTGGCAAGATTGAAAATAAACCTGGTCAAGCGGGATCGTTGCGAGTTTACTGTTGGCTTGCCGAAACACTCGGCGCGATTACACCGAACGCGGCGGATATCGGTCTGAAGATTTATGGCGAGCACACTCAAGACGCGCGCGCCAACCCAGGTAAGCATCCCAACATTGATCGCCTGTTTAATATCCAAACGCCAGATCAAACCCTGCAGGTGAAGGCTACATAACTCCTGTTGATTAACAGACATCAACGTTGTCTTCTATGAGCTGCCGGCAAGATAGGGAACAAAAAGGTATGGGGAACTGACAAACACATGCACTCGGGGAGCTGATGTGCGACGTTAAGCGTCACGATGCATCTATCCCCCCAAGTAAGATCGTAGATCCAACTTTCACCCAACGACGAATCGAAAGGAAAATTAATCATGCCTACAGGAACCGTCAGACTTCACCGCGTACTTCGCGCAAAACCGGAACGCATCTATCGAGCATTTTTAGACGCTGACGCAATGGCTAAGTGGCTTCCACCATATGGTTTCACATGTAAGGTTCATCACATGGATGCAAAAGTCGGTGGCACCCACAAGATGTCGTTCACGAACTTCACTACAGGTCACAGCCACTCATTTGGCGGTAATTATCGTGAACTGGTGCCATTCGAAAAGATTTGCTACACGAGTAAGTTCGACGACCCGAATCTTCCCGAGGAAATGCAAACAACGGTGATCTTGAAGCAAGTGTTATGCGGAACTGAGATCAACATAGTGCAAGAAGGAGTGCCTGAAGTCATTCCATTAGAGATGTGCTATCTCGGTTGGCAAGAGTCGCTCGCACAACTTACAAAGCTCGTCGAGCCCGAAATTCCAGGGTAATGAGATAACACCTAATCGTACAGTCAAGGCGACCATCGGCTTATCTCAAATGTTGGGTGTCACTTAACAACCTGCCTCCTTCAACATCAGGAAAGCATGATGACCGTTCATCTTGATCATCTCATGGTGCCATCCCGAAACAAAGTGGCTTCGGCGAAACTATTAGCCGAACTATTGGGAGTTCCATGGTCGGAAACGGGTGTAGGACCGTTTGCGTGCGTATACGCGAATGATGGATTGACTATTGATTTTGACGAATGGACCGAGCCCATCCCCGCGCTGCATTATTGTTTTCGTGTGAGTCAGGAGAACTTCAACGCCATCCTTGAGCGGATAAAAGCAACTGGAATACCATACCGTAGCAACGTTCACGGACCAATCGATTTCGAAATTAATACGCAGCATGGTGGTAGCATCATCTACTGGAATGAACCTGATGGTCATCAATGGGAAATGTTGACCGTTAGCTATGCACGTCAAACGTAGTGAATGCCAGTAGTCAGTCAAGCTGAATTCGTTAGGCACAATTTTCCATTGTCATTCTGAGTAAAACGAATCTGCCGTTTATGCTGAAATTCTTAAGATTGTAAAGCACGATATATATGGGCACGTGCAAACGAAAGACTCTCACGGCATTGGCAGTTGCCATTGGTCTTGGCGCCACAACACTCCTCTACGCTGCCTATGCCTCACCTAGTGACGTGGCATGCCTGTTTGTAAAATCTGTGGCGCTGGAATCTCTCCCTGATGGAACACTCGTCGAGCCAAACAGCACAGAGTCAGAACGCGCCCTGTTTCTCGAACTCCAATCACAGGCCAGAGCGCGCATAGAAAAAACATTTGGTGCTCCGCGCGCCCGCCCAATCGTCGCATTCTTGCGAGGATCACAAATTTTCTGGCCTTTGAAAGTCAACAATTACGGCAGCTCAGGATCAATTGGAAATTGCACCTGCGTTATCATTGGCCCTCAAGGTCAACATGTCGATGTTGTCGCTCACGAACTCATGCATCAAGAACTACATGAACGGGTCAGTGCTTTGCGTATGTTCACCGAGGTCCCAGTTTGGTTCGACGAAGGCGTCGCAATGCAGGTTGATTTTCGACCGCAATACACGCTTCCGAAGGACGTGGAGAGAGAAATTAATACTGACGAAGTTAGAAAGCTCAAGTCAGTTAGCCAGTTCAATCATGGCAACGACGAAGAGCTAACGGCGCACTACGCGTTCGCCAAAACTGAGGTTGCACAGTGGCTGGACAAAGTTGGCCGCCATAATCTTTACAATCACTTCGAGCGAATTCGTTCTGGAGAGAGATTCGATGTGGTTGTATCTAGAGCCGTGTTGAGAAGGTAAAAACACGTAAAGTCTAATCACGCGAACCAAGGCTGTCATGCCAAACGGTACGCTATCCATTAAAGGGCAACTTACATGCAACACGTTCTAATCATTCATGAGGTCGAATCTTATCCTGCATGGAAAACAGTTTTTGACCAAGCCGCAGATATTAGAAAGCGCGCTGGAGAAATTAGTTATCAGTTGCTGCGCTACGACAATGATGCAAATAACATCGTCCATTTCTCCGAGTGGTCATCGCTCGACAATGCCCGCCGCTTCTTTGAGTCCCCTGAATTAATAGAAATCCGAAAAAAGGCCGGTGTCAAAGCGCCCAACTTCATTTATTTGCGAGAGATAGAGCGTGGCGTGTTATAGCCTTAACATGGTGTTACCGACCCGAATGACTTTTACTGACTGTATGCTACGGCTATCACACTAGGAGTGACGAGAGACTCGCAAACCTAGTGGTCATTCACGCTGAAATCGTTAAGAGAGAGTAAGATTGTTTTGCGCTCAAAATGATAGTCACACAGAATACTACGGCACTACGTTTGCGTTAGACATCGTAATCTTTTAGATCAACCCACGAAGACATTATGAGCAAAGATACGAACTCTTCGAGCGTGGCAGATCAAGGCACCACTGCTGTTATTACTCATCGCGTGCGGGAGGGCCAGCAAGCTGGTTATAACGAATGGCTGGAAGAGATTGGTCCTATCTGCCGAAACTCTCTCGGAATACTGGATTTACAGATTATCCGCCCGATTCCCAATATCACTACGACATATACGGTAATCCTTCGTTTTGATACCCACGAACATCTCAAAAAATGGATGGACTCGCGGGAGCGCAAGCAGCTAATAGAAAAAGTGCGGCCACTTCTCGCTCACGACGACAACTTTTCCATACACAGTGGTTTGGATTTCTGGTTCATCCCCGAGGGCGCGAAGACCAAAGCACCTGTGCGCTGGAAACAATTTCTTATTACGTGGTCGGCCATCTATCCATTGGTACTTGGCATTCCATTAGTTGTAACGCCGGTGCTGCGGAAAATTGGGGCAATTCAAAATCGTTACATAGACACGTTGTTTGTCACAGGCGCAGTTGTCCTTCTAATGGTCTATCTCGTTATGCCGCACTACACAAAACTGGTCAAACATTGGTTGTTTAAAGGATCTCGATAAATATAGATCCAACAAAACCCTGCGTATGGTGAAAGCTACGCATTCGCCGCTTGCTGAATTCACACATTAGGCAACTATATGGACAACACCACCAATCAACTCGGCCAACCAATCGGCTTCCCCGTCCCAAACTGGAAGCCAGCGACACGCCCAACCCCTAAAACACTAGCAGGACGATTTTGTCGGCTTGAGCCACTAAATTCCGCAAATCACGCCGCAGATCTTTTCGCGGCTTATTCTTTAGATACCGATGGAAAAGACTGGACATACCTTCCATATGGCCCATTCGATTCTCTCACGTCATATAGCAAATGGATGGATCACACTTGCTCCGGCGCTGATCCCCTCTTCTTCGCTATCATTAGCGAAATAACTGGCAAAGCAATTGGCGTTGCCAGTTATTTGCGCATCGATCCCGAAGCCGGCTCTATCGAAGTCGGCCATTTGAATTTTTCGCCGATCATGCAGCAGGCACCCGCAGCAACAGAGGCCATGTGGCTCATGATGAATGAAGCATTCTCTCTCGGCTTTCGTCGCTATGAGTGGAAGTGCAACGCGCTGAATCTACCTTCGCGTTCTGCCGCACAACGGCTTGGTTTTTCTTTCGAAGGAATTTTTCGGCAAGCGAGTATCGTAAAGGGGCACAATCGCGACACAGCTTGGTACGCGGCAATTGACCAGGAATTTCCTGCTCTTCGAAAAGCATTTTTGGCGTGGCTTGATCTCTCTAACTTCGACGAACAGGGTAAGCAGCGATCACAGCTTTCTGTGTTAACAGCGCCTATTCTTAAGCACCGAGGCTAGACCGCGTTTTCGTATGAAATAAAGTTGCGTAACCCATGATTGCGTCGAACCCTTTGCAATAACACCGCGCGATATCCTCAAGCCTAGACACCAGCCCTTTCAAGGTGAGTAAAACACCTCGCCAAATTGGTGACTGAAACAAGATGCTATTGAAAATCGGAGAATCGTAACCAAATTTCCAGGCTGTCGATTTTAAAAGCGTGTGGGAATATGGGATTTAGCGCAATACTCAAACGATTTATGGAAAGCAGTCCAATCCCTGTGATGGTAAGGGCCTTACTGGAACGTGTACTCCACGTGGAGCGGCTCAATGCCTGCTTCGCCCGGGTCACCCAAAAGCAATACACAAGAGAGTTGCTGTTCTCATCGGTATTTGAATTGATGAGCTTGGTTGTGCTGAAGGCATTCCCGTCGGTCAATGCTGCGTACCAGGCGCAAAAAGCAAACATTGGCGTGTCGATTGCCTCGGTCTACAACAAGCTCAATGGTCTTGAAACCGAGGTGCCGGCGGCGTTGGTGCAGGATACGGCCAAGGAATTGGGTGACCTTATCACGGAGTTGCATGCACCGTGCGAGGCACTATTGCCAGGCTACCGGATAAAAATGTTGGACGGCAATTGCTTGGCCGGAACGGAGCATCGATTGGCTGTTCTACGAGACAAGAGTGCGGGGGCGTTGCCAGGGAAATCGCTGGTAATTTACGACCCCAGCCAGGAAATGGCGATCAACGTCTTGCCTTGTGAAGACGGTCATGCGCAAGAGAGGTCGCTGCTCAATCGCATACAGGCCTGCGTGGAAGCCAATGACGTATTCATCATGGATCGCAATTTCTGTGTACGCAGTCATCTGTTTGGCATCGCTGGCAAAGGCGCCTATTTTATTTGCCGCCATCACAAACAGATGCCCTATGAAGCACTCAGCAAGCGGAAAAGAATAGGGGTAACGGAAACCGGCACAGTGTATGAGCAATGGATCATGGTTACCGACGAAGAGGGCAAAACAGCGAGGTGGCGCAGCATCATAATCAAGCTCAACAAAGCCACCCGTGATGGCGACAAAGAACTCGTCATCCTGACCAATCTTCCGAAATCGGCTGCGAACGCCATTCGGATAGGCGAACTATACCGAAAACGGTGGACCATCGAGACGATGTTCCAAGAATTGGAAGCTCATTTGCAGTCGGAGATCAATACGCTGGGCTATCCTCAAGCGGCGCTATTCGGCTTTTGCGTCGCCTTGATTGCCTAAAACGTTTTGGCAGTCGTCAAAGCGGCATTGCGCCATGTGCATGGCGAGGAAAAGATCTGCAATGACGTGTCCGGCTATTATCTGGCGGGGGAAATCAGCAGAACGCATGAAGGTATGAATATCGCGATTGAATCGGAAGAATGGGGAGTGTTTCAAACAATGACACAGCAAATATTTGTAGACACGCTTGTGCAATTGGCACACAACGTAGACCTCGATAAATACAAAAAACATCGCAGAGGACCGAAGAAAAAACCACCTGCTCGAACCTCATCTAAAAATGAACCGCATGTCTCGACTGCGAAACTTTTATTAGCGGCGAAAAACTCACCTTGAAAGGGCTGGCCTAGACACTAAAGGTTATGGCTCGCACACCGGTCGCATCGCCACTTGCAGGACGATGCCGTCACCCAATTCTAAGCAGAGTTCTACCGATACAATTTGATCATCACGATGATTATTCTTTGGCGAAAAAATTATTTTTGATACCTATCAACGAGCGGCGACCGACGACGCAATTCGTCCCAAACATCCCAAACCTTGTTCATAAGAAATTCAATGCGCCCCCCTCAAATTCTGCCTCCGCGACGCCGAGCGGGCATCCGAATTTTTCGCAGCAATACAGCACATTAAGGCGAAATTTTTCTATGTGGCGCGTACTGAGTTAGATTTTTAATTTGAAACGACCAACAGGTATGTAATATCAGAAAAAGACAAATGGTTACTTTATGACCGATTCAATAAGGAGAAAAAATGGGAAACGTAAATTCCTCTGAACAAGGTGCTTTTTCTTTAGAGACGATCATTCAAGCATTCAATGCCGTAAAAAAGGGCCAAAGCGAGACTCGCGTGGATTTTTTAAGAAAATTAATCCAGCCTGTATTTGATGGAGAAGGAGATTTCCATTCTTTTTGTCGGTACTTAAACGCCGAATTAAATCACGTTGAAACGAATGACAATTTAGACGATAAAAAGCTTTATAAAGATATTTTTGAAGAAGGCGGTGATGAAAAAGAATTAGAAGAAAAATTCTATCACGCACTTCTCACTACTTATATTAAGACGGTCAATTATGATTTATCTATCAGTAATGACCGTTTAGCCATAGCCTCTATAAATTCATACGACCATCTAAATCATTTTATCCATGGTTTGCAGTGCTTTAAAAATGGCGCATTAACTGATGCGAAACTATCCCCCGTTTTTTTAAAGACCCTTGCTAAATTACTAAACCATTGTGCTAATCAATTTAGTTCACCAAGTCCACCTATACCTTTCAAGCTTCAAAATTTTGGAAAAATTATTGCGGCCCTTTCTGAAGACAAAGCGGTTTTCGCCGTCGTGACAATGCTTCTAAAGGCGATTGATAAATACATAAAAAACGTCCCAGACAAAACACAACTATGGATGGACAAAACGCCGGAACGACAACTCGTGGAGGCCACCATCTTTGGCAAACAGCTAATTAGTAATATTGAATCTTCACAACATAAAAACGCGTACCGAGAAATACTGGAAAGACTGCGTGAGTTGATGAAGGCGATAGATATTTCAAAGGCCACTGATAAAAATAATCTTGAGGAGGTCAACGAGCAGTTGCTTACGTTACTTGAAGCTGCCGCCAAAAACAATGACTTCACGAGGTTTACTGAAGGCCTAAGTCAAATTAAGGAAAGCATCGATGCAAGATTTCACTGGCTACAGGTGGGCAACATGCCTGAGACAGCGGCTTTTGAATCATTGAAAGGAAAAAATTGGTTCAACGATGACGCTATTCGAATAGTAATGCCGGAGATCTTTCAGCGACATAGTGAAGGCATCTCACGGCTCGAACAAAATGGCGTAACGGTCGATTGGCTGGCACCGGCAGAAACCCGTCTTTTTTTGCAAACCGAGGACGATTATTCGCCCGTTCTTGAGCGTCTCATGAGCAAGAAAATAGTTTATATGCCGTTGTCTGACTCACGAGCGAATGCGTTTGAAAATAACGCCGAAGGCTCCGGTTCGCATTTGATGCTTATTGTTTTCGACAACACGGGAGAAAAACCTGTTCTTAATTTTTTTAATTCTATGCCCGGGTGTGGGGATGACGTCGCCACCGACATTTCTAAAGCAATTGATGCGAGCATTGTAAAGCAAGGTTATAACAGCATCGAATTTAGACCGCAGCAGTGTCCGCATCAAGGCGAAGGAAACACGTGGAATTGCGGACTTTTCATGTTTAGAAATATTGTAGGACTTACGCATTGACCGTTCCCCGAAATTGTGGGTTGAGATGTTGTTTGTCA
>JAZKCF010000091.1:0-5980 GCA_040388195.1 Pseudomonadota bacterium
GATCTCGGAAATTTTAAAATACGGCTGAGGCTTTGGGAGCGCAAAGAGAGTGCGGCGCCTTCAAGAGATTGTGCGGCACCATCCTCGACTCGGCAACATCTTTCATTAATAATGGAAGCTAGTGGTCAGTCACGCTGGATTTGCGGGTATAAATTGTGTCTTTTGTCGTCTGCCTTCGTTGCTCGTCGTTGCCATAGTGTCAGCTATGGCGCCTCCTCGCGCCTCGGCAGCCGACAAAATCCATCAATTTCTATCCCACAAATCCAACGTGACTGACCACTAGTTGGGCAATTAAGCTACATCAGTCAGGATATGTTGATGAACATGGCTTAGTCACTAAATATTTCGTCGTAGTGCTATTTGATGGAGCAATATTCGGTGATCAAGACTGACACTTCCAACGTGCTTGGTTGTTCGACTCTGCAGTTATTCAATCCGCGTGGTTTGAGTGTAACTACTAAACGAGGGAGTCACCTCTCCTGAAGAATCCTATACAAGAAGATATTTCCCGAGCGTCCTACAAAGCCGAACTAGAGCGCCTCTCTAAGGAGTACGAGGAGTCATTGGCTAATACGATGAGTATTTTGAGAGCTAAGGAGCGAGTGATTGAAGAGCAGGCTCGCGCTCTCGTGGCATTTCGGTTGGCTTTTGGGATATCGAAGCCTGTGCTTCCGACCGTTCGCGCTCTTGCCGCGTTAGCGAAGCGCGAGGCGGGTAGGCCGAAACGCCTCGTCCGCCGATGTAAAGAGATATTGCGTCCGCGCCTTGGTAATCTGCGCCAGTACGCGCCAAGGGAATTGCGTTTACCGCGCCATTACTTCCAGCAGCGAACTCTTGCCGCGCCGCCCTCTATTTCCCTTGTGACGCCAAGCTTCAGTCAGGGCGACTACGTTCGCGAAACCTTGCGGAGTGTGCTGGATCAACACTATCCAGCGTTGGAGTATTTCGTCCAGGATGGGGGCTCACAGGACGGTACTCTGGATATACTCAAGGCTTATGAAGATGAGCTTACAGGTTGGGCTTCTTGCATCGATGATGGCCAAGCCCATGCAGTCAATTTGGCGTTTAGTCGTACCAGCGGTGAAATCATGGGCTGGTTGAATTCCGATGATCTGCTTTTACCTGGGGCGCTTCATTACGTCGCTGAATACTTCGTACAGCATCCTGAGGTGGATGTCGTGTATGGCAACCGTTTACTGATAGACCAAAACGGCAAGGAAATCGGTCGTTGGATTTTGCCTGGGCACGATGCCGAGGCACTGAAATGGGCCGACTTTGTTCCACAGGAGTCACTCTTTTGGCGGCGTTCTCTTTGGGAAAGAGTTGGTGGTGCGTTAGACGAAAGTTTTCAGTTTGCAATGGATTGGGATTTACTGGTCCGCTTTCTAGATGCTGGGGCAAAGTTTGCGCATCTGCCGCGTTTCTTGGGCGCGTTTCGAATTCATGGTGATCAGAAGACTTCAAATGCTATTAACGAAACAGGCTTCAAGGAAATGGCCCGTATCCGTGAGCGCATTTGGGGACGGGTGCCGAGCGGTATAGAAATTCGAAAGGCAATCACTCCGTTTATGTTACGTCACATCGTCGCGGATCTGCGTTTCCGCATTCATTCGAGATTAAGATTTAGGAGTCCAGCTTGAATCGTTTTGTCCTATTTATTTGTGCCGTTTGTTTTACGCTGTCAGCCTGCAAGGGAGGCAACCAAGATAATTCTCGCACCTATTACTTATCTGGAAAGATTCGGAGCGAAGCGCACATTCATGGCGGCCTTCTCGATGGCGTTTCCGTTGAATACTACGAGAGTGGCAACCGCAAGGGAGAAGCAAACTATCGCAGTGGTTTGCTGGATGGGAAGGCGACATCTAACTACGAAAATGGCCAGACTAAATCGACCGCGACATACAAGGATGGTGTGCTCAATGGCGTCAGCGCCAATTGGTATCCCGATGGCCAGAAAATGAGCGAGGCGACGTTTATTATGGGGAGCTTGCAGGGCAAAGTTGCTGAGTGGGAGCCGAACGGTACTCCGAAATAGTTTTAAGGGAGTCTCTATAAATTGATATTTCTAAGCAAGACAAGGCGCGAACAAAAAAAGCCGACGCGGCATATAGATAATATGTAAGGAGGATTTTTTTGTGAGGAACGCGGTATTGCGACGAAATATCAATTTATAGAGACTCCCTTTAGAAAAACCATGGCTGCTCTTGCATTCACTCTGGGCTTGTTCCTGTACTACTCTTTTGTTGGCTTTGCTGTCGCGACGGCGTTAAAGGCTGGAAGGGCTGGGCTTCAACGTATCCTTATTAGTCCGGCGCTAGGGATTGCCACACTAGTGGTGCCGCTCTTCTTTCTCAGTAGGGCAGGACTTCCGGTTGCGCGGATTGCTCCCGCAATTACCATTGGTTTCGGCCTACTAGCACTCATATTCTTGGTGTTGCGCCGCCCCAGTGTGTCGTGGCGTTCCATGCGCTGGCCGGGCTTGATTCTCGTTCTTGCTTTATCGTTAAACGCTTGGCCCATGGCTCGTTTCGGATTCGATTGGGGAAGCTTCTCCAATGACGATATGGCCAACTACTGTCTCGCTGCCCAACGTTTCTTGCAGCATGGCTACTACGACATGCCTGACCTGGCCGCCTATTTCGCCGGTAAGGACTATTCGTCGGCATATTGGTACATGCACGTTGCAGCGGGTGCGCGGCCTGGTTCCGAACTGATGCTGGCGGCGGTTTGGGCAGTTAGCGGCCTGAACGCGCATCAGATTTTCATGCCAACGATTATGGCGTTGCATCTTGCAGTGATAACAGCGGCGGCTGCAGCGGTTGCTGGCGTCACAAGCAGCTTCAAACGCCGTCGAGTTGTAAATATCACCATGCTGTTAATGGCTGTTTCTCCACTAAGTGCGCTGGGTGCCCTTTATCAGCTAATTGCGCAGGTTGGCGGATTGGCGTTAATGACAACCGCTTTCGTTCTTTTGTGCCAGCCTTTGCGTCGGCGACGAGATCGTAATTTATACAATCACCTCGCAATTTTAATTTTGTTGAGTGCCCAGCTCATCTGGTATCCGGAGTTGCTTCCCTTTCTTGGAGTGGCTTGGTTTACTTGGCTAGCGCTATCAATAAGGAGAAAGAGTCTTAGCAGATCGCTCCTCCTTCAGCGTTTCACCTTTACGGGAATCTCTTTGCTGGTCCTGTTGTTGCTCTTCAATAATTACTTGGTCTCGGTTTATCTTTTCATGGAGGGACAGGCGCGGCAGGGGTTGAGGTTGATTGATCCTACTAGTGTCTATTTTCCTTTTTACTTGATCCCAAGCGGCATCGGCAATTTTTGGGGATTGCTGCCGATTTCCTACACGATACATGAACCCTACCTGTCGCTTGCCATTGCGCTTGGCATCCTCTTTTCATGCGGTTTGATTGTTTGCATTTATCGTCAGGCTCGTCAGGCTTTGTCGTTTGCGGTTATGGCTGCTGTCATGCTTGGAGTAGGTGGCATGTTGTTCTATCGAAGTAACGATTTCGGGCTGTATAAACTAGCCATGTATCTGCAACCGACGATTGCTGCAGTCGTTGCTTTTGCGTGTGTTTCAAGAGGGAGAAGCGGTCTAGGCTTGGCGATTGCGGGAATTTTTTTTACGCTGCAAATACCTAGCCAATTTGCTTACGTTCAGCGGAGTACGGGAAATGGTGCGGGAGGACTGACGGAAATTCCATTCGTGTCTCATGATGCTTTGCCTCGTAAATTCGGTGAGTTCATGAAATCTCTCGAAGGGAAGTATCCGGAAGGTTATTACTCGGACTCCTCTAACGTGGTTCTAGCTAAACTCCAATCGCTCTACACGCAAGGGAGGAGTTTCATTTTTCCATCGAAAGAATTTTATTGGGGCGGAGATCGACTCGGGGATTTAGCTAGGGGCAACGGATACGGAGACTTTTGGCAGCTCAGTCTGGAAACCCATGACAAATTTTTGGCGGTTCGAGAAATCCAATTGGACCCAGATGTCATCAACCGTTTCGTTTCCAACCTCGGTGATGGAGTGCCCGTGGGTGGACGAGTGGGTAAGCGAGTTCTGGTGGCGAATTCATCTCAATTTACAGTCTTCAACCGTTTTCATCGCATCGAGAAAGAAGCACTATTTCGGGTTGAAGAGCATCCGAAAAATCACTTGATATTCGTAAACTCTTCACTCGGAGCCCATTACTACCAGCCGTCGTTGTTGAGAAAACGTGTCTCCTTTTACCAGCTCGAAAACGATCCTATGTTCCCCGGGCGGCAAATTTCCGGTGTCGGCCGGCACATGCTCCTACTTGCTGCGGGAGTGACTGAACGGCCAAGATTAATGCTCGAACTTTCCGACACCGTGCTGGGCCAGAATGGATATACGTTGCCAGTTCCTTTGGTCAACGGTAAACAGAATCAGTCAGCCAGCTTTGTTGGGCGAGGTAGCGGCCGAGTTATTACACCTCCGCTTGTGCCGATCATGGTGGACGGACTGCCTTACTTTCATATTGATTTGGGGCGGAATGGCAAGCAGTTCCCCCGTTTAAATAACAGCGTGCTGATGTCGCTTTACGGAAGGGAGGTGGCCGCTGATCCTCGTTTTCTGACGGCGTTTGCTAGAAATATTTCTCTCCTTTCCGAGGATGAGGTTAGCGCCTTGGTTGCCCCAACTGCACTGTCAAATTTTCCTGCGGATCTCAAGGACGACGGATTGCAGTATTCGGGTCTATACGAAGACGGGTGGATTTCCGAACATGCGTTCGCGATTCTGGCTCCAAGGGATGAGGCGAATACTTTGGTGATCAAGGGAATGGTTCCGTTAATTGCGCAGGCCGACTTCCACACGACATTGACAGTTCTACTAGATGGCCATCGCGTTGCCGAGAAGCGGCTGGGGCTGGGAGATTACGAAGTGAAAGTGCCCACGAAAACCGGCGTCGAGGATAGAAAAGTCGAATTGGTTTTTGATGGCTACCAGGTATTGCCCGGCGGTGATGGTCGTCCCACTGCGGGCATGATCAAGTTCATAGGATTTGTTAAGGAATGAGTTCGATGGAGAATGCAGGCGCGCAACAAGCTGATGTGGACATTTCCATTATCGTGCCAGTCTATAAAGAGGAGGCCAACATCCGGCCTTTTCTAAAGCGCACCGAAGTGGTCATGCAGGAGCTGGGAGTTTCGTACGAAATTATCTTTTCGCTCGACCCCTCTCCTGATCGAACCGAGGAGGTGATCAACCAAGAAATGGATAGAAATCCGAATATCAAATTATTGGCATACTCTCGGCGTTTTGGACAACCTGCGGCGACGTTGGGTGGCATTCTCAACTGTAATGGACGCACATGCGTTGTGATCGACGTCGACCTACAGGACCCTCCCGAAGTCATAAAGGAGCTCTACATAAAGCATCGTGAGGGCTACGAAGTTGTATTCGCTTGCCGTCGTTCGCGGAAAGGAGAAACTCTCACCAAGCGCGTGGTTGCCTATATCGGGTATGCCGTCATCAATCGTTTAAGTGATGTCGACATTCCGCGCAACACCGGTGACTTTCGTATAATGACGCGCCGCGTGATTGAGCAGTTGCGCCAAATGCCGGAGTCGCATGGTTATCTGCGTGGCCTGGTTGCTTACATTGGGTTTAAACAAACTTCGGTCGAATATGACAGGGAAGAGCGACTAAGCGGCAGCGGTAATTACAATAGACTCACTGGGTCCTTGAAGATTGGTCTGAACGGCATTATTGGTTTTAGCAGTCGGCCATTACAGCTAATGTCGCTCGCAGGTTTTTTTCTTGCTGGTTTCAGTTTTTTGCTCGGCGCTTGGTACGCGTTTCAACACTTTGTCGGCATTGAGCTAACTCCCGGTTTGTCCACGACTGTGTTAGTCGTGACTTTCTTTTCAGGTGTGCAGCTGCTTGCCCTAGGTTTGATGCATTCCCTTATACACAACTTTCTGAAAGTTTCGCCGTCTTAAGCTGAGATGA
>JAZKCF010000092.1:0-31853 GCA_040388195.1 Pseudomonadota bacterium
TTCCCTTTCTGCCATTCGCAAGGTTGTCAAACAGAAAAAACTACGGAATCGAGTGTCAGGAGCGTTTATATTCCATTACCTAGAAAAAGCAATTGATCCACGAAAAGCACGAAAAAATTAATGCCTTGCATCTGCGCCGTCATTCACCTGACGAGGGATGTTTTTTCGTTCGTCATTCCCTTGAAACTTTTCGTGACTTTCGTGTTTTTCGTGGACCAATCGCCGTTTTTAGGACTAGCATCACGCCTCCAACTTCTCCCGAATTTGCGCGAAAACCGCGTGGAACATATCCGTCGTTAGTCGTCGCGTCTGCGTGTTGTAACGGCTACAGTGATACGAATCATAAAGCGTTAATCCACCTGGCAACACGTGAGTACGCGCATGCCCGAATGGATAGTCCTTCACTTTAACGTCAAAGGCTTTGAGTACCGCCGCATGCGCAACGTTGCCTAACGCGAGCACAATTTTCAGTTTCGAAAACGTTTTAAATTCATTTGATAAATAGCTGTTACACAATTTTATTTCTTCAGTCTCCGGCTTATTTTCCGGCGGCAGACATTTAACAGCATTGGTAATACGGCAGCCGATCAAACGCAAGCCATCGTTTGCATCCACTGATGTAGGTGCGGTTGAAAACCCATACCGGTAAAGCGTGTCATACAGCAGGATACCGGCATGGTCTCCGGTAAAAGGACGACCGGTACGATTCGCGCCGTGCATGCCTGGGGCCAGTCCGACAATCAGCAATTGTGGATTGTCGTCGCCAAAAGGCGGCACCGGTCTAGCGAAGTAGGTCGGATGTTCTACCTTAACGACATCCAAAAAAGTAGCCAGACGGGTACAACGCCGACAATTAAGATCGAACAACATAGGAATGATGCTTTATGAAAAAGGGTTAATTCGACTGCCGTTCGTGAATGCGGATTACCTTACCGCCACGAGGCGTGAGAATGGGGAGAACTTCTGGCTGCAGCGTAACATGATCGATGTCGAATTCCTTATGAAGCATCGTCTGCAAGCGTTTTAGCAACGCTGGCCAGGCAGCAAGGCTGGGAAGTTCGATATGGGCGGATAGCGCGACTTTACCGGTCGCCAATGTCCAAATATGAAGATCGTGAACATTGTGGACATTCTCGACGCTGGCAATCGCCTTGCCGACGGCTTCCAGTTCGATCCCCGCAGGCACCGCTTCCATCAACACGTTTAGCGCATCACGTAACAAAGAAACTGTCGACGACAGAACCAGTCCCGCAACCAATAAAGACAACAAAGGATCAATCGGGAACCAACCAGTAAAGTAAATCACCGCGCCAGCCACCAATGCCGCGACTGAACCTAAAATATCGCCAATCACATGCAATAGCGCTGCCCGGCTATTCAAATCATGCGGGCCGTGCGACAAGGTGCGTGCGACAAATAAATTAACGGCGAGCCCCAAAGCGGCGATAGCTGCAACCGCACCGCCGGCAACCGGTTGCGGGTTCTGCAAACGATGTAGCGCCTCGTAACAAATCCAGCTAATGACGCCCAACATGAGCAGCCCGTTAATGGTCGCTGCGATTACTTCTGCACGTGCTAAACCGTAGCTATGACGTGTAGACGGTGGCCGCCTCCCAATCCAGTTGGCAACTCCCGCAAGCCCAAGAGCAAATGCGTCCGACGCCATATGACCGGCATCGGAGACCAAGGCGAGAGAGCCGGACCACCAACCACCGATCGCTTCAACGAAAGCAAATAACAAGGTTATACAGAAGGAAATCATCAACGCCCGATTACCAGAGGCTTGATGATGGTGGTGATGCCCGTGATCGTGCGAATGACGATCGTCGTGATGATGAGTATTAGCCACGAGGAGCCGTTGGATCAGGACCTAAAGCAAGTTCTCTTTGCGCACCGGCAAGGAGGCCGATTTCAGTGATGGCGCTACGGTAACGCGCGGTCTCCCATAGCTGGCTCTCGGATAAGGAATGCGGGCCGCCACGCATTCGTGTCAATCGCACTACGCTTGCGGGTTGGATATTCCACTTAAGACCGGACAATAATTCGTCGGCTGCGTCAGGGTTATTGCAAACCAATACCATATCGCACCCGGCATTCAACGCCGACTCGCCGCGAGCAACAATCCCACCTTCGGTGCGAGCGCCTTCCATCGACAAATCGTCGCTGAAAATCACGCCTTCGAAACGCATTTGCTTGCGCAATATTTCCTGCAGCCAAACCTTAGAAAATCCAGCCGGCTTTTTATCTACCTTGGGATAAATCACATGAGCTGGCATCACCGCCGTCATTCCATAATTCACCATTTGCCTGAATGGTATTAAGTCGGTGAGTTCGATATCAACGAATTCGCGCTCGTCTACCGGCACATCGGTGTGCGAATCAGCGCGTACGTAACCGTGACCGGGATAATGCTTACCTACGGTCGACATGCCGGCATCACGCAAGCCGAGTTGCAGACCGTGGGCCAAATCGCCGATAGCTTGCGGGTCGCGATGGAAGGCACGATCACCGATGACACCGCTTTCGCCGAAATCGATATCCAATACCGGTGTAAAGCTGAAATCGACGCCATAAGCACGCAATTCAGCGCCGAGTATATAACCAATCTCGCGCGCCAATTTTCGCGCACGCCGAGGATCGCGATCCCAGATGTTGCCCAATTTACGCATTGGCGGAAGACGCGTGAAACCGTCGCGAAAACGCTGCACGCGACCACCTTCATGATCCACGGCGATCAATAACGGCGATGTTTTAATTGCCCGAATTGCTTTGATCAGTTCACCCAATTGTTTGGGCGAGCGGTAATTGCGGGTGAATAAAATGACGCCGCCGACCAACGGATGAGATAAACGACGGATATCGTCGTCCGACAATTCGGTACTTTTAAGGTCGACCATGACCGGTCCGATAGCCATGACTAGGCACGCTCCAATATGACAAATGCCACCGCATGATCCTGCTCATCGGTGATAGAAATATGACCTAAGGAGATACCGACAGATTCCATATATGCTTGCAATTCAGGATTACAAACGATTATCGGTTTACCTCGGGCATCATGCCCCACGCCCATATTGCGCCAAGTCATCGGCATGCGCATGCCTAAACCCAACGCTTTGCTGAACGCTTCCTTGGCCGCAAAGCGCTTAGCAAGAAAACGCACCTGGTCGCGCTTACCGGCAAAATCAATCAGCTCCGCAACGCTTAAAATACGCTGGGGAAAACGCTCACCATGACGCGAAAATGCCTGTCGAATGCGTGAAACCGAAACGATGTCTGTTCCGATGCCGTAGATCATCTTACGAAATCACTGCCCTGCCGCTAAATCGATCAAGGTCTTCATTTCCCGCACTGCCTGCTCCCAGCCTACAAAGAGGGCATGCGCTACGATCGCGTGGCCGATGTTCAGTTCACTGATACCCCGCAAAGCGGCGATCTTTTTCACATTATGGTAGTTAAGTCCATGCCCTGCATTGACTCGCAGCCCTTTATCGAGACCGTAGCGAACCGCATCGGCCACACGTTTGAATTCATTTTCTTGCTCTGACGGATTTTCCGCGTCCGCATAACGGCCGGTGTGGATTTCCACCGCTGGTGCGCCAGCTTGTATAGCGGCGTCGATTTGTACTGGGTCGGGATTGATAAAAAGTGAGACACGGATACCTGCTGCGGCTAACTCCGAACACGCGGCTTTGATACGCGGCATGTTCGCCACGACTTCCAATCCACCTTCTGTGGTCCGCTCTTCGCGCCGTTCAGGCACTAAACAAACATCATGCGGGCGCGTTTTAATCGCAATACCGATCATTTCGTCGGTCACCGCCATCTCAAGATTCATGCGCGTCTGCAAGCACTCACGCAAGATCTCCAAATCTCGATCCTGGATATGACGCCGGTCTTCCCGCAAATGCAGAGTGATTAAATCAGCGCCGGAAAATTCTGCCAATAATGCTGCTTGAATAGGACTGGGGTAGCGCGTCCCGCGCGCTTGGCGAAGCGTGGCGATGTGGTCGATATTAACGCCGAGTTGCATCATGGTCTTTCTTTCATATCTATATTTCGCGCAAGTCGCGCAATAATTGCCGCGTGTGCAGCGTCTGCCCACCAAGGTAATGATTAACCAATCGCCGCATGAGCTGTTTAGCCTCCTGCAGCGTGGTAGGCGCAGTGTAATCCTCTCTAGCCATGTCGAGAAGAGTCTGCCCGCGCAACTGGAAACGATTAGCATCCAACGGTGCGGCGACCGGTCCTTGTTCGATCAAATATTCATAGCGTTTATCTACAACGACAGTTTCTCCCGACCCAATATCTTTGTCGAGAGAAACGGCATAGCCCAATTCCTTCAACAAACGCAATTCGAATCGCCGCAATATTGGACCATATTGTGTTGCCTCATTACTGCCTTTGCCACCAGCGCGTAGCAAGCCCATCGTTTCAGAATAAAAGTCGAATAAGGTTTCGTGGGGATCATCGCGGTGAGTGAGTTTTAAAATCAACTCATTCATATAAAAACCGCACATCAGTGCCGTTCCCGATAGTTGGGGTAATGCTTCGCGCCATTCGACGCGGCCTAACGTGCGCAACTCGCTTTTGCCGAACCAGGTAATTAACAATGGTTGAAACGCCAGTAACATTCCTCGCAATGCTGAACGAGGTCGCTTCGCGCCTTTGGCCATCATCCCCAACCGACCATGTTGGCGAGTCAGCATTTCGACAATCAAGCTTGTTTCGCTATAGGGGTAAGTATGCAGGACGAAGGCAGAATCCTCTTCGTGGCGAGATTTTTGAGCGGGGGACGGCATTTAGAGACTGTTATGAACCATATCGCGCCTGCGCAGCGCTGCAGCTGGGCTGCCCTTCGGGTTGAGGGTAAAAACGCGCGATTGCGTCGTTGTTCGTTGCTTATTTGAAATGACCAAACCGTGCTCCTCAGGCCTAGCACTCGCGCGTGTTTACCCTCAACGCAGGCGCGATATGGTTCATAACAGGCTCTAGATAAAATGCTGGCAAATTAAAATCGTGAACTACAGACGCAAAAATTACGGAGAAATTGTAGCGAGCAAGCGTTACCGGTCCGCCGTTCTTTTTGCATCAGAGCGTATTTCGCCGTCTATTCGTATCCGAGCTGCTTTAGCATCGATTTATCATCCGCCCAACCGCTTTTTACTTTGACAAAAAGCTCCAGATAAACTTTCGTATCGAGCAATTTTTCTAAATCAAGCCGAGCATCTGTACCAATCTGCTTCAGCTTTTCGCCGCCCTTCCCTATCACGATTGCCTTGTGATTAGGCTTATCGACAATAATCGCTGCGTGAATGCGCGTCAGATTACCCTCTTCTTCGAATTTTTCCACGATCACACTGGTGGCATAAGGCAGTTCTTCGCCAGAGAGACGAAAAATTTTCTCACGGATGAATTCGGCAGCAAGGAAACGGACATTGCGGTCGGTGACGTCGTCTTCGCTATACATTGGCGGGCCTTCCGGGAGAAACGAGCGGACCGTCGTGAGCAAATCCTTCACCTGAGATCCTTGTTGTGCGCTAACGGGCACAATCGCACGAAAAGGAAACTCCACAGCGACTTTTTCAATGAAGGGAAGTAGCAACCCTTTATCACTAACCCGGTCGACCTTGTTGATTACCAGTACGACAGGCGTTTTCTCAGGCAGCAGCTTCATTACTTTCACGTCGTCAGCGCTATATTTCAATGCTTCGATCACAAAAAGCACGGCATCGACTTCGCCTAGTGTATCGGTCACATTGCGATTCATGGAGCGATTCAAGGCGTTGGTATGTTTCAGCTGAAATCCTGGCGTGTCGACAAAAACAAATTGCGCGTCGGATTCACTGTGGATGCCAATAATACGATGACGAGTAGTTTGTGCTTTCCGGGACGTAATGCTGACTTTTTGACCGATAAGCCGGTTCAATAACGTCGATTTTCCTACATTAGGACGACCGACAATGGCGATGTAGCCAGTTAGATGTGTGGGAGATGACATTTGTGAACCTCTAAAAATTAATATTTCGTCGCAATACTGCACTGCTCGCAAAAAAGTCTTTTTTACATATCATCTATACCGCGTCGGCTTTTTTTGCTCGCGCCTTGTCCTGCTTAGAAATATCAATTTTTAGAAGCTCCCATTTATTAATTGTTGTGAATTTTTTTTAGTGCAAGTTCAGCAGCGGCCTGCTCGGCCGCTCGCCGACTATTGCCTTCGGCTTCGCTGTGAATACTAAGGTCGTCGATATCGCAAGCAATATGAAAAATTTGTTCGTGCGCTTCGCCACGAACAGCGACGACGCTATATTTTGGCAGTGGTAACCGTTTACCTTGCAAGTATTCTTGCAACAAGGTTTTAGCGTCTTTCCCCAACTGCTTGGGATCTAAATTCTCCAGCTTATTGGCAAGCAAGCGATGGACCAACGCTGCTGCTGCGGCAAATCCACTATCTTGATATACCGCGCCAATTACTGCCTCCAGCGCATCGGCTAGAATGGAAGGCCGGCGATGCCCTCCACTTTTGAGTTCGCCTTCGCCAAGGCGAAGGACATCGCCCATTCCCAGCGGCTCGGCCAATTCGAACAGCACATTCTTGTTAACCAAATTCGCCCGAAGGCGAGAAAGATCGCCTTCCGGTAATTTGGGGAACCGCTCATACAAGGCAATCGCAGTGGCGCAATTTAATATACTGTCGCCCAGAAACTCCAAACGTTCGTTATTCGGCGTGCTGTGACTTCGATGCGTCACAGCCTCCCGCAAAAGCTGCGGCTGACGAAATTCATATCCTATCCGTCGGCTGAATCTCTCTAGCAAATCGTTAGCGGAATCCACTTAACATCCATCTATACCGAAAGACTGCAGCCAGCTCACTTGTCAGAGCTAGTATTAAAATCAATACATAGATTGACGTTAGATACCAACGGCACTTTAACCGAATAGCTAGCGCTCAGCACCGGCCGCCCACCTTCTTTGGTAATGTCCACATCTGCAGGAGTAATAGCCTTGACGTTATCAACTTCGAAGCGACGCTCAATGCTTTTACGTAACTCATTGACAGTCGCATTTTTTAATTCAGGGGATTGCGCGGTATTCACTATTGCGCGTTTGACGGCCATATACTCTAAGTAAATCGGCGTTAATTTCAGACCGATAATTACAGCAAAACCGATAACTACAACCAGCAAAGCTACTCCAATAACACCCTCACCCCGTTGCCGATGTCTCATAGTCTCACCCCTTTTATGGATATTTCTCTAGATGATCTTGCTGCCGACCCGTTTGAAATCACCAAAGTTCCACCAAATCAAGAACGCTTTACCAACGATATTTTTTTCCGGCACAAAACCCCAGTAACGACTATCGGAACTGCCATCACGATTATCACCCATCATGAAGAAATGTCCCGTAGGCACCGTACAGGTAAAACCAGATTCACTGTATAAGCAATTTTCCTTATACGGAAACTGATGCACGGACGGAAGAGAAACGGGCGGCCTTTCGGATTGGAGAATTACTTTATGCGTAGAGTCACCCATTTTCTCAACGAACGAATCGACCACTGTGGTTCCCAGCCCCGAATCGCTAGATACATAGTAAGGCCCGGCTGGCGTCAGTGTTTGCAATGTATCATTGATATAAAGCCGCTTGTCACGGTACTCGACTTTGTCACCGGGTAAGCCAATGACTCGCTTGATATAGTCCGTGCTGGGATCTTGCGGGAAACGGAAAACCATAACGTCGCCACGTTTCGGCTCGTTGACCTCAATGATTTTCTTATTGAGCACCGGCAGCCGAATGCCATAGGTGTATTTGTTAACCAAAATAAAATCGCCGACCAGTAGGCTAGGAATCATCGAGCCGGAAGGAATTTTAAAAGGCTCGACCAGAAAAGACCGCAGCAGGAACACCACCAAAATAATGGGGAAAAAGCCACGTGCGATTTCAACGAACACCGGCTCGGTTTTGCCTTGCGGGCGTTTTTTCGCACCGATAAAGTCATTCCAGGCCCAAACAACACCGGTCAATACCGTTGCCGAAAAAAGAATACCGGCAAAGCTCATGATTTTAAGAATCACCAACAAGCCAAAACACCCAACCAACAATATGTAATAGGCCAATTCCGCCAAGTTGCGATGTGCCTCACTAGGTGGCTCGGTAGCACTACGCCTACTCATAAAATCCCAGCCGATGATGCCGCTGCTAATGGCGATCGCTCCGACCGCCAGACTCGTTAAATCCATGCGTTACCTCTTGTTAGCAATCCTGCTTGCAATAGTAGCCAATCACGTTCAATTCGTAGGATGTGTTACGTTGCACTCCACCCTTCCTACGCGCCTGCGGACCATTAGACTTCTTTCGGGACCTACTGCGCGGTTGTGATCCGCGTCGGTACGGTACTCGAAATCCTCATTTACTCTATGTAAACTCCGGTTTCTCCGTTCCAGCCCAACGCGGCTGACACCCGCTCGCTACGGTTTCGAAAGAAGTCTATTAACGTTTATTTATTATCCACCTGCAGAATGGCTAAAAACGCCTCCTGCGGAATTTCCACATTACCTACTTGCTTCATGCGTTTCTTACCGGCCTTTTGCTTTTCCAGCAATTTCCGTTTCCGCGATATATCGCCGCCGTAACATTTTGCCAGCACGTTTTTACGCAAGGCTTTGATATTTTCACGCGCAATAATGTGTGAACCGATGGCTGCTTGTACGGCGATATCGAACATCTGACGCGGAATCAATGAGCGCATCTTAGATGCCAATTCCCGGCCACGATATTGGGAATTTGTACGATGCACAATTGCTGACAAGGCATCAACTTTTTCGCCGTTGATTAAAATGTCGAGCTTGACCAAGTCGCTTGCGCGGAATTCTTCGAACTCATAATCAAGCGAGGCATAGCCGCGAGAAACCGACTTCAGCTTGTCGAAGAAATCCATGACCACTTCGTTCATGGGCATTTCGTAAGTCAGCATCACTTGGCGGCCCATGTACTGCATATTCTTTTGCGAACCACGCTTCTGGTTACAGAGCGTGATTACCGGGCCGACGTAATCCTGCGGCAATAACATCGTAGCGATGATGATCGGTTCGCGTATTTCTTCAAACTTGGAAGGATCCGGCATGCGCGATGGATTTTCAATCTCTTCGATTGTTCCATCTTTCATCATGATCTGATAAATCACCGTTGGCGCGGTGGTGATGAGATCCATGTCGTATTCGCGCTCTAGCCGCTCCTGGACAATCTCCAAATGCAATAGGCCAAGAAAGCCGCAGCGGAAGCCAAAGCCCAGCGCTTGTGATGTTTCCGGCTCAAAACGCAGGCTGGCATCGTTTAATTGCAGCTTGGTGAGCGCGTCTCGCAATGCATCGTACTGGTTGCTTTCAACAGGATAAAGCCCGGCAAAAACTTGCGGCTTAATCTCCTTGAAACCTGGCAATGGTTCTGCGGCGGGTCGATCAAGAAGCGTTAGAGTATCGCCAACGCGAGCCGACGCGAGCTCCTTGATACCGGCGATGACAAAACCCACTTCTCCTGCCGAAAGATGCGGCCGCGATATGGATTTGGGGGTAAATACGCCCACTTGCTCGCAAAGATGCGTTGTCTTGGTGCCCATCAGCAAAATCTTATCCTTCGGCTTCAATACGCCGTCCATCACGCGTATTAGCATGACAACGCCGACATAATTGTCGAACCAGGAATCGATAATTAGCGCCTTGACCGGCTTTTCAGGATCGCCCGTGGGTGGTGGCACGAGCTTAATCACCGCCTCTAGCGCATCTTCCACGCCAATACCAGTCTTGGCACTTGCCAGCACCGCGTCCTGTGCATCAATCCCG
Source organism: Pseudomonadota bacterium (assembly GCA_040388195.1). Lineage (GTDB taxonomy): Bacteria > Pseudomonadota > Gammaproteobacteria > Burkholderiales > DATLHW01 > DATLHW01. The sequence goes on from JAZKCF010000092.1 coordinate 9,843, forward strand.
ATGATATCCTCGATCTCCGTTCTTACACGGTCGGGTTCGGCGGATGGCAAGTCAATCTTATTCAATACCGGTACTACTTCTACGCCCTGCTCAATAGCGGTGTAGCAGTTGGCTACGGTTTGCGCTTCAACACCCTGGGATGCATCCACTACCAGCAGCGCGCCTTCGCAAGCAGCAAGCGAGCGGGATACTTCGTAGGAAAAGTCTACGTGCCCAGGTGTATCTATCAAGTTCAACTGATAGGTTTGCCCGTCACGGGCTTTATAACTGAGTGCCGCTGTCTGCGCTTTAATGGTAATGCCACGCTCGCGCTCCAAATCCATGGAATCGAGCACCTGTGCGGCCATTTCTCTATCGGATAAGCCACCGCAACGTTGAATGAAGCGGTCGGCGAGTGTCGATTTTCCGTGATCGATGTGGGCAATAATGGAGAAGTTGCGGATATGTTTCATTAAACGCTATATGGAAGGGCAGAAAAAAAGGCACGATATCGTGCCCTTGGAAAGAGCGCTTATTAAAAATCTTTACATAACGGAGATTTAGGGCGAGAAGCACAATCGTACAAATAGCACTTCAGGTATTGCAGCCGCAAGATTCGTCATGCAAAGACTTTTAAAACACGCTCTAAGCAACTTGGTGGCGATTCTACCGAAATTCAGCCAGATACGCATTAAGCGCAGCATGATCGAGGTGATAATGACAAATCTGCCGCTCTCCAGCTAGCAATACCGGCACCAATTCTCCGTACTTTTCCTCTAGCTGAGGATTGCTATCAACATCGATTACTTCTAATGGAAAAGGGACAACGGCCTGAATTTGCCGTATCGCTTCGATCATGTCGTGGCAGAGGTGGCAGTAGTCTCGGGAGAGGATTGTTAGGGTTGGGACGATTTTAGATACCTCAGACGAAAAAACATAGTCCACGAAAAGCACGAAAATAAAAGATCGGCCGGGGAATACAGCTTATCAGCCAACATCGGCGGCCACCCGCAAGCTACCGTCGATTAACCTTTCGTGCTTTTCGTGGACAGTGCATTAGTTTACTTGTCGTTCTTGTCGCTCTTTTCTTTCTTCTCTCCAGGCTTGATAGCGATATAAATTGTCCGGTCTTCACGCTTTACCAACAAAGCAACGCTTCGCGCCGGATCGAGCTTGCCAATTATCTGGTTAAATTCCTGGACCGACTTCACGTCGTTATTATTCACCGCGAGAATGACATCGCCGCGTTGAATACCGACTCTTCCCGCCGCGCCCTGTGCATCTTCCACCAACACGCCACGGTTTTCGCTGATTTGCTTACGTTGTTCAGGAGTCAGGTTGGAAAGCACCAGCCCGAGTCTATTGGGAACAGCCGGTTCATCGGCTTTTAAACGGCGCTGCGGCTTACCTTGCATACGTTCCGTCGGCAGTTCGCCCAATGTGACTGGCACTTCTTTGACAGCGCCCTTTCGAGAAACTTCCAACACTGCTTTCGTACCGGGAGAAATAGCCGCGATGTAACGTGGCAAGTCAGAGGATGTAACAACCGATTTGCCATTCACTTTGAGAATAACATCGCCGGCTTCAAGACCAGCCTTATCAGCCGGCGCGCCTTTTTCGACCGATGCAACCAATGCGCCGTCCGTTCTAGCCAGATTGAATGAGTCGGCCAATTCTCTGGTTACCGGTTGAATAACAACGCCAAGCCATCCACGGCTTACCTTGCCGGAAGTACGCAATTGATCGGAGACACTCATGGCCAGATCAATTGGAATAGCGAAGGACAAGCCCATGAATCCGCCAGTCCGGCTGAAAATCTGCGAATTAACGCCGACCACTTCGCCGCGCATATTGAACAACGGGCCACCGGAATTACCAGGATTTACCGCCACATCAGTTTGAATGAACGGTACCAATGCTTCTTGTAGCGTACGTCCTTTGGCGCTAACGATCCCGGCAGTAACGGAACTCTCAAAACCAAACGGTGACCCGATCGCCACTACCCACTCGCCTACTTTCAGCTTGCTGGGATCGCCCATTACCACTTTAGGTAAATTGCTCGCTTCGATTTTGATTAAGGCGATATCGCTACGAGGGTCTGCGCCAATTGCCTTCGCTTTAAATTCACGGCCATCAGTAAGCTTGACGGTAATTTCATCCGCCTTTTCGACTACGTGCGAATTGGTAAGAATGTAGCCGTCGCCCGAAATGATGAAACCGGACCCGAGCGATTGCGTATCGTATTCTTGTTGTCCACCCGGCCCACCAGGCGGCGGCAAGAAACGACGAAAAAATTCATTAAGTGGATCGTCTTCAGGAATATTGGGTAATCCCTGCGGCCCTTGTGGCGCGGTCACTCGCGTTGTCGTACTAATATTGACGACGGCAAGCCCCTCCTTCTCCACCAGTCCGGTGAAGTCGGGTAACTGCTGAGCGGGAACACTGCTGACGAAACCGAGCAACAAAAAGCCGAAAAAAAAGGAAAATATGTTTTTTTTCATGGTCACTTCCTGGAGGAGATTACAAAAAATTTTAAAATTTTAGCGAGATGGTATTTTTAAAAATCTTTACATTAGGAATTACGCAAAATTGTCCCAGCACAAGGGCGGCGACGCAGACAGTACAAACCAGTACGGCAAGGAGCGGTAACGCGACCGGGGTGGTTTTGCGTAAGTCCTATACATAAGCCAAGATTTTAATGTGGTCTATTGGTCAGCGAGTTGCCGATCTGCTGCAAAGAAGCACGAGGCACTTCTCCAAGCACTTTCACGGTGAAGGATCGATCTTCCAACGGCCGCACATAAAGATTATAGCTGCCCTGCTGTAACAAGCCTGCGTGTTGTTTGTCGCCTGCCTGGGTAGTTTCAATAAACGTTGATACAGACGCCAATCCATCGGAATACACTTGTTGAATCACCGGCTCGATACGCCCTGGCATATTACGTTTAACTTCGGCGATTTTTTTAAATCCTGGCGGTAATGACTTTACATACCATCCACTATCGGTGCTGCGGGGTTCTTGCAATGCTGACTTGTCGGTTTGCCACCCGTTCTTTTTATAGTTATCCGCATAAGTGGATTTTAAAAGATCGCGGCTAACTGAATTTCCGATGACAACTTGCGTGAAAGCAAACTGCTCTACCGGGTCACCTCTTTCCGATAACACTGTTGCGCTTAATAACAGACCGGAATTTACTTCCGCGCAGAATCGGTGAGCAAAGCGAAGATTATCTTTAGGATCTACGATAACAACTTGGCAATCAAACCCAGCCACTCTATCGATTCCATCCAATTTGGCGGTATAGTTTTCCTTGATGGCTGCAACATCCGATATTAATGCCGGAAAAAATTTGCGCGCCCGCTTTCGATCGAGCTTCATCAACTTCGCGTCGGGAAAATAACAAATAAGCTCGTCATTCTTGCGAATGATTTCGCGCAACGGTCCATCCAAGGTTTCCAGCTTCTCTTGTTCGCCAGCTTCATCGGCAATATGAGTGATACGCGAAGTTTCCATACGCGGGCCATAATGATGAATATAAGTGCCGGAGAATGCAGTCTCAATAGTGGATTTGGCGATGCGATTGAGCCAAGCGATGCCATCTTGCGGACGATTTTCTGAAGGACAGTTTTGACTTTCTTGAGAAACTGCCTCGGATGGCTTCTGAGATTTTGCGCCTTCCGCGAGAATCTTAGTTACCGGCAATCCACTGACAATTACAACGACCAGCCAAGTACGGAATTTCATTATGCCGAATTTCATTGCTCGGGAGTGCCACTGCTAGGTGCGACGGTATTAATGCTGGTGGCAACTCGGCGATATCCGGCAGTGGAGCGCAGAAACTCCTCATGAGCTGATAGATATTCATTTAAATTGGCTTGCTGAACAGCGAAAGGTGCAACCACTGGCTCTGATATCTGAGTAGCAGCGATTTGTGGTGTGTCCTGCGCCAGCGCGACTGGTGCGGGTTGAGTAATTTGTTGTTTAGATAGCCAAGCAACCATTGAAAGCGTAACCACCGAAGCGGCGACAGCCATGCCTACGCGTGAAATTTTGCTCGGTATCGGTGCTCGCGGTTTGGGTGCAAGTACCACCGGTTCACTAGCTAATTTGTTGAAGATGCGATTCTGAATCCCCTCCCGATAGATGCCATCGCCACGTATTACATCACCGATCAAATGGTAGGCGGCCCACGTTTCACGCGCTTCTTCATCGCGTTCAATTCGTTTAATCAAATTGTCAGTTTGATCGGAGTTAAATTCGCCATCCATTAGTGAAGAGACTTCTTCCTTCATCACCATCTCCTATCTTTGCTCGTACCTAATAAAGGCCGCAGCTTTTCCGCAATCGCTTCGCGCGCCCTGAAAATTCTTGATCGCACGGTTCCGATCGGACAGTTCATAATTTCTGCGATTTCTTCATAAGAAAGACCCTCTATCTCTCTGAGTGTAATCGCGGTCCGAAGTTCATCTGGTAGCGACTCCATGCTTTCGTTAACGGTCTGGGCGATTTGTTTTGTAACCAATTCGCTTTCGGGTGTGTTGATATCCCGCAAATGATGCCCGTCTTCGAAACCTTCCGCTTCTTCACTGTCGAATTCTGTCGACGTCGGCGCTCTACGTCCCATCGCAACCAAATAGTTCTTCGCCGTGTTAATGCCAATCCGGTAGAGCCACGTATAAAACGCGCTCTCTCCGCGAAAAGCCGGCAAAGCTCTATAGGCCTTGATAAACGCCTCCTGCGTTACATCCTCGATCTCGGCAGGATCACGAATCAAGCGCGACAACAGGCGTGAAAGCTTCCGCTGGTACTTAGCGACCAACATCTCAAACGCTTTCTGCTCACCGCGCTGTGCACGCTCTACTAGCTGCTGATCGATATCTCGATCACTCATTCAGTCATTTCCGGGGTTCTTATTGGCTATGTCCTCCGCTACTTCGCGGGGACGCGGAAGTATAACCCCAAGAAGCCGTTTGTCGACAAAACGTGTTTGCGTTTTTATTTCCAAACGATTTCTCCGCACCATTTTGCGGGAAATAGACGCGTAGCGTATGAGGCACAGACATAGTAGTTTTAAAATAGTTCATTCGCGAATAGGGTTATCTGGTAATTCTTAATTGAATCACTCTGCTACCATTGAACTGTTTATAAGCCATTTGCTTCAAATTAAAAGCAGGTATTTAAATAAAATCGGGCGTTTTATAAATTTTGCGAGTTCTGGCTTTATAGAGCACTCAATATTAAAGGCAACGATTTATCGTCTTCCCTTAAAGACGCCCTACTTAATTCTTTAAATTTATTGACCGACGGGTTATCTAATTTTATGCGTACTTACGATGTCATCATTATTGGCAGTGGGCTGGCCGGTATGTCGCTTGCGTTGCACTTAGCTGGAGAACGGCGCATCGCGCTCGTCACCAAACGGCAACTACTCGATGGCGCTAGCAGTTGGGCACAAGGTGGAATTGCCGGCGTGCTGGGCAGCGATGACTCCATTGCCCGTCATGTCCAAGACACATTGGTCGCCGGCGCAGGGCTATGTAATCGCGAAACGACTGAATTCGTGGTTTCGGAAAGCAAAGCTGCGATTGAATGGCTGATTGAAACCGGCGTGCCTTTTTCACGCGATGAAGCAGATCCCAGTCAATTTCATTTGACTCGCGAAGGCGGCCATAGCCAACGGCGTATCATCCATGCCGACGACGCGACCGGCGCCGCAGTACAACAAACGCTGCTAGAGAAAATTCGCAATCATCCAAATATAGCAGTAATGGAACACCACATTGCGGTGGATCTCATTACCGGCAAAAAACTAGGATTGAACGACAATCGTTGCTACGGTGCCTATGTGCTGGATAAAAACGCTGGCGAGATTATTACCCTGGGCGCATCCAATACAGTGCTCGCTGCGGGTGGCACGGGCAAAGTTTATCTTTACACCACCAACCCCGACACAGCTACCGGAGATGGTGTGGCAATGGGCTGGCGAGCCGGCTGCCGGGTAGCAAACATGGAATTCATTCAGTTTCACCCGACGTGTTTGTATCACCCGCACGCTAAATCATTTTTAATTAGCGAGGCGGTGCGCGGCGAAGGCGGCTTGCTGAAATTGCCGGACGGACGTCGCTTCATGCCGGATCACGATGAACGGGCGGAACTAGCGCCACGCGACATCGTGGCACGTGCCATCGATTACGAAATGAAAAAGCGCGGACTCGACTGCGTTTATCTCGACATTTCGCATAAGCCGGCCAGTTTCTTGAAGAATCATTTTCCAAATATTTATTCCCGCTGTCTTGAACTGGGCATAGACATTACGAAGCAGCCCATTCCCGTGGTGCCGGCGGCGCACTATAGTTGCGGTGGCATCATGACCGACTTCAAAGGACGCACCGACATTGAAGGTCTTTACGCGGCTGGCGAAGTCGCATTCACCGGACTCCATGGCGCCAACCGACTTGCCTCCAATTCATTACTGGAATGTTTGGTTTTTGCTCGCGCTGCTGCGCAAGATATTCTCATCAAGGAAAAAAATACCATTCCCGCTCTACCGCAGTGGGATGCAAGCCGCGTTACCGATCCAGACGAGGAAATTATCATCGCCCACAACTGGGACGAACTACGCCGCTTTATGTGGGACTACGTCGGTATCGTGCGAACAAAGAAACGCCTGGCTCGCGCGCAACACCGCATTCGATTGCTTTATCATGAAATCAACGAGTACTACACCAGCTTCCGCGTGAGCAGCGATTTGATTGAATTGCGTAATCTTGTGCTCACGGCAGATTTGATCGTCCGCTGCGCGATGCTGCGTCATGAAAGCCGTGGACTGCATTACAGCCTCGACTATCCGCATACGTCGCCGGTTGCAGGGAATTCGGTTTTGACGCCGGATTGATAACCTTAAAAGCCGAAGATTTTTCTAGTCCACGAAAAACACGAAAGGCACGAAAATTTTTGGAAGATACCAAACCAAACAAATGACCTGTCGGATGAATCATTATATCGATAGTACATAATGGTTTTTTTCGTGTTTTTCTTGGACTAACTGTTTTTTCTAAACTTATGCATCCCATCTACCGCGCCGCTGAAATCCGCCAAATCGAACACAATTTCATCGCAGTCAACCCCGGCATTTCACTCATGGAACGCGCGGGCCTAGCGGCGGCAGAAAAAGCACGCGACATGCTAGGCGATGGATTTCGTGCACTTGTTGTCTGCGGCCCCGGTAACAATGGCGGCGACGGCTTGGTGGTTGCTCGATATCTGCACCAATGGGGCTACCAAGTAACAACCGTGTTACTAGGAGATGCCAGCAAACTTCCTTCCGATGCGGCGGCGGCTTATAAGCAATTCGTTAATGCCGGAAGAACGGCTACATCCGATATCCCGAAAGAACGCCAGTGGGATCTCATTGTCGATGGACTATTTGGTATCGGCCTTGCACGCGCGGCTGAAGGCAAGCTTGCTGAGACAATCGAATGGGTCAACGCGACTAATTGTTCGGTACTAGCGCTCGATATTCCCAGCGGTCTCAATAGCGATACGGGCAATATTTTCGGCGTCGCCATTCGTGCGACCGAAACAATAACGTTCATTGGTTTGAAACCCGGCCTGCTAACTGCAGATGGAAAAGATCATGCCGGTCATGTGTCCATTGCTTCGCTAAACATCGACCAGCAACAATTAACGAAACCATCCGGCCATCTACTTGAGCAAGCCGTTGTCGCGAAATATTTGCCTCGCCGCAAATTAAATAGCCATAAAGGAAGTTTCGGCAGCCTCGGAATCATCGGTGGTGCAGATGGCATGTTAGGAGCGGTGGCGTTGGCTAGTCGAGCCGCATTAAAACTAGGGACGGGCCGAGTTTACTTGGGGACGCTAACGAAGCTGCCTAATGGCTATGACCCTGTGCAGCCGGAATTGATGTGGCGAGAAGCGGAAACCTTATTCACTTACGATCATCTCACCGCATTGGTTATCGGACCGGGAATGGGGCAATCGGAAGTCGCGAAGAATTTGCTGGTCCGTGCGATTGAATCCCCGCTGCCATTATTGCTAGATGCGGATGCATTGAATTTGATTTCGGTAAATAAGTCACTACAAGAAACGCTGCGTGCACGCTTCCATCCTACTTTACTTACACCTCACCCCACCGAAGCAGCGCGATTGTTAAACTGCGATACAACCACTATCCAGAAAGACCGCGTTGAGGCCGCATTAAAACTGGCAAAACAATTTAATTCTGCTGTCGTACTAAAAGGTGCCGGCAGTATATGTGCCTTGCCTGACGGCAATTGGTTCATCAATCCTACAGGTAATCCCGGCATGGCTAGTGCCGGGACAGGAGACGTGCTGTCTGGCCTCATTGGCGCCCTCCTCGCTCAAGGGCTTGAGGCTGCGCAGGCGCTGCTACTCGGCGTTTATCTGCATGGCGCTGCGGCCGATTCACTGCTCGCACAAAACATTGGACCAATCGGTATGACGGCAAGCGAGATCATCGACGAGGCGCGACGGTTGAGTAATGTGTGGAACTAATCAATATCAATATAGGTATGCTCATAAAAAATAAATCACGCATCACGTCGCTCATCCCATTACTCGCCGCGCTTACCATTGGTTGGCTCTACCTTTACATCCACAGTAATGCCGTCAATTCTAAACAGCAAAATGCCACGCTGAAACTCCTCCAAGAATTGAAACAAATCGATTCAGAGTGGCTGACCAATGTGCTTAAGTCTCAAGCCGATATCAATAATAACTATGATTCGCTAGTACAACCGCTACGTCCGATAGCGGATAGACTCCGTAAGCTCGACACCGAAATGAAGCGTTTGAACGATCCGGTATTGCAGCAGGAAGTTTTAGACATCAAAGACGCCATCGAGCGCCAGACAGTTCTAATCGATCAATTCAAGACGCAACACTCTCTATTAAAGAATTCATTGCGGTATTTGCCAACGTCATACGCGGACGTTCGTGGCCGACTGCGCGCCACCACTGAAAATACATCATCAGTGCATGCAGCTTCACCATCCGGCATATCACCCATCAACCTGGCAAATTTGGAAAACAACATAGCCCAATTGGTCAACCAAGCACTACGGTATAACTCATTACCTGATGCGTCGATAGCAGATTCTCTCCGAGCCAGTGTCGATCGCATGCGTGATACCTCATCGACTATTCCAGAGTCGATACGCAAACCCATCGACAATTTAAATGCACACGTTGAAGTGATTCTGCGCTTGCGTTCGAAGCACACGGAATTGCTCCATCAAATTTCACAGATACCTGTCGCGGAGAAGGTTGATTCGCTATCAACTACGCTGATAAAACACTTCGATAGCGAACTAGCACATCAGTTTATTTATCATCGCCTGCTGCTTTTATATAGCGCGGTGGCACTTGTGCTGCTATTCGGTTCGGTAGGAGTAATCGCCTTCCGCCTTGAAGGGCTAGTAAAGGAACGAACCGCCGATTTAACGGTGACAAAAGAACAAGCTGAGATGGCGAATCGAGCTAAGAGCGCGTTCCTGGCAAACATGAGTCACGAGTTACGTACGCCACTCAATGGAATTTTAGGTTACGCTCAGATTCTCAGCCAGGATAAAAACCTCAACAATTATCAATTAGGCAGTGTCGATACTATCGAACGCAGCGGAAAACATTTACTGACACTGATTAACGACATTTTGGATTTGGCAAAAATAGAAGCACACAAATTTGAACTGTGTCCTGACGTGGTTCATCTCCCTAGCTTCCTTCAAATGATCGGCGACCTCATTCGCATCAAAGCGAAAGAGAAAAACTTGTCGTTCACATACAGTTATTCAGCACCGCCCGATTTGCCACGAGTCGTGCAAGCAGATGAGCGGCGCTTGCACCAGATACTTCTCAACTTGCTAGGTAATGCAGTGAAATTTACCGATCAAGGTGAAGTCAGCCTACAAGTCCGCGCCACATCCGAAAACGATGGTGAAGCGCAATTCCGATTTGAAGTTCGGGATACCGGTCCTGGTATCAATGCATCGCAACTGGAAACTATCTTTCAGCCATTCGAGCAAGCCGGTAACTTAGAACATCGGTTTGGAGGAACCGGGTTAGGATTAGCCATCAGCCGTGAACTCGTCCAACTCATGGGCAGCAACATTCATGTCGATAGCAAACTCGGGACAGGGAGTCTTTTTTGGTTCGAACTACGTCTGCCATTTGCCAAAGTCGATGCTACAGCAGCACCTGCGCAACAAAAAATCATTGGTTACGAAGGCCCACGAAAAAACGTGCTGATTGTAGATGACGTCGCGGCGAATCGAGCAGTGGTTGCCGATTTTCTAAAATCGCTCGACTTCGAAATTCATGAAGTGGAAAATGGTCAGGAGGGGCTAACATTGGTACAAGAATGTGTACCTGATTTGATAATAGCCGATAACGCCATGCCAATAATGAATGGCTTGGAAATGATGCACCGTCTACGTGAAATCCCGGATTTCAAGGAACTGCCGATTATCATCGCTTCCGCTAGCGCGGCCGATTCCGATCGGGCAAATAGCTTAGCGCTAGGAGCCAGCGAGTTCGTTCCCAAACCTATTTCCTTCAATAGCCTGCTGGACCATATTGGCACACTACTACGATTGACTTGGATTTATGAACTTAGTCCAGACGTTACGTTTGATGATAAAAATATCGAAGGTCCTATCATTCCTCCACCACGAGACGAAATGGAAATTCTCTATGAACTTGCTAGAGCAGGCACCATGCGAGGAATTCGTGAACGAGCGGATTATTTAGCGGCACTTGATGAGCATTACCGTCCTTTTGCCGCACTACTACAACGCCTGGCGGAAGAATATCAATCGGATGCCATTTTAACTTTGGTAGAAAAGTATTTAAAAGAAGAATCGCTGACGACATCCATTGACAGAACATAGAGCAATGTACGGCTACCGGCACCCATGAATTGGAAGGACGAAAAATCCTGGCTCATCTCTTCGCCAAATCACACGTTTCAAAGCGGAGACAGGCTAATACTCCACGTTGGTAATCCGCCAAAAAAGCGGGCTATGCGCGTGCTTGGATCAATTGACGTTCATACAATTAGATGCCGGCGTTGGAAGTGGCACGACTGGATTGCGTTAGGTTATTGGCATGCAAAGCGACAGATTGCAAAAATGCTTATTTCTTGATTTATACCAATCCCAATTAATAGCAGGACTGCGGCGCTAGTCGGCGGCAATCACGCGATTTTTCCCTGATGCCTTTGCTTTATACAATGCCTGATCGGCACGCTGGATCAGCACTGCTTGCTCTTCCTTATCGCGATGCAAAGCAACGCCGGCACTGAAAGTGATGAGTATTCGTTCGTTGTTGTACATAAAAATTTGCTTGGTTAACTCTCGCTGCAAACGCGTGACGACTTCTATCGCAGCACTGAGTGGCGTGTCCGGCAATACGACTAAAAATTCTTCACCACCAAAACGCGCAACCACATCCATCGCCCGCAAAGCTTGCTTCACTACTCGCACAAGATGAATTAGCGCTTCGTCTCCCGCGAGGTGGCCGCGCGTATCGTTCAAACGTTTAAAATCATCCAGATCAAGCATGGCAACGCATAACGGTGTTTTTTTACGAGTCGATCGCGCAACTTCCCGCTCGAACACATCATCAAGCCCTCGCCTATTTAGACTACCAGTTAATTCGTCTTCTCTAACCAGCTCGCTCATTTGCACTAGCTGCAATTGCAACACCGCAATTCGTAGCTCAGCTTCAGCGATATGTTTTTTTTCCGCCAGCATTTGATCGCGTGAGCGAATCGCTTCGTCTTGTGTCACGCGCGTGTCACGCAACACATCTTCCAAAATCGTATTCAATGTTTTAATGTCAGGGGCTTTGCTGATTTGCTGAGAGTAGCCGGAAATCTTTTCGTGGTAGTCACCAGTCGTCGTTGCCAGCTCACTTAACCGATCTACGTATTTCAGCATCATATTTTTCACGGTCGTTTTTGCTTCGCTAACGCTGTGCTTAAGTACCCCCTGTTTGTAAATCATGTCCTTCATAGTGCGCAATGCTTCTTTTAGACTCTGGTGATCGATAGGACCGGCCAGCAAATTTTGAATGCTGCTCACTTGTCCTTTCATCCAGCTGTCGTCGTCTACCAACTCGCTCACGTTTTCTAGCAACAACTTAAACAAACGCAGCAGCAAATCCTGTTGTTCTCCAATGTCGTCACTTCTTGTACTGAGTTTGAAGAAAAATTCTTTCAGCTGCGGTGCGGTTTGGTTCAAAGCCGTTTCCGAGCGTGCCTCTTTGATCGCCGCCGCTAACACTTCCGATTCGTTCATTAATTCCGGCGCATCCTGCAAAAGCGTCGCGACACCTAGGTTGAACGTACGCGTCAACATGTCACGCAGAACTTGAAGTCGCGGATCGTCGACAACAGGAACAGTGCTTACTTTTTCTATTGCCGGGGGTAGAGCCTCCACTACATTTTTCTTCGATAAATCTTCTGGCTTTTTAACTAAGGTCTCATATGGTCTACTGATGTCGCCACTTACCTTGCCAATCTTGAAGCAAAGTTGTTTCACTTTCGCTGAGATTTCGGTTAAAGCGGTTTCCGACATTGCATTGGTGAGCGCGGTGGCTAATGTTTCAGCCTCCTTCATCAATTCCGGCTCATTGTCCAAAAGTGGAACTACCCCTCGATTGAGTGTGCGCAATAACATTTCACGCAACATCGCGGTGTTTGCATCATCGACTAAAGAAACATTAGTTGTTTTCGCTAAAATTGATATTTCGGCTGCAATTTTCTTGGACGGGTCTTCGGGTTTTTTGGCTAACGTTTGATACTGCTTGCCGTTGTCGCTTCTCATGCCAATCTTGAAGCAAAGCTGCTTCAGTTGCGCTGCGGCTTCGTTCAATACCGCTTCGGACTTTGCTTCTTTCAGTGTGACTGCGAGTGTTTCCGCTTCTTTCATTAATTCCGGCGAGTCGTGTAACAGTGTCGCCATGCCTAGGTTCAGGGTACGCGACAGCATGTCCCGCAAAACGATGGTTTGGGTATCATCCGCAACGAGCGCCATATTTATTTTGGAAAGCAACGGCGCTTCTACCGGGTTTTTCTTGATGGTCTCTTCTGGGTTTTTTAGTAGATATTTTTCTGCCAGCTGAGTGAGGATCGACATATAACTTTGCCAATCCTTTTCTTTCACGGCGCGATGCATTTTTTCCCGCAACTCGGCAATGCCACCAGTTCCTTTTTTTAACGTATCAGGAAAAGCTGACAATACATTTTCGCTTCCATATGGTTCCGATGTGCCAGACAGCTCGTTATAGATAAGCCGGTACGCATCGGGCGTCGGCGTTATTCGGCGGACCGCCAATTGACGAAAAGCTTCGCGGGCGATTTCGGAGGGGCTTTGTTGTTTTGGTTTGTCTGGCGGGTTTTTCATGTGTTTGCAAATTACTCCCTATTCGCAATAACCCATAAAATATCACGTGGTGCTTTCGTAGGGGAGGATTTCATACCGCCTAAGAACGGGGGAAGTTGCAAGCAAAATGTAACGAGGAAATCGGGAGTGGCTGCCAGGGAGAATGACAGTGAACGCTGCCCGGTCAGAGCCGAGGCAGCGATTTAACAACGCGCAGAGCTAGAAGAGTGCTATCAGTAAGGACTTATTACAACCGGCTTTAATGCCCCGTAAATCCCCATTTCACCTTGCTTTTGCTATAAAGCAAAGACACCCCTCCCGATGCAATCAGGGCTAATAATTTATCAGCTTGGGCTACCGGAATCACGAAGGTTAATTCCACCGGCAAGCCAGGTGACAACTCATAAAATGTCTCTTCGTGCATTTTTTTATGCCGCCCATAACCAGCTATAGCGCGAAAAGCCGAGCCGCCATTGATACCGAGCGACCTCGCCTGCTCGAGGACCCATTCGTACACCAACATGCCGTCATGTTTTTGCTTGTCTGTGGCGAAGATACGTAGATATACACCATCCATCGAACTCTCCCCTCAACTTTTGAGAAACTTCATTGTAAGCATGCCAAGGACAGTTAGCGACATTGATCCAGCCAGATGCGCCGAAATATGTGCAACCGCCCAAGCGTATTGCCCCCGTGAGAGTAGAGTGACAGCTTCGGCAGAAAATGTCGAGAATGTCGTCAATCCACCTAAAAATCCGGTAATAACAAAAAGCCGCAACTCCGGCGGCAAGCCGGCACGCTCGCTGAAATAGACGACCGCTAATCCGACTAAATATCCGCCCAATAGATTGGCCACCAGCGTCCCCATGGGCAATGTGGGGAATGTAGTGTTCAGCCAATTGCCGAAGCCCCATCGTAGCCAAGCCCCGAATGCCGCGCCGACACCGACCACCATGATTTCGTTTATAGGCATGTTTAGGTTCTAAAAGGGAATGAGGTGTGGATTATCCTAGAAAAACGGCGATGCTACGTACCATCCGGTACGTAGCATCGTCGCCCCATTTGATGAAGCATCAAACTGCTGTAACGCTCCATATGGAAAGGTGTTTCCGTACAAGGCAGGCGGTCAATCACGATTTCTAGGATTATAATAACTAGTTCAGCTTAATTCTTAGAGAGAAATAATCTTGGCCGAACGCGAATCAATGGAATATGACGTAGTAATTGTCGGCGCTGGGCCAGCGGGATTGGCCGCCGGCATTCGCTTGAAGCAGCTCGCGACCGAAAAAGGCACTGACATCAGCGTCTGTATTGTCGAAAAAGGCTCGGAAGTGGGCGCGCATATTCTCTCTGGCGCCGTTATGGACCCACGAGCGATCAGCGAACTCATCCCGGATTGGAAAGACAAAGGCGCGCCGTTGAACACGCCGGTTAGCGAAGACCGTTTCTTGTTCCTCTCGGAAAATTCAGCACGTAAAGTGCCTAATTTCATGTTGCCGGGGTGCTTTCAGAATCATGGCAATTACGTCATTTCGCTCGCCAATGTTTGCCGCTGGTTAGGGACGCAAGCAGAGGCGCTAGGCGTAGAAATTTATCCAGGCTTTGCTGCGGCCGAAGTGCTGTTCAATGAAGACGGATCGGTCAAGGGAATTGCTACCGGCAATATGGGCGTTGGCAAGGACGGACAGCCGACAGATCATTTTCAGCCGGGCATGGAATTACTCGCCAAATACACGCTCTTTGGTGAAGGCTGTCGCGGACATCTCGGCAAGCAACTGGAAAAACGTTTTAATTTACGGGACGGCAAAGATCCCCAAGTCTACGGAATCGGACTGAAGGAACTATGGGAAATTCAGCCTGAGAAACATCAGCCCGGTCTAGTTGTCCATACCGCTGGCTGGCCGCTGAGCACGGATACTTATGGTGGCTCGTTTCTCTATCACTTGGAAAATAATCTCGTGGCCGTGGGCTTTGTTGTTGGCTTGGGTTATAGCAATCCGTATCTAAGCCCCTTTGAAGAGTTTCAGCGTTATAAAACCCATCCTGCCATCCGTAATTTCTTGGAAGGCGGCAAGCGTGTTTCCTATGGTGCACGAGCCATTACCGCTGGCGGACTGCAATCGTTGCCGAAGACAGTATTTCCCGGCGGCGCGCTCATTGGCGACGATGCGGGTTATCTTAATGCAGCCCGCATTAAAGGGAGCCACGCCGCGATAAAATCCGGCATGCTCGCTGCGGAAGCGGCCTTTGACGCGGTTGCCACGAAGCGCTCCTATGATGAACTTTCCGAATATCCTGCCGCCTTTGAAAAAAGCTGGCTGCATGAAGAGCTTTACAAGACACGCAACTTTAAACCTTTGATGTCCAAAGGACTCTACAGTGGCGCATTGATGTTTGGCATCGATCAAATCGTCTTTGGTGGTAAAGCGCCGTGGACGCTTCATCACAAGCATGCCGACCATGAAACGCTGCGCAAGAAAACCGAGGTATCGCCCATTCAGTATCCAAAACCTGATGGAGTATTAACCTTCGATCGGCTGTCGTCAGTATTTATATCCAACACCAATCACGAAGAAAATCAGCCGGTGCATCTGACGCTTAAAGACGCCAATGTGCCGATCAAAGTTAACTTGGCGCTTTACGATGCGCCTGAACAGCGATACTGCCCTGCCGGCGTATATGAAATTGTGCAGGATGCGAACGGCAGCAATGCGCGATTGCAAATCAACGCCCAGAACTGCGTGCATTGCAAAACCTGTGACATCAAAGACCCTACGCAAAACATTGTTTGGGTCGTGCCTGAAGGTAGTGGCGGGCCAAATTATCCAAATATGTGAGTTGGTGTGGACTCGTGGGCGTCATTACTAGATTGGCTATTTTCTCTTGTGGCCCGTACTACACTGTAAGAAAGGTAGTACGACAATGCACTACAAGCAGATCATTGGTTCGGTAGGCGCCACTAAAGGCCTGTGTTATCGTAACGAACGGCTTAATTTCGGGAGGAACATGCGATGAAAAGCGTAGCACAGCTCTTGAAAGCCAAAGGTGGAGGCATCTATTCCATCTCGCCCGATGCGTCGGTATTCGATGGCGTAAAAATGCTGGCGGATAAAAGCATCGGTGCCATATTGGTCATGCAAAGCGATAGATTGGTAGGCATTTTCTCGGAACGCGATTACGCCCGGAAAGTCGTCTTGCAAGGCCGGTCGTCTAAGGAAACCCAAGTGCGCGAGATCATGACGCGTAATGTCTTATGGGTGAGTCCAAAACAAACTAACGAAGAATGTATGGCGCTAATGACCGCCAAACATATTCGTCACCTACCTGTAATGGATGAAGGCAAGGTTATCGGCATGCTTTCCATTGGCGATTTGGTCAAAGACCTTATCGGCGAACAACAGTTCTTGATACAGCAACTCGAGAACTATATTCATGGGAGTACAGACACCTCTTTGGCTAAATCACCATTGGCCTAAGAGAGCACTTCGCGGTAGGGTGCAGATAGGTCGATAGCAACGCCAGCGCTGCAGATAGTACAAATGTACGGCGGGGCGGCTAACGGCCTATCTGCTCTTTGCAGTGGAATGAGCTCTAAGTCGTCACGCCGATCTCGACTAGCACAGGCTTTAAAATTTTCACTACCTCGCTCGGCATCATGCCGATCAAATAACCGCGTTTTCCGCCATTGATATAGATCTTCGGCAAGTCGAGCACTGACTGTTCTAAATAGACGGGCATCGTCTTACGAGTCCCAAAAGGTGAGGTTCCACCAACCATATATCCGGAATGTTTGCTGGCAGTTTCCGGATTACATGGGGTAATCGTTTTTACACCCAAAAATCGAGCAAGATTTTTCGTGGAAACTTCCCGATCGCCATGCATCAAAACCACTAGCGGCTGTTTACGCTCGTCCTCCATGACGAGTGTCTTGATGACGGCGTGTTCATCGACGCCCAGTTCACGCGCGCTCACAGTGGTGCCACCCTTTTCTTCGTATTCGTACAAATGATGGGTAAACTCGATACCATACTCGCGCAACACGCGGATTGCAGGTGTGACAGGATATTTTTCGTGTGACATAAACAATTGTGTGGGATGAAAACAGGGATATCAGTGCTTCAACATGAATGATAAAGCAACTACAGCGAAATTCGGATATCAGCAAGAAAGTCTTGATTCTATGCACGACGGTTTTCTCTTTTCCCAATGGGCAAATTAAGTGCTCACGCTAACCGCTCTCTCCAAAACTTATCACGGACCGCGCAATCGAACCGTACTCAGTGCCATCGATTTCCACTTAAACGCTGGTGAATACATCGCGATCATGGGCGAATCGGGCGTAGGAAAATCCACGCTGCTGAATCTAATCGCTGGACTCGATACACCCGATAGCGGTGAAATCGTCTTCGATGGAAAACAACTCAATACACTGGATGATAATGCGCTGACCATACTGCGGCGCGAAAAAATGGGCTTCGTCTTTCAAGCCTTTCATGTCTTGCCGCATTTAACAGTATTGCAAAATATTATGCTGCCTCTGAGCTTGAGTGGCATCGCGCTTACAGAAGCAACGCAGCGCGCGTTGACGATACTTAAGGCGGTAGGTTTACACGAGCGTGCGTCGAGCCGACCGCAGGAGCTATCGGGTGGAGAATTGCAACGCGTCTCTATTGCGCGAGGACTGGTCAACAAGCCGCGACTATTACTAGCTGATGAGCCGACTGGCAACCTAGATGCCGCTACCGGCAGCCATATACTCGCCCTACTACGCGATCAATTGAAGGATACCGGTGCTGCCGGCATTCTAGTCACCCACTCTGCCGCCGCTGCGGCAACTGCGGACCGAACGTACATACTCGGTTCTCAAGGGCTCAACATAAAGGCACCCTAAAATCTTTAGCAAAAATACATTGCCTCCTGCTGCAGCGTTATTGTTGGGCGAATTCAAAACACATCCGGGCAGAATGCTGCTCAGCCTGGCTGTGATTTGTATTGGCGTGACGATGGGTTACGCGGTGCATTTAATTAATCGCTCTGCGTTGGACGAATTTTCTCAAGCCGTGCAATCGCTCATGGGCAACGCCGATCTGGAAATTCGCGGACCGCGTTCCGGTTTCAACGAAAAGCTCTACCCTCGTCTCGCCCACCTACCGGAAGTGACAGCGGCTAGCCCGATTGTTGAAGTGGACGCGAAGATTCCTGGGCAAAGAGAAACGCTGCATATACTCGGCATCGATGTATTTCGTGCCGGCCCGATTCATCCGAATTTAATTGGACAAACGGCACAGCTATCAAGCGATCGCGGTCGCGACGCTCCACCAGCGCAGCTTGATACGGATGCCATTTTTCTTTCACCCGCAGCGTTACGCTGGTTGAATGTTAAGGTTGGTCAAACCATTGAAGTGCAAGCGGGGCTACAAACGATACGCCTGCGCGTTGCCGGCACACTACCTAACGCTGGCGCAGGTATCAAATTAGCAACGATGGACATCGGCGCGGCCCAATGGCGATTTAACCGGATAGGTATGCTGTCACGCATTGATCTCAAATTGCGCCAAGGTGCGAATATCGATGACTTTCGCGCACAACTTTCTGCTGTGTTGCCTGCCGGCGTTCTAACAGAAACGCCGCAGGACACACAAAGCCGCGCGTCTAATTTATCGCGCGCCTATCGCGTCAATTTAAATGCCTTGGCACTGGTCGCGCTGTTCACGGGTGGTTTCCTCGTGTTCTCCAATCAAGCGCTTTCCGTGGTGCGCCGCCGGGCCGAGTTGGCATTACTGCGCGTGCTGGGTATGACACGATTGGGGCTTGTTAAACTTTTACTGGCCGAAAGCCTGCTGATCGGCATTATTGGAAGTTTGATGGGACTCGCCATTGGCTACATTGTTGCCCATCTCGCGTTGGCAAATTTTGGCGGCGATCTCGGCGGCGGCTACTTTAGCGGCGTCACGCCTCGGGTACATTTCAGTGCGCCATTCGCGCTCATATTTCTGGCGTTAGGCATTGCAACCGCGGCAATAGGCAGTATCGTACCCGCAATGGAAGCAGCCATTGCAAAACCCGCACAGGCGTTGAAAGCAGGCAATGAAGAGTCGGCGCTGACAGTATTGCGTCGTCCATGGCCGGGATTATTTATGATTAGCATAGGCCTAGTTCTTTCTAAAGCGGGACCGATTGCAGGGCTGCCGCTACCCGGATACATGGCGATCGTGTTATTGCTAATCGGCGGCATCAGCCTGCAACCAATCATCGCGCATTTGTTTTTTTCTCATTTGCCGATGCCAAGGCAACCGGTAATTCAGCTAGCGCTTGCGCAACTAGCCGGCTCATCGGGACGAGCGTCGTTAGCAATATCTGGCATCGTCGCCAGTTTCAGTTTAATGGTAGCGATGGCGATTATGGTGGCGAGCTTCCGCGATTCCGTCGATCAGTGGCTCTCGCATATGTTACCGGCGGATTTGTATGTGCGCGCGGCAGGAAACGGTGATACAGGATTTCTTGCGTCACAAGATGTCGAGCGCATTCTTACAACACCCGGTGTTGCTCGCGCCGAATTTCTGCGTTCCAATCAATTGGCTTTAGATACGCAGCATCCGCCAATCACGCTGCTCAGTAGAAAAATCGATGCCAGCAATCCCGCTGCGCGCTTGCCCTTGGTGGGCTCCACTGTATCGATACCGAAAAACGTAATTCCCATTTGGGTTTCCGAAGCGATGGTTGATTTATATGGCTTCAATGTTGGCAAAACAATTCAGCTGCCGCTAGGTGGCAACAATGTCGCGTGCCTCGTAGGAGGAGTCTGGCGCGACTATGCGCGGCAACATGGCAGCATTGTGATAAGAGATGAAGACTATCGCCGCGTTACCGGCGACACCACGGTTAGCGACGCAGCGCTCTGGCTTTCACCAGGCTTCTCTAGCGGACAAATTATTGCCACCTTGCGTGCAACACTCTCTGGCGTTGAAGGGTTGGAATTCGCGGAACCGGGCGAAATTCGCGCGGTTAGCCTGCGAATTTTCGATCGTAGCTTCGGTATCACTTATGTACTAGAAGCCGTCGCCATCTTAATCGGCCTCACTGGTGTAGCAGCAAGCTTCGGCGCACAAGCGCTCGCTCGCGCAAGAGAATTTGGCATGCTCCGGCATATCGGCATGACCCGCCGACAGATCGGCATGATGTTAGCCATAGAAGGTGGAACACTGGCATTACTAGGCCTGATTGTTGGTATGGGACTGGGCTGGATAGTCAGCTTGATTCTCGTGTATGTAGTCAACCCACAATCCTTCCATTGGACGATGGATTTACACATACCGTGGGCAATGATTGCCATAAGCGCTGCGGCATTGTTCGTCGCTGCCGGTGTAACCGCCGTGTTGAGCGGTAGGCAAGCCATGTCACGATCAGCCGTCATGGCGGTACGAGAGGATTGGTAATGCGCGCAATTTTTTCTACGGCATTAACCCTGTGTTTGCTGTTAAGCCATATCTCCTTGAAAGCAGCGCCTCCTGCCTATCCAATGGTAATCCCTGGACACGCGCTGGAATTCCCTCGCGATTTTGGCGCGCACCCGGATTACCGTACCGAGTGGTGGTACGCCACAGGCTGGTTGAAAACAGCAGACGGAAAACCATTAGGCTTTCAAGTCACGTTCTTTCGCTCACGCGTGAACATCGATGCCAACAATCCCAGCACGTTCGCTCCCAAACAACTAGTATTCGCACACGCCGCCCTCTCCGATCCCGCCCGCCGGCGTTTGCTGCACGATCAGCGTATTGCCCGCGCTGCTTTCGATTTGGCGGGAACCAAGGAAAACGATACCGACGCATGGATCGACGACTGGCATTTCCAGCGAACCAACGAAAAATACAGTGCCCAAATTCGCAGCAATGAATTCGCACTTCAACTTTCATTCACGCCTACGCAACCGCTGCTACTGCAAGGCGATCAAGGCTTCAGTCAAAAAGGCCCAAAGCTCGAACAAGCAAGCTACTACTACAGCGAACCGCATTTGCAAGTAAATGGGACTGTGACCCGCAATGGAAAACAAGAGCCGGTAACTGGCACGGCTTGGTTGGATCATGAATGGTCGACTGCTTACTTGGCCGAAGGCGCCGCCGGTTGGGATTGGACTGGTATCAATTTTGACGATGGCGGTGCTCTGATGGCATTCCAAATTCGAGGTAAGGACGGTTCGATTGTTTGGGCGGCGGGAACGCGGCGTGATCGTTATGGGAAATTGGAACGTTACCTGCCATCTGCGGTGCGATTTGAACCGCTACGTTATTGGGTATCGCCGCATACCAATACTCGGTATCCAGTTGCCATGCGAGTGCATGCGGGAGCAATGACGCTTGACTTGGAGCCGTTGATGGATGATCAGGAGTTGGACAGTCAAGCAAGTACAGGTGCTGTGTATTGGGAAGGGGCGGTGACCGCAGCACAGGATGGAGCATTTGTAGGCAGAGGGTATCTGGAACTTACAGGTTATTTTAAAGCGTTGAAATTTTAAGTGCCGTTTAGATTAAATCAAATAGTATGGTCTTGCCAAAACAAAGCCTGGGCGGTTTCAATGTCCAAGTGCAACGAGGCCCATTTTAGTGGCCC
>JAZKCF010000093.1:0-4673 GCA_040388195.1 Pseudomonadota bacterium
TTTAAGCCATGCTAACCACTATTAGCATATTCTCGACTTGTGTAGATACCCATGGCCTACGGGAGAGGGACTCTCCTTTATTTGTGTAGGTACCTATGCATTGAAGAATTTTGTGGCGCAGTAGCACTAATACCTAACTTGCCCCATCGATTTTGGATTTTTTTTCTCCGACATTGACATTACTTGTCGTTTTTCGCTTTCTTACCGCCTCCGGACTTTGTGCTGACGAATATCGGTTACTCATCCGCGATTGCGTGTCCAAACTTCGCACACCATTGCCCGGAGCCTGGCCTACATCTTCCGTCTCCTCGCTCTTCCCCGGCCGGCGTCGCAGAGGAGCTTGAAATCGGGGTTTTTTCACTCCGGCATCAACACCACTTGCTGCTTTTTTCTTTCCTGGCTCCTCCGGAATTGGTACTGGCAAATAGCGGTGATTCATCCGCGATTGCACAGCTAAATTTGGTAAAGGATTATCCGGAACTTGGCCTACATTTTCCTTCACCGAGTTTTCCCCGGGGCGGGATCGCATAGGAGATTCATCGTGATACACATTGCCGCCTAGCCTGCCGCGCATGGGCGAGGAGTCGCGAGGTGTTGTCGCATGTTCTCTGAAAAATGCCAAGTACGATTTAAGCATATCCCTGTGCCGTTCTAATTCAGCTGAAAGATTGGCGTGAACCTCGGCGACTTTATGGCCGGCAGCAGTCAACGCTAGTTTAGCCTGCGCGCCTTTATAGATTTTCGATTCAAAATCTTGAACGTTTACAGTAACCCGCAAATGGGTGGCAATTGCTTCTACTATTGCCGTAGCTGGATTACTTCTTGCCGAAATTGCAGCATCTCTGACTTGATGCATCAGGGCTTGTTTTGCAGTCATCCATTTACTTCTATACTCTTCATGAAAAGTTCCCGTATGTCCCGAAATCTCGCCTACAAGATCTCCAGCCCAGACAATAAGTTCCGTTGAAAGTCTCAATTGCTGCTGGGCATCTATCCAATCGAATTTTTGCCCTTTAAATAAAGCGGTCGGAGATTTTCCGTGTTGAGGGCGATAGGATAGTTCTAGGAATTTCATCGTTTCAGAGGTTTTAAAGAGCTCGTCTAGTCCAGTACCCGAGGACGCGCCCTTTGCCTTTACTGCTCTTACTCTTACATAATTGTCGATAAGAGTCTTAATAGCTGGGTAAGTACGATAACCGTCTATTAACTCGTCTAAATTTTGGGCCTCGGCATCTTTCTTTTTGTGTTTGGTATCGCGGGCTATTTTTAAACTTTTCCGAAGGGCTGAATAGAATCCTTGCGTGCCTTGCAAACCGCGCCATTTAGCGAAAACTTGAGCTTCGGTCGCTGTAGTTTTCGGGACAGAAGACTGAAATTTCGGTCTGATACTATCGATATCTATCTCGGGGCGTGTCGAGGAACCAACCGCAGATGATTCCGTGGATAGGGCGCTAGATGCTGCTTCATCATGTTTTTTTAGTGCATATTTTATTTGATGAACCGCTTCTTCAAATGTGTTTGTATCCTTAAAGGCATCTTCCAAAAGTTTATTAAGGACGTCGGGGCTTGCTTCACTTTCATTAAACTCTGCCCGAACTTGTTCTTTTATTCCTGAATCGGTGATTTCCAGTTGAAAAACTGAAGCGCATAGTTGAGCAGGGGCATCGAGGGCGTGCATTCTTTGAAGTTGGACTGATGAATCTTGTATATCCGGTCTACCTGCCTGCAAGGCATTTTCCCCCATCACATCAGCTTCTTTTTCTAGTCCCCGATCATCATTAATATTCACTCCACTTTTCAGTTGCGTTGTAGCCTTTACCCGTCCCTGTTTTTGCTGCACAACATGCCAAGCTTCGTGAGGCAAATGCTTTTCTTGGCCAGATGCTAAATGAATATTAGCTCCTTGGGCGTAGGCATGTGCCTGTAATTGAGCAGGCTTGGCGGAGTTGTAATGCACCTTTACGTCATTCATCGAAATGCCGGACAGATTTTCAATTCCGGATTTTAAATTGTCAGGAAGACCCGTCTTATTATTCTTTTTTTGAACGGTTTTAAGCTCGCTTTGCAGCGTATTTCCTTCTGACGTTTCACTTCGTTGCGCCACTTCGGTTGCATAACTACCGTGGATAGCTTGCTGAAGTTTTAGCTGTTTTACTTGCGGGCTATTATTCAAAATTTCTTGATGGACTTTCAACTGCTGCACACGAGGACTGTTGTTAATCAAATCCTGCAATTTTCTTTGTGCAATAGCTTCACCATTGTCTGTAACTCGAAAAGTTGATTCCCTCGCACTTTGCTGTTTAGGTAAATTATCAGCAACAGCCCGATTCTTATTTTTCTGAGTTTTATCTGCGTGAGTACTCATATTTGGTAGCTCTTTCGAATTTTACAAAAGTGGCCGGCAACAGTGTATCAAGGGCAAATTACGACAACAGAACACTAAGTGCCTGCGTAAAAATCTTCCAGCGGCGTTGCGTTTCCTTGCCGTACTTACTGTGTACTGTCTGCGTCGACGCGCCTTGCTGGAAAACTTTTACACAAGCACTTATTGCAACATTACCGCAACATTTAGGCGAAATCCGCTCTAAATTCCTCTACTGGTTGCGGGTTTGATAGCAAGCGATCAGCCGGCTACCTGGATTGACACGAAATTGAAGCATAAAGGAAAAAGCGAATTGGGTTGAGCAGTTTTTCAGGAGACTGATTCTTTTTGTTTTCCGTCCAGTATCCTGGAGTAAAGGTCTATATAGGAATTGGCCATACGTTCCGCGGTAAACAGCTCGGAATAACGTTGGTATGCCCGGCGACCCATTTCCTCGGCGAGCTGCGGCTGTTGCCAAAGGAATGTCATCGCTTGCGCTAAGGCCTTGGCGTCGCTAGGAGGTACTACAAGACCCGTTTCGCCAGCAATGTTGATGAAGCTTGTCCCTGTGCCAATCTCGCACGAGATCAGCGGTTTTCCATACATGGCTCCTTCTAGAAGCGAGATACCGAAAGCTTCGGAGCGAAGGTGAGAGGGAAATACCAAGGCACGGCTCAGCGACAGCAAAGCGATTTTGTCTTCGTCATTCACGTAGCCAAGAAAATGGACGTTGTTAATACCCATCTTTATTTTTTGCGTCTTCAATTCCCTCTCGATCGGTCCCGCTCCTATAATCACTACGGGGTAACCAGTCGTGCGAGCCGCTTCAAGCAGAATGTGCAAGCCCTTGTAGTATCGGATGACGCCTACAAAGAGAAAGAAATTTTCTCCAAATTGTTTCTGCCAAAATTGACGGCGTTCATACGAGGGTTCTGCGTAAGTTGAGGAGTCAATCCCGATCGGGATAACACTAACTTTTTCTTTGTAACGATTTAGAATGTCGCTCGATTGGAGATAGTTCTCTGATGTGGCGATGATGTGGTCGACACTGTTTAGAAATAATCGTTGCAGCGGACGGTAGAGTTTGAGCAGGTGCCTCTGGCGAATGATGTCGGAATGGTAAGTGACGACAACAGGCGTTTTGATGCGCGCGGTAAAGTGGACAATATCCATGAACGGCCACGGAAAGTGATTGTTTATGATATCGGCATGTTTAGCTAATTGGGCGAATCGATTAATGACTGATACTGAGAAGCCGGTAGACGCGACCTCGAAGTCAAGTTTTGCGCGATGGACCATGTAGTCGCCGACCTTGATGCTGTTGGTGCTTCGATCTTTGGTCAGGCAAAGGACTTCATTGCGTACGCCCAGTTCGCTGGTTTTCGTGGCAAGTTGATGGATGAACTGTTCGGTCCCCCCCATGGACTCCGGAAATGCTGTCCGATAAAAATGTAAAACTCTTATGGTCATTTAGCGGGTGGCTGGTTGCAATGATCAGTTTCTAACACTGTTAATAAATCCTCGGAACCAAACTGCATAAGGCCACGCTAGCCACCATTTGCTGGGGACGCTGCCATGATGACGACGAACGATAGCGATAGCTTCCTGGTAATGGAGCTTTCGGTAACGCCTGGTTTTTGTGTTCGCGTGATTGCGGTTGCAGGCGAGAGGCTGCTTTACAAATTTCAAAGGTCCGAAGCGGCGAAAAATGCGCCACCATAAATCGTAGTCAAAGGCCAGTTGCAGACGCTCATCTAGCCCTCCCAGCGCATTCCAGATTTCGCGACGTACCAAACTGGCTGGTTGGGAAATGATGCATCGCTGTGCCAAACGACGTTCGTTGAAACGTTCAGTCCATACGCGACCAGTTCTCCTCCCATCGCTATCGATATTCCACGCTTGTCCATAGGCCGCAGAGCTAGTAGGAGAAGCCGTCAGCGTTGAAATAAGAGCGCGTAGGCCACCCGGAAGATACAAGTCATCGCTGTTCAGCCAAGCGACATAAGGTGCGGTTCCTCGTTCAATGCATTCATTGATTGCTGCTGACTGCCCGTTATCGGGATAACTACGCCATCCTGCAAGTCGATCCTGAAAGCGACTAAGTACGTCAAGGGTACAGTCGCTTGATCCACCATCGGCGACGAATACTTCAACTGGCACGTCTTGGGCGAATATGGATGTCAATGCTGCTTCTAGAAAGCGTCCCTGGTTCAGGCTTGGTACGGCAATTGTGACAATCGGAGAAGGAATATTATTGTAGGACTTACGCATTGACGAGCGCGGTGAATTATGGTTTTTGCGAGAGGAATTA
>JAZKCF010000094.1:0-27821 GCA_040388195.1 Pseudomonadota bacterium
CCCCGTTCTGCCATTCGCAAGGTTGTCAAACAGAAAAAACTACGGAATCGAGTTTCAGGGCTAGGAACGATAGTCACTTTTAAATTCCATAATTCGCCGTCGGCAGCGGCTTCCAATAACACCATCTTGTGTTCGAGTCGAAGTGGCTGAAGCTCGACTTCTATGCCAATTAAAGTAGGTTGAATGAGTTCCGGTGTTTGGGGGCTCATTTATTACTTCAGTTTGGCTTTATGAGACGTCAATATAAAGCGGCCGTATGCTGAGATGGCATGCCAGAAGCGGCATGGCGTAAATGCGGTATGCGGTGTATTTTATTTCGAAATACTGCATCGTTAAGTTTTTCGAAAATATTACGACGGCTCTCGTACAAGGGCGCAATAGGTTTTATCTATATGTAAGCCGAATTACAAATCATCCGTGGTGTCGATGTCACGAAATATGCCGGGATCATCAACCGTGCAATGAAAAACTTCTTCATTCGAATTTGCAAGCAAAGAGCGGGCGCCGGTATCACCGCTCAGCGTGCTCAATTGATCGAACCAATGTGCGGCAAACCCGACGGGGTGACCTTTGCGTCCACCGGTTTTCGGCCTTGCAACACTTGCACCCGCGCGTAAGCTTGCTACGACACGCTGATATGTAGTGGAATCAATAAAGGGCATATCGGCCAATGCCACAATCCAACCGCCGGCGTTTGAACTTGCGCCGACGCCTGCCGATAGGCTGTGGCCCATACCTAATTGAGCTTGATCGCAAACCACCACTTGCAATCCTTCATTTCGAAGTAGTTCTTCCAAGCTATCGTTGTCTGGGCGCACGACGGCAATGGTTATGTCGCAAGCAGATCGTAATCGACGAGCAGCAGCGACTGCCATGGGCGTTCCATCTTTCAACGGATGCAATAGCTTATTGGAACCAAAGCGGCTACCGCTTCCCGCAGCGAGTAATACTCCAACAATGGGAAGCATATTATGATCCGGCGACTATCCGAGGAAGTGTTGTCTTATCAAGAACCGACGAATTGAAAACGCCGTTTTTTACCGCTGTCATCTCAGCGAGAATCGATATGGCAATTTCGGGCGGTGTGCGACTGCCGATGCGTAAACCAATCGGCCCATGAAGACGATTTACTTCGGTCTCCGAAAGATCAAAATATTCCAACAGCCGTTTTTTACGCTCCGCATTATTCGCGTAAGAACCTAAAGCACCCACGTAGAATGCAGGAGATTTAAGCGCTTCCAATAAAGCCATATCATCTAGTTTAGGGTCGTGGGTTAACGCAACTACGGCACTGTGAACATCGATAGCCGCATTTGTTACCGCATCGTCCGGCATGCCCTCGACGATAACAGCGCCTGGGACATTCCACTCTTCGGTGTATTCGACACGGGGATCGCAAACAAATACTTGATATTCCAATGCCGGCGCCATCTGCGCCAGATAGTGAGAGATCTGGCCTGCGCCGATAATCAGCAATCGCCAAGCCGGCCCGTGTATCGTAGTTAAACAGTGTTGGTCCCAACTGAGCCGATCGCTTCGATCGCCATCGAGAATATGGACCTCTCCCGATCCAAGGTGCACGCGACGAAGCACCAGTTGACCCTTGCCTATACGCATCGCTAATTGTTGCAGCGCTAAGAGATCGGGCTCCGGTTCAACGAGCAACTCGAGGCTGCCGCCGCAAGGCAAACCGAAGCGACGTGCTTCGTCTTGTGTGACGCCATAACGCAACACGAAGGGCTGCTTTCCACGCAGTTCTCCCGCTCTCATTCGGTTGATCAAATCATCCTCGATACAACCGCCCGAGACAGACCCCTGCACAAAACCATCTTCTCGAAGCACCATCCAAGCACCGGTAGGACGCGGTGCCGATCCCCAAGTCTTTGCAACAGTAATCAGAGAGAACCGATATCCCTCTTGAGCCCAACGTTGGGCTGCTTGTAAGACTTGGGTATCTTGATTATCCATTTCAAGTCGCCGATTAAGCGCGATTAAAAGGCAATTGATGAGCACGCTTGCCGGTCGCCGCTGCAATGGCATTGGCGACTGCCGGTGCCACCGGTGGTACACCGGGCTCGCCAATGCCAGTAGGCGGCTGCGACGATGGAACGATATGCACTTCGACTATCGGCATTTCATGGATGCGTAGAGGAGGATAGCTTTCGAAATTGGTTTGTTCGACGCGGCCCTCTTTCAGTGTAATCTCTCCATGCAATGCAGCCGAAAGCGCGAAACCCACGCCGCCTTCCACTTGCGCGCGGATATTGTCTGGATTGATCGCGATGCCGCAATCGACGGCGCAAACCACGCGGTTCACAACCACCTTACCATCCGGTTTTACGGTCACCTCGGCCACTTGTGCAACATACGAACTGAACGATTCGTGAACCGCGATACCGCGCCCACGACGTTCACCTTCTTTGCCGGGCTTCAGTGGCTTGTTCCATTCTGCCTTGTCCGCAGCAAGCTTCAGCACACCGGCATGGCGAGGATGTGCAGTAAGCAGTTCCAAACGGAATGCCACAGGATCTTTACCTGCCGCCGCCGCCACTTCATCGATAAACGTTTCCGTGGAATAGGCTGTATGAGATGAGCCCACTGAACGCCACCAGAGCACGGGCACATTAATGTCTTTCGGCGTATGCAAATCTACTTTCATATTCGGAATGGCATAAGGCAAATTCCGCGCGCCTTCGACCGATACCGTATCGATGCCATCCTTAACCATCATGCTCTCAAATGGCGAGCCGATGAGAATCGATTGCCCGACTAAGCGATGTCGCCAACCGGTAATTGCACCAGTGCTATCTAAAGCGGCTTCTAGCGTATGGTGAAAGAGAGGGCGATAGTAGCCAGCTTGCATGTCGTCTTCACGCAGCCAAACCAATTTCACCGGTGCCTTGCCGTCAATTGCTTTCACAATCTGCGCGGCTTCCAATACGTAGTCCGAATCCTTACATCCTCGCCGGCCAAAGCTACCGCCCGCATAGAGCATATGTATGTTGACCTGTTCCGGTTTAATGTTCAGAAACTTGGCTAGCGCGTGCTGATCAAGCGTATGTAGTTGTTCGCCGTTCCAAACTTCGCAACCTTCGCTAGTTAGATGGATAACGCAATTCATCGGTTCCATTGCGGCATGGGCGAGATAAGGAAAATCGTAACTCGCTTTAATCACTTTAGCGGCTTTGGCGAACGCTTGGTCCACGTCGCCGTCTTGGCGCGCAACTAGGCCTGGTGTTTTCGCGAGTTCTTTATATTTTGCCAAGATATCGGCGCTGCCTAATTTGAATGCGGCGCTTTCATCCCATGTCACGGAAAGTGCATCTCTTCCTTTCTTTGCACTCCATGTGTCTTTTGCGAGCACAGCAACGCCATTGGGAATTTGCACAACATTGACGACGCCTTTAATAGCTTTTGCTTTAGTGGCATCGAAGGACTTTACCGTGGCCCCAAAGCGAGGCGGGTGTGCGACAACAGCGACCAGCATGCCAGGCAATTGCACGTCCTGTGTAAAGCGAGCTGTACCGTTAGTTTTATCAACGCTGTCTTTGCGCGCCGCTTTTTTTCCGATAAGACGAAAATCGCTTGGGTTTTTCAACGAAACTTCCGTCGGAACCGTTTCTTTGGCTGCATGGTCTGCCAGTTCGCCGAATGTGGCCGTGCGTTTCGAAGGCGCATGACTTACTACGCCTTCTTTCACGACGATTTCATTGGATGCCACTTTCCATTGGCTTGCTGCGGCATTTATCAACATGGCACGACCGGTCGCGCCAGCCTTACGAAGCTGTTCCCATGAATTCGCCATAGCGCTGCTGCCACCGGTTCCTTGCGCTGGTCCCCAGGCAAGATTGTTATAGCGTGTAGCGTCGGCCGGCGCGCCCTCAACGCGAACTGTATTCCAATCGGCGTCCAGCTCCTCTGCCAGAATTGTCGCGAGACCGGTGTAGGTTCCTTGTCCCATCTCTAAATGTTTAGAGATTATCGTCACGGTGTTGTCGGTGCCGATGCGTAAAAAAGCGTTAGGTTCAAAATGCGCTTGGGCAGCAGTCGTTCCTGCTTTCCCTGTCTTGGCGGTAGCGGCCAGTAGCGGTAACGAGAAACCGAGTGTAAGTCCCGCGCTAGCTTGTATAAAACGACGGCGGCTAAGATTTTCGATGATGAATTCCGACATGATCATTTTCCCCTATGCCAGTGCTTTAGCTGCGTCATGGATTGCCGCGCGTATGCGGATATAAGTCGCGCAGCGACACACATTGCCGGACATAGCGGTATCAATGTCGGCATCGGTTGGTTTCTTGTTGGTGCGGAGTAGGGCGACTGCACTCATGATCTGTCCAGATTGGCAGTAGCCGCATTGCACCACATCCAACTTACGCCAAGAGGCTTGCACTACTTTGCCGATATGGTTCGTATCCACGGATTCAATAGTCGTTATCTTTCGGCCCGCTGCGGCGGAAACGGGTACGGAGCAGGATCGTACTGGCGCACCATCCATATGTACTGTGCAAGCTCCGCATAACGCTTTGCCGCAGCCATATTTGGTGCCGGTTAGATGCAGGCTGTCTCGAAGCACCCAAAGTAAAGGTGTATCGCCAGCTACGTCTACTTGGTGCTGCTTGTTATTCACATTGATTTTGATCATCTAGAACAGCGCTCCCAAAAGTTTGAAGAACGGATATGAATTGCTAATGAACTACGTGAATATTTTTGCCAACCGATATATGAATTTTTGGCAAGGGAATGCATGAGCAGACGCCACAGACGACAGCCATGGCAACAGTGAGCTATATAGGAAGCGAGGAATTTTCCTTATGAAGGTCGTGATTGGCGAGTGGTTGTTAGAATAATACAGGGTATATAAAAATCAATACCAGAAAATAACTAAATATAACGTGAGTGCTGGATGCGACTGATTTCAGCTATGCTGAGATTAAGTTTGAGAATGGTGTTGTATGCGAAAATTTATTGAAGCGGCCACTGGTTAACAAGGGTAGGGTGGAATCGAAGGAGCCTAGCGACGCATTCCACCAGCGTCGGCCGCGAAGCGAACCAAATCTACAGCGGTTGCGTTGCGCTTAGCGCATTGTTACTGGTGGAATGCGTCGCTAGGCTCCTTCGATTCCACCCTACGCTCAGTTTTCCATACGTTGTCTCAAAACTCCTCACTAGATATTCATCGCGCAGTTAAACTTTTCTTTTAACCTTGACGTACTTCTGACTCGAGCCTGTTATTGATATCTACTTACAGAAGGAAAATAACGCAATGTCTGAGCAATCATTATCACTCACCACAGGCACTCGATTTCGCGACGCCGTGGATTCTGAAAAACCATTGCAAGTCATCGGAACGATCAATGCCTACCATGCACGTATGGCAACAGCCGTAGGCTATAAAGCAATCTATTTATCCGGCGGGGGCGTTGCGGCGGGGTCGCTTGGATTGCCGGATTTGGGCATCACCTCACTCGATGATGTGCTTACTGACATTCGTCGCATTACCGATACCGTTGATACGCCATTGCTCGTCGATATCGATACAGGGTTTGGTGGTGCATTCAATATTGCTCGCACGATCAAATCACTCATCAAATTCGGCGCTGCGGCATGCCATATTGAAGATCAAGTACAAGCGAAGCGTTGCGGTCATCGACCAGGTAAAGCAATCGTTTCTCAAGGTGAAATGGTTGATCGAATCAAAGCTGCGGCTGATGCACGGACCGATGAAACCTTTGTGATCATGGCTCGCACCGATGCACTTGCAGTTGAAGGATTACAGTCCGCAATTGATCGCGCTTGTGCCTACGTCGAAGCCGGCGCCGATATGATTTTTCCCGAAGCGATGACTCAACTTGAAATGTACCGACAATTCGTTGATGCGGTAAAAGTGCCGGTGCTTGCGAATATTACTGAATTCGGCGCAACGCCACTTTTTACAATTGAGGAATTGGCCAGCGCGAATGTTTCGTTGGTTCTCTATCCTCTCTCAGCCTTTCGAGCAATGAATGCTGCGGCTTTAAATGTTTATCGCACCATTCGGCAAGAAGGTGGGCAGGCGAGTGTGGTGTCGACAATGCAAACGCGAGCAGAACTTTATGATTTTCTCGATTATCACGCCTACGAGAAAAAGCTGGATGAGTTGTTCAAAGAGGGAAAATAGATAAATAGAACTTACGTAAAACTGCCGTGACGGTGTGGCTTCTCCTTGCTGGGGCAGTTTTGCGTAAGCCTGTTGAGTCTTGCATAAATGCCTAACATATTAGATCTGCAGCGCAGAATGCTGCGATCAAAGGTTGTCGATGCTGCATAGACCGCGGGCGGTGGTGCGTGAACGCGATAAGCTGGGAGAGCTACTGTGAGCAGGTGAGAAATATCACACTCAGGCTTTGTTTTTTCATTTACGCTGCAATTTCCTGTCGGTTCAGATAACCGACAGATCGGTTGCAATTAAAAGTCGTAATGACAAATAGGGGCGCGTATGAATCTCGATAGCGATTTGGAAAATGCGCATCAGAAGATAGAAAGCGTGTTAACTGAGCTTGAGGGAATTGCCGCGTCTTACACGCCAATCAGGGAATTGGCTGCCACTCTTTCAAATCTTGTCAACCGTGAAGAAACGACGCCAAGTTTAGATGCCGCTAAAGAAAAAATTCAAGAACTACTCAGTCAATTGGAAAAACCAGAAAAGGCTTGCGCCGAAAAACGGAAAGAGGCAGATTTAGTCCGCGAATCAATCGAAGAAGAACAGAGAAAAACAAGCTATTACTTAATCGAGGGAAGAGTAAACGACCTAGCAGAACGTGCGCGGCGTTTGGATATCGATATTAACGATCTTATTGCTAAGAGGCGAGAGCCAGTGAAAAACGCCAGGAAATTACTGGCCGAGATAACAGACTATTTCATCGATAACGAAGCGATATCAGACCAAATAAAAGAATTAAGCCAGGAGCTCATTTATGTTGCAGGTACGTCGACTCCTGATGAAGAATTGGAACCACGAGAACGATTAAAAAGAGAAATTGGTCAAAGATTAGGCATCTATTCTGTTAATTTACAACAAATAGGCGCTGCTTCAGAAAATTTGGAAGATCTGGAATTTTCTCGTTCTATTAATTCGTCAAAACGACATATTTTTTTATTAGAGAAGACAAATGAATTATTGGAAGCAGGAAATGTTTCCGATGAAATCATTGAAGCAATAGAAACTCTCCTTCAACAAACAATATTTTTCCAGCCTACCGAAATACTGCATAGTCGACAGAGTATATGGGATGTCGACTCATCGAATCCCTCCGCGACACAACTATTTTGCGCCATGCGGTTTTTGGAGCTGTTTGAAAACTTAAACACACTCCTAATAAATGTTCCAGTCGAGCAAGGTTTCATTGCTGGTATCAGGCAAAAAAGAGCACTCTCAGAGGTAGCGCAAAAACCAGTCAGACTGTTTCATGAAATTACTCAATCGCTGGCGCGGAAAGGTTCGCAGCCAATAAGTGTAGAGCAGCAACAACAATGGATCGACACATTAGAAAAATTTGAAAATCAAGTGGCGTCATACTTATCTGGAATTTCTGCCCCGACAGAAACTGCGCAAGATCTACACTACGTTATACCTGCATTAAAAACAGCTTTTATAGAAGTTCAACTAGCTATTGTAGAAATTTATAAAAATTCGTTTTTACTAGCGACTTCGGCTCTTAGCCCTTATTTAGAGGAACAATCTCGAACAATAAAAGTGCACAATGATTTTCTAAATTCACGAGCCATTAAGGGGGCGAATGTAAAAATTGAATTTTCTTCTGAAGACAAGATTGCAAGCCAGAAACACGAAGAAACGATAGAGAAATTATTAAAAGCAGTTGATCGTTTTACAAAATGGCGTAGTGCTTTAAATTTTGTTTCTCAAGAAGGACAAGGACGTCCTGCTGAGCAAATTTCCATTCATGCGAATCTAGAATGTCTTCGTAAATTAACGAATCATTTAAAACCAAAATCAGTGCCAGACAAAGAAGTTGATCAAGCCAAAAAACAAATCCGGAAAGATCTTCATTCGCATCATCCTATGCAGCTACGAGCCGCTATTACAAAGCAACTACAGATTCTTGATGAGATTGCACAACCGGCTAAGCCAGTGAAAGTCTCTGAAACAGAAGTGCGATATCACGCGACCAATGAAGAAACGAAATATTTACGAGACATTCTATATTTAGCAAACCTTAATATTAAAGAAGCGTTGCATTTAGAGACATTAATTAAACAATCTAAACATCGATTGGCAATGCCAAGATCCGCCGCTGAGCTTGACACAATGTGCGCAGATCTTCGCGGCCAAAAATTCGATGCTGCGCCTAAAGCATCCACCAGCAAAACAATCCAAATCAATCCTTCCCCAGAAGCTGAGGCTTTACCAGAGAGTGAAGAGCACGTTGAACCGGAGGCGATCAAGGAAGGAGGCATTCCCAAACATATTTTAGACCAGCTTCCTCGGCGTAATAATGGCTCTCTAAATTGTGGCACTTGCCCCCCTGTAGGATTACGTATTGTGCACTCAATAGATAAACCTAAAATATATGGATTGAGTTCGGATGCGTTATACATAAAGGACCCTCAAGCGCATAAAGATAGAGCACTAAAAGTTCCTTTAAGTCGCTTAATTGATAGCGGCTGGAACATGGATGCATTACGTACAGCGCTTGCAGAAAAAACGCCTTATGCCGACGATATCGCTTCAACACGAGAAATTACCGCAAGAAAAATAGCGCTTGCCGACATACCTTTACATATTGTGCATCAGCTTCCTAGAGATCAATCCAATAATGTGTCCTGTCTAATGGCGCCATCAGAAGAAATTTCCTTTCCGGTGAACAGAGTATTAGCGCTCGATAAAACGCCCGGCATCGGCGCACTATATATCATGGAGACTAAGGATCTGGCGGGTCGCATACCGCTCAAACGATTAATGGACAATGGATATGATCCAGAGGTACTCGAACATTATGTTGCAAACGTAAACAGAAGAATAAACGTACCCGGTTCTATTTCGCTTTCTTCAGAGGAAGCATTAAAAAATGTCCCTTCTAGCCTTATTGAGCAAATCAAAGAAAAACAAGGGCCTTTTATTTGCGATTTCGTGGTATCCGAGAAATGGCATGTGGATGGTCGTAACATACTCGGCATAGACACAACGCCTAATACGGGTGCGTTATACGTAAACGATCCAGAT
Organism: Pseudomonadota bacterium; assembly: GCA_040388195.1. Taxonomy (GTDB): domain Bacteria; phylum Pseudomonadota; class Gammaproteobacteria; order Burkholderiales; family DATLHW01; genus DATLHW01. The sequence continues at coordinate 9,221 of JAZKCF010000094.1, forward strand.
AACGCACGGGTACGGCGAATACCCTTACAACGAATAGAAGGCAGTGGCCACAACATTGAAGACCTCGCTCGAGCAGTCGGCGAAAGGTTGGAACGTGGAACGGTGCCAAAATCTTTTTCTATATCTTCCGAAGCAGATATTAGAAAATTGAAACCGAAGGCGCCGGGGCAAAGTGTTTTAAAGGGCAAATCCAAGGACACGGGCGGTTCACGTCGTTAGCCGTTTATCGAAAACGCAATAAACACTGAAATTCGCATTATTCGCGAACCCAGGTCTGCGTACGGCCAAGCAATGAGATGCCAATGAAGCCGCGCAATTCTAACTGTTTACCATCGTCGGATAGCTTAAGCTTGCATTTATAGGTTTTGCCTTCCGCCGGATCTACGATATGCCCGCCCGTGTATTCCTGCCCATCCTTTTTAAGGCCCCACATGATAACCATGCCCACCACTGGCTTATCCTTGCGTTCGCCTTCGCATTTATTGCAGATAGGATTCTCACTCTCTGCTGGCGGTGAAAAAACCTTTTCAACTTTGCCTTGCAACTCCCCGTTTTCTTCAGTGATTTGAACAACAGACTTTGTCTTCCCAGTCTTGTCGTCGATTGTTTTCCAGGCACCTATCGGGGACGCTTCCTGTGCAATAGCGAGCCCGCCTTGACCAAGACTGACCACGGCTATTGCAAGAGTCAGGAAAAGCGTATTTTTCATTTGATATCTCCTTAATAAATAGGTGGCTTTCATTAAATTTGTAAGGCATGTCATTCTCTGCAACAATAATTTTTATAGAATAGTCGCGCATCAAAAACAAACTCTTCGACAACGGCCATTAAATATGACATCAGGACGAGAAAAAAGATCTTCCTCAAGAAAGCCATTACATGGCCGTGTATTTGTAGGGCCTAAACAATCCGGAGCAGTAGAGGCGAAGGCCACTGATTTATCTCTCACCGGAATGTGTATTTACATACCAAATAAATTGGCGGTAGGAAGTCCACACCGTATAACGTTCGAGATTATGGTGCATGGAAGTGCGCGAACGATATCTCTGATAGCCGAGGTGGTCTTTTGTTCATACCGTAAGGCTGGCGACTTTAAAGTAGGAATGCGATTCTTAGAAATAGATCCTCAGAGTGATGCTTATATGAGTGAGTTTATGCAAAATTAATGGCTCAATCCTCCGTGTTCTTCGTCTTGCAAATGCGGGAATTTTATTTTGCGTAGACGAGTTGGAATAGGATTACCTAGCGGATTAATCAGAAGTACTAGTTACAAGCCCTTACAAAACTATTTCTCGTGGTGTTCTAAGTAGTTCCAAAAAACTATCCGCCTGGATTGCAGGGCTGAAGTGGAAACCTTGCGCTAACAAGCAGCCGCGTGTTTTGAGAAACGCAGCTTGTTCGGCACTTTCTACGCCTTCGGCGACGACTTTGAGGTTCAAGCTGTGAGCCATCGCAATGATGGCGGTGACAATCGCTGTGTCGTTAACGTCGTGGCCAATCCCATTTACAAATGACTGATCGATTTTCAGCGCCCGAATGGGAAAACGCTGCAAATAGGTGAGACTGGAATAGCCAGTGCCGAAGTCATCTATCGACAAATGTATTCCCATGCCAGTGAGCTGTTGCAACGCCGCTAGGTTATCTACATTTTGCAGCATCAAAACGCCTTCAGTGATTTCCATTTCCAGGGATGCAGCCGGCACTCCCGTATCGCGCAGAATATTTCTCGTCAATTCGGTAAATCCAGGGCGTTGCAATTGATACGGCGAAAGATTGACGGAAATCACCAAATCCAAATAGCCGGCGTCCCGCCAGCACTTAAGTTGCTTGCATGCCTGACGTAGTACCCATTCTCCCACCGATACGATAAGCCCTGTTTCTTCGGCGACTTTAATGAACTCCGCCGGTGGGATAAAACCAATATCGGGCTGGCGCCAGCGGATTAACGCTTCGGCACCAAATATCTCGCCGCTCTCTAGCTTTACCTGCGGTTGGTAATGCAAGGTGAGTTCTTCGCGTTGCAAGGCTTGATGCAATTGGTTCGCCAAGGTAAGACGACGTTGCGCTGCTTTATTCAAACCCGAAGTAAAGAACTGGTAACTGTCGCGGCCTTTTGCTTTGGCATGGTACATGGCGGTATCTGCTGCTCGCATCAGCGCTTCCGAGTCTCGGCCATCAGTTGGATAAAGGCTAATGCCGATACTACCGGTTACATGTAATTCATGCCTATCGAGAATGAATGGATGGCGCAAAGCTTCTAATACTTTTTGCGCAACCCGTGCTGCCTCGCTACGATCAGAAACGATGGGAAAAATAATGACGAACTCATCGCCGCCGAGCCGCGCCACGGTATCATCTTCACGCATGACATGCTGCAACTTCTCCGCCGCTAGTCGCAGTAGGCGGTCACCTATTTGATGGCCCAGCGAGTCATTGATATCTTTGAAACCATCCAAATCAATGAACAGCATCGCAACTTGCGTACCATTACGATGTGCATGAGCGATGGCTTGACCGACGCGGTCCTGAAACAACACGCGATTGGGTAATCCAGTTAGCGCGTCATGCTGGGCGACGTAGCGAATTTTCTCTTCCGCTTGTTTGCGTTCAGTTAAATCGACGACGAAACCGATACCTTGTTCTTGCGAATCTTCGAACAAAGCTGAGCCGATTAGCACTGGCGTCCATCTGCCGTCTCGATGGATAAATACCTTTTCATAAGGGGCGCATTTTCCGTCGCTGCGTGCCTCACTCATCGCTTTCACGTCCGCGGCGAGATATTCCGGCGGCGTCATATCTGCCCAGCGAATCTTGCCTGCTATCAAGTCTTGCCTTGTATAGCCAACCATCTCAAGAAATGCATCATTCGCATCGATAATATCGCCGCTAGTACTCCAAAAAAACACGCCAATTATATTGGAGTCGATTAAGCGATGAAGGCGGGCTTCCTGTTCCCGCAGCGCTCCTTCGGCTCGTTTGCGTTCCATGTTCTCCTGCCTTAAATCGGCATAGAGTTGAGCCGTGCGCAGTGAGATGGCCGCTTGGCAAACAAGCAACTCCAATACGGTCAGCCGTTCGGCGGTGAAGGCATCTGTAACAAGATTATTCTCGAGATAAAGTAGCCCTATCAATTCAGCTTGACGCAGAATGGGCATGCACAGAACTGATTTAGGATAAGGAGGCGATAAATGCTCATGGCTGAAAAATGGATTAGGCTCGCCCTCATCCGCCAATATCACTTTTTCTTGACTGCGATGCACATAGTTAAAGAGGGAACAGGGCCATGATGGATTGAAAGAATCTATTTTCTTTTCGTCGAAACTTATATTCAACCCGCCTTGCTGCACGTAAGCTTCTGCTGCTAGCCACAAGCCGTCCTTTTGCACGAGAATCAAGTAAGCTTTTTGCGCACCGGCGCTTTCGATCACCGTGCGCATTAATCGATCCAACAAGCGAGCGGGAATGATTTCGCTAGAAATGGCCTGGGAAGATTTAACGAGAGATAGAAAATCCAATCGTTCGCCGACATCGCTCTCATGTTTTGCTGGCCTAGTCGATAACGAAACATTCAATTGCGGATACTTTGCCCGTAGTTGTTTGACTTTCCCTTCAGCGCCCCAACGAGCGTAACAAGCGCAGGCCTCGCGAATGTACAAATCGGCAAATGCGTGGAAACCACGTGTTCGATAAAACTCGGATGCTCGCTCGAAGGCTAACGCTTCGTCTTGAATAAACCGTCCGGTGCGCGCCCACTGGAGGCTTTCTTCGTACAGTCTTCCAGCCTCGGTTTCTTGACCGCCGATACGGGCGATTTCAGCGCACACCAGCGCATTGATATGGTGGAAGGCGTTAGGATTTATTTCTGACCAGAGGAGAAATGTTTTCTGATGCGTCTTTAATATACTCAGCCATTCGGATTGTTGTTCGACCGTACCTTGATCGAATAACGCAGCGAGCGTCAACGCGTGATAAACAAGATTGTCACGGCTTTCAATGTGAGCGCCGCTTGAAGCGGCATGCAACCTTCCATTGTCGGCAGCAATTTTCGCCTCGCCATAATTTCCGAATAGATAAGAAGCGCGTAGTTTGCAAAACCAATAAAGTGAAATTAAACGTCCCCAGCGGTTGTTGAGCTGGTTGCTTTCGAAACTGTCCTGATCGAATTTTTCGTCGCTAAATGTGTCCCGGTGTAGTGTTAGACCCTGCAAATTCCTGATGAATTGGCGGATAAAGGTAGCAATGTCGAGCCAGTCACGTAGGCAAGCGTCCTGGCTGTACTTTAAGAAATGCTCGGCTTCCTTATTGATCTCGGCAAGAGGATCGCCGCGAACAAGCTTACTGAAGATCAGGCAACTGCCGCAGTAGCCGCCAACGACGAGATCTCCTATTTCAATAGCAGCCTCGAAAGAAGCAAGGGAATAGTCGACCACGTGGTCAATTTGTTCCGTCCAAAAAGCCGTCATTGCGCGGTGATAGCCTGCGGTTGCCTTATGCGCCAAAACGCCTCGTTTCTCCATTAAAGCGTAGGCTACTTCGGCGTAGCGGCGGGCTTCCAAATAATCGCTAAAACCAGTCAGCAGCACTCTTGCCGCATATATGCCGTACCACATAACCGACTGATCGTTATTGCCGTGCTCAATGGATAACGCCACCATCCTAACGACATGTAGGCAACCTAGGTTGGGATGGATATAAACGCTCACCGGCAGGAGACTCATGATAGCTTCTTGTTCCGGATCATCCGTTGATGCCAAATCTTTAATTGCATCGATTGGCCGATTGCCCAGGAGACGCCGAATGTGATTGCACATGGCGGTAATGTCTTCATTCGTAGGATTTGCTGGCAACTCGATGCCGTAAACAGCCAGATTTTTTATGCCGTCCTCTTCCGCTGCAGCTGTTTCTCCTTTAACTAAATGACCCCGTTGTCTGAGCTGATAGACCGCAGTTTTATCTAGGTTGCCCCGAGCTTTGGCTAGCAAATCGGTTGTTTGCTGGATGGCCGCTTCCGGATCGCCATGTAATAGTTCGCACGCCGCGCGTTCTAAACGTAACGGGAATGCGATCTCGTATTGGCGCTCCCATATCGGTCCGATCAGTTCGATGCCGGCAGTGAAGTAATTAAGCGCAGATGCGTAAGCGACAGACTCCCTCGCTTTGCGTCCCGCGGCGAGATTAAGTTTGGCCACCCGAATTTTTTCCGCCTCATCGTTGATTAAGGCAATGCCGGCATTAAAATGATTAACAATACGGAAGAGATGTTTGGGTAGCTCGTCGGCGGGAACTGCGTTAAGCAAGGTTCGACCGATACGAAGATGGAGAGGCGGCACCGCTTCTGTCGGAATCAAGGAATACGCTGCTTGCTGCACGCGATCATGCAACCATTTACAGCCCATCTTACCGATTGGTTCGGGAGGGGCGCCCGCTATCTTGTGAAGAAGCAATAATCCTTTATCGAAAGCCGGCTGTAATCGTTCAAGGATTTGTTCCGACGTGGTTGCCGCAATTAAGGCCAAATTCTCTAGATAAAATCTGCTGCCCAAACAGGCGGCCAATTTGAGCGGCTCTTGCGTTTCGATTGGCAAGCGGTTTATTTGATCGGCCATCAACTCGACGACATTTTCAGTGACGTTCGCCTCCTCGATTCGATTCAAGTCCCAATGCCACTCCCTGCGTTGCAGGTCAAAAGTAATTAAGTCGTCTCGATGAAGTGTGCATAAAAGCTGGTTAACGAAAAACGGATTGCCCTCGGTCTTGCGCAGAATAAGTTCGGCCAAGGGCACTATAGTTTCCTGCTGGCAATGCAATGTGTCGGCTAGCAGTTCATTTAAGTTTTGCCGACAGAGCGGACGCAAATGGATTTCTCGTGGCGTATGGATTTTACGAATCGCTGCCAACACTTTAATTAAAGGGTGCGCAGCTGATAACTCCTGATCGCGATACGAACCTACCAACATCAGATAACGAGTGTCTGGGTACGTCAGCACATGCTCTATGAGCCCCAACGTAGCCATGTCAGCCCACTGCAAGTCATCGAGAAATAACACCAGTGGATGTTCGTGGTTGGCCACTACGCTTAAAAATTGGCGGAAGACGCGTTGGAATCGGTGCTGCGCTTCCAATGGCGGTAGCGCAGGTACCGACACCCGAGGGCCGATGATCAATTCGATTTGCGGTATCAGACCAATAATCAGTTGCCCGTTATTACCTAATGCTTTCAAAAGCTGTTGCCGCCATTCGGCAATGCGTGTTTCGTTTTCGCATAAGATTTGCTGCGCTAATTCCCGAAACGCTTGCGAAATGGTTGTGTAAGGAATGGGCGGTTTGTATTGATCAAATTTGCCGGAAACTAAAAAACCTCGCTTACCGACGATGGATTGATGCAATTCTTCCACCAGCGACGATTTGCCAATGCCCGCAGCGCCGGTTACCAACACCAACTGCGGTTCTCCTGATGTTGTCATTCGATCAAAAAATTCAAGCAGCGTTGCCGCTTCTTCTTTTCGACCGTATATCTTCTGTGAGATCAGAAAAAAATCTGAAATGTCATGCTCGCCGAGTGGGAAATAATCGATTTGTTCGAACTGTTCCCATTGATCCAAACACTTCCGCAAATCGAACTGCAGACCTGATGCGCTCTTGTAGCGATCCTCCGCTACCTTGGCCAGCAGTTTCATGACAATTTCGGAAACCATTTGAGGAATATCCGGCGCTACCTCCTGCAATGGGAAAGGCAGGCGAGCTACATGACAGTGCACCCATTCCAGTGGATCGGCAGCTTCGAATGGAAGCGCGCCGGTAAGCATGCGGTATAAAGTGACGCCGAGAGAATAAAAGTCTGTTCGATAATCTATGGGGCGGTTCATGCGTCCTGTTTGTTCAGGAGACCAGTAAGCCCAATCAGCGGCAGAATGCGCTATCGGTAAGGAGTTATGAGTCGATGAATCGATTGGTTTAAGATTGGCCGAATGCACTCGACCTTTCTTTAATTTAATCAGGATATTCGCTGGTTGTACTTTGCTGTAGGTTGTACGCGCAACGTGAAATTGGTCTAACGCACCAGCGAGATCGTTTGCAATTCGCAAGCATGCAGGTAGATCGAGCCGGCCCCGGCTTAGGAGTACATCAAGTGAGATTTTAGACAGGTCTTCCAAATTGTTTCGAATACCAACCCAATCGGTAAGGGCTCAGCGGCGGCGCATCTTTCGACTCTTCCCAAAATGAGATGATTATTTTGAGTTTTCGTTTCATAAATTTCTAGTATTTAAGATTGGCCTGTTGATAATATTAGCGTCGCGTTGTGGCGTGGGTACCTCTAAGCGGATTAATCGGGGCAGCCAAAGTTCTGATTACTGGGATTGCGCTGTTTAACAAGCGGTGAACAGCAAATTCTTCTTGGCTAAAACGACGCTACGCGCAAGGCTATTTATTTTCATGATGCCGTGGTAAAAACATCGGGCGATAATTCTTAACCAGGGCGTACGCAAAATCGTCCCAGCAAGGCGCGGTGGCGCAGGCAGTGCAACTAGTGCGGCAAGTAGACGTAACGCAGCTGGGGCGGTTTGCGTAAATCCTATTAACGCTGATTAACGCCTTAGCATGCCGATCCGTAAGAAACCCGATTCACTCATCTCCCTAAGTAACGACAATGTGAGTTTACGATGAAGTTTATTCAACCTACAGGCGGTAGTAGCATCGCCTTTGACCAAGGCCATGTGCCGTGGCTCGATGGCCTCCGAGGCATAGCGGCACTTTGGGTCGTCATATCTCACGTACAAATATTAAGTGGCATGCGCTCGATTCCGGTGCTTTCTTGGGGCGCGCTAGCGGTAGACCTCTTTATGATGCTGTCCGGGTTCTTGATGACATACCATTATGCAAAGCGGCGTGATGTTGAACCGTGGGCAAGCCCTTCGACATGGGCAACATTTTGGGCAAGGCGCTTCTTTCGTATCGCGCCGCTGTACTATTTGCTTTTGATTGCAGCGCTTGCCATTGGCCCTTACATTGGCGACTACCGGCACGCTATCGCAGAGTTGTGGCCCGCAACAGCAACGACGGCAACTCGCTACTATGATCATAGCCCTGAAAATTTCTTGATGCATGCGAGTTTTGCGTTCGGTGCATTTCCGCAATTTGCTTTTAGAACGCCATTGCCCGATTGGTCGATTGGTCTGGAAATGCAGTTTTATCTTACCTTCCCGTTTTTGATGTTAGCCATCGCGCGTGTAGGTGCAATTCGGGCAGGATTGGCGGTAATTGTTTTATGCGTAGCCGCATCGCGATACTTCGGTGATTTTTTTCAGCAATTTGAAATGCCTTCATTTTTGCCGATGAAACTTTATATGTTTTTTATCGGCATGTGGGTTGCCTTAAGTTGGCAGAAGAAATCCATGAGAGGAAGTTTATTTGCCTCGGTAATCATCGCCATTGCCATATGCACCGTGGACCGGACATTCGAGTCTGTCGGACGCATCCTGATGGTGGTGGCAATGTTTTACTTGATGAGTAATGGAACCTTGCCTAGCGTTCCTGTGCTGGATGTTGTTGTTGGAAGAATACGCCGGTTATTCTCCAGTCCACTGGCGTCTTTTCTTGGCGATACGTCATACAGCGTTTATTTAGTGCACCTTTTGATTTTACTGCCGGTCTCTGGAAGTCTTGCGCGCCATTCATGGTATGTCGAGCTACCTGCGGTTGCCCGCTTCGGCGTCTGCTTTTTGCTGACGGCTCCGTTTGCCTATTTCTTTGGCTGGCTTTTATACCGAACGGTCGAAAAACCCGGAATTCGCATTGGCAAGTGGGCAATAAAGCTGTTCAATCAGCGAGAAATCCAGCTATCTGATAGTAGAATGGCGACGGCTTCTAAATCCAATGGCATTTAGACTGATATACATGACGGACCGTTAGTCAAAGTAAATACAACGACCGCCGTAGAATGCGTCAATTTTACCAACACACAAAAAACATATCGCTGGCATGAAATCATGACAGCGATCTACTGGGAATGTAATAAATTATGATGCAACTATATTCGGGTACCACCTGTCCCTTCAGCCAACGCTGCCGAATCGTTTTTTGCGAAAAAGGGGCTGATGTTCAGATCATCAATGTTGACCTCTTTAAAAAGCCGGAAGTGCTGGCGTCGATGAATCCCTACGACCAAGTGCCGGTATTAATAGATAGAGATTTAGTGTTATTCGAATCCAATATCATCAGCGAATACATCGAAGAGCGCTTTCCACATCCACAATTGATCTCGACCGATATAGTTGTCCGTGCTCGTGCTCGGTTGTTTTTATTCCGCGTCGAGCAAGAATTGTTTAGCCACATAAACATTTTGGACCACGGTACGAGCAAACAGCAAGAAGGCGCTCGACAGATTATTACTGAGCACTTAACACAAATTGCTCCTGTGTTTGACAAGCAGAAGTACCTATTGGGAAATGAGTTCTCGATGTTGGACGTTGCGATGGCGCCGCTGCTATGGCGGCTCCCGCACTATCAAATCGCAATGCCCAAACAAGCTGGTCCATTGTTGGAATATGCGGAACGGATTTTTTCTCGCCCGGCATTTATAAATTCCATGACGGCCGCAGAAAAAGCGATGCGTAAATAACCGTTAGCATTGGCTGGCGTGTATTTGAGAAATGTCCTAAGCAGGGGAATGGGGAACATGAGTCGTCTTTTCGAGCCACTGCAAGTGGGTGATCTTCGCATGGTTAATCGTATCGTCATTGCGCCGATGTGCCAGTATTCCGCCAAAGAAGGCTCGGCCACCGATTGGCACATGATTCACCTCGGCCATCTTGCGTTGTCCGGCGCAGGGCTCCTGATCGTTGAAGCAACTGCCGTGTCGCCTGAAGGCCGAATTTCGCCCCAAGACTTGGGTCTATATTCCGACGAAAACGAAGAAGCGCTTTCTCGCGTTGTGTCGGCGGTGAGAATGTATTCACCGATTCCGCTGGCTATACAGCTTGCTCACGCGGGCCGTAAAGCGTCAACGCGTGTGCCATGGGAGTCTGGCTCGCAAATTCGACCCGACGAGCCCACCGGATGGCAGACACAAGCGCCGTCGCCACTGCCGCATGCGAATGGCGAGCATCCACCTTTAGCATTGGACCGTGCTGGACTTGATCAAGTACGTGATGATTTCGTAAAGGCGGCTCGTCGTGCCGCACGAATAGGTTTTGATGGCATTGAGATTCATATGGCGCATGGTTATTTGCTGCATCAATTCTTATCGCCATTAGCGAATCAACGTATCGACGAATACGGTGGCAGCCTTGAGAATCGTATGCGTTTTCCACTGGAAGTTTTCGATGCTGTACGTGCCGAATTTCCCGTAGACAAGCCAGTTTGGGTGCGCATTTCCGCGACGGATTGGGTTCCAAATGGTTGGGGCATTGATGACGCCGTCGTGCTTTCAAAGGCGTTGAAAAGCCACGGCTGTGCTGCGATCCATGTTTCGAGCGGGGGAGTATCACCCAATCAATCCATACCACTCAAGCCCGGCTATCAAGTGCCGTTCGCTCGACAAATTAAAGAGCAAGCGGGGATTCTCACCTTCGCAGTCGGTTTGATTACTGAGCCGGAACAAGCGGAGGCCATTATCGCAAATGGCGACGCAGACGCCATCGCGATGGCGCGTGCGGTCCTATACGATCCGCGATGGCCTTGGCATGCAGCGGCGAAACTTGGCGCGCAAGTCTCCGCGCCAAAGCAGTATTTGCGGTCTCAACCGCGCGAGTATAAGGATTTATTTGTAACGTAGCGGTAGTTCACTACATCAATCCAACTTTACCGCTTGGATGATGACGCCGGCATTCGAGATTCAATGCCGTTCATCGATGAACGTAATGGAAAGAGACTTGGACTTGGTCAAGAAGCTTTGGTTTTCGGGGGAAGTCGGAGAGAATCTGTTATCCGATATTATGGTCTAAATAACTGACATTTTTGACTGGGAGTTTTTATGTTACGTGCCTTGGAACGAATGATCACGCGATCACTAATTTTTACGCCAATATTCTTGCTGTTCGTTGCATTGGCGAATGCGGCACCAGTCACACCTGCTGTCCGAACCGAAATCGACGCTTTGCTGTCCTCACTGCAAACATCCGGCTGTGAGTTCAACCGCAACGGTTCGTGGTATTCCGCAGCGGAAGCGAAGACGCATCTTCTTCGAAAGCTTGAACACCTCGAAGGCAAAGATGCAGTGCAAAGTACCGAGCAATTCATTGATCTTGCGGCGTCCACGAGCAGCGCTAGCGGGAAGCCGTATTTAGTCAGATGCGGTAACACGCCGCCGGTAGAGAGTAAGAAATGGCTATCGTCGCAATTAACCACAATTCGTTCGTCTGGCCGCACAGAAAAATCTAGCGAAAAATAAGTTGTCTTCAAGGGAATGAATGTGATGTCTAGTTACTAGAAAATTGTTTTCAGTAAGGGACGATCATGCTTAAGCCTCCCCATTCGCAACACACTGCATTGAACGATTTCTTCACCACGCCGTTAGACGTAACGCTATCGCGATTCAAGACCATTTCCCCAGAAACGAAGGCGCTGGAATTTTTCCTCGGCGTCGTTCGTGATGTGCCCGCTTATCGAGAATTTCTTTCAGCGCAAGGAATTGACCCGGCGCGCATTTGTACTTTCACCGACTTCCAAACCTTGCCGTTGGTGACCAAGCAAAACTACATGCTTGTTTATCCGTTGCCGTCGTTATGCCGAGGCGGTAGCCTGCGCGATTGTGAAATGATTGCCGTTTCTTCCGGCTCGACCGGCAAGCCAATGTTTTGGCCGCGTTCCACTGCACACGAACTCGATATCGCTGCGCGCTTCGAACAAATTTTCCACCACGCCTTTGATGCCAACCAACAATCGACTCTCGTCGTGATCTGCTTCGCGTTAGGCACGTGGGTGGGCGGCATGTACACCACGATGTGCTGCCGATATCTCGCGCAAAAGGGTTATCCAATTACGGTCGTTACGCCTGGTAATAACAAGGGCGAGATTTTTCGCGTGATTGAAGAGCTGGGCGGCATGTTCGACCAAATCGTGTTGGCCGGTTATCCGCCGTTCCTGAAAGACGTCATCGATACCGGCATCACACAAGGCATTGCATGGCCACGTCATCGAATGCGCCTCATCATGGCCGGAGAAGTCTTCAGCGAGGAATGGCGCAGCCTCGTTTGCGAGCGGCTCGGTGCAGACGATCCGCGCTACCACACTGCATCGTTGTACGGCACGGCGGACGCGGGCGTGCTCGGCGCGGAAACGCCCATTAGCATCGCGCTGCGCCGCTTCTTCGCTGCGCATCCCGACGCAACCCGCGAAGCGTTCGGCGAATCGCGGTTGCCGACCTTGGTGCAATACGATCCGCTGAGTCGTTTTTTTGAAGTGCACGAAGGAACGCTGGTGGTTAGTGGCGATAACGGCGTGCCGTTGGTTCGCTATCACATCGCCGATAAAGGCGGCATCTATCGCTACGATGACATGCTCGCCTTAACAAAGCGATGGGGGTATGACCCACTAAAGGAATTGGATGCGCAAGCGGACAACCGCATCGATCCGTTGCCATTCGTTTACTTATTCGGACGGGCGGATTTTACCGTCTCCTATTTCGGCGCCAACATCTATCCGGAAAACGTCACCGTTGGACTAGAGCAGGATGGCATCAAGCAATGGGTGAGCGGAAAATTCGTGCTGGAAGTTAAAGAGACAGCGGATCGGAACAAGCTGTTGCATGTGGTGGTGGAATTGGCGCCCGGTGCGCAGCCTAAGTCGGAATTAGCGGACGCCATTGCCACCTCCATTCGCAATCAATTGCTTCGCTTGAATAGCGAATTTGCTAACTACGTCCCTGCGCAGTTTCAGATGCCGCAAGTGATGCTTGCCCAGATGGGAGACCCGGATTATTTTCCGCTTGGTGTGAAGCATCGTTATACGCGGCGGTAGTGGTCAGTCACGTTGGATTTTGTGTTTTGTGCAATCGTCTGAACAATGTGCTTCTTACTTCCCTCTCCCGCAGGCGGGAGAAGGGAGTGCCCAACAAATCCAGCGTGACTAACCAATAGTTTATCGGAGAGGGTAATGACATCTGACGATGTAAACGATCCTTACAATCTTCAACGATTCGTGATCGCGCAGCATCCTGTATATGCGCAAGTAAGCAACGAATTGCGAGAAGGTTGCAAACGAGGACATTGGATGTGGTTTATTTTTCCGCAGATTCAGGGGCTCGGTCAGAGCCCGCTCTCGGTCCAGTTCGCGATTTCGTCGCTAGAGGAAGCCAAGGCATATTTAGCGCATTCGATACTTGGCCAGAGGTTAAGGGAATGCACGCAGCTTGTGAATCTCGTTGACGGCCGTTCTATCGAAGAGATTTTTGGTTATCCAGATGACATGAAATTCCGATCTTCGATGACGTTGTTTGCGCATGCTGCATCGGCGAATCGGGTTTTTATGGCTGCGTTGGAAAAGTATTTTGATGGGGAGTTTGATGGGGGGACGGTTGGGCGGTTGTGAATGTTGGAGGGGAGGGGGATTTGGGAAATTATTTCTTGGAAGTTAGTGGGTTTGCGATGAAAGTCGTGTGGAAAGGAGGGGGGGCGCATTTTCTGCCTTATGTGGAGTTCCGCATAATCGGTCTTAGCGGTCATTTGAAAATTGCCATGGATGTTTCGAATGAGCGCCTGCTTCCAAAAAATTGAGTTAGCACTTAATGTGCCCACTCCGACCATTCCAGGCAGCGTTAATTCAACGGCAGGTATCTGAGCAAAGCAGCGGTCCTGCCAAAGATCTCGGTGACGTTAGCTAACTCCATCAGCTTTGCGCCAATATTTGCCAGACGGCAAAAAATTGCGCCGTAAGTGCTTGTGCAAAAGTCTTCCAGCGGTGTTGCGTCTCCTTGCCGTACTAACTGTGTACTGTCTGCGTCGACGCGCCTTGCTGGAAAACTTTTGCACAAGCACTTAGGCATTTTTCAGATTGCTGTTGAAATGGGTGTAAATGGATGTAACATTGGCGCCCATGATCGCTACGAATACCGTCCACATAACACCAGAAATCCTGAGCCTCATCGCCGGTATAGATGAGTTCAAGGGAGCATGGCGTGCGCTTGGCACGCTTGCGCCGGATCGGCTATCCGCACTCCGGCGCGTCGCTACCATTGAGAGCATCGGTTCGTCCACACGCATCGAGGGTAGCAAGTTGTCTGATCGCGAGGTCGAGCGCCTGCTATCCAATTTGCAGATTAAGTCTTTCGCGACACGGGACGAACAAGAAGTAGCCGGCTATGCAGAGGTAATGGAACTTGTGTTTTTATCTTGGCAAGACATCGCGCTGACTGAAAATCACATCAAGCAATTACACCGCGATTTACTCACTTACAGCGAGAAAGATGCCTGGCATCGCGGCAATTACAAAACCTCCACGAATAGCGTGGTGGCGTTTGATGAGGATGGAAAACAACTGGGTGTCGTTTTCGCAACTGCGACGCCGTTTGATACACCATCCTTGATGACCGAACTCATTGGATGGTTCAACGCGGAGCGCCAAGCGGCAAAGCTTCATCCATTGCTGCTCATCGGTATCTGGGTCGTGGTTTTCCTCGAAATCCATCCATTTCAGGACGGCAATGGCCGGCTTAGCCGGGTTCTTACCACTTTGTTGCTATTGCAAGCTGGCTACGCCTACGTACCTTATAGCTCATTGGAAAGCGTGATCGAGCAGAGCAAGGAGCCCTATTACTTGGCGTTACGACAAACGCAGGGCACGATCCGCACGAGTGCGCCGAATTGGCAGCCGTGGCTGACGTTCTTTCTGCGCGCACTCGCTGAGCAGGTTCGCCGTCTCAATCGCAAAGTCGAGCGTGAAAAGTTGGTGCTGGCCTCGCTTCCTGAGCTTTCGTTACACATTGTCGAATTCGCCCGAGAACATGGGCGCATTACCATGGGCGATGCAATTCGACTGACCAACGGAAATCGCAACACGCTCAAGCAGCATTTCCGGGCCTTGGTTGAACTAGGCCACCTTAGTCAGCATGGCGCTGGTCGGGGCGTCTGGTACGAGTTGCGATAGGAGGATTACAAGCGTGTTGTCTCTTGATGCTTCGCAGGCCAACGGAAGCTGTGGTCTTTTAACT
Source organism: Pseudomonadota bacterium (assembly GCA_040388195.1). Classification (GTDB taxonomy): domain Bacteria; phylum Pseudomonadota; class Gammaproteobacteria; order Burkholderiales; family DATLHW01; genus DATLHW01. The sequence goes on from JAZKCF010000094.1 coordinate 24,366, forward strand.
AAATTAATATATACGTACATCACATCCAGACTTGCACAATGACAATAGGTGAAAACCAGATCGAGCAACAACTAATCGCCAAACTCGGCGACCTTAAATACACTCATCGGCCGGATATCCACGATCGCGCCACGCTAGAGGCGAACTTCCGTGAGAAGTTTCAGGAGCTCAATAGAGTCTCGCTCACCAACGAGGAATTCAAGCGTCTATTAGAAGAAATCATCACCCCCGATGTCTTCACTGCCGCCCACACACTTCGTAACCGTAACGCCTTTATGCGCGATGACGGCACGCCGCTGAACTACACCCTGGTTGATATCAACGAGTGGTGCAAGAACACCTTCGAAGCCGTCAGCCAATTGCGAATCAATACGGACTACAGCCATCACCGGTACGATGTCCTCCTGTTGATCAATGGTGTGCCCGTTGTTCAGATCGAGCTGAAGACGCTTGGCATTAACCCGCGCCGCGCCATCGAGCAGATCGTTGAGTACAAGAACGACCCCGGTAACGGCTACACGCGAACGCTCTTGTGCTTCATGCAAATGTTCATTGTCAGCAACCGCGATTCCACCTATTACTTCGCTAATAACAACGCTCGCCACTTTAGTTTCAACGCCGACGAACGCTTCCTGCCGATTTATCAATACGCCGCACCAGATAACTCGAAGATCACCGGGATCGATCACTTCGCCGATGCCTTCCTCGGCAAATGCACGCTCGGGCAAATGATTAGCCGCTACATGGTTCTCGTCGCCAGCGAGCAAAAGCTGTTGATGATGCGGCCTTATCAAATTTACGCCGTCAAGAACATCGTCGAGTGCATTGAGAAAAATCTCGGCAATGGCTATATCTGGCACACCACGGGCAGCGGCAAAACGCTCACCAGCTTTAAAGCCTCTACGCTGTTAAAGGCCAATCCCAATATTGAAAAGTGTCTTTTCGTTGTCGACCGCAAAGACCTCGACCGTCAAACCCGTGAAGAATTCAATCGCTTTCAAGAAGGCTGCGTTGAAGAAAACAACAACACGGAATCACTCGTACTTCGCTTAATTTCGGACGAACTTGGCGACAAAGTCATCGTAACCACTATTCAGAAGCTGGGTCGTGCGCTTGATCCATCCCGATCCGACTACCGTCAGCGCCTCGAACCCCTGCGTGATAAGCGCGTCGTCTTCATCTTCGACGAATGTCATCGCTCGCAATTCGGCGACAACCATCAGGCCATCAAAGAATTCTTTCCCAAGGCCCAACTCTTTGGTTTTACTGGCACGCCGATCTTTGAACAAAACGCCAGCTACAAACGCATCGAGGGCGACGTACAAACGCTCAAGACCACAGAAGACCTCTTCCAGCAACCGCTGCACGAGTACACCATCACCCACGCTATCGAAGACCGCAATGTCCTGCGCTTCCACATCGACTTCTACAAACCCGATGGCAAAAATGCGCCCAAGCCAGGCGAGACACTTGCCAAGCGCGCCATTGTCGACGCCATTCTCGCCAAGCATGATGCTGCTACCGGCGGGCGCAAGTTCAATGCTATCTTTGCCACCGCCTCGATCAACGATGCAATCGAGTACCACGGCATCTTCGAAAACGCGCAGGCCGAAAAGCAGAAAGCCGATCCGAGTTTCGTCCCGGTCAATATCGCTGCCGTTTTTTCCCCACCGTCCGACGTTAGTCCTGACGTAAAGCAAATTCAGGAAGATCTCCCGCAAGAGCAAGAAGACAACAAGCACGATCCTGAGGCCAAGAAAAAGGCGCTCAAGCACATCATCGCTGGCTATAACGCTCGCTTTGGCACAAATCACCGTATCGAGGATTTCGACCTTTACTACCAAGACGTGCAGAAGCGCATCAAAGATCAGCAATATTCGAATGAGGACTTACGCAAAGCCGATCCGCAAGGTAAATACGCGCACAAGCTCGACATCATCATCGTCGTCGATATGCTGCTGACTGGCTTCGATAGCAAATACCTCAACACGCTCTACGTCGACAAAAATCTGAAGTACCACGGGCTAATTCAAGCCTTCAGCCGCACCAATCGCGTGTTGAATGACACTAAACCCTACGGCAACATCCTCGACTTTCGCGGGCAGGAGGACGCCGTTAAAGACGCCATCACGCTCTTCTCCGGCGCGAAGGGTGACAAGGCGCGCGAAATCTGGCTCGTGGAAAAAGCCCCGGTCGTTATCGACAAGCTCAAGGCCGCCAAGGAATCGCTTGAGAGCTTCATGCAGTCGCAAGGACTCTCCGGCAAACCCGAAGACATCGCCAACCTCCATGGCAACGATGCCCGCGCAGCCTTCGTCGAGCATTTCAAGAAAGTGCAAAAGCTACAGACTCAGCTAGATCAATACACCGACCTCACGGACGAGCAAGAAAAAACGATTCAAACCATTCTGCCCAAGGACGAGCTGAATGCTTTCCGTGGCGTTTACCTTGAAACTGCTCAGCAACTGAAGGACGAGCGGAAAAAATCGGGGGATCAAAAGAGCGAAGTGGTTGACCAACTCGATTTCGAATTCGTCCTCTTCGCATCGGCCACCATCGATTACGACTACATCATGAAGCTCATTGCCGATTTCTCAACGAAGAAGCCGGGCAAATCCACAATGACCCGCGACGAGTTGATCGGCCTGATCGCAGCCGACTCTAAATTCATGGATGAGCGCGAGCTTATTACCGAATACGTTCGCGGCCTCAAGGCGGGCGAAGGGCTTAACGAATCCGCTATCCGCGCCGGTTATGAACGGTTCAAGGATGAAAAAGCCGCTCGCGAGTTGGCTGATATCTCTGCTGCGCATGGTTTATCTGCGGCATCGCTTCAGGCGTTTGTCGATAACATTCTCAGCCGCAGAATATTCGACGGCGAACAACTCACCGAACTCCTTACGCCGCTTGCGCTGGGTTGGAAAGCACGCACGCAGAAGGAACTGGCGTTGATGGCTGTTCTTGTTCCTTTGTTGAAGAAACGAGCAGGCGGTCGCGAAATCTCCGGGCTTCAGGCTTATGAGGAATAAGTGATGGGAAAGAATGGTAAATCAACGGCGATGCCGAGATTGAGGTTTCCAGAGTTTCGGGACGTGGATGCGTGGGATTACACTCTGGGCGACAAACTTTTCGACCCGATCAACAATCGGGACGCCGCTGCCGGGGAACGAGTGCTGGCAATCACTCAAGAACACGGCGCTATTCCGCGCGACCAGATCGACTATCACGTTTCGGTCACGGAAAAGAGTATCGAAAGCTATAAGGTTGTTGAACAGGGCGACTTCATTATTAGCCTTCGTTCGTTCCAAGGAGGCATCGAATATTCCAATTATCGTGGCATTTGCAGTCCGGCATATATAATCCTTCGGCGAAAGTATGAAGGATCGGATCAGTACTTTAAGCCATTCCCTTATACACATTTCACGCGAACTGTTCTTCGCGTGCGTAGCGCAAACC
>JAZKCF010000095.1:0-33762 GCA_040388195.1 Pseudomonadota bacterium
GGAAAATGACAGTAATACCACCTATCTTGGTGTCTGAAATTACTTGACCACTACAATGTACATCGCTTATTTTCATCCACGGTAAACAGCACACTCTTCGCTGTTATTCAGAATGACAACTGTGCTTACGAATTCAATGTAACTAACAACTATCGTTTGAGGCTGAAACACAAAATGTCCACATTATTTTCAACATCTTCTCCTAGCAACGTTAAGTCTTCCACTCGCCGACTAACATCGCCGAACTGGCTACGAGAACCGCTACTGCACTTCCTCGTGCTGGGCGGTCTGCTCTTCGCCGTCGATCACTTCCTCGTCAGTCGAAGCGACGACCCACGCACAATCCTCGTCGATGCCACAGTAGATAATCAAGCCAAGCAAATATTCAAAGCGGCTCGTGGCCACGAACCCAATGAAGAGGAGTTGTACGCATTGCGCCGGGTGTGGCTCGACAACGAAGTACTCTACCGCGAAGGCTTAGCATTGCAAGTTGATAAAGGCGACACCGCCATCCGCGAGCGAGTGATTTTCAAAGCGCTGAGTGTCATCGACGCGAACACCAAGTTGCCGCCGTACGATGACAAACTGCTGCGCGACTGGTTCGAAAAACATCGCACCAAATACGACGAACCGGCTAGATACGATTTCCAAGAAGCGGTGCTGTCCGGCGATAACTCCGAAGCTGCCATGCGCGCTTTCGTAGCGACGCTAAACGCCGGCGCTCCTGAAGATACCAAAGCGGGATTGCGCGTCTTCAAGGGGCGTCCTCACGCCAATATTATCCAAAGCTATGGAGACGAATTCGCTAAAGCGTTGCAACAATCACCAATCGGCCCCTGGCTTTCTCTGCCGACACGCGATGGATGGCGCGCAGTGCAACTCGAATCCATCACGCCCCCGAAATCCACTGTTTATGAAACTGTACGCGGCGTGGTATTGCAGGACTGGACCGACACCGTTATGGCTGAACAGCGCAGCGCTGCCGTGCGTGGGCTAACCAAAAAATACATCGTGAAGAATGAGGGCGAGATCAAATGAATCGCGTGTTATATATCCTGCTAGTTGTAATGCTGACACTGCTGGCGAGTGGCGCTAAAGCACACGAGATGAGCATGGCCGAAATGGAACTGCACGAGACTTCGCGCGGCGAGTTTCTGTGGCAGTGGACAGCCAGCGGAAACCGACCGGCGAAAGAAGAACTGACGCCCGTGTGGCCCGGTGCCTGTCGTGCCGAGTCGAACGTCTTGCGTTGCGGCGAAGGCGGATTGCAGGGCACGTTGGCGATCGAAGGAGTCGGCAAAAAGCGCTACTCGGCTGCGCTCGTGAAGATCTTCTGGCTCGATGGCCAATCGCGGGTCTACACGCTGACGGCAGGCCAACCCACAGTTCATCTCTACGGATCAGCCGACGACAAGCGCGGCATGGATGAAATCGCTTCGGCTTACACGATGTTGGGCATCGAACACATCCTGACCGGCGCCGACCATCTGCTGTTCGTGCTCAGCTTACTGTTCCTCGTTGGCTTCAACCGGCAGCTGGTAACCACCATCACCGCATTCACACTGGCTCATAGCCTAACGTTGGTGCTGAGCGCGCTGGGTTGGCTGACGCTACGCTCACCGCCGGTTGAAGCGACGATCGCGCTATCTATCATGCTTGTCGCCGGCGAGGCGTTGCATAAGCAGCAGACTCTGTCGCGCCGTTGGCCGGCGTTGGTGGCTTTTCTTTTCGGGCTTGTGCATGGCCTTGGCTTTGCCGGTGCACTCAAGGAAATCGGATTGCCAGAGAACCACTTGTCGGTGGCACTGCTGACGTTCAACGTAGGGGTTGAGCTGGGGCAGCTTTTAGTTGTGGGAATTGCTTATATTATTTATCGAACGATAGCTAACCGGCCGAAATTTTCGATTGCGCGGGTGCCGGCGCTTTATGCTATTGGTAGTGTTGCGGCTTATTGGTCGATTGGGAGGGTTGTTAGTATTTTTGGTTGATTGGGTGTTGGGGTACTTAGCTATAGAGTGGGACTACGGGCTGCCTGCTGCGGCAAAAACGTATACCTTCATTTTTTATCCCGCGCAACGTGGAAGATCTTCTGCATGGATAGTTTCGGTAGATGCGGTGGTTTTTTTTCGGTTTCTTTAGGGTGTGCTATTTTTTTGAGGCACAATAGAAAAAGGTGCTTGATAAACCATTTTTTGAATTAGACACCAATGAGGTGTTTTATAAAACGCTTTTTGGGGTGTCCACTTTACGTAAACATCATATGAACCGCGGCCGCGCAGCGCGAACATCGAAAGCCATCCTGTGACGTCTTCGGGGCTTCGATTTCTTGACAGCGAGAACGCCCTCGCTTTGTTACCCATTCCGCCCGATTGCCTGCCCGAGATAGATGAGGCATTAGTTAAACTCAACGAGGGAGCGCGTGGCGGCATAGTTGGAATAATTGATAGACTTGTCCAGATTAACAAGCGTACTAGGTTCAACACCAAGTCGTGGGGCCGCCTAAAACAGGGTGCGGTACTGAATTTCGCAGTCTCCTATACATTCATGACATTTGAGCTGGAAGATACTGGCGGCTACGTATTTTCCTTTGAATCCATTCGCCACAATTCGCCGCAAGCACCAATGCTCATGGTGAGCTTTGATCGATGCTCAGGTGCGCGGCCAGTCGATCTCCAGAACCCAGGAGATACCTACGTCGTATCGCGCCGTGTGGTCTCTGTTCCTCTCCAATGCGTAATCAAGAACTGGGGCAACGCGTCCAAAGGCCACATGATTTACGAGCATGACATAGCGCCAATGGATCATGCGCAGGACCGATTGGGCGAACAATTCAAGGCGGCCCGATATATAGGCCTCACGTCGAGAAACTGGCAAACCCGCTACCGTGAGCATCAACGCGACGCTCTCACGGGAAGTGAGTTACTGTTCCACACCACTCTCGCGTCGGTATTTCCCGAAGGCGGTATCGCTCAGGTTGGCATGGGCGTCTTTGAGGTTGTCCGACGGGGACTGTGTCTAACTTCGGAACTTGAATATGTCAATCTGTCGTACGACGAAGCCATGCAGGTGGAGGAGAAGCTGGTAGAGAGAACGCTCTATCCTGCAGGGTTAAACATGATTCCGGGCGGGTTTGCCGGGCTCAAGCTTCTGCACAAACTCGGCTTCCTCAGTCGCGAGAAAGCAACTGTCGATGAGCGCAATCTCGCGGCGGCCAAATACCTACACCAGCTTCCGCGTCAACGAAATCCCGCACCATGGATATCAGACAGGTGGCAGAAGGACGAATACTACGAACAGGTGATATTCAATCGCTCCAATACCTTGAGCAAAGAGCAAGTTCAACAGATTCGAAAGTTTGGCAACGATTGGAAATTCAACCCCGAGATCATTGCCAGGCTCTCTAGAGCTAGCGAGCGGCAAGTGCGAGACGTTCTGAGTGGGAAATATTATTCTCGCGTTAAGTAGGAATGTGGTGCCTAACCCTACAGTCGGGGGAACACTGCGCGATGAAGCCGCGCAGCGCCCCTCAGTTCCACGTGTGTGCCGTGCATGGCACGAAACTAGTCGGGTGCAAGTCCCGATACCAGGCAAGAGCAGAGCCGAAGGTTAACCAAAGGGCAAGTGCGTCGCCGTGAGGTGGGGTGCGGAGGAAATCCAAGGTGAAATCGCGGGACGACGAACAGGAATCGGATATAAGGCGTAGTGCATCTGGTATCGAGTGACACGGAAAGTGAAAAATTCATAATTGATTTATTGCGCCCTTTTCAACTTCTGCGTCTCACTAAAGATTTAGTGTGTCAAAGCTAATGAAATAATCTAACCTTCCATGCCATGAATATTGAAATTTTAGTGGTGCTGAAAACACAGCTCCGTCAGAAATCAGGTGCATCTGCACCGACCGAAAGGTCCGTGCTGCCACGGGCTGCGAGTTGCTTGTCAACCTCAATAGCGAAAGTTTCGATTTTTGAACAGAGATCACATATCTCGTCTATCGTCACTTCGATCGGCAGACCTTGCTTGTCGTGCCCACTTCGGTGAACAATATCGTGTCGTTTCACCAGCGCCTCATCGAAGGATTTGAAGCTTGGGAGATTGACATTGAGCCCGTCTCGGAACAGAGGCGCAACCTTGTCCCATCGGTGCCAGACCATGTTTTGCAGGTAGCCCTTAACATGGTGCTTCAGTCCCTCGTGTCGCTTGAACAAATCACCTAATTTGATCGATTCATCGCGAAAAACTGGTAGCTTTGTAATGAAATCGCGCAAAGCCAGGTCATCGTTCTCGATCCAGAAGTGTGCGGTTTCCCAAAGAAATGCTTCGAGCGCACCGATAGCAGCACTGAACACTAGCTTCTCCGCAAGAGACTTTGCCTCTGGATCACCCTGTAGAGCTAGCACTTCCTGAGACTGCTGCAATCGTTCTCGCAATCTTCGCAAAGGTTCGCTACTCGCGAGCAAGGGTAAGTCAAACCGATCATCATAATCGTGGTGTATGGGCGCCCACTCTTCGCCAACGTCACCATGCATTTCATCGATTACGTCTTGGATAAGGCTATCGTCAACGATGCTGGAAAAGCGATCAGGAAGCACATCTCCAGGATCATATGGGCCGCCGTGGATGAACAAGTAGCCACCTTCGCGTCCATTGTAGGGCGTGTCCATTGCCGGAGCACAATAGCGCGCCAAGAACCATTCGCGCATCGCAATCAGTTGCTGTTCTCGCTCAGCGCCTCTTAGCCAATGATTGTCGGGATCGAATGGTCCATCAGTGTCGAACGTGTTTCCGTAGGCCTCTGGTGGGAGATTCGCAAGTTCACTATCGTCGAGGTGGTCGTTCCGTCCCATAACTTGGCATCCTTCGTTGTGGACTCTTTTATTACATATCGCGAGTCTACGTTTATATCATTTTCTGTGGCACTACTTTTTCACTAACTTGATTCGGATTTCACTTTCCGTGCCACCCCACATCTGGGGCGAGTGGGCATGTGACCACGAAGCCCTCTATCTGCGAAAATGGATGCATGTTGTAAATCCGGCGTCTATGCGAGGAAAGTTTCGTGTCTTACCATGGGATAAACGTAACCGACTTGAAAGGGTTCGAGCAGTGGTCCCGGATTACGCGACGCTTCTTCCAGGCTACGCTTGCTGGGCGACCGACCCAGCCGTGAACCAGGACGCGCTGATAATCGCTCTTTCTCCGTTTAGCCTTTCGTCGCGCGTCTGTTACGTTAGGCGTCATGACCCACCATCATCACAATAGGAGCGTTGCAAATGCCGAACAACCAAGCACGCATGGCAATCGGGGTGCTTGTCGCAGTGGGTCTCGCGTGCCAAGCACGTGCCCAGCCAAGTTTGCTGGCCTGCCCAGAGGCGACATATACAGTGAAGACGTTCGAAACATTTCCGCTGCCAACAGGAGACAACAAAAACGAGTATCGGGTTTGCTTTAAATTGGTCGGCGCTGTTGATGGGTCACCTTCAACGGCTGAAGTCTGGTCGATAGATGATGGGGGAGCGGGATTGTCCGAAAAGCCAAAGGGCAATGCTTTCTGTCACGTTGGTCGCTCGTACCACAAGAGTGAGTTCAAGCTGGGCGCTGTACCTAAGTCAACTCACGTCTATTGGAATTGGATCCACCTTTACTCTACGAGCGTCTCGGAGGACAAGCAACTTGCACGCATGTCTGTCCTTCCCGCTTCTCCAAGAGTTGTTCGGGGAGTTGTCGTTGATCCGTGTGTGGCTGAATGCAAGCAGACTCCTGCCCCGCCGCTCCAGAAGCGCAATGAGCAGAGAGGTTGCTTCTGGGACTGCGACAACTCGGGGCGCTGGGCAGAGAATTGTCCGCAGCTTGGCCTAAAGGATCGAGAGACGGGCCAAAAGATCACGACGGAAAAGTGACGCCTAACCCTCTCATGTCAAACGTGTGTGCCGTGCATGACACGAAACTAGCAAGCGTAGCCTGGATGAAGCGTAGCGTAATCCGGGATAAACTTGACACATACTCCACGTGATAAACGTAACCGACTTGAAAGGGGTCGAGCAATGGTCCCGGATTACGCTACGCTTCATCCAGACTATATGCGGCTCGATACACCGCGATACAGCACCTCTTTTCACAGATAATCCAACCAAAGGAAAACACTAATGGCGGCTAACGAAATTCGCTTCGACGACGGGGCTGCCTACGAACGATACATGGGAAAGTGGAGCCAGCTTGCAGGTGAAACTTTCCTTGACTGGCTTGCGCCAAAATCAGGTATGCGATGGCTCGACGTTGGTTGCGGCAACGGGGCTTTTACCGAAATGCTTGTCGCGCGGTGTGCACCAATCTCGGTGGAGGGGATAGATCCGTCTGAGGAGCAGCTTGCCTATGCGCGTACACGATCCGCGTCGGGTGTCGCGCAATTTCGTCAGGGCGATGCAATGGCACAGCCTTTCCCCGACGACACGTTCGACGCGGCTGTCATGCCGCTGGTGATTTTCTTCGTTCCCGACCCGGCCAAGGGCGTTGCCGAAATGGCACGAGTTGTTTGCCCGGGTGGCATCGTCACAGCCTACGCGTGGGACATGTTCGGCGGTGGTTTTCCTTACGATGCGTTACTGGTTGAAATGCGTGGGATGGGTGTTGCGGTTCCGGTACCGCCGAGTCCTGGCGCGTCTCGAATAGATGCAATGCGGGACTTGTGGATTGGTGCAGGATTGGATGCCGTCGAAACGCGGGAGATCACTGTGCAACGTACATTCGCCGATTTCGACGACTACTGGACGACGATCCTCGGAGGGCCGAGCGTCAGCGCAAAACTTGCCGCGATGACGTCCGAGGATCTCGCACTTCTTAAAGCGCGGATGCGCGCGCGCCTACTGGTAGATGGCGCTGGCTGTATCACCTATAGTGCCCGCGCTAACGCGGTGAAGGGTAGTTGTCCACAATAGCGCTTCCTTAAAGAGTAATCATTTTTCAATCAGGATAATAATTGCGCGTTATTCGGGGCAGTGCCCTCTACACATATGTGTCCTGTATGCATGTTTTCCGCAACCAACGCATGCTTTGGATATGCGTTATGCGTACGCTGATATCGCCATTGGGATAGCGTCCCCAATGGCGATAACTGTATGTCATGTCTAATCTCCGAGAAAAATCACAGCGCAACAGAACAAACGGGCGAGGCTCGAATGTTAGGCTATAAATTCCTTCACGAAGCAGTCAGACAGGACGGGGTATACCTTGCCCGGCCCTAATTATTATTTACTACACCCCAATGTTTTTATGGAGTCCGTTCCTTGGACTGTTTTTCCTTCAAAGGTCTTAGCCGTTAGGGTGGCGGAAGCCTCTCCACATTTGACGCCTATCTCCTGCGTATTAAAGTGGAGGATAAGATCGACATCTCCATCGCCATCAACGTCCTCTAGAGCAATGTGAACTGGAGTGGCTTCAGTGCCAGTTAAGCCAAAACGAACTGTAGCCGGATCCACGGTGGCAGCATTAAAAGTAGCAGTGTTGTCAGCGGCGCCGGTTGTCAGGATAGCGACTGGTATCCTCCCATTACTTTTGACGTTAATGTGGTTCGAAAAATCACCCGGCTTGATGTCAATCAAGCTTTTAACGACCGGCATTAAATAGGTTTGAAAATGCAAATCGCCGTCGGCAAAATCAAGCCATGAAATACCATCAGAAAAGCTGGCATACATATTCCCTGCTGGATAAAAATCGCCGGCCGCACCTGACCATATGCCTTGAAATTGTCCTGGACCTACCGGTGGCGCACCTTCATAATTTACGACGATCGCGTATTTAACGCCCGCAGTAATATGGATAGGCTGGGGAAAGGTAATGAACAGCGAAAGTGGAGCGCTGCTCGAGTTCAAAGTGCTTTCACCAAGAATAGTCGGACTCGGTTCTCCACTCTCTGTGACCGTGCGGATGGCGACATGCAAAGGAAATGGGCTGTTTATAAACGAAGACACATCGATGTTGATTCCGGCGAGAACTCCGGTTAATCCCGCGGTAAAGGTCTGTGCGACGAATTTACAGCATTCATTAATGTCAGCACCCAAATTGTTTGGTGAAGTCAACGATTGATCAATGACGGGGGAGAGGCTACCCGCATGCGCCATCCCGATAGGGACCACACCGCCGGTAAATCCAGTAGCCAGCGCTACCGTAAAAAATAGACGCGTGCACTTGGCAAGCGTGAATGGATTGTGTTTCATGCAGTTAATTCCTTTTTTAGTTTGGGATCATGTGACTTGAGGTTAGACCAACTTCATCAAATCGGCCGAAATTTATTGCTAATGGATGGCAGAGGCTTTCGATGTCGGCGTAACAATGCGCGCTAATCACCACCCGGTCGCTGCGGGGCGCGTTGGGCGTTAATCGTTCGTACCACCGCCTCTCATCGAATCGTCATGTCGTTGCTCACGAGGGTATGCATCTCCGTTTGTAATCGTCGTTTGTATCGATGCGAGGATCTATAACACGCTAAACAAAGCTACATACGTCGCATGGATTCCCGTTTTCACGGGAATGACAAAGGTTAAAGTAGCGCCATTGAGATAAAGTCCCCTTTACTTAACCTTCAAAAAATCGAGTGAATATCATTCGTAAAACCGTAGTAACTCAAAGGAGATTTTTGTGGAACAGCAAGTCATAAGTGATGTTCAGTCAACCTGGAAGGTCGTTGAAGGAATTGCGCCGCAAGCAGCAGCGCTTTTTTACAGCAACCTATTTGAGGCAGACCCAAGCTTGAAGCCATTGTTCAAGGGGAACATGGAAGAGCAAGGCAAAAAACTGATGCAAATGATCGGCGCTGCCGTTGGAAAACTGACGGAGCTCGGATATCTTGTTCCCGTTCTGCAAAGCCTTGCCAAGCGCCACGTTGCATACGGCGTACAGGAGGCGCATTACGGAACGGTCGGCGCCGCGCTTCTGAAAACGCTTGAGCAAGGTCTTGGTCAAGCATTCACGCCACAGGTCAAAGAATCGTGGTCTGAAGTGTATGGTGTTATGAGCAGCGTTATGATTTCTGCATCAAAACAATAAGTATGATTTATGAACTCCGGTGGCTAGCTGGCGGTTCAACGTGAATGTGCATGGGTGCCGGCTAACCGGGGCTTTAGAAGCCAAGCGATGGAACCTTTGATAACGCAAGATCTTTGTCTCCGTCCTTTCGAGATGAACGACAGCGCTGACTTTGTCGCAGCGGCACTTGAATCGACGTCAACGATTGGCGCATGGATGCCGTGGTGCCACGATCGCTATTCTGATAACGAAGCGCAATCGTGGTTTGAGGAGTGCGCACAGAATCTGGCATCCGGTTTCGCCTATGACTTCGGTATCTTCTCTGCTGACGGTAAAGAACTATTTGGCGGCATAGCAATTAACCAACTCGACCAGGAACACAATTTCGGGAATGTCGGTTACTGGGTACGGCAAACACGTCAGCGACAAGGCATTGCGTTTCGGGCCGTTGAAACAATTGTACGGTTTGGTTTCGGTCACCTTGGACTAACTCGTTTAGAAATTGTAGTGGCTGAGAAAAACGAAGCTAGTCGACGCGTCGCGGAAAAAGTAGGAGCCATATTGGAGTGCGTAGCTCGCAATCGTTTAATAATTCGCGGACAACCGTGTGATGCTGCTGTTTACTCGTTGGTGCCGAGACAATATGGTTTTTAACCGGCGCTTGGAAACGAACTCGCTATGTTGGTGCTGTACGCCAAATTCACTCGTTACTCAAATTTTACGTTAGGTGCATCATGCCAAGTGACCGGCTTTTCTACTGGATGACACTTACCGGGTGGCTAGCGGTTATCGCAGGGGCAGTGCTACTACCATATGTTCATCGCTGAAAACTCGTTCGCTGTACTCGTAGCCTTTTTGTTGGCCACGCTCGCACCGAATGCCGCTTCTGCCGCAGATATTGCACAACGTGAAGCATCAGCGCCATCAAGTGGTTTTCTGATCGTCGTTGTAAAGGGGCAGGCGGTCACTATCCCGCAAGAAGCCTTGACCATCGAGCTTGTCGAGGCAAACGACAATCGCTGTCCGACTGAAGTCACTTGCATTTGGGCCGGGCATGCCACAGTCAGCTTGCGTGTCGCGAAGAGCGGTATTGCGGGAGAGATGGTAGTGCTTGGCACGAATGCTCCACCAGGGATGAAGCTTGCACACGATGCTAAGTATGCCGGTTATCTGTTGCACCTAGAGTCGTTGGAACCCGCTCGCTCAGCAGTCGCTTCGAAGTCTTCTGATGTTGTGCAGGCCTCGGTGCGTGTATCAAGGCAATGAGGTAAGGTCATGAAGCGTGTTTGTGGACGCTTTTGGTTCCGCTACTGCGGAACAACTGCGCTGTTCGCTGGTCTTTCCTTTTGGGTTGTCGGCGATCTATGGCAATGTCGTTATCTACAATCTGAGGGTAAGGCATAGTATCCGCGTGTTCGGAAGCGATTGGCGGCGTCGCCTAACTAAGCGCTCCGAGGGACGCGTGAACAATCGTACTTTTACCTATTTACTGGCCGGGGCGTGCGCGCCTTAGCTTATTTGCGTTAAACCGACAGGAAATTTTATGTATTTGTTCTTTGACACAGAAACGACTGGCATTCCGAAGAATTACAAAGCTCCCGCATCTGATTTGAAAAACTGGCCCCGACTTGTGCAAATTGCTTGGCTTGTTACTGATACAGACGGGAACGAACTCGCAAGTGCCGAGCATGTCGTCAAGCCGAACGGCTTTACCATACCGTCCGATGCAGCGAAGATTCACGGTATTACCACCGAATTGGCCGTGGAAAACGGGCTTGATATAAAGGCAATTCTTGATCCAATTGTGAAAGATATTAGTAGCGCGTCTGCATTAATCGCGCATAACATTCAGTTTGACGAAAAGATTCTCGGTTCTGAATTTCTCCGTGCCGGCTATCCAAACCATGTGGAGACCAAACAACGAAAATGCACGATGCAGTTAGCGACGGACTACTGCCGAATAGCCGGCCCATATGGGTACAAGTGGCCTACCCTCCAAGAGCTTCACATGAAACTATTCCGCGAAGAATTCACGGGGGCTCACCGCGCGCTAGTCGATGTCCGCGCTTGCGCAAAATGTTATTTCGAACTTAAACGTTTAAAGGTCACGGTTTAGCTTCGCGTTGAAACGGGGCGGCGGAATAATCTACGGGTGTTGCGCCGCATATATATGTTTACAATACATTCCACAATGCCTGATTTCCGTTAGTTTGGCTGGTAAACTTGTGGTGGATTCATTGATTTATGCCGATGGCATTCGACGCTCTACACGAGTACCTAAAAGGAAAACCAATATGGAAAAAACTGTCATCGAAGATCAAGAGCCAGCTTCTTATACGATTCCCACTATAACGATGAGCGACGCACAACCATTCCTTCGCTTGCAGGAAGATTGTTCGCAAGCAATAAAGGATATTGTCGCGCAAGCAAACAAAGTTCTTCAAAACGTGAATACGCCAGAAAATAGCGGTGAAATTATTAAAAGCTATGTGGAGAAGCGTTTGGAGCATACGAGGGAAAAAGTGCTGGTTCAGGTAAAGAAAGAAGATCAGGACAGAGATAAGCAACTTGCGCAGGAAGAGGTGCTGAAAAAATGCGAAGAAGAAGGCATCGCTAACACATTTACAAGCTTTCGATTTAACGTTGCTGTGAAGAACGCGAAGCTTGGTAAAAGCGTTGTGGTTCGAGTGAATCCTAGAAGTGGTGAAGCGTTCGTTTGGCAACAGCCTACTCTAGATCAAGTGCAGCTTGAAGCGAAGATCGTCATTGTGTGCGGCAACCACCAGCATGAGGTTGTCGGTAGGCTATTTGTGAAAGGAGAGAGGACGGATAAGATTACGGCGGGTAAAAGAGGGGGGTAATAAAAAAACGTCACACTTTTTTGCTGCACAAATTTCGAGATTATCTTTACGGTTTTCCCCGAGAAGGTTGGGTGCAATAATCGGCAGGCATTTGGTCGTACGAAAGCTATTTAAAGATACGAAGCTATGTTTCAAGAGAATAAAAAGAAGTCCTCGCGATTGCCGATTCTCGCATCGTCTAGCCGCCGTTTTTGTTGTCCATTGTTTGAGGATTGGCGGATTTCCGGATAGTTGCCTTTCTGCGCCATCACTAATGGAGTCATCCCGCTAGCATGCGATGCAAGCAAATTGCCGCCGCTCTCAAGCAAGGTTTCTACAATCGCGGTATGTCCGTTCGCGATTGCTTTATGGAGGGCGGTCCAGCCCTCGTCAGTAGGGTCGTTGGCGCGGCCTCCAGCAGCAAGAAGTGCTTTTACAATCGGTAGAGAGCCCTTGGCCGCAGCCAGAACTAACGGCGTTACTCCATGACGCCTCCTCCCACTAGAATATGCTTTGCGTAAAGCACTATACTCAAAAGCATGTAGACGAATGCCGTTCAACAGTTGCCGCGCAAGTCTCTGCTTATAAAAATTTGGTTGCGACAGCGAGAAATTAAACTGCGGCTAATAAATTCAAGGGTAGGGGTGAAGAAATATGAATCAAATTGTTGAGGCCTGTAGTAAAACGCATCCCCCTTCCTAACCTTTCCCTTGGCGGAGATACAACGCTTACGTCGCCAGAGTTAATATGGCGTGATTGTGAAATTTGACTGATAGAGCAACTAAAAGGATTTTTATGCTCATAACATTTCGAAGCAAAGCTTCCTCCGATGTGATGATGTTTGGTGACATCGCGATAAACCTGCTGAAGTTCATGGGACACAGTGCTACCGTTCCCGGCGCTATCGCGGCTAAGGATGTCCCTACGGCGCTTCAGCAATTAAAAAGCGCTGTTGCCGCCGGTAAAGCTGCGCCCACTCCAGAAAATTCCACGGATGACGAAGAGAACGAATCTTCAGGGGATTCTGTGAGCTTGGCTAATCGTGCTTTACCTTTAATTCAATTGCTCACAGCGGCGGCTTCCGCAAAGTGCGATGTGATGTGGGATAAGTAAGGTCTACAGCTACTACTCATTATCAACAAAGTTCAGGAACACATGGCAACGTTGTTTTTGATTCCACTAGCGCTTGCAGCATTCCCATGGAAATCGGTTCACTAAAGTAATACCCTTGAACCTGATCGCACTCATGGTGATTGAGAAATGCCAACTGTTCTTTCGTTTCCACACCTTCTGCAATAACCTTTAAATTCAGACTATGTCCGAGCGATAAAATGGCTTTGGTAATAATGGCATCTGGGCTGCCTTGGCTCACGTCGCGCATGAATGATTGGTCTATCTTGATGTAGTCGACAGGAAATTTTTGCAGATGGCTCAAACTCGAGTAGCCGGTCCCAAAATCATCGATCGATAGCCGCACCCCTAATGCTTTTAACTGTGACAGTGCACCGATTGCGCGGGTGGGGTCATCCATCAATAGGCTTTCGGTCACTTCTAACTCTAAGGCGCTAGGTGTTAAGTCGGCCTTTGTTAACATATCCGCAATCTGATCTACAAAATCGGTTTGTATGAATTGGCGGATCGACAAGTTAACGGAAATTGAAAAATCGAGATGTCCTAATGCATGCAAATGTTTAAGCACTGAGCAGGCTTGCAGCAGCATCCAATCTCCCAATGGAATGATCAGCCCGGTTTCTTCGGCGATAGGAACGAAGTCATGGGGTAAAATAATACCTTGCAGTGGATGGTTCCATCGCATCAATGCCTCCGCACCGACTATCTTTCCAGTTTTAATATCGACCTTTGGTTGGAAGACTGCGAATATCTCTTTTTGTTCGATTGCCCGGCGCAAGCTCATCTCAAGTAGAAGTCTCCGCCGAACCGTCGTATTGAGATCGGATGAATAAAATTTATAGTTATTGCGACCTAGTGATTTAGCGTGATACATGGCGATGTCAGCTTCGCGTAACAGTAGTTCTGCATTTTCCCCGTCGTCCGGGTAAATGCTCACGCAAATGCTGGCGCTAGAGGAGAATTCGCAATTCATCGTCTGTGTGGCTTCTGCAATGCTCTGACGTACGCGCTCAATTAGGTCTGCGATGTGCGTCAAGTTGGGTTGATTTGTGAGGATGAGCACGAATTCATCTCCGCCAACGCGAGCAGCAGTGTCGCTCTCACGAATACATCCTTGCAATCTGTGGGCGACATGTTTTAAAAAAATGTCTCCCTTTTCATGGCCGAAGGTATCGTTAATAAACTTAAAATTATCGAGATCGATAAAAGCCACAGCGACTAAACTTTTTTGCCGGCGGCCTTGGTGGATGGCGAGTTCTAAACGATCGCGTAATAAATTCCGATTAACAAGCCCAGTGAGCGGGTCGTGATTGGCGAGATACTCGAGCTGCGTTTCATAACTCTTTGCCGTGGTGATATCGCTGATCACTCCCATGAAATGCGTTACCTCGCCTTCTTCGGGATCGGTAACAGTGGCAATCTTCAGCTCAATCCAAAACAGTTCACCATTTTTTCGTTGATTGCGCATAACTACCTGGATGCTTCGGCGTTCACACAGCGCTTGCCGGATTTTTTTCCGCTGGTCTAAATCTAGATCGGATGCGCGCATAAAACGCGGATCGGTGCCGATGATTTCTTCTTGCCGGTATCCGGTGATTTTTTCAAAAGCGGGATTTACATATTCGATAAGGTTATCTGCACCGCAACAGCGCGTAATTACCACGCCATTCACACTCCCGTGAAGGGCTCGTTCGCGCAGGTAGAGTATTTCTTCGTTCTTTTTGCGACTGGTAATATCAAGCCCCAAACCGCATACGTAAACCTTTCTGCCCATTGTTACCCGTGAGCCGCTAAACAAATAGGGAGTGCGCTTTCCTGCGCGAGTGACTACATGGGCTTCAAGATTTGCTTGTCCTTTCTCCACCGCCTTTTTGATCGCTTCTTCGATAAGAAATTTTTCCTTTCCATCAAAAAAATCGAGGATATGAGCTTCTGCCACTTCCTCTCGCGTCATGTCGGCGGCTTTCTCCAATCCGCGATTCCATAATAGACATCGCCCGGTTGTGTCTATGACATAAAACGCACCGGGTACGCTATCAATTAACTTTCCGAGGTTTTTATCATTAATGGGGATTTTTCTGGATTCGGCACGCCCTGCAGAAAATGTGTCTATGAGCACGATGCAACCGTTGGAGTCGCCATCGCTTTGTTGCTGGGGAAATATCGTCATGCTGGCACGCAATCGTTTTTCATCTCGGCAAACGAGTTCTACCGTACGTCTTGCGAATTGATTCTTGGGTGAGGGTTTACGAAGATCAATCTGGTGATTTCCAGTTTGATGTATGAAGCTGCTGATAGGCATATGCAAAGCTTCTTCGGCGGCGTACCCGAGAAGCTTTTGGCAATTCATATTCCAGCTAACAATGACCCCTGCTGCATTAACCATGAAAGCCACAGGAAAAGCGGGGGCGCGTTTCGCCATATTATTTACCTTAGGATGGTTTTTTATTAAGGGCGGTTTGATCGCTTGTTACCGTTGTCGAAAATTCAAAATCCGCCAATCGCCATATCGCTTCGCGAAAGACCTATTAAGAATAGACGTAATTTAAGAAAATGCAGGAACTGTAGACAAAATTATTTTCCGAACCGATTTTAAGGTTCGAGGTACTGTGTGTAAGTTTCCAAGCCTAGTCCTGAGTTCGGCTCGTGCGTCATATTTTGTCTACGGCTTGTAAGAGATTGATGCAAGGAAAATGGAGAATCAGATTCGAGATAAGACGGGCAAGGCCGATTTATTCGAAAATGTGAAGCAGCTTTTCGGCAAATTTTAGTGCGACAAGCTGATGCGGTGAGACATTGATTGCCAGACGTGCTGGAGCCAAGTCCATACGCTGCCATAATTTAATTTGCTGGCATGCTGTCTTGTACTATCCACTCGCCAATGGGAATGATTCGCTGAGTGTCTTCTGCAAGCGCAATTAGCTTGCGCATCGATATTTCTTTTTATTGTGGCGTTCGAGTCTGGATAGCTGCCCGGTATTCAGGTCGATTTGCGGTAGGTAAACAAATTCGAATTCTTGGTGCTCATAGGGGCATAGCAAACCGTCTTCGTTGGCTGGCGTACAGTGCTTTCAGTCAGAGAGGGATTGCTGAATATTTGATAATTGTTACTCCCCAGTGATTTGGCTCGGTACATCGCCGCGTCGGCGTTTTGTAGAAGTTTGTCGATTTCATTTGCCCCCTGAGAATACGTCGCTCCGCCTATGCTGCAGCCGCTAATGATTTCGTGCCCCTGCAATAGATAAGGCCGGCTGAGTTCCTTTAATATTTTCTCGGCAAGAATTTGCACGCTGTTTGGTGTGCGGATATGGGTTTGTATGACGACAAACTCGTCTCCTCCCAGACGCGCGACCGTGTCGGATTCACGGACACACGGACCAAGGCGATTTGCTACTTCTTTGAGTAAAAGATCGCCGATATGATGACCAAGGGTATCGTTGATGTTTTTAAAGCGATCTAGATCCAGCAACAAAACGGCTACTTGCGCTTTATTGCGATGGGCGTCTGCGATTGACTCATGCAGACGTTCAGTGAATCGTTTTCGGTTCATGAGGCCCGTAAGAGAATCATGATTTGCAAGGTGTTCTGACTTTTTTTGCGCGAGCAACAGTTCACCTTCGTAGCGCCTGCGATCAGTCGCATTGGCCACCGTGGTGCGGATCACAAGCGGTTCGCCTGTCTCGTGTTTCTTAAGTACTGAATTGATAAAAGCTGGTAATTTCCTGCCATCCTGGCAGATGAAATCCACTGCTATTTCATTAATGAAACCTTGCATTTGCAGAAGCGGAAAATAGTGAGTTTCATAAAATATTTTTCCGCCGTTACTCAGTAAATCTTGAAATCGCTTCACATACAGGAGATCCTCACGGCGATAACCGGTCCATTTCAAAAATGTTTCGTTTACTTTTGCAATTAGGCCGCTGGGCAGCGTAGAGAGATAACCGCAAGGCGCATTTTCGTATAAGTCTTCTAGATTTTCTTCGAGAACGCTTGGGTCGAACGGTGGCATTTGTCTTGGCTTATCGTCGGCCATACTAATTTTAGGTTGCTAAAAAAGCTTTAATCGCGGTAATGGTTTCATCCGGTGCGCTCAATTGAGGGCAGTGGCCAGTCGCTTTCAGTAAGACAAGTTCACTGTTCTGTAATTCACTATGCATATATTGGCCAACTGTCTCGGGAGCTAACATATCGTGCGAGCACTGAAGTATTAGGGCTTTGGTTTGAAGTTTTTTTAGATCGTCACGGTTATCCGATAAAAACGTAGCGCGGGCGAAGTTTTTGGCAATTTCCGGGTTGGTACGGCAAAAGCTATTTTCTAGCTCGCTCTCTAAATCCGGGCGATCCGGATTACCAATGACTAGTGGTGCCATCATGCTCGACCAGCTTAGATAATTACTGTCCAAATAATGGAGTAAGTCTTCAACATCTTTTTTCTCGAAGCCGCCCACATATTTTCCATCATTGATGTAACAAGGGGATGGCGCAACCAGCACGACTGAAGCGAAAAACGCGGGTTGTTGAATTGCTGCCAGTATTCCAATAATTGCGGAAACTGAATGTCCAACCAAAATGGTTTTCTGCAATCCAAGGCCATCGCAAATGGTAAGTATGTCCTCCGCGTAGCTGGAGAGATAGCGATATCGGCTGGGGTTATAAAGCGAGAAGTCGGACTGTCCTGCGCCGATATAGTCGAATAGTACTACCTGGTAATTTCCTTCAAATGCCGGCGCGACAAAGCGCCACATATTTTGATCGCAGCCGAATCCATGGGCAAATAGAATGGGTTGGCCGTTCCCAAAACTTTTTACGTTGTAGCGAGTAATAATCGACATATCGAACGCCTAACTTAAGGGTGCGTACGCGTGTTCTGTATCAGTATTCAATTTAATTTTTGGTGGGAAATTATTTCTGATGAGGAAGCACAATTCAAGCCAAGAGCCGTATTTGAATTGGCAAAAATAAGTTATTGAATGTAATTTCATAACTTAAGAAGGAGCCTAAAAAGGTGAAATGTAAGAATGTAGTAAGCAGTAAGAATTACGCTTAAAAATACCGGCAATCCGCAGAGCGCTATAGGGAAATTCGCCAGCAAGGGACGGAACCTCGCTGTAGCGATAATAGGAGATTATTATGCTTCTACGACCGTCCCTTTGCAAAAAAACCGAGAAGATGTGAAGGCTATAACTTAACTAGTATTTATTTCCTTTCATTTTTAAACGGGCTTTTACAACGCGCACTAATCCACGCCATGAATCGCAACAAAAATTCAGGCGCTAATGTATAGATATAGGCAGCAACCACCGCATTGAATAACGCCGTTGCCAAAAACAATTGCGGAATCGATAGTCCCAGTGAAAAAAGCGCTACCGAAACCCCTGCCGATAGAACCATGAAAAAAGCATTGAGAATATTGTTAGCGGCGATTACTCGCGATTGATGGCTTTTCTCGCTGCGTGTTTGGATTAATGCATAAAGTGGAACGATGTAAAGCCCGCCAAATAGTCCAAGTAGAAAAATGTCTGCAAGCAATCGCAGATGCGCGGCATTAGTAAGTAGGGCGGTGAAATGCGCAGACCCTTCGCCAACCGCGATTGCAGGGCTTGCGAAATAAAGATCAACGCCGAACAACGTGAGCCCAATTGCGCCGCACGGTACTAATCCGATTTCGACGGTTTGCCCTGAAAGTTTTTCGCAAAGCAGCGAACCGATACCAATGCC
Source organism: Pseudomonadota bacterium (assembly GCA_040388195.1). Taxonomy (GTDB): domain Bacteria; phylum Pseudomonadota; class Gammaproteobacteria; order Burkholderiales; family DATLHW01; genus DATLHW01. The sequence goes on from JAZKCF010000095.1 coordinate 18,708, forward strand.
AAGCGAGAAAACGGTGAGCAGTAGAATGAATACGCTTTCGTCACCGCCGAGTATGTCCTTCGCGAATGTGGGGAATTGCGCGAGTAGCGTGGCGCCATAAAACCAGAACCACGAAATCCCCAACAGAGCCAGCCATACAGGGCGGTTGCTGTGCGCAAAACGAAGGTTGCGCCACGTTTCGGAAAAAATATTCCAACCAACCTTTAGATCGGGATCCGCCGCCGGGGTTATCGGAATACCGCGACTCGTCCACCAGCCGAGAATCGCAATTCCTACTAATGTGCACGATGTAAGCACGCCGCCCGTGGGCGCTGTGGCCAACCATGCGCCAAGCACTTCGCCGAGCAGAATGGCAACGAAGGTGCCCATTTCGATCATGCCGTTGCCGCCGATTAATTCGTTGGGCTGCAAATGTTGAGGTAGGTACGCGTACTTCACAGGACCAAACACGGTGGAATGCAGCCCCATCAAGAAAAGCGCGGCGACAAGTTCCCATAAACCATTGGTCATAAATCCCCATGCAGCTAGCAGCATGACCGCGATCTCGAAAATTTTTACGCCGCGAATGAGAAATGATTTTTCGAGTTTGTCGGCAATTTGGCCGCTGGTTGCCGAGAATAAAAAGAACGGCAGAATGAACAATCCGGGGAGAAGCGTCGCCAACAATTTGCCGTCCATATCGGTGAGTTGGCCGGCGCGGAATGTAACAAGGGTAATGAGTGCGGTTTTTAAAACGTTATCGTTAAATGCGCCTAAGAACTGCGTAAAAAACAGCGGCCGAAAGCGGCGCTCTCGCATGAGTTGGAATTGACTGCTCATTGGATGGTCCTTAAATAAGTAATATTGTTTTTCGTAGGTGTTACGCAAAACCGCCTCAGCAAGGCGCGACGACGAAGGCAGTACAAATTAGTACGACAAGGAGGAGCAACGCGGCTGGGGCGGTTTTGCGTAACACCTACTTCGAATAGTATTTTGGTTAATTCGCTACTGGCGCAACTTCAGCCGGCATTTCTTCAGCTAGGCGTTTGAGCGTCACGTAGTCGGTTTTTCCTGTACCAAGCAGTGGAATGTTTTCTACTTTGCGGATTATTCTTGCTACGGCCAGCTCTGGGGCGCCAAGGGTTTTGGCAGCAGCGCTAAGCATTTCTCGGGTGAGTTGCGGTGCGGTGCTGAAAAGCACGATAGATTCGCCCTTGCTGGCATCCGGCCGTGTCGAAGCGGCGTGCAAGAATCCAGGCGTTGCGACCGCGGCAATGCTCTCGACGACTTCCAGCGATACCATTTCCCCGGCAATCTTCGCAAATCGTTTTACTCGGCCGCGTATATGAACGAAATCGTCTTCGTCGATTTCCACAATGTCGCCGGTAGAAAACCAACCGTCGCCATATGATGATTGAGGCGGCACGACCTCGCCTGGCCGACCGTAAAGCAGGTAGCCTTGCATCAAATTCGGACCTTTAATATGCAGCACCCCGCCGTTGTCGATGCCTGGTACTGGCTCTAATCGATGTTCAATGCATGGCAACAATTGGCCGACGCTGCCGATGCGGCAAGCCATAGGCGCGTTGACCGCAACAACCGGTGAACATTCCGTTATACCGTAGCCTTCCAAAACCCGAATACCAAATTTATCGATCCAGGTACGGCGCACTTCGTCCGACAATTTCTCCGCGCCGGCGACAACATATCGCAGTCCACCAAAGTCGTAAGGGTGTGCGAATTTCGCGTAGTTAGACAAAAATGTCGACGTACCGAACAGCACCGTGCAACCACGGTCATATACCACTTCAGGAATGATTCGATAATGCAATGGGCTTGGATATAAAAACACCTTGCAGCCCGATACTAAAGGCAGCACGACGCCGCAAGTGAATCCAAACGAGTGAAACAAAGGTAGCGCCACCATGAATTTATCCAATGGCGTGAAATCGGCGACTGACCGTACTTGCGCGACATTGGAGAGGATCGATGAGTGTGAGTGAACCACGCCTTTCGGTTTTCCCTCGGAACCTGAGGTGAATAAAACGATTGCCGCGTCTTGCGGTGTTTGGGACACCATCGCGGTACGCGGGAAAAATTGCTGCAACAAGACTGACAACTTGTCGGCTAAACCGAACTGTCCCTTGAAGTCTTCAAGATAATGAATATGAACATCGGGGAGTTGAACGATTAAATGTTCAAGCCTCGCTTTTTCAAGGAATGCTCGCGAAGTAACAAGCGTACGAATTTGGGCGACTGAACACGCTGCCCGCAATCCTTCGGGGCCTGCCGTGTAATTGATCATGGCGGGCACTCGCTTGGTTGCCGAGAGGGCTAGCACAAGACCCAACGTTGGCGCTGAATTGGGCAACATCACGCCGACCATTTCATTGGGTGCAGTAAAACGCGAGGTAATGCGTGCCAAACCCAAGGACATGCGCAGTAGCGAGCCGTAGGATTCTTCTTCCAAACGGACATCTTCAATCAATTTGTAACCAGTTCCGAATGTCGCTTTGGCGTCAAGAAACGCTTCGAACATGGTGCGTTGAGGCCGCGTTGCAACCAACATATCGACCAAAATATGCCGCATCATCTCGCCTGCGCGCCGTCGCCGCAGTTTGGCTGAAGGCAGGTTAGGCATCGGAATTTGACGGCAAGGCTGAACGCTAATACTGACTTGTGGGAAAAGCTTGCGGGGGTACACGCCGGCGAGGCGGCCGAAATAGCTGCGGCCCGCGCCTTCGATCCGAACCGGAACTACTGTCGCGCCAGTTTTCGCCGCAACAAAAGCGGCCCCGTCATACACTTTCATCAATGAACCAGTGACGGTGATCCGGCCTTCGGGAAAGATCGCGACCTGCTTGCCGGATTCAATGAGCTTGATGATCGCTTTCATTGCAAGCGGACTGGTCGGATCTACAGCGAAGTGAGGAACATAACGCAGCACAATGCTGAATAACCAGTGGTTAGCGATTGTCGTATGCACAATGAAAGTGGGTTCGATCGGAAGAAACAATCCAAGCAATACACCGTCTAGAAACGACTCATGGTTGGCGATGATGAGCGTGCGTTTATGGTTGAAAGCATTTGCGTCACCGCCATGCACTCGGATACGAAATAGAATCCGGAAAAGAACACGTAATATGCTTTTTAGCACGGCAGTTTCCTCATGTTATTGTCGAAAGACTTTCTTGCTTCTGAGCCTACTGATGAAACGTTACTCACGCGTTTGATCAAGCTGTTAACCAATATCGCTGCGCCAGCTGTGGCCAACAGATGTTTGACGGTGTGACCACTTATCCAGCCCAACATTGTAAATAATTCGTGATCATATTGTTCTGCGACTTTAGCCATGACGTAAAAGAAAATAGCCAAGCCAAAAGCTAGACGTTCTTGACGCGGTGCTTGGAAAATCGCTTGCCACAAAGGGATCAGCAGTAATGGCATGCCTTGCAGGAATAAATAAATCCGTAAGTCGCCGTGGCCTAGTAAGTCTGTTACATACCACCATGTCACGCTGATAACGGCAAACAGCGCCAGCAATATAGTGTTGTATCGTCCGTTTCCGTCAATTCGTAATTCAGTGTGTGTGGCTGCTATAAGCCCGGCGCATGCTAAAGCAATCGGTAATCGATCCCAAACTAGTCGTGCATTATCGGGGGCGAGATGATAAAAACTGGAGCCTGCTGCTGTAAGAACCAATGAGAGCATAAACAAACAGTAGCCGGACCAGCCGCGCGCTAGCACCGGATGTTTGCGGAAAGACCATAAACTTATCAGTCCCCATATTCCTACTACGGCAAACCCGACATTGGATAAAAAGTCTGCAGCATGCGGTATTCCAAAAAGAGCGCGTTGGTCGGCGAAGGCATGGTAATGCGGGAGTTGCGCAATAGGTCCGTGTATTAGTAGTAAAAGTGCCGTGACGCAGGTCACCAGTAATGGCAGGCGAATAATGATGCGATTCATAAAATGCTTCCGGTAATAAGACCGGGTCAGATTGCCAGAGCAACTCAAATAATAAAACTTTGATGAGAAATCGCTCGTAAAATGCACCGTCAAGTATCATTTATTAATACTTTTCCCATGACTGAAATTCATCAACTACTGGTTACATTAAAACGGCAATTGAAAGGGCAAGGGCTAACCTATAGCGATGTTGCTGCCGCGCTTGGGATATCCGAGCCTAGTATGAAGCGGTTATTTACCAATGGCCGTTTCACATTGGAGCGATTAGCTGAGGTGAGCAAATTGCTTGATATGACGCTTGCGGAGTTACTGCAAGAGGCTGATTCCAGCGAACCTAAGTTGCATCATCTCGATGTAACTCAGGAAGTGGAGTTGGTGTCCGATTCTAAATTGTTGCTAGTAGCGGCGTGCGTGCTGAATCATTGGACGTTGGCGGATATTGTCGATGCTTACCGTTTGCGGGAAGCGGAATGTATTAAGCGTTTACTACGCCTGGATAGGTTGCGATTGATAGATTTACTACCGAATAACCGTGTAAGGCTGCGAGTCGCACGTGATTTTCATTGGTTGCCGAATGGTCCGATTAGACGTTTTTTTAAAGAGCAGGGGCAGCCTGATTTTCTTGCTAGCGATTTTAATGGCCCACGAGAGTCGCTGACTTTTGTGCACGGCATGCTGACTGATTCGGCTGCGGTGCAATGGCAGACTCATCTGCGCCGTCTTCGGCAAACGTTTGCCGAATTGCATGAGGAAAGTTTATCGGCGCCATTGGCGCAACGGCGAGGGACTGGCGTTCTATTGGCAACGCGTGAATGGGAGCCGCAGGTATTTGCGTTGTTGCGCAGGACGCGCTAATTGTGTTTCATCGGGAGAGCGCATTGTTATTCGGTATATCGCCCGCCAAGAAGCACTTCCCATTTTGGAAAAGAGGGCTGAGGGGGATTTAACAGTGGTGAATTTAGCGCCCGTCGTTAAATCCTCCCTGACCCTCCTTTGTCAAAGAAGAGAGCTTGCTAAATAGTATTGGCAAGGAGTATTGCGGTGGTGAAACTAGCAATCAATTGCGCTTCGACAGCGCTTTCAGCCAATTAACTAATAGTTGACGGATCGGGTAGCGCGGCCGCTTATGCTGCTCACGCTTCAGTGCATAACTCGTCGCAGCCATTCGCAATCCTACGCGATCGATATGCATTAACGCAGCGATGTCGGCCTCGTCTAAACCCGTTTGCATTGCGTGTTTGTGGGGATTTTCTAGAAAATGTTGAAGTGTTGTTTCATCCGTGTATAACCGGGCGAGAAAGACTTCTAGCGCCGAGGATTTCATGCGGCATCCGATAGTAAGCGGGCCATTGCCCGTCCACGTTGTAGTGCATCGCGCGCTGCGTTCAATTGATCCAGCAAGGAATCAAACGCCGGGTAATTGCCATCGCGCTCCAAAATGACAGTCAAAGGCTGCTTCGCGTGCTGTGCCAATACGGTGAGAAGTGAGTAGACGGGGAGGGGCACGTCATGCACGTGATCATCGAGCAATCGCATGCGTGACGGATTGTCAGGTTCAGGTATCCAGTGGCCGCCACTTAAATGAACGGTGCTAACGTTGGATAATGGAAAGCGAAGCAACATGCTTTCCGGATCTTCGCCGAAGTTGAGTGCATTGGCGTAAAGATTGTGAAGATCCAGCAGCAAGTTTGCGCTGCTGCCGGAAATAATCCTCGTTACCCACGTCGCTTCGTCGACCACACTCCCGGGCGGATCAATCAACGTGGCAATATTTTCCAGCTGTGGTGACGCGCCTACGATATTTTTGGCGCGCGTAATATTGGCTATTGCCGCTTCCACGTTTTGCTCTGTACGTGGTGGGGCTGCGAGGTGGCCGATTTCGATGCCGCCAGCGCGGACGAACGCCAGGTGTTCAGACCATGACTCAGGCTGTAATGCATCGACCAACCGAGCCATGGCTTCTATTCGGCTTATTTCCGCTGGCGCGGTAGAAGCAAGGCCCATGCTTACGCCATGCAGTGTGATCGGAATTTGCGCAGCTAATGTTCGCAACGCACGCAACATTTTTGGTGGCGCACGATAGTGATCGTCGGCGATTACTTCCAGCACATCGATTTCATGGGGATTGGCAAAAATCCCCGCAGCGAGTTCTCCTCGCCAGCCAATACCGACGCGATCGCGAAATCGCTCCTGATGTTCGTTAACCGCCACAGCCACCCCCGCAGCCGCCTCCACCGCAACTGCTGCCACCACTATTTGACGATGAGCCGCAACCACTACTGCCAGAATTATCTGATTTTTGCGGATAAAGTTTGTTCACGAATGGAAAGGTGGATGCTGGTAGAACACCAACGCCAAATATCGCCGCGACCAACGCGGCTTCATTGGTTTGACCGCCAGCGGGAATGGTACGGACGCGATGTCGAAGGCCGGAAAACAATCGCCTTAAATCGTCCAACAACGCTTCACCTCTACCGGTAATAGGTTTTTTGTAGGCTTTAAACACGCCGAAGCAGCAAACAATTGTAAGCAGAATCAGAAAAATTACTTTATGCCGTCCTTGCGAAAAAGCGATCATTATTTTGGCTCCGGTTACCAAGAGTAAGATCGCGGCAGCTAATATCGTTGGCGTTAAGCGTTGTTGAAAAATGGACTCGTCGGGGATTAATCCTCGTTGTGATAGCGTTGTTTGGTATTCCTCGCAGGGGACAAGCACACGGGGGCTGGCGAAGATTGAGTCGGCGCTTCCAGTGATTAAATAGTGTCTCAGAATTGCTTTTTCAATTGGCCGATTCACTAATTCGATAGCAGCGTCATTCTTTGTATGCAGCATATCGTCTGTTGCGATTAGCAGGCCGCGATCGATTAGCGCAATCGTGGCGATTCGCAATGCTTCTTTGTCTCCACCGCGTAAAAGCGCGATTTGATACGGATCGGTCATTTGCTGTTTATGCCATTCGACTTGCGCCTCTTGTTGGCGAATCCAGTGGCGTAATACTCCGTTGACCAATATTCCGAATGTTAGGTAGAAAAGTAGGAACTCGAAGCCGGTCAGTAAGAATGGGTTTGGCATAGATTGAGGAAGTATCCGAAAGGATTACATAGAGACAATTTTAGAACTTACGCAAACCGCCCCAGCGGCGTTGCTTCTCCTTGCCGTACAACTCCAACTCCGTACTGTCTGCGTCGTCGCCCTTGCAGGGCGCGTTTGCGCTTGCATGCGCAAACCGTTTTGCAGGCTCGCAGCATGCTGCTCGAAACACCTGCTCAACCTTTGCTGGAACGGTAGTCCTAAGTTCAAGGCTGATCCAACCGTTCCGTTCTTTGACGTAAATGTTGAATCAGCCGAAGTATGTTCATCAGTGTGCTGCCGGCTTTGCCGGGCGCCAACTGGCTTTCTTCCCGCGCAGTGGATAGATCATGCAGCAAATCGTTCAAGAGCGGGTCCTGTAGTTCCTGAACTATGCTTTCCAACGCTTGCTTCGGTGGAAGCGGGGACTGTCCTTCAATCTGCCTTAGAGAAGCGGCGCTGGCACGTAACGGCCCGACGGTATCGGCGATCACTAAGGCCAATTGTTCTTCACGCAGACTGGTCAATATATAACGCTCGCGCAATCGAAGCTGAAGATTGAGCAGTACTTGTTTGAGGCGTCTAACTACATCGGCCTTTGCGGTCCGCAGGTGGGTAAAGGGATCATTGCCGTAAAGCACTTGATGGCGCGCATGAATATCTGCGAACTTGACGGCAAAGGCCTCCATCGCCGCCTGGATTTCTGTTTCGAGGACGAACATCGCATTCATCTGAACGGCCGCGTGGGCAAGGCGCATCGGCTCTCGCATGCGATCGGCTTGGGCTTGATCGAAGCGTTTTAATACCAGCAGCATGTTTACATCTGAAGTGGCTCGCAGCCGTCCCTCGGCAGCGGAGCCATAGAGCACTATCGCCGACAGCTCGGATTCGAATGCCTGCTTCGCGGCTTCAACGAAAGTATTGATGGCTTGTTGTACGTGGGTTGGTATTTCCTCAATCGACGCCATGCTTTCTCCAAGTATGCAAGCAGACTAGACTTCGTTCCACATCGTAGCGAGCCGCCGGATGTTGATGCGCTCAATGTACTCGTTTGTACACCTTTGCGGCTCAAAAAATCTTGAGCCTCTCGCTACCGTTTGGAAAGAAACTTATTGTTATTTTCGACAGATTGCTAATAGCACCGGCGATAGTATCCGCATTTATTCCATTTCGCATTAGAAACTATCGATGCGCGATACACGGTATGCGTAGATTATTACGTAAACGCCTGCTAAAGAAGCATAGGTAACGCAAAGCCTTAATCCACGCCATTGTGCTCGAAAGTCAAGATGACTTCCGAGCATAGTTATCCACAATATCTGTGCACAACCTTTAAGAAAATTTCGCAACGCGCCAACACATTTTCATCGAGAAGATGGATAATGCGCGACCTCACATAAAGCATATAAAATTCGCATGAGCACGGATCTACAATTATCACGCTCTTCTCAGGACGCCTTCTTGGATGTGTTATGCAAGGAGCATGTACCAGTTTCAATTTATCTCGCTAGCGGAATCCGGTTGGTTGGAGAAATTGCAGCTTATGATCTCTATGTGATTCTGCTGAAAAGCGAGAGCATTCATATGGTATACAAACATGCTATCGCGACGATTCTTCCCTCGCGGGCTGTGAATCTTTCTTCTCAATCTAATACCAATCCCACCTAATAACGAAACATGAAATTCCATCTTTTTTCGTTTGGTGACGTTGTTCGTCGTTGCAATTCCTTACTATGAGACCTCCTCGTCCTTGTAGGGCGCATCTGCTGCGCTTGCATGTCCAGATCGTTTCCCTGGTGAAGGTGCTGCCCTAAGTCTTTACTTCGCGCTTGCTAAACAAAAAATCCACTGATTGTTCCGTTATTAATTGCGATTGGTATAAGGGAGAAGCTAGCGGCGGCGTCGCGAATTACAAAATGATGGGCGAACCTTTTCGGAGGCGCAAAAAAAATCGCTCGTAGAGCGAATGGTGGATAACCAATTCACTCACTGACGAGCGATTCACGTAGAGCCGACAGCGCGTCGGCTCTAGATTTCTTGGACGTCTGTTTAATTGCAAGGTGCTGCGAATTAACCTTGCTAGATACTTTCTATTCTGCGTCTGACGATGACTTTACATCAGCATCCGCATCGTCTTCGTCATTTGCGTCGGGCTGTACGTCTTCAGGCACATTTACAGGTGCAGGCTGAGGCGCAGGCGTTTTCTCTGCTTGAGGTACCTCAGGTGTTACAACTACCGGCACTACGGCAAGTTCAAGTAACGATTCAATAGCTGGTTTTTTAGCAACCGTCCGTTTTTTTGCCGGCTTTTTTACTGCTGGTGTTTCTGTTTTCGATTTTTTGGCTGCTACCGGCTTGGGCGCCGCTTTTTGGGGAGCGGCTTTCTTGACTGGCGTTTTTTTGGGGGCCGTCTTCTTAGCTGGTGCTTTTTTTGCCGGTGCTTTGGCTTTTTTTGCTGGCGCCTTCTTCGCGCCGGCGCGCTTTGCTACCGCTTTTTTCGCTGCGCCTTTTTTGGCGACAGTCTTTTTCGCTACCGCTTTTTTGGCTACGGCCTTTTTAGCGATAGATTTTTTTGCGGCTACTTTCTTCGCGGCTGGCTTCTTGCCGACGACCTTCTTCGCTGCCGATTTTTTGCCAGCGATCTTCTTTGCCGCTGGTTTCTTCGCTACGACTTTTTTGGCGACCGGTTTTTTTACGGCTGTCTTTTTTGTCGTTTTCTTGCTTACTGGTTTTTTAGCAGGTGCCTTTTTTGCTACGACTTTTTTTGCTGCTGGTTTTTTTGCTGCGGCTTTTTTAACAATAGTTTTTTTCGTTACGGTTTTTTTCACTGTCGCTTTTTTCGCGGTAGGTTTCTTCACTGCCGTCTTTTTTGCTGCTTTCTTTGCCGCGGTTACCTTCTTCGCGGTAGGTTTTTTTGCTGTCGCCATAATTAATTCCTGTCCCGATTTATAAAGTGTATTTTTAAGGGGAGTAATGGTAGCACTCTGCACCAAGACACACCACATGCAGTGAGTTATAAAGTCAACTTAATCGCAAAAAAACGATAAGAAGAGAACATTTTTGAGTTGATTATGTGATTACCTGATTTCTAAATACAGAAAGCCCAGGGTTTACCTGGGCTTTCCATTCTTGCGTTTATATTATCCCCGCGGTTTTATTACAACTGATCCGCTATTCCACATCTCGTTCAAGTATCTGATTGAAGAGTTCGACTACCTTACCAGCGACAATCTTTTCTTGAACAAGGCGCCCATCTTTATGAGTCGTTACTATTTGTCCCGCTGCAAGCGCTCGTTCGCGTGCTCCGCGTGTGACTGCCGCTGCGGTCACAGCGGTCGGTTCCATGGAAAATTCCCAAATTGGTGCTTGTGTCTGTGCTTCAACCATCATGTGTGTATCTCCATTCGAATGCTATTTCCCACCTAGACGTCGCAACACTGTATGACGAGACGTCTAGAAAGGGCGGACATGATACCGCAACGAATAGCCAAATAAATGAAAATTAGATGTAGGTTTGTTTTTTTGAAACACCTAGAGCGGATCGCATATGAATGTACGGCATCATTGTCCTCAATGCCGGATGCCCGTTAGGCGTCGCGACGTGGCTAATGGCCACTCTACTTAGTAAGGAGCGCAACGAGGCGGGCGCCCCCCAGAATTTAATATCAACATGGTTGGGTTTGTTTGGAGTGCATTGCGTTGTTTGCTCGTCGCTTGTTTGCGAATGATCAAAGGGGGCGTCTGCGCTTGCATGTGCAGACCGTTTACACCTTAAACAAATCTAGCGATACCTTACATTCATATGCAATCCGCTCTAGATTCGGATTTGCAATTGTATCGCTACTCGACTGTCTTTTTTCTTCGATCAGCACAAACGGCGAGGCGGCGGTCGACTCTTAACTCATGCCGTCGTTCAATGCCATCTGCTAGTCGTATTTCCTCGCGAACTCGCTGGCGGTGAGCATGGCGCCGTTCTCCGCCGCGCCGCTCGATAACGGCATCGCCTGATGGTTGAGCAAATTCAGCCGAGGCGCCAAGCTTTGTGATTACGAAATGTACTAGATCGGTCCATCTATAAAGATTTACACCGACTAATTTAAGAACCGGAACCATTGGCTCATTTTGCGCATCCAGAAGCAGCCAGGCGTGGGCGTTTTTGCGTGGAATGAAGGGCTGAATAAAGGCCGCGGCGGCATGTGTGGTTAAGAATCTTTCTTGCCCTGCCGAGGCTTTCCGTGTTGCATACATATTAATTAGCGCGGTTGGATCGTGCCGTTCTTGATTGGCAATCGCCAACAGAACGGATATGTCGATGTTCTGAGTCATTTGTTGTTTATTTAGTAAGTAGCGCGACCAAAACATGATCGTCGTATTTCAATATAAAAGCCTTCAACCTCTTAGCAAACGTAGAAAGAGTAAATTGTAAACCGTGAAAAGACATTGGCTTTTCAGTGGTCCCCCACCGACATTTTCTTTCACTTGCTACTTATTATTAGAAGGTTTGAAGGCTGGCTTCGATGTGGCGACCCGTATGATGATCGGAAGTAAAGGCGCTGACAATATGCCAGGCGGACTATTGAGACGTAATTATTTTTATGTTATCGCTTGAATTTTATTTGATGCTGTATTCAAAGCGGCGCCTAAAATGTGATCGGTAGTTGTAACGGACTGCATTTCAAACCCGACGGGACTGCAATCAAGTCAATTTCACGACCGAATTAACTGCAACTATCTTGTTCCTCCGGCCCGAATTATCTGCAACTGAGACTGCAATCATTTACATGGGACTGCAATAGATCGTCATGAGACCACATTATCTGCAAATGAATTTCCCGCCAGTAACAAACGAAATCAGACCGGCAATCCCGCACGCAGCATCTTTTCCCGCAGTTCGGTCGTCCGTGCCGGATCAAGCTGATTGTCGAACAACGCTCGAATCTCCGCCGGCTTAGCCTCGATCTGCTCGGCCAAATCGCGCACGCCGAACCCCATCCGCTTCAGCGTCGGTTCCAAATCATCAATCTGTTTCAACAACACCGATTCCACTACGCTTGCCGATACGGGCTTTTCGCCCGCTTCGTATCCGGCCTCCAGCGCCCGCGTCAAATGCCACTGGATTTGCAGCGGCGTGCGCAATTTCTCCGCCAGCAAATCGACGGCTTCGTCGGTCACCATATCGCCTGGCAACGCATCGCGCTTGCCGCAATCTTTCAGCAGCCATTCGATGTACCGGCGCTGCACGCCGGCCATGCCGTCGAAGTCGAAAACATCGACACGGAAACAAATTTCTTCCATGACGCCGCGATTCATGACGTACTTGAGGCGCGGCTTGCCAACCAGGACAATCGATAAGAGTCCGCCGCCGTCCTTGATCACCTCCATCAGCCGTTTTAAGCCGTTGAGCGTGTTACCGTTCAAATCCTGCGCTTCATCAATAAACAGCACGACAGGCTTTTTAGTTTTCTTTACCAGTTCGCTCAGGTCTCGCTCGCGCTTTTCCCGTTGCGGAATCTTGAATTTTTGTTTATCGGGAGAAAGGTCGTAAAACAACGCCGCAATCAAGGTTTCCAACGTGACGCGATGTTTCTCCACCGATTGCGATTTTGAAACGGTTTCTCGATTCTCTTCGCGCAATTCGTCCTGTAATTTCCGTAACAACATCGTCTTGCCAGAGCCAACGATGCCGCAAAGGGCAATCAGACGTCCTTCCAAGATCGCGCCTTTGACATGCTTGCTCAATTGCTTTGCATGATCGGTTTCCAAATAATCGGCCAGCGTAAATGGCTTGTCCAAGCCGTAATGCTGCATTACCTCAATTCGCATCCTGCCGTCTCCCATCCTGTTTGAAATAATCGCGCACGCGCTGAAGCACATGCCGGCGAACCAATGTTTCTGTCAGCACCTTGTCGATGAAGGCACGATCCGCTTCCGAAACTTTGGCCAGTGGTATGCCTATATCCGCCGCAATAGCCAACTTGGCCGCAATCACCGTGGGATACTCGATTTCTTGTGCATCCGTATTGAACGGCTGTTTGGGCAATTCGACTGGCGTTGAGGTCGGAATGACTGCCACGCCCTGGCCAGCCAGAGCGGCAATCGGCAATCCAAGCTGGTCGGCAATTTGCCGGATGCGATCCGCTTTTTCGTCGTTCTGCGTTTTCTTGAACGCGCGGTAGCGACCCAGCGGAATTGGCCCGGAGACCGGGGAATACGGCCCGAAACGCTCGCCATCGAAATCGACATACAGTTCGCTGTCGAACAAACCCCATAGCAGCAACACGGTTTCCCCCATCAGATTGGGATCGACTTCATAGACTGTGCCGTTGACCGAGATCCGGGCATCGATGCCCACCTTGCGCCGTTCCGGTTCACGCGCAAACCGGCAGAATTGCTCCCAGGAACACATCGCCCGAATGCCCTCCGGCGGCAAATGCGTCAACCAGTCGTTCAGGCGTGAACGGTCTTCGCTGCGATGCGCTTGATCGTTGTAGTTGAGCAAATATCGTTGCAGCCAGAGATTCGCTTCCGCTTCGTTCTGCGGCTTATTGAAGTGATATAAGGTTTCCAGTAATTCCTTGACGGTACGGAAGGCGCGTTCCACCTTGCCGGTGGCACGCGCCGTTACACGTCGTCCATCTTTGCCGGCGGGCATATGCATTTGCCATACGATGCCCAAATGCTCCATGACGTTTTGAAACACTCGGCTTTTGGCAACCGGCCCACTATCCATATAGATTTGCTTCGGGCGTCCTTCGAACGGGAAGTCCGGCATGGTTAGCTTGGGAGCCATGGCGTTAAACAGGAAGCGCAATGCCGATTCGGCATCTTCACCATAAACGCACCGATATTCTTGATAGCACACGCCGCTGCGGTCATCGACGACGGAGAACAGCATCAGCGTCGGTTCGCCTCGGCCAGACTCCATCCACAATGGCGCTTCCACGTGTTTCAAATCGGACGGCGACATGTCGAATTGCCAGCAATCGTTGCTGCATTCCGCCTGGAAGCGCACGGCGGGTGGTTCGCGCGTCAGGTGCGGTTGATCGAGACGCCAGCGGCGCAAATAGACATCGACCGTCGTTTTGCTGAGCAGATATTTCGGCACTTTCACCCAGCCTGCCGGCGTCTCGACGCCGTATTCTTCCAGCAATTCGATGGCGCGGGCAGTCGAAAGATGCCGTCCTTTCTTGTTGGTGGTGCGCAGCTTCATCGCGGCGACTAATTCGCAATATCGTTCCAAGTCTAGCTTGGGCAGGATGCGTGGCACGCCATGATCGGCGCGATGCGCCGGGCGGACCTTTAGCGCATCTTTCAATGCGCGGTAGATGGAAGTCGGCGAGACACCGTAAAGCTGGCCGAAGGATGCGATCTGTCCCGAACGTTCGGAACATTTGCGCGGCAAGCGATCCAGCCGCTGCCGTAGCTGCAAAAGCGCATCGAGCGGAATGTGCTTACGTTTTGCCGAGGACATTCTTTTCCGCTTGATCGAGATAGTTGTATAGCGTCGATCTGGAAATATTCATCATCCGGCAAATTTCTTCGATGCTGTGTTTGCGTTCGTGATACAAACGCAGCGCCACTTCACGCTTGGCTGGATTGAGTAGTTTTGGTCTTCCTCCTTTACGGCCACGGGCGCGCGCCGCCGCTAATCCGGCGTTGGTTCGTTCCCGGATCAACGTGCGTTCGAATTCAGCCAGTGCGCCGAACAGGTGGAACACCAGCTTGCCTCCGCTGGAAGAGGTATCGATGTTTTCTTGCAGGCTTTTCAAACCAACACCAGCGGCTTCGAAGCGCTCGACCAGTTGGATTAAATCCTTAAGCGACCGGCCCAGGCGATCCAATCGCCAAATAACGACGATATCGCCGTGCGTACCATGCCGAGTAAGGCAGCTAGTCCAGTGCGCTCTGCCTTAGCGCCGCTGGCGCGGTCTTCAAAGATGCGTTCGCAACCAGTGCGCGTAAGTGCATCGCGTTGTAAGTCGACGCGAGTTCGACATAAGCGAAGGGAATGGAGGGACGGTATTGTTGTCCTTATCG
>JAZKCF010000096.1:0-17354 GCA_040388195.1 Pseudomonadota bacterium
GTTGGACTTGGCAATGGCCTAGGACAAAATCACAGTGAATTCAACGAAGCTCCAATTATTTAATAACAGGTGGCCAATTGTTTCTAATAATTATCAAGAACCTTCGGCAAAGGTACTGAGCAGTCAAATCGAAAATAGCATATGTGGTAGCGGCACCGTCATCAAGAACGCCAAGGTGCGTAACTCCGTTCTGCATCGTGGTGTCATTATTGAAGACGGCGCGGAGTTGGACGAGTGCGTCGTCATGGATTATGTCAGAATAAAACGCGGGGCTCGCCTGCGTCGCGCCATCATAGGCTTGCACAATATTATCGAATCGAACACAAAGGTCGGCTACGATTATCAAACGGACGCGCAGCAATTCAGCGTGTCTGATTCAGGCATCGTAATAATTCCAGATGCTCATCCAGCCGGAAACTTGCACGAGCAATTGAGAGAAGTTGCGATCTCAGTTTGAGATTTATGACGAAGAACGGGGTAACGTGTTTCGTTGTAATTTATTTGGAAACCTATTCCAGATGTAGTCATATCTTCAATATAAGAAGAGCCGGATTTTCTCATTCAGAGATAGCAACATAACAGCCGACAAATGCAGAAAACGTGGGCAATGTTCTGATTGTTTTATTTGGATAAAAAGCATTATGGCGTTAGCTGCTTACTTCTACTTTGGAGCGTGCTGCTAGATGAGCGTTCTCTGTCAATATGCCTGCCTCAATAGATTCCGGCCAATCGCATAATTTGAAACATAGAATCGAATGCGGTTGTGGAATCATGTTTTCACTTTATCACGTAACAAATTTTTACTAACAAGCTCGTGGTCAGTTACGTTAGATTTATTAGGCACACTGTATGATTGTCATTCTGAGCGCAGCGAAGAATCTGTTTTTCCCCAGCGTCTAAAGAGCATCGATATTTAAGGTCGTAAACAGCAGATTCGCTGCGCTCAGAATGACAACGGAAACATTGTGCATAAAAACTCTTCCTCGGCCTTAATAAATTCTATGTGACTAACCACTTGTAACAGAGGCTCCAATGCGTGAACTAGAAAAACTGCAACAGTTCTTTGATAAAAATGACGACATGACCTTGCTTACAGCTGTGGGCATCACTGTCGCCTGTATGCTGGTCATTGCGCTGATAAAGCGAGTAGTGCTTCAGCGATTCGGGGCTTATGCCGCGAAGACACCATCAAAGCTTGACGATGTTTTAGTGGATACAGTTCGTGCCACGCGGTTATGGTTGTTATTATTTCCAGCGATCATGTTGGGCGCTGAATATCTTGAACTTTCTACCAAGGTATCTCATGTGATAAAAACGGTTGCGACAGTAGCGCTATTCTCGCAACTTGGTTTATGGACAAGCCGCTTAGTACGCGTCGGTATACTTTATTCCAGTACACGTACTTTTGATGTCAGCGAAGAAACAGCAACAAGTTTGGGCGTTCTTAATTTTGTCGGGCAGACCGTGCTGTGGTCCATCATCGCGCTGGTGGCTCTCGATAATTTGGGAATAAACGTCACTGCACTGATTACCGGTTTGGGCGTGGGGGGTGTTGCTATTGCTTTAGCGGTGCAAAATATTCTTGGCGATTTATTTGCTTCGTTGTCTATTGTTATCGACAAGCCGTTTGTAGCCGGCGATTTCATTATCGTCGATGACTATATGGGTACTGTCGAACACATCGGCGTTAAGACCACTCGTCTCCGTAGCCTCAGTGGCGAACAAATTATCTTTGCCAATAATGACCTTCTCAAGTCCAGGGTACGGAACTACAAGCGAATGTACGAACGACGTGTCATTTTTCAATTACACGTGCTTTACAAAACAACGTCAGCTCAGTTGGAAAAAATTCCCGACATTATCAAGAATATTATTTTGAGTTTCGAAAAAATTCGCTTTGAACGCGCGCATTTTTCCAAGCTTGGCGACTCAACATTGGATTTCGAAGTCGTGTATTGGGTATTGGATGCTGATTACAATCTTTATATGGATATACAGCAAGGCATTAATTTAAAACTGCTGCGAGCCTTTGAAAGTGAGGGGGTTAAATTTGCTAATCCTACGCAGACGTTGATTATCGATAGCCCTGCAGAAGTCCACGATTCATTCACATTCGATAAGCAAGATATTCACGATAGAAAAAACATGCGTAGCGGTCGTACACGGTTATTTCACGAGCAACCCAGCAGGCTCCATTCCAGTAAGCCATTGTAAAAAATTAGATTCTTGAGTCCTCATACCGCATCATTCGATGCGGATTCGTTTTGCTTTCGTAAATCAGTAAGGTAATCGCCTTTTTCAGTTTTTTACCTTTCATTTGTTTCGAGTGAGTGGGGAAATCATAGATTTGCATCGTGGCGCTCGCTGGAGATGCTCTGCCTAATAGACGCCCGTGCAATAATGCTCCCCATCCGGTTCACACCGATTCAGTTACACTCATCGCGATTTTCAAATGCGAATCTGTATGCGTATTAAAAGCTCTTCTAAGATGAGTGGGCAGGATCAATGACTGGCCAGGATATATAAAAGGGCGAACCGAAATGAATTTCTTATTATCTCGCTTCACTACTTATAAAAAGCGATGCGCGGTCACCGCCTGTTTTTTCTTGTTTGGGGTCGGGGGGTGCACCACTTTTTCCCAAGACCGGGGTTTTGATGCGGTTAAATCATTAACGAAGGATCGGCTTCATCAGGACGTGGCGTGGAGCCGTTCCGATGCAGATACCGATACCGTGCGACACACCGTACAGCAGCGCCTTACCCAGCCGCTCACTGCCGATGATGCTGTGCAGATTGCACTCTTGAACAACCGTGGTTTGCAGGCTACTTATAGCGAGCTTGGCATCGCTGAGGCAGATTTGGTGCAGGCAAGTTGGATGCGAAATCCCGGATTTTCTTTTATGCGCGAGCGCGCTGGCGACGAGAAACGCATCGAACGTACTTTTACCGTCGACTTTATCAGCCTGCTAATGGCGCCGCTCGCTACAAAGATCGAAGGCCGGCGCTTCGAGCAAACGAAACTCATGGTGGCTAATGAAGCGTTGCGAGTGGCAGCAGAAACCAAGAAAACCTATTACAAGGCAGTAGCTGCGGCGCAGACGGTGCAGTATATGACGCAAGTCAAAACCGCTGCCGATGCCGGCGCCGAGCTGGCTCACCGCATGGTCCGTGCCGGTAACTGGAGCAAGCTTGACCAAGCTCGCGAGCAAATGTTTTATGCGGATGCTGTCGCGCAATTGGCGCGAGCCAAGCAGATGGCCGTTACCGAGCGAGAGAAATTGATTCGGCTGATGGGATTGTCGGGCGATGATATCCAGTTCCAGTTATTTGATCGACTACCGGATCTGCCAACCGCGTCGCTTGCATTGACGGATCTTGAGGTTATTGCTATCCACCAGCGCTTGGATATTCAAGCAGCCAAACTTGAAACGGAAGGACTTGCCACTTCCTTGGGGCTTACCAAGACGACTCGTTTTGTAAATGTATTGGAAGCAAGTTATCTGCGTAATAGCGAGACCGGGAAGCCGAGTGAAACCGGCTACGAAATCAGCCTCGAAATCCCACTTTTTGATTGGGGCGGTGCTCGGATTGCAAAGGCGGAATCAATGTATATGCAAGCGGTGAACCGAGTTGCTGAAATCGCTGTCAACGCTCGCTCTGAAGTGCGAGAAACCCACGCGGGCTATCTCACGGCCTATGAGTTGGCAAGGCATTATCGCGATGAGATTGTTCCTTTGCGCAAAAAAATTTCCGACGAATTCTTAACTCGCTACAACGGCATGTTGACTAGTGTGTTCGAGCTATTGGCCGATTCGCGCGAACAGGTCGTCGCAGTTAACGCGTCAATCGAAGCGCAGCGCGATTTCTGGCTTGCGGAAGTTGACTTGCAGACGGCTCTTGGCGGAAAACTTCCGGCGACGAGTCCGATTAATTCCTCTGCTGTGAAACAAGGATTGCAACAATGACTACCCGGAGAGACTTTTTGCGAGGGTCCGGTATTGCATTGGCTAGTACCGCGATAGTTTCCCGTGTTCAAGCGGCTTCGCTGCCCGAAGCACCTCTGATGGACAAGCCAACAACGCAGCCGCCGCTGATGCCACCTAATGGCCGACCCTACAACCCGGTTGTGACCTTGAATGGCTGGACGCTCCCTTGGCGAATGAATAACGGCTGGAAGGAATTCCACTTGGTCGCCGAACCAGTGGTGCGTGAAATCGCGCCGGGGATGAATGCGAATTTGTGGGGCTACAACGGCCAAAGCCCCGGTCCGACCATTGAGGTGGTGGAGGGCGATCGAGTCCGCATATTTGTGACGAACAAGTTACCGGAACACACTAGTATTCACTGGCATGGACAGCGGTTACCTAACGGCATGGATGGCGTGAGCGGACTGGTGCAAGCGCCGATCAAGCCGGGCAAGACATTCGTCTATGAATTCGTCGCGAGGCGACCCGGGACATTTATGTATCACCCGCATGCCGATGAGATGTTGCAGATGGCGATGGGAATGATGGGCTTTTGGGTGACGCATCCGAAAGACGCGAACTTCATGCGAGTCGATCGGGATTTCGTATTTCTACTCAATGCGTACGATATTGAACCTGGCAGTTATACGCCCAAGACTAATACCATGGTCGACTTCAATTTGTGGACGTTCAATAGCCGAGCGTTTCCGGGGATCGATCCAATGGTTGTGCGCAAAGGCGACCGGGTGCGAATCCGTACGGGCAATCTCACGATGACTAATCACCCGATTCATTTGCACGGTCATGAGTTTGTCGTGACTGGTACGGATGGCGGTTGGGTGCCGCCGAGCGCGCGCTGGCCTGAAGTCACAACCGATATTGCGGTGGGGCAAATGCGGGCGATTGAGTTTATTGCCGATGCGCCTGGCGATTGGTCGTTTCATTGCCACAAATCGCATCACACAATGAACGCGATGGGGCATCAGGTGCCGACTATGATCGGAGTCGATCAACGAAGTGTTATTGAAAAGATCAACAAGCTGGTGCCGGATTATATGGCGATGGGCGAGAAGGGCGGCGCCGATATGGCGGAAATGAAGATGCCTATACCAGAAAATACACTACCCATGATGAGTGGTGAAGGTCCGTTCGGTGGCATGGATATGGGAGGGATGTTTACCACGGTCAAAGTGCGCGAAGGTTTGGCTCGTCATGATTACAAAGATCCGGGCTGGTATCGGCATCCCGCTGGTACGCAAGCTTATGAGTTCAAGGGAGAGCTGCCGGCAACGATGCGAGGAAACGTTTCATCCTCTCCATCCGCAACCGGAAGTGAAATTGAAGTTAATGTGCGCAAGCCGATGGATCATACGAATCATTAATCAGCACTGTTTACACTAATGAAGGAAATCATTATGAACGTTAGAAGAATTATATTGAGTGTCGTGATTGTAATGACTGTGTTGTTGAGCGCTAAAGCATTTGCTCATGCAATGCTTGAAAAATCCGATCCGGCCAACGGCGCCGTCCTTCAAGCCGTGCCGAAAAATATTACTCTTCAATTTGGTCATCCCGCTAAGTTGACCACGCTCAAACTCAATAATGGCGACAAAGATATTCCAGTCACTATTGATCTTGCCGCGGCTGCATCAACCACATTTGTCGTCCCATTGCCATCGCTTGAAAAAGGAAAGTATCAGGTGAAATGGAGTGCGCTTTCGGGAGATGCGCATGTAATGACAGGCGTGTTGTCATTCACCATTTCTTCAGGAAACTAGAGGTTAGTCACGCTGAATTTGTTAAGGCCGAGTAATATTTTTCATGCACAATGTTTCCGTTGTCATTATGAGCGCAGCGAAGAATGACAATTTTTTACAGCTCGTTTTGTTAGCCATTTTCTGAATGCTCAATAAGCCTATGGATCAGATGCTGCCGCAAATATTTGCTGGTTTAGATGTCTGGCAAATATTAGCGGTTGCGGTTAAAGCGTTGACCTATAGCGCCACGTTTATCTCAACAGGCGGGATCGTTTTTCTCTTTCTGTTTTCCGCATATAGTTCGGCGCAAGCGCAAAGCGTGATACGACGATTTGTGTTCTATACGGCATTAGTAGGCATAGTGTCATCAGTTGCGCGAATTGCTGTCATGAATAGCATGCTGAGTGGTGAATGGCGGGGCATGTTTGATATTGGCATGACGCGCATGGTGCTAGCGTCAAAAGAAGGTTTAGCGACTGGCTCGCGTTTGCTTGGACTTTTGTTACTTGTCATTTCAGTTCGCAGTCGCATGTCGAGTTGGAGAAGGGTGATTGGATTTGCAAGCGCGGCGATTGCTGCGACTTCATTTTCTTGGGTTGGGCATGCCGGTGAAATTGCAATGAAAGCCGGGCCAGAAAAGTTGCCGCAACTCCTGCTTAGCTTGCATCTTCTCGCAATTGCTTTTTGGCTCGGCGCGCTTTGGCCTTTGCATCGCTGCACCTACGGTGAAAACATTCACGCCATTGCCGCAATCATGTATCGCTTTGGAAGGATTGCGGCGTTCGTCGTTGCCCTGTTGGTGGCGGGTGGGGCGCTATTGTTATGGTTGATTATCGGTGATGTCAGCGCGTTGTGGAATTCCGCCTACGGCCAATCAATGTTGACGAAATTATGTGCCGTTGCACTTCTGCTTGCGCTAGCCGCGCTGAATAAATTGCGATTGACGCCGCTGCTGCTCAACGGTGACAGTGCCGCTATTTACAAACTACGGTATTCGATCAAAGCGGAGATGGTGCTTGCTGCGTTGATTCTATTGATCACCGCATTCTTCACCACTGTGGTTGGCCCGACGCGACCGTGAGAAAGTCCGTCGTCGCGAGGTATTCGGCGCTGTCGTATCAGTATCAGGACGAATGCGCAAAAGTTACGGACAGGCATTTTCCTTCACGCAGTAGTGCAGTCATCCCATCTGTAGGAAGCGGTCGGCTAAAAAAGTAACCTTGAATAGCATCGCATCGATTCTCGAGGAAAAAATTTAGCTGGCCTTCGGTTTCCACGCCTTCTGCAACTGTTCTCATGTTGAGAGATTTCGCCATTGCGATAATGGCTTTGGTAAGCGATGCGTCGTCATCGCTATCGGTCACGTCACGCGTGAAAGACCGGTCTATTTTGACGACATCTATCGGAAAGCGCCTGAGGTAAGAAAGACTCGAATAACCAGTTCCGAAGTCATCCAGCGACAGAAAGACGCCGAGCGCCTTGAGTTGGCGCAATGCCTCAAGCACGCTATCACTGTCTTTCATAAATACGCTCTCGGTCAATTCCAACTCCAGATATTCGGGAGGCAAGCCGGTATCGGCAAGAACGCGCCGCACCGTTCCCAAAATATCGTGTTGCCGAAATTGCCGTGCCGATAAATTGACCGCCATCGATATATTCGAATATCCGTTAGCATGCCAAGCCTTGGCTTGTTCACATGCTGTTTTAAGCACCCATTCGCCGATAGGAACAATCAAGCCGATTTCTTCCGCCAACCGAATAAACTGATCCGGCGGCACCATTCCACGTTCCGGGTGGCGCCAGCGAATTAACGCTTCCACTCCGCTTATCTGTCCCGTTTTGAGATCTACCTTGGGCTGATAATGCAATTCGAATTCCCGTTGCTCCAAAGCACGGTGAAGCGCGCTTTCAAGCGTGATGCGCGCCTGCGCATCCTCGCCCAATTGACGCGTGTAGAACTGGAAATTGTTGTTGCCTTGCTCTTTCGCCCGATACATAGCGGCGTCGGCATTTTTAAGCAATATATCGTGCGTATCGCCGTCTTGCGGATACACGCTTATACCCAGACTAGCGGTCACATGAAACTCGTTGCCTTCCACTTGTAAGGGCCGAGAAAGCGCGGCGAGTAATGTCTTCGCCACTGTTGCGGCGTCTTCCGGCCGGGCTATCGTTGGCATCATGATGACAAATTCGTCGCCCCCTAATCGCGCTACCGTATCGCTTTTTCTTAGCGCTCCCTTAAGTTTTGCAGCGACTGCCTGGAGCAGTGCATCTCCCACCGGATGTCCCAAACTGTCATTGATGACTTTGAAACGATCGAGATCGAGATAAATTACGCCGACCAGCGTTTCCTGACGCTGAGCGATTATCAGCGCGCCCGCCAAGCGGTCCTTGAACAACGCGCGATTGGGCAGACCAGTCATTGAATCGTAAAAAGCCAATCTCTTGAGTTGTTCCTCGCTCTTTTTCAGTTCCGTCATGTCTCGCGATACCCAAACGTAGTGTCCGGGGTTTCCATTCTCGTCCCGCACTGCGTTAATGAGAACCCAAGAAGAGAACGATTCACCGTCGTGTCTTCGCGTTAAAATTTCCCCGGTCCAGTGGCCGTCCGCGTCAAGAGATTGCCATAGCTGCCGGCGGAACTCCTCGGAATCCGCCGAATTATTTTCATAAACGCTGGTACCGATCAAATCGCCATGCGCTCGGCCAACCGATTTCTCGTAGGCCGGGTTGACCTCGATAATTTTTCCGCGAAGATCGGTGATGACCACGGCTTCGCCGGTACTGCGGATAATCTCCGCATAGATATTCACGTGGCGCTCCGCCACCTTGCGCAACTCGATCTCTACACGAAAGCCATCGTTTGCTTCCTGGAGTTCCTGCGTTCGCTCCTGCACGCGATATTCCAGCTCGTTGCGCGCGCGCTGTAAATCATCCATCGTCAGCATAAGCGCCTTATTCAGCTCGGCTAGCGCTTGTTCTTTATCTCGCAATTGCAGTAACGATTGTTTGAATAGGACGGTTGCATTAGCAATCCGCTCGACTTCATCGTTTCCATGCACAGAGAAACTGGTTCCAGCTTGTAATCCGAGGTCAGTCAAGGTGGCGATCTGCGCTTCAAGTGAGCGAGAGAGGAACCGGGAAAGGATGATAGACAAGCCAAGAAGAAGCACCGCGCCCACTGCGCCTGCGATAGTAATTACGGCGGCTGTCGCTTGACCTTGGCGTACACCCGAAGAAATTTGGTTACGAATATTTTCACGCCCGGAATCGAGGAGCTTGCGGTAGGCATGAATCATAGTGGTGAAATGCTTGTTTGCCATCATGATGTGCCGGGGGGCTAGAGCAATATTCACCGTGGCCATCGCAACAGCGGAAGACGCGGCCTCCCGGTATGCGCGGGTACTTGCGAGGAACGCATTGCGCAGTGCCGCCTCATCTTGGTTTTCACCGGGAACAGGCGATCCCGCCGCCTTTTCGAGATCGTTAACGGCCAAATGAATCTTGTTCAATCGCGCTTTTGCACGATCGTAAAGAACCTCCTCATCGATCTTCATCGTCTCTTGCAGAAGATCGTAAAGCGCCGCATGTTGCTCCGACAGATTGCCGATCGTTTGCGCATACTGGTCATACGCTGCGAAGTCCTGTTCGGAAACTTGCTGGAGAAGCGCGTTTTGGCGCATCGAACCATATATAAACGCGGCAGTAAGCGCGATGAACAGCACAAGCCCCAATAAAGGCGCGACCAGAAGCCGCCGGCGCAGCGAAAGACCTCCCAAGAAATTAGTCAGGCGGTTCATATGCGGTTCGAATATTAGACGATCTGTAGTTTACTGCCGGGAAGTATTGGAAGGTTTGGAATTCGCCATGTTTATCCAGTCTTCCGGAAGCACTCTTGCCACAGCATCAAAACGGCCGTCGGCAAGAGGCCGGAATATATAAGCCGTGCCTTCGGGTTTTGGCCAAAGGCCAGCAGCTTCGCGCAAATTAGCGGAGTGGGACACGATGACGGCATTGGTTCCTGCTGCCGGCGGCGTCGACAACATCTTTCTCAGCGAGGCGGCGAATTGTTTCGTTTGTTCGGCATCGGCCTTTATCGTGAAATAAAGATTGTTGTCGACCACGTATCGACCGAATGCCAGTTGTCCGGTGTCCTTGCACCGGCAAAATGGGCTGCTGGTAACTGTGCCGACTGGTATGCGGAGAGACTGAAAGGCTTTGCCGATTTGCGTAGCTTGCTCGCGGCCTGCTGCGGAGAGGTTGCGTTGCGTTTCGCATTTGGCTAGATCAGCGTCATCGTCTTGAATCGCATTTTGATCGGTCATCGCATGCCGGAAGTAGATTATTAAGCCACCTTTTTGTAGTTGATCGAGAACTGCATTCAATCCTGGTAGCCGTTGCTCGGGTGATGGCGTAACGGCGGATGTTTGCGCTGATGCATTGATTGTTCCTAGCGTAAAAAATATTGCGATTACGGTCGGGGCCACCATGGAACGCTGCATCCAATTTCGATAAAGCGGCATGCTTTCTTTCTCCTTTGTGACTTATGCAGAGATTTCTTTACCTTCGCTAACGCCAATTTCATCATACATTGATTGTCTGTTACTCATTATTTTCACGGATTATGAGGATAACGACCGCCATCTAAACGGCGCATGGAAACTCTTGTCAAAGCTGCTTTAGTGCATGTTCAGTTTGAGACAACCCATCCTTTCCTTGATGGCAACGGCCGTCTAGGACGGTTGTTGATTACCTTTGTGCTTTGTCTCGAAGGTATATTGAAGGAGCCGCTTCTCTCTTAGTCTTTATTTGAAGACCAACCGTCAGGCTGACTATGATCATCTCCGTCTCGCGGTTCAAGAGGAAGGCTCGGTGAGCCGCCGAATCGTCAGGGCGCAGCGTTGTTCAATCAAGGCAATGATTCGTTCAACCACTGTGTTGTCGGCAAAGCCGCGTCCAGAGTCGGATTGGAGCTTGCGAGTGGTGGATGGCAGTGACTTTGCTAAGGCCAGAATGCGCTTTTTGGCCTGTGCCTTGGCAAGGCCTACGCTTTCTGCAAACTGCTCCCAGTGTCGCCCCTGCACTTCGCTGAATTTGTACTTGCTGCCGATTTTCATCGCCATTTTGGGCGTCAGTGTTGGATACACAGCTGTTGAGAGCGCGTCGTAGAGCGGCGCCAGGACGGGTGTCTTGCTTGAGTACAGCAGTGAAAAATTCTTGGCGTGCGCATCATGATTGCCAATCATCGCATTGAAGATCACGTAGTCAAACAAGCGAAGCACCTGGGGCGCACTGGGGCGAGTAACACGGCGAACCAGATCGAAGCATTGCACCAGATCCGGGCCACCTTCGTTTTGGTACTTCATTTCAGGCACGATACCCAGTGCCTGGCAAAAATCCTCTTGATGAAGGCGCTGCCGATGCCCCCGTTCATCCCCGACGCGGTCGTAGCGCTCAACCAGCAGGAACGAGCGATCCAAGGTGACGTGAACTTTTGATTTCGCCGGCTTGAGTTGCATAGTCTCGGCCAGCGCCATACAGAAGCCTTCGTTGATCACACTGTCTTCGACGGCATGGATAGCGGGCTTCAAGATGTGGGAGCTGGGCGTGCCGTTGCGAGGCAGGCCAATGCGGGCGCCATCAAAAACCACCGGGAGTTTGTCTTGGGCGCCAGCCAAGGAAAGCCGCAACCCGTCATTGCCGGCCAGCATGGGGCGACGCGGCAATTCATCCAGGATAGCAACGACTTCTTCGTCGCTCAGCCATTGAACGTCATCACCGTTGGTAGGCGTAGGCAAAACCTGCCCGGGCTCCAGGAATGTCACGGCCCCGGCACATTCGCCACCAATGCGATCCAACAGCGCAAAGTCGTTTTCACCTGAGACCTGGAACTGCTGCGCGATCAGGCGCCGCATCTGCCCTTCTGGCAGTAGGCCGGCAAAGAATGGGCGAGTCTTGCGATCGTCGAACGGTTCTTCTTGCAAGGGTAGCGAGGCCGACAAGGCGATGGCGTCTGGCCGCGATAGCCAGCTGGGTGCGTAGCAAAAATTCAGTCGTCCATCGACCAGCGCCAAGGTGCCAACGCTATCAGCGAATAGCCAGACTTCCAGCTCATGCGCCATGGTCGTTGTCCCTGTGTTGGTCTTCGGTAGCGCCGGATGACAACCCGCTCAGTTGGAGCTCTCCGCCCAACGCATCAATGACTCGCAGCACGTTTTCTAGTCGCAAGGTGGGCTTGCCTGCTTCAAGATCGACGATGAAACGCACGCCGACCCCTGCCGCCAAGGCCAATTGGGGCTGCGTCAGTCCGAGTTGCTTGCGGGCAGCTCGAAGTGCATCGCCGAGTTGTTGAGGTGATCGAATGGATGTCATGGCTTTCTCAATTTCCCGTTCGGGAAATTATCGGCTACAACTTGCCTCGGTGCAAGTCATATTTCCCGATCGGGAATTTTACGTGTTTTTAGGCCATAGTCTTGCTGATAATTTCCCGAGCGGGAAATCGAAGGGGGTTTTTAATGTGTCGAAGCTGTTTTAAGGATGTTACCCAACCGTTTTAACTAACGAATTTAAGAAATTCCGTTACTTGTGCCGTTGTAACTAACGCTGGCATGAGTTATTTTGTGCTTAGTAACAAATCAATCGATTTTCGTTAGTTATATGAGCATGAATGACACCATGAATAAGCGTTTAGGTCAGTACGTGAAATCCTCTGTTGTGGGCGGTGAATACTACAACGCCTATATGCCTGCGCCGCTTCCACCGGAACCGTCGATCAATATGGATGAGTTATATCCGCTGGTTGATCGGGCGAACACGGCGCTAGGGCGACTTGATGGTATGAGTATGGTGCTGCCCGATCCCTCACTATTTCTTTACATGTATGTTCGCAAGGAAGCTGTGCTGTCATCACAAATTGAGGGGGCGCAGTCGTCTTTATCCGATCTGTTGCTATTCGAGTCTAATGAGGTGCCGGGCGTGCCGATGGACGACGTAACGGAAGTGTCTTGCTATGTCACCGCGATGAATTACGGCCTTGAGCGCCTAAAAGAACTTCCCTTGTCTCTACGGCTACTGCGCGAGATTCACGCAAAATTGATGAACAATGCTCGTGGTGGTAACAAAATGCCGGGCGAGTTTCGTACTTCTCAAAACTGGATCGGTGGCTCGCGTCCGGGTAACGCGCGCTTCGTACCCCCGCCACCTGAACGGCTCATGGAAACGCTGGATGCGTTTGAAAAGTTTCTTCATGACGACAAGATCAAGCTGCCGGTTCTTGTCAAAGCTGCCTTAGCGCACGTTCAGTTTGAGACAATCCATCCTTTCCTTGATGGTAACGGCCGTCTTGGACGATTGTTGATTACTTTTATGCTTTGTCTCGAAGGTATATTGAAGGAGCCGCTTCTCTATCTTAGTCTTTATTTGAAGACTAACCGTCAGGCTTACTATGATCATCTCAGCGCTGTACGCGAAACGGGAGCATGGGAGGAATGGATTGCGTTTTTCCTCACCGGAGTGATTGAGGTTGCTAATCAGGCAACTGATACGGCGCAAGCAATTATTGCTTTGTTCAACCGGGATCGTGCGGCAATTAACGCAGCTAACAAGGCAACTTCGACATTGTTGGCCGTCCATGCCTATTTGCAGCGGCATCCTGTTGCCAATACGACGCGTATTCGCGAGGCTTGTGCAATTTCCTTGCCGACAGCGCTACGTGCCCTCGACACTTTGCAATCTCTTGGCATCGTGCGAGAAGCCACAGGCAAGGAGCGTCACAAGATATTCGTGTACCACGCTTATCTTGATCTTCTTAGTCAGGGAACGGAACCGTTTGCACGATAATCCGTGAATCGTGTAACCCTTGATGCTCTGGTTGGCCCACTTGTGAAACTGCACGGCGCGCTCGTTTTTAATCTTGAAGCCCACGGCGATAATGGCCTCCAGGCTGTAGTGCTTGACCTGGTAGTTTTTGCCATCGGCGGCAGTTGCTAAGCATTGCTTAATAACTGCCGCTCCTTCGAGTTCGTTGTCAGCAAAAATGCGTTTCAGATGCTGGTTGATGGCGGGCGCCGACACGTAGTAGACCGTGGCCATCATCTTCTGCGTCAGCCAGATGTTCTCGTCTTCATAGCGCATCCACGTTGGTTTCTGATTACCTCGCCAGCGGCGACAAAGGTCAGGTACTCGGCCGCCGATGAACGGACAAGTGAGACCTCGTTTTTCTTGGTAACTTGCGGTGATTTGCTTTTGCTCATTTTCGCCTCCTTCACGCCACCGTGACTTGGCCGTTCATCAACATAGGCAGGAGCCAGTCGCGAAGCTTGGCGAGCTGCTGGTTTTCCTGAGCATTGTTCGTCATTCGTTCGAAGCAGGCGCGGGCCGTTTTCTCATACTTCAACAGAAGATCCTCAGGTGGTAACGGCAGTGAAAATGTCTCTAACGTGCTTGCGTCGATGCGTTTTCTTCCAGACGTTCCTGTCATATTTGAAATAGCGAACTGCCTGAAGGATACTGATCTGCTCAACTGAGTAGCAAATGCGCTTAGAGGGGTTTTCTTGCCTCTAAGCACGATGAATTCCGTCGAACCAAAACCAACCTCACTGTCCTTCAGCAGTGAGATAAGCGCTGTTTTGCCATTTTCCAAACAAGGCGTGATTCTGGCGACTACAACATCGCCATTCTGAAATTTCATACCTCCTGCAAACACTTTGCGCTCGGGCGCATTAGTCATAAAACCAGTCACCGGCAGCGAACTCATGTCGATATAACTCGCTTCGGTATTTATTGACAGAGACAAGGACGGATTGAAGTCAAACAAATCAGACGCCATGCCATCTTCCCATCCCGTCGGAATCTCCCGCTTCAGGGTGGCGTTGTAGACCATCTTGCCACCGGAGGATTTGTAGGGTTTGCCCTTGGCGTCGGGGAACTCGAACTGCACGAACCAGTAGTCGTACAGGGTCTTGGCCATCGCCTCCAGCTCGGCGTTGATGCGCTTGTTGCAGTCGATCTTGG
Organism: Pseudomonadota bacterium; assembly: GCA_040388195.1. Classification (GTDB taxonomy): domain Bacteria; phylum Pseudomonadota; class Gammaproteobacteria; order Burkholderiales; family DATLHW01; genus DATLHW01. The sequence continues at coordinate 14,735 of JAZKCF010000096.1, forward strand.
CGTCGATAGCCTGTAGCAGGTTAGCAACTTTCTCCTGTTCTTCAATGCACGGAATTCGGATGCTGAAGTCTGGAAATTCATTCAAAGCGAGCCTGTCTACCGTTGCCCCTCTGATTGTGTTGGAGATTATTGTTTGTTGGAATGATGGAGATAAATAGGCATAAAGAAGATATTCGGAGATTACCTTGTCTTTTTTTGGTCTTAGCAACCCCATCCGACGCCCTAAGCACGCTCTGATGCCATCCGGCATTAGGGCCACTTCTCCTAGCCTGGTTTCATAGGAAAAGAGCAAATCTCCTTTTTTGGGTGTAACTCTTTTCGTCCATTTCTTAAAGTCAGTCTCACCGAGATGCGCCGACTTTGTTAAATCCAATCGCCCTTCCTCTAAACTTGAGATGCTTAAAAAGTATGGCCCTGTTTCCGTTTTTTCCGGGGTCGCATGGGGGCCATCAAAAATCTCTGCGACCTCTCCAATCGTGGTCATGAATTTATCCATTTAGAGTCACTCTCGCTAACTGTTTCCGGATTTCCTTCTCTAGGCCAGCCGATTCCTTGAAGAGCTTGTCCAGATTGTCAGAAAAGCCTTGCATCTGTGCGGCAAACTGCGTCGGTGTCAGATCGACGTATTCGATTCTCACCTCGAAGTAGTGCCCGGCACTGAGGCTGTAATTCTTGGCGGCGATCTCGTCGTAACTCACCACCATCGAGAAATCTTCCACTGCCTCTTTGCTGTTGAAGGTGGCGGTGATGCGGTCTTCTTCAGCCTCAGCCAACAGGGTCTTCTGGTTCTTGCCGTTTTTGACCTTGGTGCCGAGATTGGACGCGTCGATGAGCACCACGCCTTCCTTGTTGGCGCTGTCGATGAAGAGGATGGAGACATTGGTGCCGGTGGTGGCGAAGATGTTGCTGGGCATGGAGACCACGCCAGCGAGCATTTTCTTATCCACTAGATGTTGACGGATGCCTTTGTCGATCCCGCTTTGCGCGGTGATGAAGCCGGTGGGCACCACCACCGCAGCCTTTCCTCCCGGTTTCAGCGAAAAAATGATGTGCTGCAAAAAGAGCTGGTAAATGGCCATCTTTTCGACGGCCTGTTTCGGAATGTTGGGCACTCCGGCGAAGAAGCGTTCCTGATGTTCCTTGCTATCTAGCTCGTTGCGAAAATCGCTGAAATCCATCTTGAACGGCGGATTGCTGACGATGTAGTCAAACTTCCTGAGTGCCTTGCCGTCCCGGTGGTAGGGATGAAGCAGGGTGTTGCCCTGGATGATGTGGGGAATGGAGTGCACCAGGTTGTTGAGGATCAGGTTCAGACGCAGCAGGCTGGATGACTTCTGTGAGATATCCTGCGAATAGATGCTGCAGCGCTGCTCGCCAATGGCGTGGGCGATGTTCATGAGCAACGTGCCGGAACCCGCCGAGGGATCGTAACAGCTGACGTTGTTGATCTTGCCACGCACTTTGTCCGGCACGAGGATGGCGGCCATGATCTTTGCGACTGCGTGCGGGGTGTAGTACTCGGCGTATTTGCCGCCGCTGTCCTTGTTGTAATCCTTGATCAGGTATTCAAACAGCGCGGCGTAGAAGTCGTATTTCTGCGAGAAGATGCGCTCGAAGCTGAAGTCGCCCAGCTTGTTGATGATGGCTCTACAGAAAGCGTCGCGCTAGGATGTATTTGTGATGAACTCGCTGACTCGGTCGAACAGGGTGATCTTGGTGCCGCCATCGGTCTTGACAGCGAAGATGTCGTTGTTGGTAATGGCGATATCGCGTAGCGTATCGTCAAACAGCTTGGCGAATTCCGGGGCTGTCTGGCGATTCCATAGATGAGCGATGAAGTGCTCAGGTTTCAGGCGGGCAGTATCCGGCCCCATCCGGCGCAGTAACTTCCCATACTCATCACTATTCATGCTGGCGATGGCCTGTTCCCACTTGTCAGCTTTCGCTAGTCCCGGCCGTATTTTCTTGGCTTCAAATGCGAACTTGTCATTGAGGAATTTGTAGAGAAAGACCTGGGTGATAATCTTGAACTCGTTACCATCGTTGCCGAGGCCATAGGCGCCGCAAATGGCCTTGAGACTTCGGTCACCACCAGATGGTTGATGGTGTCGGCGGCGTCATTATCGAGATGGATCTTTTGGTGGGTTTCGAATTCGTCCAAGACGAGCGGCATCATCAGCTGCTCGAAGTAGCTCTCGTTGTCCAAAAGGTGAGTGTTTTGGAGTACCTGTTCATCGGCTTGTTGTTTGACGCCGGAGAGGGCTTCAAAAAGGCGACGTTCGGTTTGCGTAAGCGTGCCTCGCTCCTGTAGCCGTTTGTGGATGCGAGCGTATTTGGCATCGCCCCGGTATTTAGCGCAGAGCTGATTGTTCTGGCGATTAAGTTCTTTCACTTTGTCGTGAATGGCATTGAGTGCGCCGATGTTGGCGTTCATCTCATCCTGCGTTACTTCGTTGAGCTTCTTTTTCTTGAACAGCCGCGCCAGCTCTTCCCTTAGGGTGATGAATTTCGGGTCCTGCTGGTCGAAGTTATCGGCCAGGGCTTCGCGGGTTTGGCGCAGAGTGTTGTAAGCGCTCAATAGACTGCATACTTCTCTAGTAAATCGGCATCAGTAATGATG
>JAZKCF010000097.1:0-5672 GCA_040388195.1 Pseudomonadota bacterium
GATTACTCCATGGCTGCCTGAAAAAACAATTTCCCGTGGTTCCGACCAGTCTCCATGCCTGCCGCTTTCGCGATCTCCACATGTTGCTCATAAGTCTTTTCGCCAATGACCAATTTATGCATCGCCTTTCTCCTCACGGCTAAAACGTGATAGCATGCAGATTGAAATTTAATGATGAGAGTGTGTGTTTTATTGATCGCTTACAAAGCAGTACATTGCTTTAGCTACTTACACTTGAGAAGAAGGGGAATTTTGGAGCGCTTACGTCGGAGTTGAAGCAGCAGGTGCTGTTGGAGAAATGTTGGATCACTGCGAGGTAAAGCCTCCAGTTTGGAAGCAGTCCGTTACAGTTAGATCGGCAATGGCTGTACCACCCGGTTACTTAAGACCACCCTTCCGTTTAGAGGATTGCCCGACTGAAGGTTGCCTATCTAACGTGTTCTGTGGTCCATTATATGTAAACTCTTTGATCGTGCTGCGCATTATCCCCACAGGACCTTGCGCCTGCTGTTTTGTCCGATACTTACCGATGATGTTGTTCAGATTTTTACCGGGCACCGCCTCCTTTATTTGACCTGCGGTAATGGCGATAATTTCGTGTGTAGTACCTTCCTTTTCTTTCGAACGAATATCGGTGGTATTACCAGGCGTTTGCTTATGAAACCAGAATGTTGGGTTGTCCGTAGTCAACGCACGTTCTTTCATATCAACAATCGGACATTGATCGAGTGGACCGCCAAGGGACTCCCCTAACTTTACCGGACGCGGTTTTAAATTTCTGTTTCCTGTTAGCTGCTCGATAAGCGTTTCATCTTCCGCGGTAACTCTTGTGATCGGCTCGTTTTTAACTGCTTCAATTGCAGCCGATAGATTTAACCGCAGTTTGTCTTGGTATAACGATAGCGTCGTAAGAAATTCGCCTATTTGATCGTGCGATAAGGCAGGTGTCTTTGGTGCATCTTTTATGACTTGTATGACTTGAAGGACGGCATGAAATCCTACCTCAGTCCTCAAATCGGACTTCGCGCCCGTACGGTCCTGAGAGCTTATAGCTGCGACCCATCCTTTCTGAAGATGATGTGATCCTTCAATGTAACCAAACCTGGGGCCATCATAGCCAGCACTCCTAATGGCGGCTTTCATGAGTGCGGTGGACTCAGCCAGGCCGAACTGATGTGCAAGAGTTAATACGGACAGATCCAAAACTTCTTTTGGCATAGTCTGCACTGCCTGTTCCGGCTGCTGTACTGTTGCAACTTGGGAAGAGTCCTGCTTAGAAGACGACTGCTTCTTATTGCGATTGGTTAATGCATCGACGAAAAAAACTTTGCGAAGCGTTTTTCTAGTTAAACCGATTTTTTTCGAATTTTGTGTCTTAGTTTGTGACACATTGGATTGAATAGGAGGAAAATCGCTTCGAACATTTAAAGGCAATGTAGATGCCCTTGATATCTGGTGGGTTGGCATCTTAAAGGACTCAAAAGCGGTTTCGTGGAGAACTGTCGAATCTGCAGCTTTCTCGCGAAATCTCCAAAGCACGGTTTGATGACTACGATAATCGTCTAGGGACTCATGCAGAGTGCCCTCCACCGGTCTCTTTATCCATTTATCGACAGTCGCTAAAAAATTACGCCTATCAATTGGATCGGTAATCACACTCACCGCTAAAGCCCCCAACTCATCAAAGCACAGAAGATGCTCACCCGTGATTTTTTGTTTAGGATCGACTTTTGTCTTAAGCGCAGTGAACATATTTTGAAAATTCGATACAAACCTTTCCGCCGCCTGCCTCGGTAAATCTTCGACCAACTCGCTAACACGCTCCGATGGCAGACTGCCCATACGGGTAGCCATTACCTCAATCTCATTCTCGGATAATGCTATATCCGGTAAATGATCCGCTGTTAACTCAACACCTCTAGCCTGTAATTCCTTGCCAAGAAATTCTATATATCGGCTTGCAGCCTTAACGTTAAGCTCTTCGCCAGGGATAGCCTTTATAGTTTCAATAATTTCCTTAATATCTTCATCAGTTGCACCGAGATTATGCAAATGAGGGGTATCGAAAGGCTCTGAAAGCGTAGCAGTCCATACATCGCGCATCTGAAAAAAATGTTTAGGGTTATGCGTGTGCCCTAACTCCTTAAATAGACCATCCAAAACATTTTTTTTGAGACAATAAAGCACCGCATTTCTTTTACGCTCCTCCGTCTCCCCACTATCCGAAACAAGCTTGCCAAAGCGTTTACGGCGAAGCCCTTTCAAGTCTAAAAGAATCTCTTGAAACTCGTTTACTATATCGGGTGTTCCCTTCTTCAGATTGTCGTATCGAGTCTCCATGTCTTTGAGTAACTCATCGGCGCCGAAAAACGGATCTCCTTTTACCGTCGTTACCCTATTGAGGTTTTCCCTAAACGTTTCCAGTGGAAATGATTGTTTGGGAAGCAAGCCTTCCGTTTGTAGATACAGCCGTATCGTTGCGTTGGTTAGGTCATTTTCCAGTTCAAGCAGAGTTTTGTCTATTTCGTCAGGTACTCCGACGCCCGTTGATATTCCTACTTGTTCGTCAGCGCGGACGACATCCCCGAAATCCAAAGCTTTTTCGGGAGACGATGAAGAAAATTCTTGCTTCGGGCCTAACGGAGTAGCGTGTGTAATGGAATTTTCTCTTGATACTATTTCGTCTTCATTCCTCGAGCGCTGCTTTTGAGGAAGTTGTTGATCTGACGAAATTGATGCTGCAGCAATGGGGCCGGAACGATGCGAGGACGATGTTCCTCTTAAAGGTGATCGGCTAGACTCCGAATCTCTTACCGCTTGCAATTTCTGCTCGTTTATACGACGCTCGATCTCCCGTCGTATAAAATTCATCTCATTTGCAACATTAGGATACAGATTGCCGTGGCTTTCGAGAAACTCAATATTTCTCTGCCAATTATCAACTTCACGTAAAACAGACGCGTGCAATTTTGCTGTCTGTAATTCCGGTTGTTTCGCAATCAACCGGTTTTGAATATCGTCTATATGTCGTAATGACGCAGCTTGTTGCCCCTCTGGCGACAATGGTGATAAATGTTTCTCTCTCTCAATAATTGATGCTGTGTGCCATTTTGCTTCTAGGCGTGCCTGCTGTTCGATACGTTTCCATTGCTGTGCAAGATGCGGCAAATTTCTACTGCCATATTGACCAGTTAATCTTGAAGCGTCTTGAATAAGAGTCGTTGAAAATTCGATGGCGCTAAGCTTTTTATTATCTTGTAATAGTTCGGTACGCTTTGCCTGTTTTACTTTCTTACGCCATATCACTAATCTTTCTTCATCCGAACGGCTCATTACCCCATTTAATATTTCGTCTCTAACGTGATGCGGTTCCAACTTTTCGAGTTCTTTTTGGATCGCGCCTGATAAGTAAAGCTGGTCGCCTTCTGAGGCTAAAATGCCGATTCTGTCGTATTCCGAGGTACCGTCTGAAGATACCGCTTTTGTATTAGTGCCGTCATCATCGTATATTGCTAAATAGAGATCGTCCTGTAGCGCTTTTACTTGTTGTTTGCGAGAATTAATCTCATTGACCTCATCTTTATTTAGAGCGTGATAACCACTATTAATATCAGACGCATCCAAGTCTCTATCGAATTCTTCTAATGCGTTCATCGACAATTGCAAAGTGGCGTCTGTTGGTAAGTAGCTATCGACGGCTCTTTTGAGGTTTTCTAAGTATCTCCGTCGTCTAGTAAGAATGCTTTCCACGTCTTCTTCTATATCTGAACTATTTCTCTCCGGTCGATGATCTGGTAGTGGGGGCGTATAGGCATATATTCTCGAGTGACAGCCTGATAAAATTTCGAAAATCGCTTGTCTACTGCGCTCAAGCGTCGCCATTGAGTCTATGACTCTGAACTTTTCGTTCTTCAAATGGGTACGCTGCGCTTGCCAGTCTTCTTCATATGGCTCTCCACCATAGTGTTTCTGTAGGATCGTTCTATGCCTTGTTTCAAGCAAATGGCTAGAAACGAAAGCAATGGCACGCATGACGTCATCTAATGACTCAATATGCATTTGCCATTGCGTTCTATCTGATGACCCGTCTTGAATGTGCTCGATCATGTTATTGAGTAGTTGTGCTTTTTCGCTAGGCACTGGGCCCACAGGCAATGCCTTTAGTTCTTGCTGATAGCCGTTAGCTAGCATTTTTATTTCGTAGTGCATCATCTCCTTAGCGTTTTCTATCTTTTCAGATTGCGACCATATTATGGTCTCAGGCGAATTGAGAGAAGCATCTTGGACAAGACCGAGATCACCAAAGCCACGAATTATTTGTTTTCTCCAGTATTTTTGATCGTCAGAGCGTGGTTCTATTGCCATAAGATCTTTTAAATCTAGCGAATACTCCGCTAACTCATAGCGCCTGGCTTGCAAGGGGCTTATATCATTAGCATTTTGACTTGCCGTCAACTCTTGCAAGTGAAGAAGCGGAGCTAAGCGCTTCTTTATGCGTGTTTCCTCCAGTGACAGTTCTGTCTGCATTAGATCAAGCGCTTCGATTAGCGACCGGGCATCATTTACCTCAACCTCGCCGTTGTGCTTGTTTTTGTAAAGAGAGGTGGCTCGCCGCAAAAGCTCTCCCTGCCACGGCTGTTGCGCTTCTACATCATTGGATACAAAGGAATCTCGACCCGAGTAATGGCTCGATGCGTAGGCGTCGTCTTGCTCGTTAGTGCTCATCGTTTACTCCGGTGGTACGGTCAAATTCGCCATTCTGTCACTTCCGCTTCGCTAAAGCGGCTTTAGGGTTGGATCACATGGCATGAAAAGGTCTGCTATATCTATACTTTAAGTTCGACAAGTTGGCTGTGACTAGGATCACAGACCTGTTTCCCTTTTCTTTGTATCTATTGCCGACAAATCGATATTGAATTCGCTTACCGCGGCCAATTTGATCGCTTACTACTCGTTGCGGGTTTTAGCCAGCGAGGTAATTTGTCTGGAATCGTTTGCTGTCGCGGGTTTTCAAAGATGTGGCTAAATCGACTAAAATCCAATTGCTTTTGGTGTCGAAATGGCGCGAAGCAAGCAGTGGCAATGGATTCCAACGAATTTAAGTGAAGAAGAGTTCATCGAATTTGTCTTACCGCATCTGGTGCTGGGTAGTCGTGGTCCGTTGCCAAAGCTGCCGTTGCTCACGATTTTCAATTACATTTTGAAGCTGCTCCATATTGGGGTGTTGTGGAAGACCCCTCGAAAATGACGAATGACTGTAGGTTTTCGCTTTCATGGGGACGTTTGGCGAAAGTGGATAAAGTACGCTGCCGAGTAGCCAGAAACGATTGCTCATCCCTGGCTACTCGGCAGATACGCAAAAGAGCCGAAAAATTACCTTCTTTGCTTTTTCTTTGCTTTTTCTTTGCTTTTTTCTTTGATGACTCTGCAGTTGTTGCCCTGTCTTGGGGAATTGAAAAAGTTCCTTCGAACTTCGAACTGCTTTTCCTTCCTTCTATACCGAAAGTAATTTTTACGGGCAGATCTTCGGAGTCCGAACTCGATTCCGAGGATGTATTTATAATCGGTAGGTGGGCCCGTGATGTATTCTCAGCGATATCATCCTTATTTCGAATTCCGGGATGGTTCAAAAAGTACGCATTTTTGTGAACAGTAGGCGTGCGGAACCGAGC
>JAZKCF010000098.1:0-55773 GCA_040388195.1 Pseudomonadota bacterium
AGACATGCTCGCCAGCGCGGCACTATTCATAACTGAGACATATGCATAACAGTCTGAAGCAGGCATAGCGCCAGCACGACCCACGATACGTAGTTCCCCGGCAAACGCCGAAGGGATAGCCGCTCAACAGCGCCACGCTTCGTTCACCTAACCACTCTCGCAACTATCCACTCAAACTGCGACAGCAGTCCTGCGGCGATCCTATGGGTTATTTCTTGTCGTAATTGATTGTATGGAAGTGATCGTAGTAAAGCTCCTTTTAACAACCAACCGTGCTTGCTATGGAAAACAATCCTCTCCTTGATGCTGGCAGATGCCATGCAATAAAGGCAAAATGGTAGGTTAAAAATCACCGTTGAAACTGAAAGAGATTTGGGCCATTCGCATTCGCCTACAGTTGGCCAAACGAACGCGAGATTTAGTGCTTTTCAAGGTGGCCATTAACAGCAAATCGAGCGGCTGTGATCGCGTCGCCGTACATGTTTGCAACGTAATGCAAGGAAGCCGTAATGTGCCGCGCGCCATTATTATTCAGCAGCAGACGCGTCGGCCGGCGACCGAAATTTCCACTAACGAATGACCTGCTCGAGAAATTGATCGGACCGAAACCAAGCGGTGAGGGCGTACTGCTCATCGGCCACAGCGCACCGCGACGTCAGCCAATATCATCACACCGGCGACGTCCACTTCCACGACAGCCAAACTGACTCTATCGGGCCAGGAATCATCATTCAGCGGTTACCGAAATCTGATATAAGAATGTCAGGTCTACTCCAAGGCGCAATAGTGAAACGGATAGGAAAAGCACTTATTAGGATAGCGAGTCAGGTTAAGGCATATCCTAAAATCGGTTTGGTTATTTTGGCGTATGTTGCCTTCATCGCATTGGGAATGCCGGATGGCTTATTGGGGGTGGCGTGGCCTTCGATCCGGGCAAATTTTTCCATTCCCTTGGATGCGATTGGCCTACTGCTCTCGGCTGTTGTGACCGGTTACCTGACCTCCAGTTTTTTGAGCGGTCCATTGATAGCGCGTGTGGGCGTTGGCAATGTGCTTGCGGCGAGTTGCGCCCTGATCGGAGTTGGGCTGATTGGTTACACGCTGGCCCCTGCTTGGTGGATGATCGTTTTGCTAGGTGTGGTGGCGGGTTTGGGCGCGGGCGCGATTGATACCGGTCTCAACACGTATGTAGCCGCGCATTTTGGCGACGGATTGATGCAGTGGTTGCATGCGAGTTATGGGATTGGCGTAACACTTGGTCCAATTATCATGACCATCGCATTGAGTGATCTTAATTCGTGGCGCGTGGGCTACATTGCCGTGGGGGTGATCCAACTTGCACTGGCGGCTTGCTTTGTACTGACCCTACCAATATGGAATCAAAAAGAAGCGTCTATCGGTAGTGAAGCGCCCAAGCGCCTGGCAGATTACAAAACGTCGCTGGGTGAGACGCTGCGTCAGCCTGGCGTGTGGTTAAGCGCATCGCTGTTTTTTCTATATACCGGCGCTGAAGTTTCGTTGGGGACGTGGGCTTACGCTCTACTCGTTGAGTCACGCGGCATCCACCCAAAAGTCGCCGGGCTGTGGGTGGGTGGCTACTGGGCTACCTTCACTGTGGGCCGCGTGATGGCTGGCCTGTACGCCAAGCGAGTGGGAGTCAATCTTTTGGTAGGGGGAGGTCTGATTGCGGCATTGCTAGGCGCTGTGTTGATGTTGTGGAATCCAGCTAATCTGGGGAATCTAGTTGCCGTGGCATTGATTGGTTTTGCAATTGCTCCGATCTTTCCGGCGCTGGTGTCAGGAACCAGCCAACGAGTGGGAATACACTATGCCGCCAACACAATTGGCGTACAAATGGCCGCGGCTAGTTTGGGGGCGGCAATCATCCCTAGTGTAGTGGGCGTTCTGGCCCGCCAAGTTTCGCTGGAAGTTGTCCCGGTGTGTTTGATGATCTTGTTTGCTGGGTTGTTGGGCTTGCATGCTTTAGCTGTGAATTGTGGAACGAGAGTATGCGGTAAATAAACAGCAAGTCCGCCGAGCCTGATTCTGGGTTGCCGACGCGACGTAACAATCCTCTAATTAATTTTTCGACTGCCAGATTTAGAATCTGACATGCACTGTTTGAAGCGTTCGTCGACGCGTCTGGCAAACCATTCGGTGGTTAACTTGCGGCTAATTTTCGGGCTTTTGAGGTTGATGCGTGGCACTACCGCGCGTGGCGCCGTGTCACCGCTGTGTTTGTCGGCTAATGCGAATACGCGCTTGTACAGTCGTGTGCGCTCGAATGCTTGCGTCCCACTTTTCTCGAGATGATGCCGGATGTCCGCAGCGCTCATGTCCAATTGTTTCGCAAGGGCGCGTGTCGCCAACTCGGTTTTGCCTGCGCCGTTTTCAGCGTCCTTGCCATACCGTATTAGATCGCCATCGAGTTGTAGCTGTTTGCCGGAAACCATACTGACAGCACTCTGAAACGCTGCGTTACGGCTTGCATAATGACCGGCGTTAAAGTCAGCGAACCGGTAAAGATGCTTATCGTATGAGGCGGGGTAGTCGAGCAAGTGGGCAATACCGAAATACATTCCGCCTCGTCGCGTGAACACCTCATGACGGATTGAGTCAGCATCACGATAGGGATACGTGTTTGCTGCCGCGTGCGCTTCGGCAAACGCAATACTCACTTGCATCGGACCGCCGGTGCGAATCGGATTGCGGTCCGCGAAAAATCTTTTACCCATCGGCACCATGCCAATGAAATCTTCGAAAACTTCGCTTAATTCCTTTTCTGTCTTTACGGAATCGATGCGCTCGCTGTAGCTCTTGCCGTTGGGCGAGGGCAGAAGTAGTGCTGTGCGTACCACAAGCGGGGGAATACCTACGTGCTCAGCCTGCTTGTCGATCTCTTTCCAGGCAATCGTTGCGAGGCTTGGGACGATTGGATTGGCACGAAAGGTCGACTCCTGTTCCGTGACGGCCACTACGGCGCAGATATTTTCTGGCGTTGGCGCTATTTCCAGCGCGTCAAATGCAGCATAAATATCGGCGGCCCAGCCGCTGCGATCGGTAGTATTGGCTGGTAATAACTTGTTGATTAATGCGCGGCTGTCCACAGGGCTAAGTTCAACCTGTTCTTCGACACGTCGGTCGTTTGCGCATCCAACTAGCATTGCGGCGCAGAAAGCGGCGATCCAAACGACAATGTTGCGAGGGTGTAACGACTTGCAGGTGAACGTTTGGTTGTTAATTAATGTATTGATAAGAACTAATCCTCGTTTTAAATTCCACCATTGCATGCTGCTGAGTGTGCATGTTTTTAAGCCTTCCGACTAGATTCGACGAATAGGCAATAACTCTCGATCCTGCCGGAGCTTGCATAGGGAGCAACCTACCTCTTGTAAAACTCATGAACGACTGCAACAGCGTAAGCAATCGCAAGCTAAGGTTTGGGGACGAAATTGTCAATCGACACGCGGGCAAGCAAGGCACTTCAATCCCAGTTTCTAAAACAGGATCTGCTGACGGCTCGTCAGCGCCGCAAATTCATCACGCAGGAATGGCAATATGGCATCTGCCACCGGTTGCAACTGGCGCGTCAGATAGTGTTCGTAATCCACAGGTGAGTGCTGGGTTTCTAGCGGTTCTGGACCGGTCACCGTCATTACATAGCGGATCCAGCCGCCGTTTTGATATTGCAATGGACGCCTGTGTTGCCGATTGAATTCATCAGCAATGCGTGCAGCGCGCACATGCGGCGGCACGTTGCGCTGATATTCGCCCAGCGGGCGGCGCAATCGCTTGCGGTACACTAGCAAGCGCATCGAATTCGCCGCTAATAGTACGGGCGACATAGTCACGCACATAGTCCCTATACGCTTCGCCCTTGAAGATACGCCGATACAGTTCTTGCTGAAACTGTTGCGCCAGTTGCGTCCAGTCCGAGCGCACTGACTCCATTCCCTTGAAGACCACTTCCTCGCTGCTGTCCGTTTTGACGATCAAACCGGCGTAGCGTTTCTTGCTACCTTCTTCGGAGCCGCGAATGGTCGGCATTAGAAAGCGTCGGTAATGCGTGTCGAGCTCGAGTTCAAGCGCGCTGTCGAGGCCGAATTCCTGTCGTAAATGCTGTTCCCACCATTGGTTGACATGGTTGACCAACGCAGAGCCTATCTCGACCGCGCGTTCTTCCGTGTGCGCATGCTTCAGCCAGACAAAAGTGGAGTCGGTGTCACCGTAGATGACTTCATAGCCTTGACCTTCGATCAGTTCACGCGTGCGATGCATAATCTTGTGGCCGCGCAAAGTGATCGACGATGCAAGGCGCGGATCGAAGAAGCGGCAGCCACTCGATCCAAGTACTCCATAGAAGGCGTTCATGATGATCTTCAATGCCTGTGACAACGCTTGGTTACCCTCACGCTTAGCGGCTTCGCGTGACTGCCAGATTTGTCTAACGATGGTCGGCAGGCAGTGCTTGTTGCGCGAAAAGCGCGCACCGCGAAAGCCCGGCACCATGGTTTCATCATCGATGTTGCGGGTGCCTTCGACCAGTCCGACTGGATCAATCAGGAAGGTGCGGATGATTGCGGGATAGAGGCTCTTATAATCCAGCACCAGCACGGAATCGTACAGGCCAGAACGGGAATTCATTACGAAACCGCCAGGGCTGTTTTCGCCGATTACGTCGCCGAGATTGGGCGCGACATAACCCTGGCGGTGCATCAACGGCATGTATAAGTGTTCAAAAGCCGCCACCGAGCCACCGCTGCGGTCGGCGGCCAGGCCAGTGACGCTAGCGCGTTCGAGCAGGAAATTCATCAATTCGGTCTTTTCAAAGATGCGCGTCACCAGTTCGCAGTCTTTCAGGTTGTAGTGCGCGAGGGCGGGCTTGTCTTCAGCGAAACGGCGGTCGATTTCCGCCATCCGGTCGTATGGATTGTCGATGGACTTGCCTTCACCCAGCAGTGTCTGCGCGACATTTTCCAGACTGAATGATGCGAAATTCCACGTCGCCGACTTGAGCGCTTCGATACCATCGATGATCAGGCGGCCGGCGGCCGCTGCGAAGAAGTGCTGATGCCGACTGTGTTCGCGCCATTCCAACACACTGCCGTCTCGCCCGAAGCGCAATGGCACGCCATAGCGTTCCGCGTGTTGTTGCAGCACTCGCAGATCGAACTGCACCAGGTTCCAGCCGATGATGGCATCGGGATCGTACTGTGCCAACCATCGGTTCAGTTGTTCCAGTATCTGTGCATGGCTGTCGCAGTATTCCAAGTCGAAGTCGCGAGGCTCGTCTCTACCATTCGACGGACCCAACATGTACACCTGGCGTTGGCCGCATCCTTCTAACGCGATCGAATACAACTCGCCGTGTGGACTGGTTTCGATATCTAGCGATACCAGTTGCAGTCGAGGGCGGTATCCAGGCGCCGGCTTCATCAGCCCCTCGAGCAGCGGACCATTGCCGCCGAAACTCTGCTGACCGGCGAACCAGACCGGTGCGGTGATGAACCGTTCCATCAGGTAACGTTCCGGTGGACGCACATCCGCTTCGTAGACGTCGACGCCGTTTTCTCGCAAGCGTTTTTCCAGCTTTAACAATTGGCGATATTGCTGGCAATATAAGCCCAACACTGGTCGACGATGGAAATCGTTCAGGGTGAGGGGGCGCAGTTCCCAGGCGCGTTCGGCGCGCAATACCACTTCTGCCTGTTCGCGTTGCTCGGCCGGAATAAACGCCACGGATGGCTGGGGTGCCAGACGGATATGGCGCGGCCCCTCATCGGTCGTCAGCCAGAATTCGACTTCCGTGCCAGCGGCCGTATCGCGCCAGTGACGCGTCAAGAGAAAACCCTGCTTTAGTTGTACCACGGTGCTACCTTGATGCGCCGTTCAGGCTATTTAACAAGTGATTGGATGGCGCCGCCCTCGGATGTTAACGGCGAGGAACTTTGCGCAGACGACCTTGCATATTAAAGCAAACAGCCGGTTAGAACGATGGAGGGGGCCAGCAGTTTTCTAGAGGGCCTAAACTCGTCGTTGGCGACGCTTCAGAAATTTATTTCCTGTAGCTGGCGATCCTTGCAATGTGATTTGTTTAGAAAAATAGATTCTATGCGTACTCCTTGGCCGTTGCTGCCGGTCAAGAACAGCACCGAATTAGTCCGCAATGTGCTGCTTGCCGGTGATAGATCAACACATTTCGATGAACGTCAGCGTGTCGTTTCTACTGTTACCGGATCGTGCCCATGGTTGGCGTTCGCGGTCTCGAGTAACTAACGTCAGCTTTCAAGGTACAACGGAATCTGTACTCTTGGCACGTACTCCTAGTGCTCTGCCTGAGAGGCTGTGAAAAAATCCCCCGTGGCATTTTTGATGGTATTTTTTTGGGGCGGTTTACCATTGACCACCTCCAAGATAATCGCTTTTTTTGCGCACGCCATTTTTGCTCAACAGAATGACGCAATCTGGTATACCGATCTTTGTCAAAATCACGTAGCATTCGAACGAGAGGGGACATTTTGTCCGCCATTGGAATTATTCAACAATGCTCATTGCCGTTATGAAGAATGTTGATGAATTAAAAACGGTGGCAGGGAAGCGGAGTGACAAAAAATTGTCGCTTATATGATGATAAACGGCGGGCAAGGTGTTAGATCGTTCAAGCGATGCAAACACGCAATGCACCTTGGTGAGCAAAGACGTTTCTGACTCAACTTTTACGATTTATAAGGTGAATATAAATGGACGTAAATAACGATTTGGAAGGTGATGGCACGAATCCAGTAGCGTCGGAAGTGGACGATGAAGTACGTTCAATAGCCGAATCTCCACAGTATAAAAGACAAAGTCTTCGGTTGGAGGAAAGCAAGCGCTTTAGTGGGCAGTTGGTTTTTAGGAATTCGCTCCAAGGGCCTCCTGCTATTGCGGAAAGATCTTTGGCTGATGAGAAAAAATTACAAGATGCTCACGATGAATGGATCGTTGCTCGTGATGAAAAAATATCTGAGGCAAACAAGAAGAAGAAAAAATTTAAGTTTGACTTAGGCTTTCTCAAAAAAGCGCTTAACTTTACTCAACGAAATGATCCGGTCCTAATATCGATGTTGAGAGAAGTCAACAAGGACGATCTAAAAAGGGCAAAGGCAACAAACTATCAGGCGCATAGTCTTCGATGCGCAGACTTGGCGACTTCCGGTACGCTGAAAGCGCTTGACGATGCAGAACGTATAGCATTAGAGACGCGAATATTGGTCGCAAATCCTAATGCGACAACTTACAAACTGGTTCCACTCGAAGACGATCGCGCGCATTCCATTAAGGACGGTCTTTTAGCGCTTACAGCGCCTAAGCGATACAGTTTCTTTTTTGAATCAGGGCAACAAAAGAGCGCTACTCCTAATGAAGTAGTGATCACTACCCTTAATCCTGTCCAGTTAGAGTATTGCCCTAAAGACCTTGAAGAAGGTAAGCGTTACGATTTGGAAATTGTGAATGTGAAGGAGTTAGAAGGAAAAAGAAAGCAGACTCTGCGTGAGTTTTATACTGAACTGAACGATTGGGCAAAAAAGCAGGGGATTCCTGAAAGCCGCTTAACGAAACCTATGGGGCAGATGACGACCGCAGTAGAATCTGGCGACGAGGAAAAAAGAGGCAAGGAAATTTTTGAGGAGTTCAAGAAGGACGTAAATGAGTTCATTAGGGGGTATAACAGCATACATGAGGATATCGGTGTCTCTC
The DNA here is from genome assembly GCA_040388195.1 of Pseudomonadota bacterium. Taxonomy (GTDB): domain Bacteria; phylum Pseudomonadota; class Gammaproteobacteria; order Burkholderiales; family DATLHW01; genus DATLHW01. Next base: position 7,738 of record JAZKCF010000098.1, read on the forward strand.
TTTATCCACCGCTTTCTGAAAAAGATGAACGTGAATTTAGTGCCGTATATACGGCTTATACGCAAGAAATGGGCAATTCACCGTCAAATTTTTTTGACGGACTTCGTTCATATGCGAAGGCGTGCGTTACGCTGAAGGAACAATTGGGCGAGGAAATGCAGGCGGGAACGTTTTACCGTCAGTGCAAGCGTTTTAAAGTGTCTCCCGACGACGCAACGGCAATGATCACTGACATTAAAGCTGGGCATACTTCGTGGAAAGGCGGTTCTGATGCTGAATTTCCATCCGCAACACAATTACTCAACGTTTGCCTGGAATGTAAGAAAGTTACAACACAACCGTTTTCCGCAAGTGACTTCTTTGAAAAATTGCCGGAATTTCACCAAGGCTTCAAGGACAAATGCGCAGCGCTAAGTGTTACCTGGCCACTAGAGCCACAGGAAACCGCAAGGGAGGATTATTCGTTTTTCTTAAAGATAGGTGCATTCGTTAAAGAAGGTCTCGAAAGTACACTGAACGGCTTTGAGCAGAAATACGAGTTTCGCAGGCAGTTTGATGAGGTCAGAAACAATTTGAATTTGCCCCCGGACAAAGACAAATTTGAACAACTTTTCCGTGAGGTCTTACGTTTAATAAAAGAAGCTCCACCAGAGACGAATTGGAAAGAAGATATATTACCCGAAGTGATTGGGCCATTTAGGAAGAAAGAAGAAAAGAAGCGAGAACAACAAAAAGCAGAATTACGTAAGCAGTACGACGTCGCGAGAACGGAATTTCATTTGCCGTTAGATAAACAGGCCTTGGACAACCTATTGAAGCAACTGGTAGCGCTGATTGGAAAACAGCCGAACAAAGACGTGAAAGAAGATTTGATACCGCAAGTGATTGAGGATTTTAAGCGCACGCAAAGAGATGCGCGAGCATCGGTAAGTTCTACGCCTCCAACCGCGAACCAGATACCGACTACGCCCGTAAAGAGGCGATAAATTTAACGTTGGCTATCGACTCATTTCGGATTTTATCTGGAAACACATTTCTGATCGCAATAGAAGACATTAGGCCGCGCGCGGTCCGTGTCCAGGTAGTCATCCAATTTGAACGGTTTGGCCAACCGTAAGGTTGCATCATTTCAATCGGCAGCAAAACACTATCGGCTACGGCGGGATCTATTGTTGCTAGCGCCGCCCCCCTCGTTATTCCCACTTCGTGCCTCTGGCTGAACGGCAGAAGAACTTCCTAGGTAGCCAGGTGGGCCATTTGGGTCCACGGGCCCCACCGGCTCATATAGTGGTGGCGGCTGAGGGAAATCGTCTGGAAGAGATGTGGTTGTAGAAGGAGCCGCGCTAGAACGCGGCATAGAATCGGTCGCGGGGGAAATAAATTCCCGAAAAGCGCTTCGTTCCGTGTTGGACAGGGAATAGCATACGGTGTTAATGCGACTGCGGGTCTCATCAAGCACGTTATTGTAAGCATCCGTCTTTTCCTGGTGCTCGATGCCCCCATGGTCAGTGTCAAGATGATAGTCTGCGTCTGCAGGAACGATACTTGGGGTCAGGTGCTCAGCAATACCCGACAGGCGATTGCGCTGTGTGCTGGGATAATTAGCGTCGAGTATCTTGATCGCGTTCAAAATTTGCTCAGGTTTATGAATCTCGTTCTCCGAGCGGCTGGGAGTGCGAAATTCAGACTTTAAATAGTGTTTGATAGAGTGAGGAAGAATATCTTTTGCCAAGCCCTTCAACAAATCGAAATACAGATTGGCGTTTCCGTCCTCCGCTTTTAGAGAATGTACTCTAATATTGTCCACAATCGTCGCAGCGAAATGGCCTAGTTCCTTTTTCATCTTGCACTGTTCCAGTCTTTCGCAAGCTTTAGCTAAATGTCCAAGAATGGTTATACGCTCCCCCTCGGGAAGCAACTCGTAGCTACGCTCTCTGCTAGTGGCGGGATTACTTAACCATTCCGGAGCGTGATGCGAAGTTACTATGCTGCCCTGCGTTCGAACGCCTGCCGGATTAAGAATCCGAGAGATAACCCTCAGCGATTGATCGAGATCTTTGACAGGAGTGCTGGAAAGACATTCCGCCACATGAAGAAGATTTTTTACGATCTCTCGTTTACACGACCTAATGAGATCACCATCCGCGCCGCTATCCTTGAGATTGCCAAAGGTTTTGACCTGAGCATTCAGGTCGTCCTTTATCTGTCCCAGGTCTGTTTTCTCAAGGCGTTTCGGTTCAACGCCTGACTTGATTTCATACTCACGCCCGTCCTCATTCATTGTTTAGCCCTTCCTCTGTTATACGAATTTCATAAACTATCCGAAAAGCTTCGGCATGGGGTGTCTTGGATTCGCGCGGTGTAATCTGGAATCGCTGGTCCGTTTATCCTCTGTCAGTTTGGGATGTGGTTAGATGAGATTCTCTGTGGTCAGAAAAGCACATGCCATTACGGGAAATGGCGCAAAAGTTTCTGCCCAGTTTTGGTTGTGGACGTTTTCAGACTCTTCGCGACAAGCCTCAGTGAAAAAATTATTAGTGATATCGCAAGGTAAATAGTGCCGCAACAGAAAGCACAGTGAAGGGAAATGAAAGCACCGAAAAAACCGTCATCTCCGAATTCATCTCGATAGTTGTCGAGTAGTAAATACTGGCGTGGCCATCCATCTCAATTAACGATGGAGGGAGCAAGTGGAAAGAAAAGTGACGATGGACGAATGGGGCTTTCTCACAAACAAGTGACGAGTGGCTCTCATAACAGGCTCTAGCGGGCATCCGCATTTGGGGACAACGACACCGTGCATTCATATGAAATCCGCTCTAAAGCTAGACAGGGGCACGAAGTTCAAGGAGTATGCCGCCTGGCATAATTAGAGCTTACGCAAAACTGCCCCGGCAGCGTTACTTCTCCTTGTCGTACAAAGTTCGTACTGTCTGCGTTGGCGGGTCTTGCTAGGACAATTATGCGTAAACCCTGATAACAATTTTGGTGTCAACGTTTCCTGCTTCTCCCTCGGATCGCAAAGGTAACTTACTAACGGCGTGAATCAACGCGCCCTAAAAGATCAAACGGATAAAGGTTTAGAGCCTAATAAATAAATTAAAATTGCCCGCGAAAAATAGTTAGAAAGACAAAATTATCAAGGGCCATACGGGATTATTAGTAAAGTAGGCGCAGTGTCTTCTCTGTTTAAACCCCGTGGATCATTACCAAGTTACCTCCCCAAGGCGCATTTACATCAGCAAAGCTATTTGAAGTTTAAAGCGGGGGTATTTCAACAACGAGGGACGTGTGGAATTAAGGCCAAAGAGCGGCAATCTCAATAGAGGAGGGCTCGCTACAATCCATATGCTGGCAGCAATGCAGGTCGTATGTGCGGTATCGCTTGTTTTCCATCCTTCTATTGTAGCGGCTGACGGAGCGATGGAGGTTCCAGCGCGTCCCAGTGAACGTTCGCTCCCATCACCAGTCCTTCCTCCAGTAAAACCGCCAGTGGATTTTGTACTTCCACGTGCTCGCGAGATAGCCCCGGATTCGTTATCCGATGGTGCCGATCTTGAAATACGCGCGGTAGCATTCGAGGGGAATCATCACATCGAAACCGGTGACTTATTAGCGATTGCGCAACCGTTCATTGGTCGAAGACTGAAAGCGGCCGAAATTGAGGAGCTGCGGCACCGTATTACCCGTCACTACATCGGGAAGGGCTACGTCAGTTCCGGGGCAGTCCTACAGGAGGACGCCTACCACGATGGTATGCTCACCTTCCAAATCATTGAGGGAAGGCTTGAAAATATTCGGCTATCTGGCGAGGAACGCTTACATGCATCTTATATTCGAGATCGACTAAGCCTCAACGATGACGCGCTGAATATTAATGTTTTGCAGGAACGCTTCCGCCTCTTACTAACTGATCCGTTAATTTCCAAAATGAATGCGCGGATTCTTCCGGGCTCGATGCCCGGTACTGCGATTCTCGATGTTGACATCACACGCGCGCGTCCGTATCAACTGACGTTTTTTACGCATAATCATCACGAGCCGTCGAGTGGTTCGGATGCTTATGGTGTAAGTGGATGGGTTCGCAACTTGACTGGATTTGGCGATATGCTCGATGTGACCTATCAAGAGGGCCGCGGTAATGCACGTAGCGGCCTGGGATGGTCGGTTCCAGTAACCCGTTACGGTACGCTCGTCGAGCTGCGTTATGAAGAGGGCGATTCATCTCTTATCGAAGAGGTATTTCGATCGCTTGACATCAATAGTACGTTTAAAAGCCGGGAGCTTAGCGTTCGCCAGCCCGTCATCAATATGTTACTTCAACAATTGAATATCGGTCTTACTTGGTCAAAGCGTGAAAGCAGCACAACGTTATTGGGTACGCCATTTTCCTTTTCGCAAGATGCCCCCGATGGGCATAGTCAAGTTGATGTCTGGCGTTTGTCTCAAGATTATTGGCAGCGAGCAGAGGAAAGCGTGTTAGTGGCGCGCTCGACTTTTAGTGAGGGACGTAATAACAGTGCGCAAGATAGCGGAATACCGAGTGTTCCTGAACGTCACTACTTTGTGTGGCTCGGCCAGTTTCAGTATGCGCGGCAGGTAATGGACAATGACGCCAGTGTTGTCGCACGTGGGTTCATTCAGCAGACATCAAATCGATTAGTGTCATTGGAGCGTATGGCAATCGGTGGGGTTTCAACGGTGCGCGGCTACCGCGAGAACGAAATATTACGTGATAAAGGTTATGCCGCTAGCCTCGAATTGCATTACCCCTTATCCGGTCGAAAAGCCGCGAACCGTTTCTTAGAGGCCGTTGTTTTTTATGACGACGGTGCTGCTCGTAATCAAAACGAAGCGCCGGTGCATTTAAATTCTGCTGGCGTTGGTATCACTGGCCAATACAAACATCTATCCGGTGAACTGTATATTGCCACCCCACTAAAAAAATTACCGAGCAAGGGGAATGGCGATTTACAAGATCATGGAATCCATTTTCAAATACGTTATGACATTTTTTAATCATTTAATAATGCATCTACAGCGTAGCGGGGTATGGCCGAAGTTGCTGAGTATTAAAGCAACGGTTTTCTTCGCATTACCCACTATTTTATTGACGGCGAGTTCCAGCGTGAGCGCTGATCTCACCAATGTGAGAAATTCAGTTGAACCTGCGAGCTATTCCGATAATCTGCCGTCCAATTTCGAAGCACCGCGCAACGTATATAGCGCTGGAAAAGGCGCAGCCGCGAAACGCGATGCGGCGCAGGAAGATCGAGCGTTGCAACTTGCTGAGGGCTTTAACCTGGCGCATTTGGCAACTTGCAGCGACAAGCTCACGCGACTCGATATGTTGGCAAAATACTTACCTGCAATCGTGGACGATGTTGCACGCGCAAGCTTTGCGCTAAGTATGGGTAACGAAGCAGGCAAGTGCGGGGCTGCTGGGCTAAAGGCCGCTTATGATTTACTCGATTTGGCACGGACAATTGCCACTGAACTTCAGAACGACTTGTTGTTAGCGAAATCTCTCAATGGCTTAAGCCAGCTCTATGAGCAACAAGACCGATTTGCAGAAGCCTTGCGGCTCACCGATGAGGGCGTTCGGTATGCGCAGCGTATCGACGAGCAGGACTTGCTGATTGCGCTTGAATGGCGTCGCGGCAGATTGTTCAAACAAATAGGCAGAACAGATCTTGCGTTGGATGCCTATCAGCGTGCCGTTGATCATATCGAAGCAATTCGCCAAGATATTCCAATCACATACCAAGAAGGAAAATCATCATTTCGCGAGACGCTTGAGCCAGTTTATCTTGGCTTAGCGGATCTACTATTGCGGGCGTCGGATGGGAAAGGCGAGGCACAGCAGCAGGTTCTCTATCAGCGGGCGCGTGATGCACTTGAGCTGATGAAGCAATCAGAAATGGCGGATTTTCTCGGTGATCGTTGTACTGTCGATGCAGCGAAGCACGCGCTGACAAATACGGTGCCCTCACGAACCGCAATACTGTATCCAATTATGTTGCCTGACCGATTGGAATTGCTGCTGGAAACCGCTAACGGCATTCAGCGGCGAAGTACGAGCGTATCGGACGAGGATGTACGTCGTACGATTAGCCGTTTTACAGTCGCCTTACGTAAACCAGGGAGTAGTTATCGCGATGATGCTCGCCAGCTTTTCGATTGGCTGCTGTATCCATTCGACGATATTTTGAAAAATGCGCAAATCGACACGATTGTTTTCGTTCCTGACGGCAAGCTCAGACTCATACCATTGGGCGCACTCCATGATGGCAATCAATTTATTGCGCAGAAGTATGCGGTAGCGACGATTCCGGGTTTAACAATGACGAGTTCAAACCAGCGAATCCCACGCAACCAGAAAATTTTGCTTGCCGGACTTTCCGAGGTGGGACCGGTGTGGGAAAAATTGCCACCGACGTTCCTTGAAGAGATGGGGCTTGGTGACATCGTTGTCGAATCGACGGTATCCCGTGGTCCACGTTCATTGTTGCGCGGCCTCGCGGGGCTGGAGAGTCAATCGCAAGACAAACCTACACAAGAATATTCCATCAAGGAAATGCTTTTACTCCCCGGTGTTGAAAAAGAGATTAGTACGTTGCGCAACCAGTTCAAAGGAGAAGTGCTGCTCAACGAAAAATTTACACTGGACCGTTTTAAAGCGCGCGTGGTCGATGGCGATTACAACATCGTGCATATTGCTTCTCACGGCTATTTTAGTAATCGCGCCCAGACCAGCTTCATCATGACTTATGACGATCTACTCACGTTGCAAGGACTGCAAAATTTGCTGCAGGTCAAAGAATCGCGGGATCAGTCAATTGATCTGTTGACTTTAAGCGCGTGTGAAACGGCGGCCGGCGATGATCGTGCGCCGCTTGGTTTTGCTGGCATCGCACTGAAAGCCAAAGCGCACAGTGCACTTGGTACTTTATGGCCGGTAGCAGACATCGCGGCAACAACCTTAATGCCACGTTTTTATCAGGCACTTTCGCAAGCAAACACAAGCAAGATTAAAGCCCTTCAGCAGGCTCAAATGTCGCTGATCGCGGATCCCGCTTTTGAACATCCGTTTTTCTGGGCACCTTTCATTCTTGTTGGAAATTGGCAATGAACGGCGTTTTGTCATTTGTGTCGACATCTAACGCAACCAACCGGAAAGAACAATCGCAGTGAAACTGCTTAGGAAAATATTGGCTCGGTCATGCCGCGTTGCAATCGGGACAATTTGTTTGAGTCTGTCATGGCTCTCGCCAAGTCACTCGGCTACGTCAGAGGACAATGTAGCAATCCCAACGGTTGAATCGTTTCAATCGAAGGACACCGAGAGTTTAATAAAACAATTTAATGCGTTCTATCGAAAAGACAATTACGAACAAGCCTTTCCACTCGCTAAACGCATTCTTGATACAGTGGAAGACGTACTTGGCCCGGACCATCCTAGCGTAGCCAAATGGCTCAGTAAGCTTGCAGCGCTCTATCAAGCTAAGGGCGACTATGCGAGTGCCGAGCGATTGTATCAACGTAGTTTGGCCATTCGGGAGAAAGCCTTGGGACCAGCGCATCCCGATGTAGCGCAATCGCTCAACAACCTCGCATTACTCTACCAAGCCAAGGGCGACTATGCGAGTGCGGAGCCGTTGTATCAACGCAGTTTGGCGATTTGGGAGACGACGCTAGGACTGACGCATCCCGATGTGGCTACATCGCTCAACAACCTTGCATGGCTCTACCAAGTCAAAGGCGACCATGCGAGCGCGGAGCCATTGTATCGGCGTAGTTTGGCAATTCGGGAGAAAGTTTTGGGACCGGCGCATTCCGCGGTAGCGCAATCACTCAACAACCTTGCATGGCTCTATCAAGCCAAGGGCGACTATGCGAGGGCCGAGCGATTGTATCAACGCAGTTTGGCAATTTGGGAGCAGGCGTTGGGACAGGCGCATCCCACTTTGGCCGCATCGCTCAACAACCTTGCAGAACTCTATCGTATCAAAGGCGACTATGTGGGCGCGGAGTCATTTTATCGGCGCAGTTTGGCAATTCGGGAGAAAGCCCTGGGACCGGTGCATCCCGATGTAGCGCAATCGCTCAACAACCTTGCCTGGCTCTACCAAGCGAAGGGCGATTATGCGAACGCGGAGCCATTGTATCAACGCAGTTTGGCGATTTGGGAGACGGCGCTAGGACCGACGCATCCCGATGTAGCCACATCACTCAACAACCTTGCATGGCTCTATCAAGTTAAAGGCGACTATGCGAGCGCGGAGCCATTGTATCGGCGTAGTTTGGCAATTCGGGAGAAAGCCTTTGGACCGACGCATCCTGCGGTAGCGCAATCACTCAACAATCTTGCCTGGCTCTACCAAGCCAAGGGCGACTATGCGAGCGCCGAGCGATTGTATCAACGCAGTTTGGCAATTTGGGAGGAGGCGCTGGGACCGGCGCATCCCGATGTGGCGCAATTACTCAACAACCTTGCATTGCTCTACCAAGCCAAAGGGGACTATACGAGCGCAGAGCCATTGTATCGACGCAGTTTAGCAATCCGGGAGAAAGCCCTTGGACCGGCGCATCCCGATGTAGCGCAATCGCTCCACAACCTTGCATGGCTCTACCAAGGCAAGGGCGACTATGCAAGCGCAGAGCCATTGTATCGGCGCAGTTTGGCTAATGTGGAGCAGGCGCTGGGACCGATGCATTCCGATGTAGCTTACGCGCTCAACAATCTTGCAGGCCTCTATCGTGCCCAAGGCGATCATGCGATCGCGGAGCCGTTGTATCAGCGCAGTTTGGTAATTTGGGAGCAGGCGCTGGGGCCTACGCATCCTCAAGTAGCCGTAGCATTAAATAATTTGGCGGTGGCGTCGTGGGCAAAGCAAGATATCCAAAAAGCGCTGGCATTTCTTACTCGTGCTACTGAAATTGAAGAACATAACTTGATTCTCAATCTGGCAACTGGTTCAGAAGCGCAAAAGCAAGCCTATGTGGCAACGCTTACCGGACGTATGGATACAGTTATTTCTCTCTCTCTGCATTCCGCCGTCACTGATCCCGCTGCCACCCGGCTTGCTACCATCACCGCCTTGCGCCGCAAAGGAAGGGTGCTGGATGCCGTCACGGAAAGCATGATGACACTGCATCGCCATTTGGCACCCGAAGACCAGGCGGTGCTCGATCAACTCATCGGCGTTCGCACCCAACTGGCGAGCTTGGTCTTCGCCGGTTCCGATAAAATGGGGGCGGAGCAATACCGCTTGCGTATCGACAGCCTTACCGAGACACAGGATGTGCTGGAGGCGAAACTTAGCGCTAATAGCGCCGTCTTTAGCAACCAAGCCCAGTCCGTCACTATCGAACAAGTACAACATTCGCTACCAGGCAACGCTGTGCTGGTTGAATGGATACGGTATCGACCTTTCGATCCGCAAAAGTTTACATATGATTCCCCTCGTTATGCGGCTTATGTGCTGCAGGCTACAGGCGATCCGGCTTGGGTGGATCTGGGGCCGGCAGCATCGATCGACAAAATGGTTACCGATTTTCTCATCACGCTCAAAGTTATCAACGGCGATTCGGCGGAAAATCTCCAGGATCGCCTGCCGGCAACTGAGAAATTCGCACGCCAATTGGACGAACAACTAATGCGTCCACTACGTCAATATATCGGTAACGCATCATTAGTGCTGCTCTCCCCCGACAGCACACTTAATCTTGTACCGTTCGGCGCGTTACGCGATGAAAACGATCATTACTTACTGGAGCGTTACACCTTCAGCTACGTCACCAGTGGGCGTGATCTATTACGGTTGCAGACGAGACAACCCAGTCAGCAAAAAGGCCTACTGGTCGCAGCACCCGATTTTGATGGGACAAAGCATCCAATAACAACACTGACTGCCAACGCTAATAATCGCCGATCAATGGATTATTCGCTAACATCCTGGGAGCCGTTGCCGGGGACGCTTGAGGAAGCACGGGCGATTGGCCAGATCTTTCCTGATATGGAAATCATCACCGGTGCTAATGCGACGGAGAGCGCGCTCAAGCAAGTTCATGGCCCGCGCATACTACATACTGCGACCCATGGCTTCTTTCTTCCCGATCTACCAGCGAACGAAAAAGCATCCAATATATCAATTGCTGAAAACTCGCTACTCCGCTCAGGGTTGGTGCTCACCGGTGCGAATAAACCATCGTCGGACAATGACGATGGAATATTGACCGCATTGGAAGCGGCGGGCCTCGATCTATGGGGAACACAACTCGTCGTTTTGTCGGCTTGCGAGACAGCGCTTGGCAAGGTGTTAAATGGCGAAGGTATTTATGGCTTACGGCGTGCTTTCGTCATTGCGGGAGCGGAAAGTCAGTTGATGAGCCTGTGGAGTGTGAGCGATGAAGCAACGCGGGATCTGATGGTGGAATATTATCAGCGGCTCAAGCAAGGTGAAGGCAGGGCTTCGGCATTGCGGCAAGCGCAACTAAAGCTTCTTCATGACAAACAGAGCGGTCATCCTTTCTTTTGGGCAGGATTTATCTCCGCTGGCGCTTGGGATGCGCTGAGTGGAACATTGCAAAAAAACGATTAATCGTATTGCTCTCGTTATCGGCAATAGTACTTATAAATCGGTTGAATCTGCTTCGTGTTTTTGTCGTGCCTTCGATGCAGTTATACGAATTCCATTTGTAGCCTGGATGAAGCGTCAGCGTAATCCAGGGGTGACATTCCTCGCTCCACCTTCGCCCCGGATTACGCTGACGCTTCATCCGGGCTACCTGTTGTTCGGAAACTTTGTGAGATTCGTATTAGCCAGCTTAGCAACAATGGTCGGCATCGCAGAAGAAAATTGCGAGGAAGCTGCTTTTCGTCTTTTTCATTTGTTCCAAAATTTGGCATAACCGATCATCCGAACATGTAACTGACATTGACCGTTTTCGATAATCGTGGAATTTGTCAATACGCCTAAAGTAGGCTTTACTCTAGTAAAAATTCTAGATTAGTATCGGGACTAATTCGAAATAATATTTTTTACAACGGTTCTCTGTTTATCTCGCTGATAAATGCAAGTGGAATATCTCATTTTATAGTAGCGCGTATGTCTCAATTGTTCTTGCAATTGGCCGAAACCGGTATGATTCGGCCGAGCCGTAAATATGTTATAGCGCCGGTTGTTTGATTGAATCGGTTCTTCAGCCGTTCAACTCCACTGATATTTGGTCTGCTAATAGAAGCCTCAGTCCAATTGGGATTGTTGCTCGTTAGTCTGCGAATCTTCAATGGCGATCGCTTGCAACGAGTGAGCGCGGGATGATTAACGCAATCAGTATATGAAACTACACATTCGCAATCGAATGTGTCCAATGGAAAGAATATTTATAATGACACTAAATTTATCACTACTTTGCCGATGCGGTGGGCGCATTTTTGGCTCTATTTTATTTGTACTTCTGGCCATGCTCATCGGCTGCGGCGGCGGCGGTGGCGGTGGCAACAGTAGCGATAATGGAGCTTCTGGAACAACTTCAGGAACCGCGACCTCGACGACTTCAGGATCATCGGCTACATTGACTTGGGAACCGGCCCCATTCACTTGGTCTTCAGGAACAGGATGCTCGACGACTTCAGGGGCATCTTCCCGGTCAGCGGACCCAGTCGCCTCGAACATGGAGTTGCTGGCCGGGAATGTTGGCGGGCCGGGTGATGCGGACGGTACCGGTACAGCGGCATCGGTTAATAGGTCCCATGGGCTAGCGACCGATAGGGTCGGCAACATCTATGTGGCTGATACGGTAAACCATACGATCCGCAAAATTAGCCCGACGGGAGTAGTCTCGACTGTTGCTGGAACCGCTGGAAGGAATGGTTGTGCGGACGGTATCGGCGCAGCGGCATCGTTCTATTACCCTGACGGGCTTGCGACCGATAGTGTCGGCAACATCTATGTGGCTGATACTGCAAACAGTACGATCCGGAAAATCACCCCGACGGGTGTCGTCTCAACTATCGCTGGAACCCCCGGTATCGGGGGTTCTGCGGACGGGACCGGGGCAGCGGCAACGTTCTCTATTCCTTATGGGATTGCGACCGATAGCGCCGGTAACATTTATGTGGCCGATCAATTTAACAGTACGATCCGCAAAATCACGCCAGAAGGTATGGTCACGACTATTGCTGGAACCGCTGGTATCACGGGTTCTGCGGACGGCACGGGTGCAGCGGCATCGTTCTATTACCCTGCTGGGCTTGCGACTGACAAGCTCGATAACATCTATGTGGCTGATCGGTGGAACAGTACGATTCGCAAGATCACGCCGGCGGGTATAGTCACGACTATTGCTGGAACCCCTGGTATCGCGGGTTCTGCGGACGGTACCGGCGCAGCGGCTTCGTTCAATCACCCTGCTGGGCTTACGACTGATGGTGCCGGCAACATCTATGTGGCTGATAGCGGAAACAGCACGATGCGTAAGATCACGCCAGAGGGCGTGGTCACCACTATTGCTGGAACCCCTTATATCATGGGTTCTGCGGATGGTACCGGCGCAGCGGCATCGTTTAATTACCCTGCTGGGCTTACGACTGATGGTGCCGGCAACATCTATGTGGCTGATATCGAAAACAGTACGATTCGCAAAATCACCCCAGCAGGCGTGGTCACCACTATCGTTGGGACGGCTGGTAAAACGGGTGCTACGGATGGGATCGGCGCAGCGGCATCGTTCAATCAGCCCTATGGACTGACGACCGACAGCGCCGGTCATGTATATGTGGCCGACACATTCAACAATACGATCCGCAAAATCACGCCGACAGGCTTGGTGAGCACCTTGGCTGGAAGTACTGGTACTTGGGGTTCTGCGGATGGTGCCGGCGCAGCAGCATCGTTCACCAATTTCTATGGGCTTGCGGCCGACAGTACCGGCAACATCTTTGTGGCTGATCGTGGGAGCCATACGATTCGCAAAGTCACGCCTGCCGGTATAGTCACGACTATTGCGGGAACCCTTTATAGCAGGGGTTCTGCCGACGGTGCCGGCACAGCGGCATCGTTCAACAACCCCGCTGGAATTGCGACCGATAGTGTCGGCAACATCTTTGTGACTGATAGTGAGAGCCATACGATTCGCAAAGTCACCCCTGCCGGTATAGTCACGACTATTGCGGGAACTGCTAGTAGCATCGCTGGTTCTGCCGACGGTACTGGCACAACGGCATCGTTCAACAACCCCGTTGGAATTGCGACCGATAGCGTCGGCAATATCTATGTAGCTGATACTGGAAACAGTGCGATTCGTAGGATCACGCCAGATGGTGTGGTCACTACGATTGCCGGAACCGCTGGTCATGTGGGTTCCGCGGACGGCACTGGTGCAGGGGCATCGTTCAACAATCCCATCGGAATCGCGACCGATAGCGTTGGCAATATCTATGTGGCTGATACTGGAAACAATACGATTCGTAGGATCACGCCAGGTGGTGTGGTTACTACGATTGCCGGAGCGGCTGGAAGAACGGGCTCGGCTCTCAGTGGTTTTCTGTCATCCCCACGCGGGATCACCGTTGATGCTAACGGTGCAATATATGTGTCGACGGCGAATGGTATTGTGAAGATGACCCTGTAATCTCGCTCACGTCGCACGCCCTACCAAATTGTTGTCATACGATTTCGGGAAGATAGCGGTGAGTTTCCCGCATTGGCGTCATAACATTTACTCAGGTTATCTGCGGTTAAATCATAACGACGGTGTATAAGCATGGGTATCTACACAAGCAGGAAAAGCTCTTTGTCCGTAAGCGGTATCTGCTTGTGTGGACACCATTTTCCACTGTCATTCTGAGTGATAGCGAAGAATCTGCTTTTTGCTTGAGTTGGGTACGATCTTGATTTGAAACGCTGCAGACAGCAGATCCTTCACTGTCGCTCAGGATGACATTGGTTTGTTTCACGTTAAATGATCAAGACTTACTCCGGTCAAAAAGTCATGAAAGTTGATCTCTTCCGAGTTGTGTAGATACCAATGCGTATAAGAGGGGGGGCGTATGGCCCCCTTTACTAATACGATCGACTTTGTTGAATTATTCGATCGTTTGGTTAGTAAAGAATGTATGACGATCTAATAACGTTCGTTGCCCTTCAGCAGGCTCAGATGTCGCGGATAGTGGCTCCCATTTTTGAACATCCGTTTTTCTGTGCACCTTTTATTCTTGTAGGAAATTGGCAATGAACCGCAATCGAAAAAACCGCCAGATATCGGCAATCCTCATTGCTGTTATGTTGAGTGTATCGCCGGCACTGACGTGGGCGGAAGCAATTATCGATGCGAGTTGGGGTAGAGCGCCTCGAACGTTGACCGGTAACTTTACGATACCGGAAACACTTGGAAAACTTTCGGGCGCAAATCTGTTTCATAGCTTTGAAAAATTCAACATTCATTCGGGTGAGGCGGCACGCTTTACAACTACCACGCGGTCGATTGTCAATGTGATCTCTCGCGTTAGCGGTACGCAGCCGACATCGATCAATGGACTCTTACAACTCCAAGCGTTAAATGGCGGCAAGCCCAATTTCTTTTTCATCAATCCCAACGGGGTGACGTTTGGCGCCGGCGCGCAGATCGATGTTCCTGCCGCATTTCACGTGAGCACCGCGAACAATTTGCAATTTGCCGATGGAACGGTATTTTCCGCAGGCACCGGGCCGGATAACACGTTGACGGTTGCAGCGCCAGAGGCGTTCGGATTTTTAGGCGGTAATCAAAGTGCTGCCGCAATTCGATTTATCGTGTTAAATAAAAAACCAGCGATTACCGAATCCGAGGCTTCCGGAAGCACCGGTGATGAAGGCGCTGCGGCACAAGACATGCTGCTTTTCGGCAATACGCTGGATATCACCGCCGGCACAATTGAGATTGCGAATTCGAGTCTGGGGATTCTCGACGGTGCAATCCGGTTGGTTGCAACTGGCGCAAAACCCGCAACGGTGAACTTGACGTTACAGCCGACCGCTGGATTTGGTGGTTCGATCAATATAACGTCGAGCGAACTGGTTGTCCGTGGCACGACCACCGGTAAGCCGATTTACTTTCAAGGCAAAGATATACGCCTCTTTAATTCGTCCGTAACCAATGAAGATCTATCGGGCCTCGCCTCGGATATGGGCGTAGCAACACGAGGAGATTCTTCCGTTCACTTTAATGCTGATCATGTAGTCCTGAACCACACCCTTTTAAGAACTACCGGCATATTAAAAGGCGGCAATGGTGGTTCCATTGATGTGGAGGCGTCTAAGGATGTTTCGCTTTTTCAATCGACAATTTACTCGCAGTTTGGCGGGCTCGGTGGAGCAACGCGGACAGTTGGCGGCGATATTAAAATCACAGCCCCCTACCTCAGTATTGATAACGGAAGTCTGATCGGTGCGTTGGCATATTCGCCCGATCATGTTTCCCCGGTGCAGGTGGGATCGATTTTATTCCAAGCCAATAAGGAAATCGCAATTACCGGTAAATCATACGTTGTCGCAGTCAACTATAACCCAGAGCCTTCTGAAATAATCGATCCGGTCTTTCCCGGAAAGATCCGCTTAATATCGCCATCGCTTGTACTAAAGCGAGAAGGGGCGATCATCGTATTACCGGGAACGACAGATGCAGGTGTCACCATCGAATCACCCCGACTTTCCAATGGTTCGTTATCGTCATTGGCAATTTCAGGAGACGGCACAGGAGGAGTCGATACCGCTAAAACCGGGTTTGGTCATAGCGGCGCGATTAATATTAGAGGGAGTGATATTACAATCAACGGCGTGTTGTTGATTAGCTGCGCTTGTGGTCCGGGAGTGGGCAATGCCGGTCCCATAACAGTTTCTGCACCCGGCGCCGTTACACTCGGCCCAGGAACCTTAATCGCGGCTGACACCAACAACGCTGCTGGCAACGCAGGAAGTATCAATATTAGCGGCAGCTCGGTGCGTCTCGACGGCGCCGCAATCTCGAGTAGTGTTTTCAATAATGCAACCGGCAATGCTGGAGCGATTTCCCTTTCATCTGCCGGTGGCGTGTCTTTACGGAATAACGCAATGATCCGCTCTGACACGAAGGGACCGGGAGGGGCGGGTTCTGTGAAGATTGACGCAAGTAGTCTATTTGTCGATAAAAGCACGATATCCAGCAGAGCGCTTGCCGGATCCAGCGGTCAAACCGGCGATGTCACCGTAAACGTTGGAAACCGGCTAACCGTAATCAATGGTGCAAGCATCGATATTCGCAACGATGCCGTTGTGCCAGATGCCGGACAAGTCCTACCGACAAAGCTATCCCTTACTGCTTCCGACATCGTGATCGGCCAAGGTGCACAAATTACTGCTGCATCTACTGGCAACGTTAGCGCCAGCAATATTGCAATCAACTTTGGCAATATCTTAACCGTGCAAGACGCAGCAATTACGACGACCGCGAAAGGTGGTAACGGCGGTGCGATTGCGGTAAACGGCGGGCAAACAATTCGCCTGCAAAATGGAGAAATCTCGACATCAGCCTCGGGTGTTGCTGATAACGGTAGGGACACAGGAAATGCTTTTGTAGGGAATGGCGGTAACATTGATGTGAATGCCGCCAGTCTAATTTTGGAAACCGGCGCGATTCAAGCCAATGCTGGCGCAAAGAATGCGTCGGGCGGCCGTGTATCCATTAATACCGGGGTGTTGATTGTGAGTGGCGGCACCTTATTACTCGATGAGAAAAGGCCAGTTGCGCTGGTTGCAAATACATTAGGTCTCAATGTAATTCAGTCAGCCGCACCCGACGGCATGTCCGGCGAGATTCGATTGGTTAATCCACCTTTAGATATCGCTAGAAGTCTTGCGAGCCTGAAACCGCCTGTTATTGATGCGAGTGGACTTTCGCGTGATCTTTGTCATCTTGGCGCAGGAAGTTCGCTAACAAAAGTTGGTCACGCCAACCTATCGGCGCCACCATTGGGCGCATTCAGATCACAAGGTCTTGACTCGAACACAGAGCAGGGTAGTGCGTTAAACAATCCCAACCTTTTTTCTTGTGGGCTGGCTTCCAACTGAAATTATGTAATTGGCAATATTTTTTTCTGAGGAATGTCGTCAAAAAATATAACTATGGCGGATACATCAAAACATTTAAGGTCAAGGTCACCATCTTAAGATCGTGGTTTTAACCAAGTTTATTAAAATAAAATAGAGCTGATAACTTTCGATATAAAACACTAAAAACTTTAAAATTATAAGGATTAACCATGCGATTTTTAAAGATGGCAGCGGTAGTATGTTTTTTTGTTTTAAGCTGTCCCGCACTTTATGCTTCAACTGTATCGTTCAAGGATTTTCCGGGAATTGCTGTCGATGACGGTTATATAAAATGTGCACCTGGAGGAGGCTCTTGCTCAGTAGGCAGTTCCGCTAATACGGCTGCCATCGGTCGCGGGATGGATGGATTGGATAATCGCACTATCTTGTCGTTCGATACATCAGCTCTGCCCAACGATGCCCTCATTACCCGCGCCTATCTGACCGTGCGTTATTCCTCCAGTTATGGAGATCCGTGGCGAGGCGGCAATAATTCTTTGCGTATAAATATCAAGAAAGGGACGTTTGGGACAGCCGCTACGCAAACATCCGATTGGAGTGCCGTTGCAACAGTAAACAACGTCGCGACTATCCCAAGCTTTTCGTCGGGAATAAAGATCTCTGGCAATTTTTCCGACGTTGGGAAAAGTGCAATTAACACCACCGGGAAAACGCAATTAAGACTTCAATTTGACGCACTAGCGAGTGCAGCCTATCTGTTCATCAAGGAAGGAACCGCCACCACCTTGCATGTCGAATATCAAACAGACCCGGTGTCTCCTAGCGCATTTTTTGAATACTACGGATGGTTCTATGCGCAATATGGGCTATCCGCTACGCCTAACGATCTGGCACTGGTAGCGCCTTACACCAATACAGGTTTTGCCATTGTCCCCGAGCAGCTACCGATATTGAAACCCTATGGCTTTCGGCATAATGTCTACTCGTTCAATGAGGCCGTTATTCTGGAAATTTTGTACCGGGGAGATAATCAGGTCATGCCGGCGCCTGATAACTATGGCGTGATTTGGCACGAGAACTATATTACGGACTTCCGCAATAAATTTTTCATTGCTTATCGAGCATACATGGTCGATCTAAAAAACGCGCTTATCGCGAATGGCCTTTACGCTACCGTCGATACCTTTTACCTTGCCGACGAACCGGCGCTGCGCCGCAATGTCTATCTCGACCAAGCGTTTCTGGATCGATTAGCTGCTGAATTTAAAACCGTTTTTCCTGATAAGAAAAGTGCCATTACGTTCGCGCAACATGCTGGACCCGCTTATCCTGCGAGGGGCCCTCACTATAACCCTCCTGTGACGCTAGATATTGTGATGGTGGATCCATACTTCTATGTAAGTGGTCCCGGACAACCGGTGGTGCCGTGCAATACAACAGCGATAAGAGACTGGCTGTATCAGGGTAATGCCGAATCGAATATAGGTTGGGCCAAACAGTTCGGAAAACCTATCGTCGTAATAGGAGATGGGCGTCTTCAAGGCGGCCTTCCTCTGCCGGATTGCCACATTATCGAAACCTACAATATCCTGAAAGCGGATCCCGCAGTAAAAGGTTTGGTGTGGTGGATTTACGATAAGGACTATACGGAAGGCCCGATATCAGGTGGCGGTAATAGTCCTCATCTGGTGGATCTTATACGGCGCTTGCAGTAGGTGAAGCGAGGTTCATTTTTCAATTATAGAAACACGATTCATTCAAGCCAACGTAGTTCGAAGGCATGCATCGGGTGGCAATGTATTCATTAACAGGAAGGTATCGATCATAAACGGCGGGACGTTGTTACTCGACGAGATAGAATCAATCGATTTATAGGTCAACTCGACGTTATCCAGTCAGCTGCGCCTAATTCCGTGGCCGATGAGGTCGCATTGGTTACCTCGCCGGTGGAAATCGCCCGTCGTCTCGCGAACAAACTAGTGAGTGTCTTGGACTACCCATCCCCGTTTTCGTGTGAACTCCGTCTTAGGGCGGTATGTAACAAGCTCTAGTACCCCTGCGTCATAAGTTGACACTCTCCCTTCAAGGGGAGAGTGGGGATTCGCTCGCAAGTGGAGACCCTCTCCACTCATCTATTCAACAGAAAAATAACCCAACTCATGTGAAAAATGTCACATTATCTGCTTCGCTTGCTCGTTTACGCTTCTATTTCTCGTCTGTTCCGATTAACAACTTAGCGGGGATATAAAACCCCCGCCAAGTACGGTCATGAGGTAAGGCAAATGAACTTTACTGATTACAATATTGACAACATTCCGCTATCGAGCATGACTGATGATCAAATTTCCAACCTTACTGAAACGCAACTAAGGTCGAGGTCCCTACAGGAGCTTGAGAATCTTAATGTAGAGGGAATTGGACCAGGGGCACGCCAAGCCTTATTAAGATTCAGGCCTGTTCCAGAACAACTCCGAATACAAATGGCTTGGCAAGGGCGATCTGCAGTCAATACTAATATCCCACAAGCCTCTCCCTATATACAAAATCCCCCGCCAGCACCGTCTTATTTCGATGGCTATTCACAGCATCAAATGGGCGCTAGCCATGTTCCAGGGAATTATCCTTTCCCCCAAATGGCACAATATGGCTATGGCGCGGGGCCAGCGGGAGTTAGTCCGTTCGGCTATCCTCCTCAGCCTTACGGAGGAGGGTATATGCAGCCTCCCCATATGCAGCCTGCATATATGCCTTTCATGCCGCAATCTGCGGGATTTCCTTCACAAGATGGTCAGAGCTCTGCAATGGATCTCAACAGACCACTCGGGCAGATGGCGGCGCAGGAAATTCAAAACGTAGGTCGCAGCAATCTGGAAAATCGGCCACTTGATGAATTTAAAGGGCTAACCAAGGAGCAAGCGGTTGCGCTCGATTCGTACAGTCTTACAAACGAACAAGAACAGACTGTGCTCGACAATTTACATGATACAAACAGCCGTTCGATCGTCGAAGCCGAATATTTACTTCAAAAACCGTTTCAGGTGCGTTGGAATGCGGTTCATAAAAGCATTGAATACTATATTTTGGATCCAAAACATAAGCGCGGCGGATGGGGAGCGCCAGACGGCGAAGTTTATGCAGAGGCATTAGAAAAGCATGAAGAATCTCATATAAGAAGAGAACGTTTAAACGCCTCTTCAACAACGACAAATCCGCCACCCCAGGCTGCTAATACCCCAGCAATGTATGATCCTTTTTCCTCCGGTCAATTTGGCCCCTATCCAGGATCATCCATGACTTATGGAGGACAGCCCACCTCTTACACAATGCCTTTCCATTCGTCCTCTCATTTTGGGGCCTCTTCTTTCAACACTCCTGGACAAACTAATACAGCCGCTATACCCAATCCACAAACGGCCCGCGAAATAGAGCTGGCTGAAAACCTGATTAAATTAGCGGATGGTCAAATACCAGCAGTAAAGACAAAAATCGATCAGGTAATAGAAACATTCCGTCGCACAGCCACTGGTGAGGAATACAACCTTAATGAGAATCAAATAGAGGCTCTGCTAGGAAATTATCGCACCTTAGATATCGACATATCGCGTAACTCATTTGTGTTAGGAATTCCGTCCGAATATCTTATGCGTATGGCTCAACTGAACGAGGGAGAGCGGCAAATCGGAAACATATCGGAAGCCATCCGAAAGGTAATTGATAGAAACCTGCCGTTTTTTGAAAACCATAAATCCCTAACTGATTTCGGAATCACTTTTGAGCGTAGAGCATCCTTGCTTGAACCACTTCATCAAATAAGAGAATTGCAAACGTTTTCTCAAGAGCTAAATGCACAACACCGGTTTCTTGGATATCACGTCGACTATTTGCAAAAGAGGAAGGTCAGTTCGCTTGTAAGCAAAGATTGGACGATGGTTCGGCCCTCAGAAGATAATGCTACAGAAACATTAAAGCTGCTGATTGAAAGTAGCCCAGCAATCACAGCGCATATTCAACGTGATGAACCTCTGCTTTCTACTATTGAATCGCTTGCTTCTCAAGGGCTTCCTAATGAAGAGATTCGCATTGATAGAAAGCCGATGATTAGCAAGTTCATAGACAGCGCAAATCTGCTTCCTGACCGAATGTTATGGCTAGAGGATAACCCCCCGAGAGAAGACTTCCGCCTAAATAACGATATTGCTGTTGCGCCACCATTCATTGATTCGGCTGCTCCTTTAGTACCTAAGAGTGTTAATCGAAAAATATTTCAGGATCTATTAGAGGTGGCGCCTGAAGATCTTAAAAAATATTTTTCAGCAGATGAGGAAAACTCTATTTTCACCATTCATCCGGAAATTTTTGCGCACGTTGAAAATAGTCTTACTGCGATGAGCAAAAAATATGTTTTGAAATTAATAGAAAGTAGAGAGGGAAGTAGAGAGTTTGCGCCTGCTGAACGAGAAGCGCTTGCTGACGCAAGGTTTAAGTTAAAAGGTTTGAAAGCGCTGTCACGTATTTGTCGGCGATGGCCTGATACAAAAGATTACCAAGAGATATCAGAAAGTATAAAAAAGGAATTTGGTGAATTTCTTTTGACAACAGCTGTGGATACACACTTCCGTGAAACTAACAACACGCAATTCATCACCGCGTTGGGCGCCTGTGGTGATCAAGTACTGGATGCTGTCAAAGCATTAAAAACAGGACACACGGAATATCAAGAAGAGAAAGGAAATTTGTCAGCACAGCAGAGCATTCAATTTCGTATCGAGCGAGCAAGATTGG
The DNA here is from genome assembly GCA_040388195.1 of Pseudomonadota bacterium. Taxonomy (GTDB): domain Bacteria; phylum Pseudomonadota; class Gammaproteobacteria; order Burkholderiales; family DATLHW01; genus DATLHW01. The sequence continues at coordinate 29,592 of JAZKCF010000098.1, forward strand.
AGACCTTAGGAAGGGTAGCTAATTTAGAAATTTATGCAAAGCTCAAAAAATATGCTCGTTTGGATGAAGCCTTCCAGGAAGTACACATTAAGCAAACACTGGAAGTTAAGGTCGGTGAAAAATTAAACATGACAACAACGCCGAGACATGCGCAGTATCACGATCCAGATATAAAGGACGAACACGTAGATCGCGCGTTGCAAATTATCGACGCTATGGAACGAGGCGATAAAGTTGCTGCAGCAAAACATTTAACACCGCTCATACAAGCAGCAGAAGAAGGAATACAAAAAGAAAATGAACGAATAAAAGCGAAAAACGTTGAGCTTGAAACGCGAGGAGAACAACCACTTCCATTGGAAAAACCTTTATCTGCCGATTTTAAAGACGTTAATACCTGGTCATCAGAACGAGAACTATTATTGGCGGATGAGTCGTTGGAATTTGGTTTGAGAAAAGAAACGGCATTCAGCAATTCATTCGCGAAGCGAAAAGCTGACGTAGATGAAAAAGGCCGTCCGTTCGAAGACATTCCCGATAAAAAGGAGGAGCTTTCTGCATGGAAAGAAGATGCCGATCAACATGGCAAACTTGTGGCGCAATGGGCTGGTGATTTGGTGATGTCGCTTGTTCAAATTTCCAAAGCAGCGCGAACACGGGTTCATGAACAATTGTCGGAGAATCCACAAGAAACTTATACCGTGCACCCAGTCAATGGATTGATTATTCCATCGGAAAAACATCCCACCGCCGTCGAGGATTTCTACCGCTCAGAATTAGAAATCGCGAAAGAAACGCATCCATCATTAAAAAACGTCACGATTGATCCCGCGTGTGAAGCGGAAGATAAACAAAAGATTTGGTTCGCCGCGCAATTGCAATTACTACAACGTGTCTCTATCAAAGGTTATACACCGCAGCCGGCGGATCATGAAAGCCTGGCCGCGGTACTTCTTGTTCGACAATTGAAAGACATGCCGCTGGAGAAAATCAGCGAACACTTCAATACAACGGCCGCGAAACCGGGCGAGCGGCTAGGTGATTTATTCACCGTCAAAACCGATAGTGCAGGAAATGCCTGGATCAAACCAGAAGGGGAATCGTCTTCGCTGGTGAAGGTTAATGCCGCGGATATCAAAGGACTACCTTTAAAAGCCGGCCAGAAAACGCCGGTGGATTTTTTAGTAGGTGAGTTGAAATGGAGTAATGCAAACGCGCAGGATAACCTTGATGATGTCGGTGAGATTAATAAAAAAATCGAAACACGAAAGCGTGAACGCGAGCGTTTAGAAAGGTTCGCGGGCAAGAAAACGGCTTCATCATCAGCCGGATCAGTGAGTGATCTTCAGCGCTTGGAAGCTAGCGCATTAAATGCAACGCCCATCGATCCTGAAAAACAATACAACCAACTTTTGTTCTTACAAAAGAGTGACGATAACAAGGACCACCTGTTTGCTGCGGTTAATCAGGACGGAGAAGAGGAATTGCGTATCGGAAACCTTCCTTCTACAGAACAATTAAACCCTGGGGATGTGTTCTCCTTCAATAAAGGCGCCTGGGAAAGAGAAACGCCAGCGTTGACCCAATCGCAAGTACAAGCCCCAATTTCCACAACCACTGTTGCGTCATCTTCCTCTGACGCTAAAATAAAAAATCTGGATGAAAATGAGCTTCTCGCAGGTGATCGCGCGCAATTAGAGAAAGATATTGGGTTGCCAAAAGGAATTTTGATTGAGTTCTCCGCATGGAATGGAAAAAATCGCTTAACCGATGCTTTTGCCTCAATCACACCTAACGGTGCTTATATGAAAATGCAAGTGGGTCAAAGTGCTACTCCCAGAGCCGCATTAAAATTTATTTCCAATGAACAATTACAGCAGTTAGGGTTACTACATCAGAACAATCAACGGACCGAGAAAGGAGAAACATTCCTACAAAAAAATGTGAGACTTCCAAAGGATTCACAGCAATTACCTCAATCAGGAAGGCGGCGGAAATAGAAAATAATTTGCACCAATTTCCAAGGATGAGGTATTAGTACGCACACCGCCTTTTTGGCCAATCGTGTGCTCGTCCTAAGCGCGTTCATTCACAGCTTGCCTGCTTTGTGGCGTTGAAGCAGAAGGGGCCTGTTAATGTGGTTTGCTCCATGGGAAGCTGCTGTCCAACTGTTTCGTCCTTCACACCTTTTCGAACGCGTTCAAACATCTCGCCAATACGAAGATTGGGGGTGTGAATGTGCTTGAGTATATGTTTCGCATAAATGCTGTTGCGCCCCGATAAATCTTCCTTAGCGGGATAACCGGGTTGTGCCGCGAACGCTACGAAGGTGCCGACGCGCGCTTCATGTAAATTGGCAAGCCCTGGTGAAATTGGTGATGATGGGCCGCGCAGTTGAATTCGCCGTCCATCGGCACCAAAAGCAAAATTACTAATAAAAGGATTATTTCTACAGGCGTCGAGAATTAAGATATTAGTGCCGCCTTCGATCCGCGCTAGCTTATCCATGACGTCGTCAAAACGAACTGCTTGCTGATTCACATCCGTCACGGTTTTGATATCCGCATCCACAGGGACCAAGTAGTTTTTTTCTTTCAATTGCAGGCCATGCCCCGCATAGTAGATCAGGCGCACTTGGTATTTAGGCGCACTTTGTAAGAATCGACCTAACGCCTCAATCATTGCCTTGAATCCCACGTCTTTCAATACCACAACATCGAAATTCAATTCCTGAAGCGATCGGGCGATATCCATCGCATCATTGTTCGCATTCTTCAGCGGTTGTCCCGCGCTGTAAGCGCTATTACCGATGACAAGTGCAACGCGGTCAGCTGCTACCGCCATCCCTGAAAATACAAAAAAGAAGCAAAGGAGCAGTCGCCATAGGCGCGTGCAAGCGGCTAAGGGGCAGACGTTTAGAAACTCGGTTGTCACGGAGAAATGGCCTTATCTGACGGGTGGAACTTTTGAGACGATTGCTGCGTCGCGAACGTATGGGCTCATCTGCAGTTGTCTCACCGCCCAGTCGATTTGATCTGGTGACACGTGAATATAATAGTCTCCAAGTTGTGAAGGTCCACCAACGTTTATCGCGCCGATGGATACCAACAACGTGCGGATATCCAGTTCTTTTGCATCCTGAGAAAAACTCACCTGGATAAACGGACCGATCTCGATCTCTTGTTGTAAGGAACGGTATTGAGCGTAGTCGGTATTGGACTTCTGCAAACTGTCGAACAACACAACAATGACTGCGGACTGTGCAACTAAAATCGTGACGGCGACCGCGCCGAACACGGGATACTGGGCACGCATTCCCTTCAGACTATTCCAGAATTTCTCCCACGCATTTGTTGTCGTCGGCGATTGTTTAGCACGAACTCTGGCAAGCGTCCGGGCGAAGCCTGGTACTTCATCCGAAATGGGACCCAAATCTTCTTTAACTTGCTGGTCGAACCGTTGAAATTCTTTCAAAGTTTCCGCAGCGACATCGTTTGACTGAATATAGCGATCCATTTTTTCTCTATCGTGTGAATCCAACGTGCCATTCACATACCAAGGTAAATTGTCGTTAAAAAACTCATTCATATTTTTTTCCTTACGACACAAGACTGCTATGCCGGTGGCCGCGACACATTTTTTCCAGGCACGACTTTAGTTTCTCGTACGCGATCCGAACACGGCTCTTCACTGTTCCTAATGGAATTTCTAATACCGTCGCGACCTCACTTTGACTCATGCATTCCCAATGAACGAGGAAAAGGCATTGGCGTTGGTCTGCATTCAACGTTAGCACGCAACGACTTACGGCCTGCCTTGCTTGTTTTTCAGCGACTAATTCAAATACATCACTCTCTTGCGCAATCGACGCAACGTCGTATTTAGACGGCTGCTGACTGGTGTGATGGTGCTCGCTGTTCACGCCATCAATGGCGTCAAAGTCGCTTTGCCGTGTACCGGTATTGCTAACTTCACTATTCTGATTATCGAAGTAGGTCTTCTCATCATCCGATTGCGCGTCCGTATGCCGATCGATGCGTAGCTTTCCCTCCTTTCGTAATGCGTAAAGGAGTTTGTTTCGCGCGATTCCAAAAAGCCACGTCGAAAATTTGCATTGGCGATTAAAGGCGTGCGGCTTTTCCCATACGGTAAAAAGCGTGTCACTGACAATTTCTTCAGCAAGTTTGCAATCTCGATCAAACATACCATGGAGAACAAACGCATTGATCTTAGCGGCGAACGCTCGGTACAACTGCTCGAATGCCTGTTCTTCACGAGTTGCAATCCTCGATAGTAGTTCTTCGATTTGTTGTTCTTTCATTCTTTTTATCACTTCCGTTCTTGGGCTCTGGATTTCTTACCGGTTTCAAACAGCTGTTGTTGGTGGCTGAAAAAAATGTCGTGGGAACTATTGAGACGCAACTCATGGCTCGGCCGCATTTTACATACAGCAGACAATGCTTAGTTGCATAAAAGCGCAGATTGGATCACTGATCCGTGATCGAACGCATCGAATCATAGCAATGCTCATCATGCTCTAGTAGTCAGTCACGCTGATTTTGCTCAGAAAGGGTAAGTTGTTTTTGGCGAAATTTCTCAATTGTCATTCTGCGCGCAGCGAAGAATCTGCTTTTTGTCAGCGATATGTAAGGTGTCGATGTTTGAATGTCGTCAACAGCAGATTCTTCGCTGCGCGCAGAATGACAGTCACACAATCGGCAAAATTCAGCGTGACTGACTACTACTATTTTATAGGTAAAACGGCATGCCTAGACAAGGGAATGGATAAGTAGTCTTTGTGTGACCTGCTTTCGTCGCTTGTAATAAATCGATGATTCAGCTTCGCTACCTATTGTTCAACAACGCTTCGCAATCCAAATTTTATTTTTTTTGAAAAAGTGATCCATTTTCGTAGTCCGCGCAATTCATCACATGAAACACCATAGCAGACGCAGGTGCGGCAAGGCTCGGCCGAATAGAAAAACCATGGTGAGAGCTACGCGAGGATGTCTGCTCATGCGAAATTCTGGCAGCGGCTAACCGAACTTTAGTCAATCTTGCCCAGAAGTAATAACTAAAAGACGTCAATTTTTTATGAACATGATTTGTAGTGGATCGCTTTTTTCAGAAGGATAAGTATATGACCTACACTATTTTGATTGTCGAGGAACAACCGTTATTTCGAGAGGCGCTTTGCAGGCTTTTGCAAGCGGTGTTCGATGCACCAATTTTGATTGAAGCAAGTTCGGCGGACGATGGCCTCTGTCTAGCAAAGGATGCCACAAGTGTGGATCTCGTACTTCTCGACGCTGTACGGACGAGCGTGCATGCTACAGAATCCATTAAGGCGTTTCGTAGCATTCATCAATCGACTTCGTTGATCGTGATGTCGGCAGTAGCAGACGAGCGTGACGCGCAGTCCGCATTCAGCGCTGGCGCTCATGCATATGTCTCCAAAACAATCTCTTCAGACGCGCTCATAAGCATCCTACATCGCGTGTTGGACAAGGGCGCACTTCCATGTGGGCGGATCGCATCTACCAGCAACAAGAAACTGCCGCGTCGGGGGCCGTCCGTTTTAACGCCGAGGCAAATCGAAGTCCTCGGGCTTCTCTCCCAAGGCTATTGCAATAAAGAGATCGGCAAGCTGCTGAATGTCGAGGTACCGACCGTAAAAATGCATGTTTCTGACATATTAAGTACGTTGGGTGTCTCTAACCGAACTAAGGCTGTCGTGGCAGCGCGCGATCTCAATCTTAACTATTCTCGATTGCGCAATGACGAAATGGCTAGACCTCGACCGGCCGTGCCAGCAATGGCGTTATGTCATTCCTTCTGAATTAGAGCTACAAAGGACGGGCAGGGAAGGGCGGGCAAGGGCGTCTACTACGGCTAAAATATTTGCCGATAACATGTCTTGTTAGAAACTGGATTTGTTATTGCCTGCCCGCTAGACACTGTCACCTTGCTCATTGGTGGCGTGCTGACGTAAATTTTCTAGATGAACACATCCAAGTCTTAGGATGATTTCCGTTATTCTGCGGAGATCATCTGGCAGTTCGCTCTCACTCTGTTTCGCTCCAAAGTTCACGCAGCAATTCCGCGTCGTTCTAGTGGTTAGTCACGTTGGATGTGTTAGGTACAATTTTTCCATTGTCATTCTGAGCGCAACGAAGAATCTGCTTTTTGACTAATGTTATGCAAGGTGCCGATTTTTAGATGCACTGAACAGCAGATTCTTCGCTGCGCTCAGAATGACACCTGTTGAAAATGGCGCCGATAAAAATATCATCTCAAATCTAACGTGACTGACCACTAGTAAATCGATAGATCGTTTTTATTAAACCCGCAATGAGTTGATTGGTAAAAAATTAAACCGCTAAGAAGCGCGCAAGCGCAATATTTCAGTAATTTTTCAACAACAGCGTTTCAATCGCCCAGTTTTATTTGAAAAAATACCAAGGTTGAATACCAAGGAAAATATTTTCTATCGATCAACCGTCGATATTCACCCGCAAATGGCATTCGCCTTTGCGACGCGTAATCTTTCACACCATTTCGTGCAGTTCGAATAACCCGCAGTTAGTCGATAGAGAGCAAAAATAAAAATATGCTTAAACTTTTCTCTTGAATTGTCGAATTGGTAGATTATGAGAAATATCATTTAAAAGTCTACCTTCAATTTAAAAAATAAATCAGGAATCAATATGCTGCTTGTATCAGACAATCAGGCGTCCGGAAATCGAGAAGGATTTAGAAGGCAAATGTTGTCACGAGCAAGCCTCCCTGCAGAAAAAAAACAGTTTGATGGCTCTGCGTCTCCCCCATGGATTAAGCACCAATCTAGGTTTACCCAAACCGTTCGTTATGAATGCGATTATGTCCAACTAGTTAGAGCAATATGTAATGAAGAAAAATCATTCGAAAATATTCGCAAAAGCCGAAGGGCATCGACCCCAAAAAATTCATTTACCAATTTATTAAATTCTCGAAATACGGAAGCAGAAGAAAATAAATCGCAGTGAGGGGTTAGAGGAATTATTGGCAAGTACAACTTATTCAAATTAACGCTAGCGCTTACTCATTAGGACATATCATGAATGATGAAACGCCTGGAAATGAATAAGTAGTTCCCGCCTGGTTGCAACGAGAAAGGCAACAAACACAAAACCGTAATGAGCTTGTAGCACGTGGTGGGACGGAGCAATGGGCAGGCATTCTCACTCTTGTTCAAGAAACAGCGCAAGATGTTGCGCAACGACCGGACCTGCAAACAGCAGCCAGAAACCTATCAGCGCAGTGGTTGCGTTATCGCGAGTTACACACATAAAACGAAGGGAATGCGGCTCGCCAGATAAGAAACAAAATAGAAAAAGAACCACGCCTACGACAACGAATCGATCAGCAGCAAGAAAAAGTAACTTTTTTGGAGACAAGTTCTCGAAAAGGAAAAGCCATTTACTCGTCTTATGGAGCGAGCGCTCTTTACGAAGCAATATGAAAATGAGGCCACCAGAGAACACTTTATTCATCGAACGGGAAAAGTGCTGACAGCAGCCATGCTTAATGAAGAGCTACGAAGTGATCTTTACTCCGTTTCGATCGAAGGTTTAGGAAAATGTGTGGACAGGGTAGCCAGGGGCGTCAAGATTCTGCAAAAGCGAACGAGGAACGAAGAGGCAAAAGACATGGAAAATGCTGCCGAATTATCGGACTTTGGCAGAGATGATTGGATTGAGGATACATTGGTTCATCTTGGATCTCTGAAGTGCGTAGAAAAAAACATGAAGCACGAAGAGACTCAATTCGCGTTATGGTATGAAACACAGGTAGGCCCGGAAGTTAATTTGACCACGGCATCGGAGGCCATGACATTTCAAAACTATGCAGGGCTAACACCTGAAGACAAGAAATTTGCAGTTGACCTTATCGATTTGTTGGAACAGGGAAAAAAAGAAGAGGCGTTGGAGAAGATCAAACCGTTACAGGAAAAAGTAGCAGAAATCGAAGCTGAAGAGTGGCGCGTAAAACAAGCGCGTCGGCAAGTGCAGCGACAGCAGCAACAAGTCGCCAGTGGTTCTTCTTCTAGTGCACCAGAAGAGATCATTGATTTACCCCCTCCTTCAACGAGAGAACCGTTGCTCACTTTAAGCGAAAGCTTGGCAACAAAATGCGATCCTTGGAAGCAATTTCTTCAGCATACTGTTAAGCCAAAGATCGATGTGGATATTACGCAGGAAAAAAATAGAATTGCGGCGTGGGATCAGGAACTGCAAGGGCGAGCGGAAGTTCCTGTAGCTACTTCAGAGCCCCGTCCGGTTATGCCAACACAGGCAGCATATGCTGGCAGAATGCAAGAGTTCATGCCTGCGCTACAACAATATCAGGCAGATGTTAGAGCGTGGACTGAAAAATGTGGCGCCTGAACAAAGCGAAGAACAAGGGAGCCACGCTTCGTCTGATTTAGAAAATGAACGAGGCGAATTGGTCGCCGCGAAAGATAGTATCGACTCTCGGGTTCTGCAAAAAATCACCGAGGAATATTTAGGTACAAAACCATTGATAGCCGAGCATGCATCCGACAATAATTTACAAGCCGAGGAATGTGCATGGGAACCGCTTGGCATGCCACAGCGTCAAGAACAAGATTCACCACAAAACACAGTTGTTCGTAGCAATTCGCAAAAAACTTGCTTGATGATCACCGAAGGAACATTGCATGTTTTTTCTTCTATAGACACCAGTGAGTTCAATTCACTGCTTGGTCAACCCGAAACTACTGTTCCGGAAACGCAGGAACTAGTCGGCTTGAATTGGACCGACGGAAAATTAACTCACATACACCGTACGATTGATGCCTTGACCGATGGGATTGCTCAATCCTACGGAGACAACGTGCAAAAAGAAGCGATCATGAGTTACTTGCAAACTCAAACATCTGGGCAGATTGAAGGTTTGTATAAAAAAATGATTGGGGGAGGGCAGGAATTTAAAGTTGCGCTCCAAGAAGGACTGGTTACGCATTTGAATAAACGTTCTCCAGAACAGGTTCTTACTGTCGCGGCGGTCGACATGTTGGCCAACCTTGTGTCTATACAACGAAATGATATTGAAAGCGGTGTGGTTAAGCAGCACTTAAAGGAACTAACGCCATTAGCGACGGCTGAATTTTTGAAAGATTTGCCCGATCAGCGCGCTTTTATGGTCTTGGAGCAGATAGAGAAAACTAAGCGGGCTGCTCCCCGACACTCCGAGGCATGGAGAAGACACTATATAACGGAGCGATATAAACTTATCAAGGAGCAACTGGTAGCGGAAACTGGCAGCTCGAATGCAGCCAACAAACTGGATCAGAAATTCGGGACCGTCCTTAATATAATGACCTCGCAGAAACGAGGTGAAATGCTACGCGAATCTGATGACGCCTTTTTAGCAAAAATTAAAAGTGCTTTGCAAGAAAATGTGGAAAGGGCGCGGCGGCAGGGTAGCGTAGATACAGGGCAGCCAACCGGTCGGCCGGTTAGCGGTAAAGGGACTCGAGGGCGCGGTTGACGTCGTGGTACACCTATGCAGAGCTTGCCGTGCAACGTTTCAAGCGTATCTTCAGCAACACGTCGGAAGTGCGCGCGTTACCTCAACAGAAAACGGAAGCCAGATAGGTACGTCCTCATTAAATAAAATGACGCAATTCGGCATGGGGGTCTCTGTCAAGATAACCTGACAGGATTCCCAGAAGGAGCATTTCGTACTGCGTTTGAATCATTCAACAAATCCGCTCTAAAGCCAAAGTGCCGTCCACCAAGCAATGCGCGGACAACCCAATCGAGGATTGCGACGCTTCATCTCAACAATCATGGCAATGAGTTCTTTAGCAGGTCGTTTCGCGCCCGATCGACACTGAGTACATGATGAGAAAAGCAAACGGTACTTCCGTTTCTTTATCGCTTGATGGAACCTGAGTAACGTTGCAGGTTTTAACACGGCTGCAACTTTGCGGATACGACGGGGGTTCACACTAGCGTTATCATGCCCGCCAGAAATCAATTCCACGCATTCAACTGTAGGGCTTGTTTCGTGGCTGATTCAGGACGATCCATTGCTGTTTGAGGATCAACGATGCAGCGATGACACCATGACGCTAGCAGGCTTCATCAGCTTGATAATGGTCGCAACGGAATGGACGAGAAGTGTACGAGGCAATTCCTCATGGTGTGAAAAACATAACCACTTTACTGACCGCTGACAGGCCTGTACGCCAATCGCTGCCGACTTACGGCTTGTGGCTGCCGTTGCAAAAGGCCTCGGGCGGACTTTTGCTGGTACGTGACAAAGCGTGGGAGCCGCACGAGATCGCGCTGCTTGCCGAATGGATCGACATCTGGCGACACGCGTGGCAAGCGAAACAGAACCCGCATCGCTGGTCATGGCGTTCACCAACCCAAGTAATACGCCGGCAGTTTACAACCGCCGCAGGCATATCATGGTGGAAGCAGCGTCGCATTCTATGGCTCGCAGTCATCGTGATTCTGCTGTTATTTCCGGTACATCTTACGGTACTGTCGCCGGGCGAACTGGTGCCTACTAACCCAGCAGTGATTCGCGCGCCCTTGGATGGCGTGGTCGCCAATTTCGCCGTTAAACCCAACGAGTTCGTGAAAGCCGGACAACTGCTGTTTACCTTCGATCAAGCAACGATACTCAGCCGACTGGATGTAGCGCGCCAGGCACTTGCCACTGCAGAGACCGAATACCGGCAATCGGCGCAGTTGGCGGTATCGGATGCTAAATACAAAGCGCAGCTGGCAACCTTAACCGGCAAGATCGAAGAACGCCGCACCGAAGCCGACTACTTGCAAGCTTATCTGGACCGTTCCAGCGTGACCGCACCACGTGATGGTATCGCGTTGTTTGACGATCCAAGCGAATGGGGCGGCAAGCCAGTCGTGACAGGTGAACGCATCATGCGCATCGCCGCCTCAAATGATTTGGAAGTCGAAGCATGGCTGCCAGTGGGCGACGCGATTCCGCTGGACGTTAACTCGCCACTAACGCTGTATCTGAATGCCACGCCGTTATTTCCAGTAAGCGCTGCGGTGCGCTACATGGCGCATGATGCGGTAGAGCGCCCGGATGGTGGCTATGCATATCGGGTGCGCGCACAACTGGACGAGAAGACTACACATCGCGTCGGCCTGAAGGGCACTGCCAAATTACGCGGTGGGCGAGTGCCGTTGTGTTACTGGATGCTGCGCCGTCCGCTTGCCGCCATCCGACAATTCGTCGGTTGGTGAGGCCGTGCCGCTGTCACCTTTACGCGAAGAACTCGCGCTGCATCCCGGCCCCAATTTGATCGATGGTCAACCGAGCTGGACGTTGCAAGATCCAGTTCGCAACCAATTTTTCCGCATCGACTGGCCAACCTTCGAAATTCTCTCGCGCTGGCATCTCGACGATACGCAGGCGATTGCCGATGCCGTTACCGCTGATACCACCCTGCATCTGGACATTGAGGATGTGGAAGCAGTACTCGAATTTGCAATCGGCAATGAGCTAGTGCAGCCGCAAGGCGCTGATGCCGCGCGCAAGATGGCAGAGCGTCAGCGCACGTTACGTGGCACATTGGGTAGTTGGTTATTGCACAACTATTTATTTTTCCGCATTCCGTTGGTCAAGCCGGACCGTTGGCTGGGGCGTTGCAGCAGCCTGGTGGCGCCGTTGTTTTCGAGGACCTTCCTGCGTATCACCTTGCTGGCGCTGGCAGTTGGTTTGGTGCAGGTGTATCGCGACTGCGATCGTTTCAGCGCTACGCTGGTGGATACCTTTAGCTGGTCGGGATTGATCACTTACGGCTGTGCGTTATTCGTGGTGAAGGTTTTGCATGAGCTAGGGCATGCGTTTACGGCCAAGCGCTATGGTTGTCGCGTGCCTGCAATGGGCGTGGCCTTCCTGGTACTGTGGCCAGTTGCCTATACCGACACCAACGAAGTCTGGAAACTGGCCAGCAAACGCGAGCGCTTGGCGGTTGCCGTGGCCGGTGCCACCACTGAATTGGTGATTGCAGTGTGGGCGACGTTGCTGTGGGGATTTTTGCCGGAAGGTGGTATCAAGTCGGTTGCTTTTGTACTGGCTACACTGACCTGGGTGACGACCCTGGCGATCAATGCCAGCCCATTCATGCGCTTCGACGGTTACTTTGTGTTGTCCGACTGGCTGGAAATGCCTAATCTGCATAACCGTGCTTTTGCATTAGCACGTTGGGATTTGCGCGAACGGTTGTTTGCGCTGGGCGAGCCTCCACCGGAATATTTTTCGCGACGCCGTACGCTGGCGCTAGTCGCATTTTCTTGGGCTGTATGGATTTACCGGTTGATTGTTTTCATCGGCATCGCGGTGCTGGTCTACCATTTTTTCATCAAGGCGGCGGGTATCCTGCTGTTCGCCATTGAAGTCGGTTGGTTTATCTTGCTGCCGCTATGGCGTGAGTTGAAAGTCTGGGGTGCTCTGTGGCCAAGGCTGAAACACAGTCCGCGTGCTCGCCGTAACGCCGCGCTTGCCGCTTGCATACTTCTGTTATTTACCATTCCGTTGCCGACACGACTCGCGGCGTCGGCCTATTTGAAACCGGCGGAAAGTTATCCCATTTACGCACCAGCTGGCGCTCAAATCGCCACCTTGCCGTGGGCCGATGGAAGTCAGGTGCCGGCGGGAGCACCGATGCTCAGGTTGACCGCACCGGAAATGGAAATACGCGTGCGGCGCGCACGGGCGCATCTTGACCTCGTGCGTCAACAAGTTTTATCGGCGACGCTCAATGAACAGCAAAGGCAGAATCTGACCGTCTTACAACAGGAACAGACTGGCGCCGAGGCAGAACTCGCCGGCATCGAAAGTGAGCTGCAACGTTATGCGCCTATTGCACCGTTTGCTGGTCGCTTGCGCGATTTGAACCCTGAACTTTCGCCCGGCACTTGGGGCAGCAACCGCGAGCGTTTGGCACTGTTGGTCAAGTCTGGCAAATGGCAAGTCGAGACTTATCTAGACGAGGAAGCGATGCGCCACGTGAAGATCGGCGATGCTGCCCGTTTTTTCGCCGATGGGCTTGGAGGCACGGTTTTACCCTTGACCGTCGTCGCTATTGACCGCGATGCAACGCGGGCGCTGCAAAACGGCATGCTGGCTAGTCAGTTCGGTGGTTCGGTGTTAGTCCGTGAGAGGCATAACCAGCTGATTCCGGAACTTGCTGTTTATCGGGTGACGCTGGAAGCCGAGCATGATCCCGGTTCACTGGCAGGCCACAGTTGGCGCGGTTGTGTGGTGATTCGCGGTAATTGGGAAGCGCCGGGCATGAGTTTTGTGCGCGCAGCATTGGCGTTATTGTCGCGTGAGGCGGGGTTTTAAGTGTTTTGTTAATTGTTCAAGCGTGGCATGAAACGTCTGGCATTATCAAGTTAACACTGGCCATCAGTTATCATGCTCATGAGCTCATTGTCGCAACATGCCATGCGAGTGCCATAGGCGCCATATTTATGTGTACGGCGCCGAGCCGATTCTAACGAACCTCAACAACCATATCTATTTCAACCGCAGTATTAAATGGCAACGCCGCCATTCCGACGGCAGAGCGCGCATGTTTTCCACATTCACCAAATACCGACACCAATAGATCAGAAGCGCCGTTAATCACTTTCGGTTGATCTGTGAAATTTTGATCGGAGTTCACCATTCCGAAGAGCTTAACGATACGCTTCACTCTTTTAAGGTCACCCAGCTCCGCCTTCAGTACGCCTAACTGATTAATGGCCGTTATCCGTGCTGCATCGTAACCGACATCCACGCTTAGCTGGCCGGGATTAAGTCCCAACTTCCCCGTGATGAATGAGCCATTTGCTAAACGTGGCCCGTTACCGGAAAGATAAAGGAGCTTGCCGACGCGAACGACCGGCACAAAGTTGGCTATTGGCGCGGCGGGGGTTGGAAGCACAATGCCGAGATCTTGCAAATTTTGCTCGGGATCTCCATGGAGACAACCATTTTTTTCGATTTGATCTGGTGCCTCTTTCAGTTCCTGCGCCATAGCAAACTCTTGCGGGACGATCGCCGCAATAACGATTGAAAATAGACCTGCAACGATGCGATGAGTAGAACCGTTGAAACATTTCATGGTTATTCAGTCTCCGTTAATATGGGTTGTTCAAACACATTTCAAATGGTTGCTTGCAGAACTCGCTAAATACGAGGCCGACAAGCATGTTGATAGGAATACGAGTTCACTATCAAATACGAAATAATCTCTTTGCATAGATCGATAGCAATTAGTCGTTGTGGTCGATCGGCAACGTCAATTACATCAGTATAGTCACCAGGGGTATTCTGGTTAGGTTTTATCGTGTTAAAGATGCGCTATTCGGTAGCAGGTCATTGGGAGGCAGTGGGAGTTGTGGGCATGCCACTGGTGGAAGAAATATCGAACTCGAATTTATTGGAGAAGATGGAGATTGTTTAAGGTCAGACTTTAATAAAACGCGCCTTATAGTAGTCATTGCTCGAACAGGCTCCAAGACCTGGTAGCTTCTTCAATGGTTGAACCTGGCCCGTGCTCAATGAAGCTTGTTCTCCGATAATCGGTTCCCCGGCCTTCTTTTTATCGTTATCTTGTTCGTTCATTTTCTAATCTCGCTGGGGATACCATTTCGCCATATAGGCGTTACGCTATTTTTATTCAACCGCTCGACAAAGCGAAAATTTTATTCTTCGTCATGCGAGCTATGCTAATGGAATGGATGTTCCGTAATCCCAGCTTTATTATTTAACAAAACGTGTTCTTGCCACGGGCGCTTTCGCAACAATTCCGGATTTATAGCTTTTTGAAATTTAACCTGACAATACCTAACTGAGTGGGGTAGGGATACTTTCGCCATCAATTCTTAATTGCACCAACGCCTTTTGGATATGCTGAAAAAATGAATGTATCAACAGCGAAAAACAGAATTGTTATTTCTATGCGAATATTATTTTATTTGTTTTTCGTATGGGTTTTTATGGGTGGCTCATCAGTTTTATTGTTTTCAATTTTTTATAATTCCTTGTGTGGCTGGGATACTAAACCATACTCAAGAACTAAGCATATCTTATATGAGCTTAGTTGGGCTCCTTGGATACAGCTACAATCAAAATTTTCGCCCCGATTTCTTTGAAATTTCCTTAGTGGTGGATGGTGTGAGCGTGCAAGTAACCTCGTCGCCAATTGCACACGTCCGCTTTTTTTCAGGAGGGCAAACTACTAGCTTTCTAAATTGTGCGGGTCCCCCGGGCAATTCAACATAAATGCTACCTTTCTTTGCGGGCCCAGCGCCATTCGCGATTTGACATACCTTGCCGACCAGTTCGGTATTCTTTTTCTTGGAAAAATAATCATCTGCGCTAGTCACCATACAGTGCTTATACAATTCCTCTTCCTTCATTAAATGAAGGGACTTCGGAAGCGTAAAAACATACTTTTGACCCGGCTCAAGTCTTACTGTTTTCCCCTGCTCATCGACAAACTTTATTTTTAAAGGGTCAAGGTTGTGCTCGATATGGTGAGTACCCATTTTTTGTACGACCTGGAGTGAGACTAATTCATCGCCATCCCGGTATGGTGCCTCTTTTACCTTGCCTGTAAACGTCTGCCCTGAGAATTCATGCCCAAAGACGGTGCTTTCTTGTACAAATGGAGTAAGTGCTTTGCTCAATGTATCTTGTAGCTTTTGAGTGCTCTTAGCGGGTGGAGGCATTACCGTCGCGGCAAGCAAGGTCTCTTGTTCAACCATCCGACCAAGACGTCGTTTGGCATACTCCATTGTGTAAAAAATGGGCGAGGAGCCCGAACTGCGGTTGTTAAGTTCTTGGGCTATTTTTTTTTCTAGTTGCTCGCGAGTATTGGCATCATTGAAGCCTTGAACTATCTTGACTGTTTTTAGGTCTCGTTTAACTTTATAAGCCTCTAGCAACTTATCAATCATCGCAGCGTCCATTATCAATCGAGCATAAGATGTCTCGTTTTGATGTGGTGGAGCGGTAAATGCATTGCGATTTTCATTAACGTGTTGTTCGATGTCGGTGACTACATCTATGTCCAGCGGCCGCATTTCGGCCAGTGCCACTAATGGACTGAATTGGGGAGAAGACGGTTCTCTATTAAATGCGTCTAATATATTTTGCGCCGATTTAGCCCATTCTTTGTTTTGACTTACGGTCTTTAGTGTTGCCGGTAAATTGACCACTGCTTCTGCCCAGTTCAACAATGATGCGCTCTGCTTTTTCAATGCTTTCTTATCGTAATTTATATCATGTGGAATGGATTCCGCCCAAGTAAGTAATGGAGCACATTCCTCTTTTAAAAGCGCACCTTTTTCTGAAAGAGCCTGAGGGTCGTTGATACTTTGAATTTCTAACACTAATCGACGCAATCGCTCGGTGTTTGGTTTGGTCGGTGAGGCTTGTTCCATTAATGCCTGGAACTGTTCAGAAGATTGCTCGCTATTAAATTCTTTTATTTTGCTTTGCGCTGTTTCAAAGTGTTCCGTGCTTTGCCCTAATGCTTTTATGTTTTCAGCCATATCGACAACTGACTTCGCATAATTCAGCAAAAATACGCTCTGTGCTTCAAATATTTGTTTGTTTGCAGAATCGGGTGGAAGAGATTTCACAGACGCAAGCAGTGTTTCACAGTTCGTTCTTAATAACTCTCCTTTCTCAGATAGGTCGCTCGGCTCCGTAGTTTGCCTAATTTCTGCCATTAATTTGAACAGTTCATCGGTGCTCGGTGTTTCTGGCAAGGCTTCTACTATGAATGCCTGGAATTGTTCTGGAAACCCATTCTTATTTAGTGAGTCTATTTTTATTTCCGTCGCTTTGACCTGCTCTTCGCTTCCCTCTACTGCTTTTTTCGCTTTAGTCACATCGACAATTGACTGTGCGTAATCCAGCAAAGATGTGCTCTGTGCTTCCAGTGTTTCCTTATGAGTAGAATGTGATGGAAGCGATTGTGCCCATGCAAACAGTACTTCGCATTCCTTTGTTAATAACGCTCCTTTCTTGGGCAAATCAGCCGGTTCGGTGGCGCTCCCAATTTCTGATACTAATTGGAACAGTGCATCGGTGCTTGGTTTCGCTGGTAACGAGACACCCTCCATCGCCGCTATCAGATCGTCACTCTTTTTCAGTAGCGCTGGCCTCAGCTCTTGCAGACTTTGTTTCTCTCTCAGAGACGTTTCCCGGGCGTCCAGGACTGTATCCAGTAATGCCTTTTTAACGTTCCAACGGACAACATTTCTGATTGCTATTGCGGTATAGAAGGAAACAGGTTTCCGAAGGACCGGCTTCTCTTTAAGTTGGGTGCGCGGCACATTGATAACGAAAGGATCGTCGGAAGCACTCTTTGAGTGCACTTGAATTAATGCAGAGTTCTGAAGCTCTTTTACTACGATACCCCCACCATACTCACCTTCCGCTACTTCTCTGACTGTCATGCCTGAAGAAAACTTGGCAATTTTATCAACAGAAGTGGATGGCGAAACTTCCTTGAACCGTTCGATTGTGTTGGCCACTAAAGCGGAACAAAAGGAAACGTCGTTTCCAAGTTCTTGCTTGCCTAGAACTCGAATGGAGGCCACATTGAGGAGTGGAGGTTTTTCTTCAGAATTATGGGGCCGGGCGATTTGGAGTAGAACCGAGTTCGATAGTATTTTTACCACCACCCCTTTTCCAATGCTCTTATCGTCGACTTCCTTTACGACGAGCTCCCCGCCTCTGTTAATCTCATCTATCGTAGCGAATTCCGGGAGGTCTTTGAGCCGATCGATTGTGTAATCAATGGCGGAACCAAAAGAAACCTGCATCCCGCGTCGTATGGGGCCATCTTTTTCTATTTGTTCGCCAGCTACTCGGACGAGGTGAGGTTTTTCGGATTGAGACCTTGGCTTCATCAAAAGCCAGGCGGAGTTCTCAAGTGCGATTACTATCTCGCCACGGCCCTTTTCTCTTTCACTTGCTTCTCTAACTTTGATGCCTCCTAAATCGTGGTCGGAGATATCGTCGACTGTAGACTCCGCTGAAATGTCACGGAGTTGCTGTATCGTATTAAAAGCGCCAGGGGAGCAAAAGGAAACGAGTTTCTCAACGTACGGCTTGTCGAGAAATAAATGGTGAGGGACGCTGAGGAGCGCAATCTTTTTCTCGAAATCGTCCTCTAAATCGTCTGGCTGACTCTCACTTTCTTGGATTAAAACAAAGTTAGCAAATATTTCTACGACTGTGCCATGTCCATTCTGGTGCTCGCCTATTTCCTTGACGTTACTCACAATTTTTTTGACATCCGCTATGGATGAGGAATCAGGCAGTTTTTGGAGTTGCTCAATCGGGTTGGTCGTAGAAGGAGGAGCCTCGGAGTGCGATTGTTGGCGTGCCCGGGCGACCTTTTCTTGCATCTGCTTCAACTCGTCGGGACTGGGCTCATAACTGCCACGAGCAAATCCCTTGCGCCCCCAAGCCACCAAGAATTCTTTGATCGCGTTCTCAGCCCGCCGATCATCGTATTCTGCAGGTTCACTGGCCTCTGTAAGGTTGGTACTCGATCGCCTCAATGGAGCTGTGGGAGAAAAATTGCTTGATTCGTCGAGCCCTCGTTGCGTTTCTTTGAGCGAGTTTAGAATTGTCTCGATACGTTTATCATTTTCCCTTTCAGTCGATGAAACTATCACTCTTTTATCCAATCGACGTTGCATCATTTGTTGGCGGACTGATTCCAAATTTTTTATAGCGTCTTCCCGTCTTTGAGCGGACCACGTCGCTCCGATGCGGAAGCCGCTGAGCAATGCGTTGACTAACGTTTGCAGTTCCAGAGCGGATTGATCCGTTGCACCTGGCAGAATAGGCGAAAATGAATCGCCTGCATGGGATGCGGTGGGAGTCGTGGGGGATGCCACTAGCGGAAGAAACGGCGAACTCGAATTTGCTGGAGAAGATGGAGAGTGCTTAAGATCACGCTTTGATGTGGCGCGCTTTATAGCAGTCCTTAAACTAAGACGTGGTGGCTTCTTCGGCTGTTGAGCCTGGCCCGTGCTCGATGAAGCTTGTTCTCCGGTACTCATTTCCCCAGCGTTCTTGTTATCGTTATCTTGTTCGTTCATTTTCTAAACTCCCTAAGAGATACCGTTTGGCCATATAGTCTTGACCTATTTTTGTCCAACCGCTAGAAAAAGTAAAAACTTTATTCTTTGCCATGCGAACTGCGCTAATGAAATTTACCCTGACAATACCGTCTAGATGCTATAAAGCCTCCCGATAAGGTATGTTGATCGCCTATTCGTGTCCTATCTAACACCCGCTAATTAATAAATCGTCTCATCTAAGAGGTCTACTTTAGAACACAGTCGTTATGAAAAAACATTTTCGCACCACTTTTATCGTTGCTGTCACCATCGCCGTAACATCAGGAGTTCTTCTGTTAACCCTTAACTTTACTGCGGGAGAAAAGAAGGTCGAACAGCAACTTCCACGCCTTTATGCCGCCAATAATCCTCAGTTTATTCGTGCGATGGGTAGTCTGTTAGGGCCAGGGATTGTGGGAGGCAATAAGGTGACGGAGTTACTGAACGGAGATGAAATTTTTCCGGCGATGCTTGGGGCGATTCGCACAGCTAAGCGTTCGATTACCTTCGAAACGTATATTTATTGGTCCGGGGATATAGGGCAGCAATTTGCCGACGCCTTGGCCGAGCGGGCAAAAGCGGGCGTTAGTGTCCACGTTCTCATTGACTGGGTCGGTAGTGCAAAAATGGATGATCGTTTGATCGAAGAAATGCGAAATGCCGGCGTACAGATCCGTAAGTTTCACGAACCGAAGTGGTATAACCTGGCGCGGTTGAATAATCGCACTCACCGCAAGCTGCTGATTGTGGACGGCGCAATCGGATTCACTGGCGGCGTAGGTATTGCGCCTAAATGGACCGGCTCAGGGCAGGATGCTGACCATTGGCGCGACTCTCATTTTCAGGTGCTCGGGCCAGTCGTCGCCCAAATGCAATCCACGTTTCTGGAGAACTGGCTGAAAGTGACCGGTGAGGTTATGCACGGCGAAGCTTATTTTCCGGCGCTCGAGTCGGCAGGGGGCAGCCGGGCGCAAATGTTTTCAAGCTCGCCTTCAAGCGGTAGCGATAATATGGCGTTGATGTACCAATTGTCGCTAACCGCCGCCGAGAAATCGATTGATCTGTCGATGGCCTACTTCGTTCCGGACGAACTCACGAGTAAGATTATTCTCGATGCGCTTCGCCGCGGCGTGCGTGTTCGCTTGATCGCCCCCGGAGAAATCACGGATACTGAAACAGTGCGATCGGCGTCTCGCGGAGCGTGGGGGCCGTTGTTACAGGCAGGTGCCGAAATCTATGAATACCAACCAACGATGTATCACTGTAAATTGATGATCGTTGACGGACTGATGGTGTCTGTTGGGTCCACCAATTTTGATAATCGCTCGTTCCGCCTCAATGATGAAGCGAATTTGAATATTTATGACGCGGAATTTGCCGCTAGGCAGACAATCATTTTTGAGCAAGATTTGACCCGCTCCAATAGAATCACGCTGAAGAAGTGGCAAGATCGGCCGATTAGCGAAAAATTGCGTGAGCGCGCGGCCTCTCTATTAAGCTCGCAGCTTTGAATCTGGTGAATAGGTTAGCAATGCATGGGACTTCCTCTGCATGGACAGGGAGGGGAAGGTCTTTGATAGTTTCACCACCGAAAATCCCCTTCGACCTCCCTTTTTCAACGTGGGAGGTTACTTCGCGCCAAAAAATACGATGATCGTTGAAGCACCCGAAAAACGAAAAGGCAAACACAAGGACCATAAACTTTAAAGCCTGTTATAAGGGCTATAACACACCTGCGTTTTCATAAACGTAATTCACGGAGAGGAAATTAGAGTAAGAAACAAATACGGATTAACGCGGCAACCAAACGATTAGTCAAAAAGACCACACGCTGAGCATAAACGTGAACACCCTGTCTCGCGAAAGTCGATAGCTAATACTTTAACGCCATACTTAAACAGAATAAGCCTTACGGTCGGCGCAATATTTCGTCGGCGGGCTTGGGGAACGTAATAACTATGATGAAATTATATTCAGGCACCACCTGTCCTTTCAGCCAACGCTGCCGAATCGTTTTTTGTGAAAAAGGGGAAGATGTCCAGATCATCAATGTTGATCTTTTTGACAAACCCCAGGCATTACTGGCGATGCATCCATATGACCAAGTGCCGGTATTGATAGATAGAGATTTAGTTCTATGTGAATCCAATATTATTAACGAATACATCGAAGAACGTTTTCCGCATCCGCAATTAATTTCTGGTGACCACGTCGTGCGTGCACGCGCCAGATTATTTTTATACCGGGTCGAGCAAGAATTGTTTAGTCATATACAACCCTTGGAACACGGTACGGCCAAACAACAAGAAAGCGCTCGACGACTTATTACTGAGCACTTAACGCAAATTACCCCTGTTTTTAGCAAACAGAAGTATTTATTAGGGAACGAGTTCTCAATGCTGGACGTTGCCATGGCACCATTGTTATGGCGGCTCCCACACTATCAAATCGCAATGCCAAAACAAGCCGGCCCCCTGATGGAGTATGCGGAACGGGTTTTTTCTCGTCCTGCGTTTATCAATTCCATGACAGCCGCTGAAAAAGCGATGCGTAAATAACGTTACTTGCAATTTTCGCAATGTCGGGCGGGAAAATTATATGATGCTACCGAGGTCATCGGCTACATTGCGCTTATCCGTACCAATTATTGCAGGCGACATGGAATAGGCTAATCTATGAGTACGATTCGACTAGGACGCTACCGTCATTTCAAGGGTAAAGATTACGAAGTGATAGGTGCTGCTAAAGATACCGAAACACTGAATGAGTATGTGGTTTATAAGGCACTTTATGGCAAACAAGAATTATGGATACGTCCTGTAACCATGTTCTTCGAAACCATAGAGCGTGATGGAAAACAATTTCAGCGCTTCGAATATATTGAAGAACCTTTATAAACCCTTGCTCATCGATGTGCTGCTGAAGTGCCGCGCGGCTCCTATAAATAAGGTCTAAACGTAAACCAAAAACATATTTATCATTGACATGAACCAATGCTAATTTAACAGTCGCTCCACCCCCATCTTTACAATCCGCTCGGAGGAAAAATGTTTAAACAATGGATGGCAACCGCGCTCCTTTGCATTATCTCGAACGTAACGTATGCCGCGCAGGAAGAGTTGGTGCGTCTCGGTAATTTGAAATTTGCGCATTATGGCGCGGTTTCTTATATGAAAGAGATTGCTCCAAAATATGGGTTGAAGATTGAAGAGCGCATGTTTGCCAAGGGCATCGATATAATGCCGGCCATCGTTGCTGGCGAGATCGATGTCGCAGCCTCGGCCCTGGATGCAGCTATCGCGGGGCGGGCGCAGGGAGTTCCGATTTACGCCGTTGCCGGGTTCGCCAAAGGTGGTGCTCGCATCGTTGCCCGTAGTGATTTGCCTATCAAACGCGTTGCCGACCTTAAAGGAAAGAAAGTCGGCGTTACTCGCGGCGGAGCGCAGGAACTGCTGCTCTTTGCCGAACTTTCCAAGGTGAAACTTACCTGGTCCGAAAAACCGGATAAGGACGTGCACATTGTCTATCTTGCCTTTGCCGATTTGAATCAAGCGCTGCTTGGTAAAGACATTGATGCGATGTGTCAGTCCGAGCCGCAATCTTCACAGGCAATTAACAAAGGATTTGGTGTGGAGGTGATAAAACCATACGACACGCCGATGGGGATACCTTATCGTTCACTCGTCATTACGGAGAAGCTCTACAACGAGCGTCCTGAAGTCGCGCAAAAGCTGCTTAATGTGTTTGTGGAAGCGACAATGCTATTTATTCGCAAGCCCGATATAGCAGAAAAATATGTACGCGAGCAGATGTTCAAAAATCAAATCACCGAGCAAGATTTTAGGGATGCAATCAGCAATTCGCCTTACACCTACGATCTTGCGATTGAACATGTACAAATTACGACTGAGCTTATGCAAAAATACGGCGTCGGCAAATTCACTTCCAACATTCCTGTCGCGAAAGACTGGGTTAAATTAGATTTACTTGAGAGAGCGAAAGTTTCGCTTATAACAGTAAGCAAGGTGAGGGATTCGAATTGAAGGTAAGGGCAGGATCAATTCGATTCCTGAACCTTGCCCAAGGCGCAATTATTCCTGTTGTTGTAGTTGTACTGTGGCAGATCGCCGCGATGCGCGGTTGGGTTAATCCACAAATCTTGCCGCCACCGTCACAAGTAGTTGCCAAGTGGCTGGAATACTTAAAGCCCATCACACCGTATAGCGAAGGTGGGTACCTCGCATGGCTCATCTCTGGTGAGTTGCTGCAGGATGCTTACAATAGCCTTTATCGAGTGGTGGGTGGATTTCTGATCGGCACTGTGTTGGCATTGCCACTTGGCCTACTGATGGGGAGCAACGACCGGATATACACGTTGTTCAGCCCTCTGGTGCAGATGCTCAGGCCGATCCCGCCAATTGCCTATATTCCACTAGCCATTTTGTGGTTCGGCTTAGGGAACCCGCCAGCGTTTTTTCTGATTAGCATAGGCGCTTTTTTTCCGGTACTCATGAATACCATAGCCGGCGTTAAACATGTCGATGGTATTTACTTGCGCGCCGCGCGTAATCTTGGCGCTGGTAAATTGACTATGTTTATCCGAGTGATCGTGCCCGCGGCCATGCCCTACATCCTCACCGGCATGCGCATCGGCATCGGCGTTGCGTTCATCGTCGTCATCGTTGCGGAGATGATTGCGGTGAACAGCGGTTTAGGTTATCGCATCTTGGAGGCGCGTGAATACATGTGGTCGGATAAGATCATTGCTGGCATGTTCACCATCGGGTTACTAGGGTTGGGAATCGACATCGGCATGAATTGCCTCAATAGTGGGTTGCTGCGATGGCATCGCGGTATTGATCAGAATTAGGCTCTGTCAATGTTCATTCAGATAGAAAACGTTAACAAGCGTTTCCCGGTCCCCGGCGGCGAGGTGATCGCTCTCGAGAACATCAATCTCAGCATTAACGAAGGTGAGTTCGTTTGCTTATTAGGCCCGTCAGGTTGTGGTAAATCCACGTTGCTTAACGCCATCGCCGGCTTTTCGTCGCCTAGCAGTGGAACCATTCGTATCAATGGTCGCGCCGACGCAACGAAAGTGCCGGGTCCAGATCGCGGTATGGTGTTTCAGGAGTACGCGCTGTTCCCATGGATGACAGTGAGCGAGAACATTCGTTTTGGCCTGGAAATAAAAGGCCTGCCAAAAAAAGAAATGAACGAGAAAGTGGAAATGCTGCTTTCCAAGCTTAACCTCTACGAGTTTCGCGAACGCTTTCCGAAAGATCTTTCCGGAGGTATGCGCCAGCGCGTTGCTATTGCGCGTGTGTTGGCGTTGGATTCACCCATCATGCTGATGGATGAACCGTTCGGGGCATTGGATGCTTTGACAAGGCAGACTCTTCAAGATGAGTTACTGCGTATTTGGGACGAATTCCGTAAGACCATTGTTTTCGTCACTCATAGCATTGAAGAGTCCATCTATCTTGCCGATCGGGTGGCGGTCATGACTTATCGTCCGGGAACCATTAAGCGAGAGGTCCACATTCGTATTCCACATCCACGCGATACGGCTAGCACCGAATTCAATGTACTCAAGCGAGAATTGACGCAATCTGTTATGGAAGAGCAGAGGCGCTTTGCGCAGACGGAGATCGCCGGCAAGGTGGCGGATTAACTTTGATTTCTGATACGACTTACGCAAGCCGCATAATCATCGCTGGTTTTTTCAGTTGCTGACAAAGGTACTCATCAAGTAACCCCTGCTTGACGTGTTAGAGGGTTTAGCCTGTATGCGCGGGATAACTACCGGGCGTATCCGTCACGATCATGCGAGGGCCCATCGCGAGACCTCGCAGCAACTTACGGAGAGCCGCTTCGGTTATCGTCCAGTAGCAGTATTGAACCAACGCCTTAACTTGCCGTTCAGCCTATAGCTTAAGTTTCCGCCATTTTAGTCGATTATAGTTAACAGGTACGGCTATCGGGAACCTGCCTTTAATTGGTGTTGGTTGTTACAGCAAGTGCATTTTCCCGTGTATTTAAAATTCGATGCCGTCTCGAAATTTTTATGATTCGTCATTTAGCGGGGGCGAAAATGAATTTACAAGAACAACAGGCATTAGAGGATCTCACTAAAGAATTAGAAAACGCCCTTCGTGCACCGTATAAAAATATCTCGCATTGGAATAGAGCACGAAGTAAAGAGCGTAAAGAAAAGAAAAAATTAAGCGCAGCCATCTTGTCTTGGTGGAATGGTGGACAGTGTAACGGCGTGCTTGATTTAAGCGATTTTACCGGTAGGACGATACGAGACATACCAAATGCAGCTGTTATAGCTATTCAGTCCCGCATTACCGAGTTGACCCTCCCGCGATCACTCAATGACAGCACCAATCCTATTCCATCATGGCTTTCAGGACTAACAGCATTAACGAGATTAGAGGCACCAAATTTTCAAGGCTCTAACGTTAGTTCTGCAATTCTTTCGTCTTAATGGAGAAAATAAGCACGCGTTAGATCTTAGCGATTTAGCCGGCAGAGATGTGCAGCAGCTGTCGCAGGAAATATTAAATTTAATACAATCCAACATTACTGATCTTACGCTTCCGGCTTCTTTAAACGACACCGATAACCCTCCCCCTGCCTGGATAAATTCTCTTACTAAAGTTACAAAAGTTGGATTGCCGGATTATCAGAGTGAAAGCCTTGATTTGCAGCAAATGCGACCGGCCGATTTTTGTTCGCTTTACATCGGTGGAGAAAATATCCGAGAGATAAACGCATGTGAAAAGGCGCGTATTTATACGCCCGATGTAAATCGCTATAGCAATGTAATAGCTCGCCTGTACCGTAACGACGACGGACAGCCAATGTATTCCGGCCCAACACTCGGGCGTGCTTTTGTCAGCGGACCAGGGGGGAAATTAGATAAGACAAATCACATCTGTCCGGTAGATTTTGAAGCTAACTATGTGTAATCCAATATTGGCGCG
>JAZKCF010000099.1:0-36271 GCA_040388195.1 Pseudomonadota bacterium
ACGTTTCTTATTGCAATGGTGTCCATAATCATGTACATTAGTATTTATGAAAAGCCGCTCGTTTACTGTAAGAAAAAGGATGATCGAAGTGGGTTTGGCGACGGTTCGCCAATTCGCAGACAAATCAGACCTTTCAGAGAGCGTAGTCAGCCAATGGATCGGCGGTAAAACCGTTAGACCAGAGACTCTATGCAAACTTGCATTTGGCCTCAATCTAACGGTGGAGCAGATTCAAACCCTTTTTGAATCAGGAAACCACAAAGCAGCCGGCTAACAAAAGTTTAACTAGTCGCATCGCGTAACGCAACGAAGAGTTTTTGTCAAATATGGCAGGGCACAGCCTTGTCTTAAGGAGAAGTACCATGCACATGAACCTAGTCCGAACAGTGAAGCAAG
This sequence comes from Pseudomonadota bacterium, assembly GCA_040388195.1. Classification (GTDB taxonomy): domain Bacteria; phylum Pseudomonadota; class Gammaproteobacteria; order Burkholderiales; family DATLHW01; genus DATLHW01. The sequence continues at coordinate 397 of JAZKCF010000099.1, forward strand.
AAGATCAGGATTTTGACCTGTTCTGCGAGTGTCACAACGAGCCGGTTGATCGCATTTACTACCTTGCCGGCGAATACGGAACCGAGCCTTTCGGCGTGTGTTTAACCACGTTTTTGAAAGAAGCGGAGGCATCATGAAAACCCAAATCATCACATGTTCGGGCTGCGGCACTCCGCGCCGGTGGGCTGGCGGAACGTGTTTAGATACTTGCCCGTGCCTCGCTGCTGAAGTCGAAACCGACGACCACGAGTGCGACGAAGACGGCGAGATCCACGAATACGACCTCTGCCGTTCCTGCAAAGACCACGCGGGTTTTTGTTCGGTGTGCGGCTTGAGCGGTTGTTGCGGCGAACCGCAGATGAGGGCGTCATGAACAAGCTTACCGAAGAAGGCGCGAAACAATGGCTGGCCAATCTCGATCAAATGCACGCGCAATCGCTTCGACTTGCAATGCTTGGGCTATGGGGGCTTCGTTCCTGTAGGTCGCTCATGAACAGCCTCGACGGCAACGTGCTTAAACTTGATGGGTCGAATCTGGTCAGGGACGTTATGCCGCCACCTGAGGGATTTGAGAATTTTAAAACTGAGGGTGCGAAGCTGGACCGGCTTTTTAAATTGTGCAACACGCTTTTGCCCGAAACCGAACATCCTGAATTTGAAGAACATGCTTAACCGTAACGAAAGGAAGGCGTCATTATGAGCCAAACAAAACCAGCACAGACCATGGAACTAGTCCCAGCGCAACCGGCATCAAGACAGCCGGTACAACGCGACGCAAGCTTTTGGAATGATCCAAAAAAGCTTGAACTCATCAAAAGCCTTATCGCAAAGGACGCGACAAACAACGAACTGGAGTTGTTCATCCACGTCTGTAAACGCACTGGCCTTGATCCATTTGCTCGCCAGATTTACGCGATCAAGCGCGGCGGGCAGATGACTATTCAGGTATCAATCGACGGCGCAAGGCTTGTTGCATCTCGCACCGGCAAGTATGAGGGCCAATCGGGGCCTTTCTGGTGCGGCGAGGACGGCGTTTGGAAAGAGGTTTGGATCAGCGACAAGCTTCCAACTGCTGCACGCGTTGGCGTGTGGATGCAGGGCTTTAAAGAACCGCTTTGGGGCGTCGCCACGTTTGACTCCTATGCTCAGACCGATGCGATGGGCAAACCATCAAACCTCTGGAAAAAAATGCCAGACGTGATGATTGCCAAGTGCGCCGAGATGCTAGCACTCAGGAAGGCCGCGCCAAACGAGTTAAGCGACCTATACGCTGAAGAAGAAATGACCCACGCGGCAAAGGTTGGCGACACGGCACCGATTGTTTCAGCACAACCTGCCAGCGATGACGGCGTTATCGGGATGAACGGCTATCGTATTCCATTCGGGAAATATGCCCAGCGCTCGCTTGAGGAAGTAGGGCCTACCGATCTAGCAAGTTACGTTAGCTATCTTGAGTCGACGGCAAAAAAGAAGGGCGCGCCGATCACTGGAAAGGTTGCTGATTTCATCGAGAAAGCCACGGATTTTATCACTGCATTCGAAACTCAGGAGACTGATTTTGAATAAGGGTTTACCGCCATCTGACTCCGAAAGCTTAAGTGCACGGCATGGGAGAATACGATGGCGGTAAAAGTTCACGCGCGCTGTCCGCGTGGTTAGACGCCAGACGGTAACAAGGCGGGGCGCGGGGGCGTCCCGTTTTTTTTAAAAGTATTAAGGAGTAATTATGAGAAGTTCAAAGCATTCAGAAGCAAAAAAAGCAGCGGTTCTTGCCGATGTAAAAACATTGGGCGTTGCGGGCACCGCTCGCAAGCATGGCGTTCACACGAGCGTGATTTATTATTGGCGCAATAATCTTAAGTCGATTGCAAAGCGCGCCGTTGGTCGGCCAAAGAAGGCCGCTACCGTGGTTACCGTTGCGCCGCAGTTTACTATTCAGGTTCCGATTCCCGATCACATGGTTCGCGAGGCCGCAGCAAAGTATCTGCAAGAAAAACTCGGTTTGAAAATCGTCCAATTTTGAAAGTGGCGGCCTTAGTGCCGTCCTTTTTTTAAGCTAAAAGTTATTAAGCTGGGGTTAGGGAAAGGTGAGGGGAATATGCCGACAGGATACACGGCAGCACTTGAAAAAATGGGATACGATACGCGCCGATGGATTAAAGAGACAGCGTCGCGAGCCATGGGAATGTGCGTAATTCTTCGTGATGACGCCGATCTATCTGAGGCTGATATCAAAAATCGGCTCAAGGCTGAACTGTCGCCGGAAGAAAACTATCACGATAAGAAGCTTAGAGAAGCCCGCGAACAACTTACCGCCGCTCGCGATAGAACGGCGGAAGAGTGGCACGCTGTATATATTGCTAAGCGCCAGGCCGCGCAGATCGATTTCGATACTCGTAGCGCCGAACAGAAAAGAAAAAGGGCTCTCCACGAAAAGTCCATAAAGGAAACCCGCGCGCTTTTGGAGCAGGCAAGAGCCGCTTCTGCTGGCGATGCCACGATAGGTACAATTAACTTTGCACTTGATCAGCTTTGTAGCGCGCTATCTTTTGATTATGGGTCGGACCCATACCGCGATGACGTGTTGAACCAGTCTTGTAAAGAGTTTGAGGCGGCTACGTTCAAGTCACTACTTTGGAAAATTGAATACCACTCCAAGGAGGGTTCAGAGCGTGACCAGCGCGAATATGATCGACACAAGGCATATTGCGAACTCGCGGACTTTATTGATGGTGCGGTAACAGATTAATTTTTAGTTATCCCGCAGCGATGCGGGTCGGCGGGCATCCGGTCATGGTGACCTGTAATGTGTAGGGTGCCCGCTGTTTTTTTGAGGGGTTTGGGATGGGGAAAGAGGGGGACATGGGAGATCAAGAGCAGGTTTTCAAAACGCAGTTACTCGATAACGGCGCGGCAGCAAGATACCTCGGCATTTCGCCGGGCACGCTAAACAACTGGCGAGCGAAGGGCGAGGGGCCAAAGGTCACGCACATGGGCCGGCTTATCCGCTACCATATTCGCGAGCTAGAAAAGTACATCGCACTTCAGACGAGGACGGCGTGAAACTGATTCCCGAACCAGACTGCGCGGAGCTACAGCGCGACCCGAAATCAGGCGTCTGGTATTACCGGAAATACGTTACCGGCAAGGGTGAGTTCTTTCGGTCAACGCGTGAGCGGAAAAGCAAAACAAAGGCGCGGGCCATTGGTCTGCGTTTATTTGCCGACTGGCTTGGAACACCGGAAGCCCTTCGTGCGTCCCGCCCGCTGTTTGAGACGTTTGCCGACAAAGTGGTTGCGATGAAGGCCGGCGCTGCGCCGCGCACGCGCCGTTCTGCTCAAGACCACATAGAGATGCACCTTAAGCCATTTTTCAGCGGATTTGAGATGACACAAGTCGACGAAGAACTTTGGTCAAAATATGTGGTCGCGGCGCACACAAAACACCCGGGTCGAAAGCTGTTTAACGACCGAAAACAACTCATAACGATAGTGCGTATGGCCTACAACAAGCGCGTGATCGATCGCTTGCCTTCGTTTAAGAATCCAGATTCAACCGATCAAGTCGGCAAGGAATACGACGAGGATGAGATGGATCGCCTCCTTGAAAACGCATCCGATGACCTGCACCTACAGATTGAGATGGGCTACAAGAACGGGATGCGCAGAAAAGAAATCTGTGTAGCGCGTTATGATTGGTTTGATCTTGCCGGCGGGTTCGTTCGGATACCTGCCGACATGACTAAGATTAGAAAGACAAGGGTTGTCCCGGTTCATGTCGATGTGCTGGCAAAGGTTAGGGCGCGCGCAAAGGGCGCGGAGAGTGCCTACCTATTCCCGTCGCCAGGCGACGCAAGCAAGCCCGTTCAGGACAACACAACGGCATGGGGTAATTGCCGCAAGCGTGCCGACGTTTCCGGCCGCTTTCATGACCTCGTGCACACATTCATGAGCTGGGGCGTCTATAAATACGGACTGTCTTTGGCATCTCTTTGCGCGATCGCCGGCAAGTCCGTTGCGGTAGCTGAGAAGCGTTACCTTCATGCGCGTCCATCCACGTTAAAGGAAACGCTATCTAGGTTTGGATCAAAACAAAATCAGTCGGTCGGGGAATTCGGGGAACAAGGGAAGCATCATGGGAAAAAGCACGGTAAAAAGCCTAAAAAATAATGCGGCAATGCTGCCTTCTAAGCAGAGGGTCGCGTGTTCGAATCACGCCGGGATCGCCATATCAATAACCGCTACCATAGCGCGTTTACGGCTGTTTTCGCACTCAAAAAACAGCGCATCTAACTTCACTCATATTCACTCGATTACACGCGGAAACAGCGCCTCTATTCGGGAAGTTTTCGGGGAGTTCACTGGACTTCATTATAGTGCCGGAACGTGCGGTGCTCTATGAGCTTCCGCGATCCGCTTAAACAGAAAGCAGCACAGGCGGCATGGTACCAGACTACGGTTAAGGGCCGCCGCGCTGAATGGCTAGCAAAGAATGGCCCGTGTCGCAAATGCGGTTCCTCAGAAAAGCTTGAGGTCGACCATGTTGATCCAAGCCAAAAGGTAACGCACCAGGTTTGGACGTGGGCGCAAGAACGGCGGGACGCCGAGCTGGCAAAGTGCCAGGTGCTTTGCAGCAAATGCCATCGTAAGAAAACTATCGCCGAAAACCGCGCATCGGAAACGTCCATTGTTGGCATTAACCTGCGCAAGACCGAATGCCCAAAGGGCCATCCCTACGACTTGTTGAATACGATTACCCGCTCAAACGGCTGGCGTGATTGTCGCACATGCCACAACGACAATCGAACGCTCAATAGGCGCAATAGGGCGATAGAAAACACGCTGTTATTGAATGAGATCATGAAGGCCAAAAAATGAACGCATTCAATCTCCTATCCTCCATTCTGAAGGCGGGGCGATGAAAGAGCGGCCAATCCTATTCAGCGGTCCAATGGTCCGAACGATCTTGGACGGCTCAAAGACGCAGACGCGGCGGGTGATTAAGACGCCAGATAATTGTGTTCTTTGGGTGGGCGACAAGGGGACCGTTAAGGTTGATGTTATGCAGGATGGCCATCTCAAAGCCGTGACCGTTCACTGCCCCTACGGCCAGCCCGGCTACCGCTTGTGGGTGAGAGAAACTTGGCAATCTAATCTGATGAAAAAAGGCTGCGTTTTTTACCGCGCAGACCAGGCCGATATCGGCTTGAAGTGGCGTCCCTCGATTTTTATGCCCCGCTGGGCCAGCCGCATCACGCTCGAAGTCACCGGGGTCAGGGTTGAGCGGGTGCAGGATATCAGCGAAGAAAATTCTATGGCCGAGGGCACCGGACGATGGGCGGCGGAAACGGTTGGGCATGGTGAGAAATATATTTGTCATCGGCATGCATTTCACACGCTTTGGGATTCAATCAACGCCGAGCGCGGCTTCGGATGGGACTTGAATCCGTGGGTCTGGGTCGTGGAGTTTAAGAGGCTCGCATGACCCCCGCCCTAATATTTGCAGCCTGGTCCCTATGGATTGTTTGGCCGGTTTTTAGGAGGGAGAGGAAATGAGAGTGAACACAGCGAATAAAAAAGTAGAAAAGGAAACGATTATCGTGAAGCAAGCAGAAGAACCGATTGCCGTAGAGATATTGGCCCAATCAATTGCGGACATCGGTGCCGCCATGAAAAAGCTGGGCGCATCCCGACTGAAAAGATACGCGCTTGTTGTTCTTCTTTCGGACAGCACGAGACTTAGTAAATCCAGGGTCGAAGCCGTACTGAACGCGATGGACCGGCTTGAGGACATGTATCTGAAGCCAGTGGTTCGCAAATGACTTACGGAAAAATGGTCGCCGAAAAATGGAAGCGCCAATACTACGATGGCAGAACAAAGAAATGGAAAGAAATGGATATGTGGGACATGCAGCCCGAGGAATATCACCGCGTCCTGCTCGAGCTTCGCTCGAAGGAGGCCATTAATGCACTTATCGGCGACTCGTGGACCCGCAGGCTTAAGAAATCTCCGGTGCGCAAATGCCCCTAACCCCACCCGCCCGCAAGCGAGTAGCGAGAGAGTTGAGGGAGGAATTGAGATGAGAAACCTAGACAAGTTCGTCGGATGCATAGTTGTTCGAACAAAGCCAATGCGTTCCGGGGCTCACTATTTCGACAGAAGTTACATGAGCTACCCGATTAAAATTGAGGCAGTAGCGTGCGGCATTGTTTATGTGCGCTGCTCGCCTGTCTCGAAAGTTTCAATTTTAAGTGCCGACTTCGACGACGGCAATTGGGAAACCATACACCCGGACTTTTTACATCATACTTGGGGAGAAAAACCGTGACTAAATTAGAACTTTCTCTCGCTCGGACAAAGGAGCTTTTGGAGAAGGCTGACAGGATAAAAAAGCCGCAATCAACATCGCTCGACCACGTAACGGCATTGTGTGACTGGAAAAAGGCGCAGGATATACTTCAGGCCCATGCTGCGGTCGAAATCGGCAAGTACGCGGCGGCGTTGGAAATTTTATTGAAGCGCATGAAAGAAGCTTGTTGCTGCGAAGGCCATACTGTCCGTTGCTATGATTGCGTTGCAATCTCCTCAGTCGAAGCCCTTTTCGAGGGCGGGACATGAAATATTTTGTCGAATGGGAAGAAACGCATGTGTTTAAATATTTTGCGTCGCATGTAGAGGCTGATTCACCCAAGGAAGCCCGTGCAAAAGTAAACTCGCACGATTTTGACGACTACAGTCGGAGCGCAGAATTTTCGCGTGTCAAGTCTGTTGGCCGAAAGAAAGTGCAGGAGATGGAATGACCATCCCCAAAACCCACTACGCGCAGAAGGCGAGGGAAACCGCCGAGATGATTGTGATGGAGCAATATCCTAATCGGAATAATCCATTGCTAACAAAAGATGCAATTGAACTCGCCCTTCTCGCCGCTCGGAATGAAGGGCTTGAGTTGGCTGCTAAGGAATGTGATGCGCATTCGACAGAACAGAAACGTATTTCGGACTGCCCAGTAACCGCAGCTAGGCGTCTTGCAATTAAAATCCGAGCACTGAAAGGAACCAAATGACCGACGCACACGATGAGCGGGAAGAGGCTGTTAATGACGCCCGTAGGCACTTGTCCATTTGCAAGACAGATGTAGAAGCCGGTCCTGGCACTTGCGGAACTTGTTTTATCTATGGCGCTCTTCTCTCCGAAGTCGCGGCTCGCGAGGCGGCTGAAAAAGAAAGGGACGAGCTTCAAATTTTAGACAACAACCGAGCGCCAATGAAAGCGAAGCTACTTCTTGAGAACAATAATCTCCGCACCGAACTCCTAGATCTGGCTTGTGAGGTTTCCCAGCTGCGGGCCGACTGCGAGGCGTATCGGGGGGCGTTGGAGTTTTACGCTGATCCATCGAACTACCGAGGGATGGTGCACGAGTCGCCGGGGCCAATGTTTGCTGACAGACAGAATGGATTCGGTGCCGGGTATTACGCCAGGTCCGTTCTTGAAAAGTCATCACCCGGCTCCGCACTCCTAGAAAAAATCAAAAGTCTTGAAATGGAAAATAAAAAGTTGAGGGGGGAGAAATGAGTTGGACAGTTTTTATCGTCGTCATGGTCGGGCTGCTGTTTCTATTTTTGCTGGCACTTATGATTCACGAGGCCGGAAGTGCCGAGGCGTGGCGTGAAATGGCACGGCGGTCACAAGAAATTAACGACAAACTTTTGGAGCGTAAATGAAAAAGAATTTCAAGACTGGGGACCGCGTTGCAGCAGACCACGACACCACGAGCAAACTGATTCGGGTTAAGGGAATTTTTGTACAAATAGATCAAAATGGTTTTGCCGTCGTCGAAAAACCGGGAAGCGGATGTGCGTGGCTTTGCTCGCCTAAATCTATGCGCCGCCTAGTCAAAAAAGATCGGTTGAGGGTGTGGATCAATCTTTATCCGCATGGGCTTAATTCCACGCAACATACCTCAAAAAAATTGGCCGATGGTAGTGCCATGCCTTCCCGCATCCGCTGCGTCGAGTTTGTTGAGGTGAGGGGGAAATGAAAAAGAAAACTCATAAGTTGGTCCGAGATGAGTGGTCTGAAGTCCCGGCAGAATCAGAATTTATTTTATGCTCTCCTAATGATGGTTACGCTGACCCAGAATGCAGCGCTGATTGGAATGTCGTCGATTGTAAGCGCTGCCTGAAATCGAGACGCAAATGACGACCCTGGCAGTCTTTATATTCTGGATTGCAGGCACCGCCTCTCTGGCCGCGTGCGTCGCATGGGTCTTTAAGGGGTTGAAGTAGTAATACCCGTTTCCATGGTTGGATGCGGGGTTTTAAACCATCGATGGCAGCTTTAAACCGCGTTTACGGGGGTATGCGCGGAACTGATTTTCATCGGGGGATGGATGCAAGGAAGTTTATCAACGCTGCTTAAGCGGTGCACCGTATGCGCGATCGAGTTGCCGGCGACGCTTGTTTTTTTTAGAAAAGGGAAGCCGGGGGAATTGCCTCTAAGGGCGTCTTGTTTGGCGTGTGAAAAGGAGTATTCGAGAGTGCATCGCGCAACTGAAGCGGGCAGGATGGCTCGGAAGAAACGCCGACAAAACAGAACGAAACCAGAAAAGTATGTTTATGGTGGAGCGAAGCGCATTGCCTCAAACATGGCCTATTTCAAGAGATATCCTGAAAAAAAACGTGCCGCGAATTTGGTTTATAAGGCCCTCAAATCAGGAAAGCTAATTCGGCAACCGTGCGAAGCTTGCGGCACCACTAGTAAAGTGCAAGCCCATCACGACGACTATTCAAAACCGTTAAACGTTAAATGGCTGTGTCAAAGAGATCACCTAAAGCACCACTGCGAGTTGGTAGGACAGAGGTTCCGTGGGTAATTACGATGGCGCAATCGTTACGGTGACGAACTGGGAAAGGTTCACAACTCGTAAGGATATCAAGGCTAGTTCCTGGTTTCGTTTGTCGAATACCTTTCTTGAGGACCCGGACTTTTACGGATTTACCGACGGCGAACTCTTGACCGTGATTTACATGTTTTCACAGTGCTCAAAACGCATGGTCGATAATTTTCGGCTGGTTTACGCGCACGCAAAAAGAATTGGCGGCAGATCGGAGAAAGATATTACCGGCGCAGTCGATAAGCTGTTGAAACATCAAATCATTTCAATCGACGTGACGTGTACGTCACGCGCACGTCACGTGGACGTCACGCTACAGACAGACAAACAAACAAACAAACAAACAAACATTATAAATCAAACAAACGAAAACGCTGGCGCACCTCCAATTGATTCATTTGTCGAAATCTGGAACGACAACTGCGGAACGCTGCCAAAAATTACGAAGGCTACCGACAAGCGCGCGAAGGCCATTAAAGCGCGACTTTCCGAAACCCCTTCGCTTGATTATTGGCGCGACATCGTTGTTCGCATTGCGGCGAGTAAATTTTGTCAGGGCGAGAATGATCGCGGATGGAAAGCGACTTTCGATTTTCTCGTAAAGCCAGACACGCATATAAAAACGCTTGAAGGGCAGTATGACGAACGCAAACCGTTTGCCCCAAAAACGAACGCTACGGTACCGTCACGCCCCGAGCACGTAGTTTTTAGGGCTACCCTACGCACCGACGACGAAGCGAGCGCCCAGGGCAAATTCAACGTGTCCGAACTTTTGAAGTCCGTGAAGCAAATCGAATTGCCCGAATCGATACCAAGAAATCAACGTCACGCCAAGGGAGGCGCTGCATCATGATCGAAGACAAAACGATTGGCTCAAGCTTTAGTCTTTTTGCGGGGGATTGTCTTGAGGTGTTAAAACGCCTTCCCGAAAACTCGGTTGATTCAATCTGCACAGATCCGCCCTATGGCTTAAAGTTTATGGGCGCTCGTTGGGACTACGACGTGCCGAGCGCTGAGATGTGGCGCGAGGCGCTGCGTGTGCTTAAGCCCGGCGGACATCTGCTTTCATTCGGCGGCACGCGCACCTATCACCGAATGGCAGTGAATATCGAGGACGCGGGGTTTCAGATTCGCGATCAGATGCTTTGGGTCTACGGGTCGGGATTTCCAAAATCCCACAACATCTCAAAGGCGATTGATAAGGCGGCGGGCGTCGTAATGGAAACGCGCGGTCATTTTCAATATACGCAGGCCGATACGGCAATGACCGCTGGCGCTTTCAGAACCAATGAGGAGCGCAGTAATCCCGGTTGTAAAACGCCGCCGACGACGACCGACTCCGCAAAACAATGGGACGGTTGGGGAACTGCGCTCAAGCCAGCCCACGAACCAATCTGTCTTGCGCAAAAACCTATTTCGGAAAAGACGATTGCCGCCAACGTGCTTCGCTGGGGCACGGGCGCAATTAATGTGGATGGGTGTAGGATTGGCAGCGCAAACACGCGGCGGCCCGCGAGTGAAACACAATATGGAATAATGCACGACGGGAAGCCGAGAGCGAAAGAAGTTTTATCAGGCAGCGACTCCGGCCGCTTCCCCTCAAACCTTCTCCTAGGCTGCGCAGAAACCTGCACCGATCTTGCTCACGACATGTTTGAGTGCCCGATTGCGCGTATTGATGAGCAGAGTGGACTAAGTAAAAGCACAAAATTAAACTGTATCCAGGCTCCACGCAGCCCACAATCTAAAGGACGCGAACGCGAACGCGAACGCGAACGCATAGACGAAGGCTATTCCGACAAGGGCGGCGCATCCCGTTTCTTTTATTGCGCCAAGGCATCCAAGCGCGAGCGAAATGAGGGGTGCGAGGGGTTGGCTGACCGACAAAATAAATCAACCAGTACTCATGGGAACGGCACCGGTACAACTCGAATGGCAAATCAGACTGAGCGAGCACAAGGATTGACGGCGGTAGAGATGATGCCAACAAAAAATCACCATCCAACCGTCAAACCCATCGCTCTAATGCGCTACCTATGCCGTCTAATCACGCCACCGGGCGGGACGATACTAGATCCATTTTGCGGGAGTGGTTCCACTGGAATCAGCGCATTGAAAGAGGGCTTCAAGTTCGTGGGTGTCGAGCGCGAACCCGAATACCTAGCAATCTCAAAATCCAGAATAGAGGGCGCATGATCACCGTAGCAATCCTGATCAACGGACAGCCGATAGTCGCGAGGAACGCGGTAAACCTTGGCGAAAGGGATGAGCAAGGCAGGACCGCCTACAAAACCGATTCAGGCGAAATAGTTTACCACGCAAGGGATGCCGGCGCGGTTGCGCTGGCAAAGAAGCTTTTGGATATGATTCGGAATGATGAAGAAGAAACAAATTCCCCTCGCAAGGGGGAAACCGCGTGAATCTCGCGGAGCGTCTGATTGCACTCTGCCCTAACGGGATAGCTTTTATTGGAGTGGGAACAGCGCAAAAACACTGTCGCGGGCTGCCAGGCGGGGTGAAACAACAACCAACTGAACCAATGCCGGAGCAAAGGATTTGCGATCGACGTGGGTGTGACTTGTTGAGGTGATTAGCGGAAATTCCATGAACCTCGCTTCTCTAAATATGGTTTTCGATAATCAAAGTTTGATTCACTGGCAGAAATTTTAAGGAGCATATGAAAATAATTGTAATGGTTTTGATTGTTTGTGGTTTGACCGGATGCGTTCACCGGCAGGATTTCACAAGGGCGTTTCCGGCGCACGCGCGGGGGGTTAAGTGAAATACTTGCTTGAGTTCGAACTCAAAGGCTTGCCGCCCATGAGCAACGTCGCGTCCGGCGCATCTCGGAACTGGAACACCAGCGCCAGGAAAACAAAGTTCTGGAAAACGCAGGTCGGCATTGTGGTCATGGGAAAGAAGCCGGTTGAACCGCTTAAGAAAGCGCGCTTGGTCTTGATCAGGCATTCAAGCGTTGAACCCGACTACGATGGCCTGGTCTCAGGTTTCAAAGCGGTAATCGACGGCCTGCGTAAATACGGCGTTCTTGCTAACGACAAAATGCAAAACATCGGTCGACCGGAATATCTATGGGTGAGCACGACGCCCAAGATGGGCAAGATCACAGTGAAAGTTGAAAGCATTGAAGAAATCGAGGGGAAATCATGAGCAAGATAAAGTTTTTGTTATCGAAAATGAGTTTTATGGAAATGACGTGGGGCTTCTGCGAAATCGCCGCGATATGCGGGTTTGTCTACTCCTCCTTTAAGGGAGACGTGCATGATCGCAGCACATGCGTCGCTTGGATGCTTCTGTTCGGAGTGCTCGCCCAGCTTTGCCGAATCGAAAGAAAGACCGAAACAGTTATTGTTGTCGAGGAGGTTAAGCCATGAGCGACTTTAGTGAACTGGTTTTGAAAGACGTGAAAGAGGGAGTTTCAGAAGAGGAAGAATCGGTCCTTTTGGACAATCCCGAAGAGTGGCGCGAGGAGCTTATACAACTACTTCGCCGCGCTGAAACAGAGATCAAAACACCGCTACAAGTAAGCAAGCCTTTACCGAAGGCGGAATGGAACAAAAAAGAGATAGCGCGGCGCCGCACGGCCATCGCGTTCAAAGAAGATATTTTAATTAGGATGCGCGAGGTTAAGGCAATCCTCCGCGACAAAAACATAGAGGAAAGCGAAGTCAGCGGAACCAACAAAACCCTGATGCTTATCCTGGCCGAAATGCAGTCGGTTCGCAGGCTTCTCGAAGAAAGGGCGAAACCATGAGCGGCGGTTCCTACGACTATGCTTGTTCAAAAATGTACGACATGTCCGAAAGTATTCGCGGCACCGAAAAAGATCCGCGTCGTGCCGCGTTCGCTAAGCTGCTTAAGCTTGTAGCTGATGCCGCACATGACGTTGAGTGGGTCGATTCGTGTGACTACGGCAAGGGCGACGAACACAAAGCCATTGACGCCTGTTTTGCTTATTTGACGGCGGACTGTCAGGCACTTGTTAAGGCAAGAGCCTTCGACGAGCTTTCAGGCATGATTTCCAATTATCTGACACTAAACAAGGGGCTAATTAATGGACAATCTTAACGAATCATTTGAACGCGCAAAGGCCCGCGAAGAAGAATCCATGGCAACAACCGAACCGGCACCTTCCTGCATCGAGTGCCGCGTTTATCAGGACGCCGGACTCCCTTGCCGCTGCAATACTAAAGCCGAGGGGCAGAAAGCTTTTATTTCTAAGGCTGGGAGTTGTTTCTAATGGCCGACCCAAACGCAGTTAAATATTTTGTTTTTGAGCCAAAGAGAAAACCCGCATTGATTAAACGGGCATGTCTGAAATGCGATAAGCAGTTCCAAACCAGGGCTAGGTTCAATCGTATTTGCGATACGTGCAAAAGCCATTCAACCTGGCGCGCTGGCGACGAAAGGCTTTCAAATAGAGAACCGCAGGGGCACTAGGACGCCTTGGCCTCGGCGGCATGAATCAGGGCCGTTAATACCTCGCGAGCCTTCCGAGAAAACTTGCGGCCGCTCATGTCTTGCAGCTTGTCATAACGTGCCTTGATGTCGGCCGGAAGCCAGATGGTTATCGGGGCGCCTGACTTGAGGCTCAAAGGGTTGGCGCCGTCGCCAGGGTTGAAGTCGGAAAGGTAATCGGTAATCGATTTTTCGGATTTCATATTCTCATATTAATGCATAACTAAAAGCTATAGCAACTAAAGCTTATATAAAGTTTGTCTATAGTTAAAGCCTCGGTAATTTGGGAGGAGATGACACCGAAGCAAAAGGCATTCGTGGATGAATACCTTAAAGACCCGAACGCGACCGAGGCCGCCAAGTGCGCCGGGTACAGTCAAAAAACAGCGTATTCAATCGGTCAACGACTATTGAAGAATGTTGAAATTCAAAAGGCTATCGAAGTGGCGCAGGCGGAACGATCCAAACGCACCTTAATCACGGCCGACAAGGTTTTGGAACGCCTAGAAGAAATCACTGACCGCTGTATGCAAAAAGAGCAGGTCATGGAAATGGTCGACGGCAAACTAGTTCCTAGCGGCGAGTGGAAGTTTAACGCGGCCGGCGCCAACAAGTCGCTGGAACTCGTCGGTAAGCACCTTGGCATGTTTAAAGATCGCATTGAGCACTCAGGACCTGATGGCAAGCCAATCGAGATCAACACCAAGGCCCTCACCGACGAACAGCTCGAGGCCAAAATCGCAGAGCACGATAAGAGGCGGGGCAAATGAGATATGAGGTCATCGAAACTCTGAATGGATGGATCGTTAGACCCGGTGAGAACGGACAAGATGAATACGATGCTGGAGCATCGAAGAGCTTCGTATTCGTTGATGCAAATGAAATGGCCAAATGGTTCTCAAATCGCGGTTCCGGAATAGTTGGTGGGACAACACCAGCGTCCGACAACGCCAGCCTTTGCCCAGACAAATGCGATTGCAGCTTGAGCAAAACCCTTGAGGCAAATGAGGCGCCAAAGTGAGTCAGTGCGAATCTGACCGTGCGCTAATCATTGAGGTGATCAAGCTGCACTCAAACTCTGAATTCGCGTTCGCCCATCGGATACGCAGGTTTTTCACACGTAAGGGTTACATCACGCAAAAACAGCGCGATGCGCTAAATAAAATTTTAAATCTGGCGGAAGCAGATAAATGAACCGAGACGAGATTGGCATTATGGCGTTTGGGTTTTTCTGCTGGACCGCAACTCTGTCCTTTTACCTAATGCTTTATTTGGCTGCCACAAGATGACCAGAGATGACAAACTAGAACTGCTTGCCCTGCTAGAAGAACGCGAACGGCGCGAGCGCGGGCGCAAGTTCCTCTCATACTACCCTGACACCGGCCCGTTGCGCCGCGAACTCTACCCAAAGCACATGACGTTCTTTGCGAATGGCGCAACGTTTCCAGAACGCGCACTAATGGGCGCGAACCGAACCGGAAAGACCGAGGGCTGCGGAGGCTTTGAAATCGTCTGTCATCTCACCGGGCTTTATCCGAAATGGTGGACGGGTAGGCGTTTCAATCGCCCGACAGAATTTTGGGCCGCTGGCGACACCAGTAAAACCGTGCGCGATATCTTGCAGGAGAAGCTTTTAGGTAAGCCTGGTCAATTCGGCACGGCGATGATTCCGGCCGATACCATTATCCGCACCACTCCAAAGCACGGGATACCAGATGCGATCGACACTGTTTATATTCGCCATTGTTCTGGCGGCGTTAGTGAGCTTGCGTTTAAGTCCTACGACCAGGGCCGAGATGCTTTCCAAGGCACGAAAAAAGATGGCGTGTGGTTAGACGAAGAACCGCCGATCGATGTCTACACCGAATGCCTGCTGCGCACGATGGATACAACCGGCGCAGGTGGAATCAACGGAATCATTATCCTGACCTTCACGCCCATGATGGGATTAAGTGAAACCGTTCTGCAATTCATGCCGGGCGGTGCGATCGACGAAAGAGCGCAGGGTTCAAAATGCGTTGTCATGGTGTCGTGGGATGACGTGCCCCACTTATCAAAAGAGGCCAAAGACGCGCTTTATGCATCCATTCCGGCGTTTCAGCGCGATGCTAGGACAAGGGGCATTCCGCAGTTAGGTAGCGGCGCAATCTATCCCGTGCCTGAATCTGATTTCGTTGTTGATGACATGCCCATTCCTGATCACTGGCCGAAAGGTTACGGTCTTGACGTTGGATGGAATAGGACATCAGCAGGGTTTCACGCATGGGACCGCGAAAATGATATTGTTTACCGGATATCTGAGCACTATCGCGGGCAGGCCGAACCATCAGTGCATGCCGATGCGATTAAAGCGCGTGGGCCATGGATACCAGGCGTATGCGACCCAGCAGCTAGAGGTCGTTCGCAGGCCGATGGACAGCAGCTCATGCAGCAATACAAAGACTTAGGCCTTGATCTCGACATTGCTTTCAACGGCGTGGAATCTGGCATCTATGAAATGTGGCAGAGGCTTTCAACCGGGCGCTATAAGGTTTTTAGGAGCTGCCAGAACTGGCTTTCGGAATTTCGCGTGTACCGCAGAAACGAAAAAGGGCAGGTGGTAAAGGGCAACGATCATGCGATGGACGAGAGCAGGTATTTCATTATGTCAGGACTTGCTCGAGCTAAAGTTAAGCCAGTGCCAAAAAATAAAACACAAGATCACTATGCATCGGGCAATGGCTCAGTCGGGTGGATGGGGTGATCGTCATATTGGAAACGATAAACAGTAAGACGCATCGGCATTCCGAATGGACCCAGAACTATAACCTCGTTGGGCTTCAGTTTGAAGTAGTTCCATATGCGCTTCAGCAGCTTCACAACTCAACCCCCACTGCTTTGAGGGCTGTTCGCAGCGCGGCAAGCTGTGCGGCGTCCGTCACTTCTGTCAGTTGAGATTCACGGTACCACGCGCTGCTGCTCCATCTGCCGTCATCACGCTGAACAAGAAGGCTGTAGTCTTTGTCGCTACCGCCGAAATGAGGATAGGCATGCGCGTATGTGTATTCAACTCTCGCGTATCGATCAGAGGGGAAGTGCGACATCATTGGGCCTAGATCGGCAGCAATTTTTACGAAGGCACCAACCGGAAATTTTTGACCCTTCGGCGCTGGGGTTTCAGCGACACTGCGCAATCCTTGTGCGTATATTCCCCTCGCATCCGATAGACGTTCTTCGTACGGTTTCATACTTCTTCCCCGCAAATTATTTCAGCCATTTTAATCTTCGAAAGAACACCGACCGGGTTTTCTGTTCGCATGCAATCAGGACATGGGTTTAGGTCGCCAATTGGCCCATGAACCGAGCACACCCAAATATAGTTCCAGCCAACGGGCTGCAATGTTTGCGTCATACTTCTTCCTCGCCAAGTTTATTTATGGCATCCCACGCGTTACCGACCGGGTCAGCGTCAAGCCTGTCGATTTCTTTCATGGCCATCTCACGCGCAGCTTTGAATCCGGCAATGTAAATGCCAGCCAGATTCATTTCTGGATAAACGCAAGCCACATAGTCTGAAGCCATCTGCTCAATCTTTTTCATGGCTTCTTATCCCTTTTTGGGATCACCGCCGTTCCAAGAAACTCCGTGTCCGAGTTATTCTTGCCGCAATCTAGTGCAGTTATACGACTCTGTATGTCTAGAATCGCCTCTCTAAGTACGATCGGAACGGCGTTACAATGCGGGCACTGAGGACTGTTGCATAACTTGTGATTCATCCATTCCATTTACCACAAACCTAAAACCTACATAAAGCTTTTCTAAAGATTTCTTAAAGTTTAATCCGCCCCGACAATGAGGGCGTGGCAGACAATCTTAACGAACAAAGCGAGGATGCGACCCAAATCGAGGACGCATCCGTTACTGCGCCGGAAGCCCCGGAAACCGATGAGGCAGAGGCCGCGCAATCCGACGACGACATTATCAAGCGCGCCCGCGAGTTTCTTAAACAGGCTACCGAATCCGAAACCGACATACGCCGTCTTGCGTTAGAGGACATTGAGTTTTCGATCGGCAAGCAGTGGCCGGATAACATTGAACAAGACCGTAACCGCGACGGGCGTCCGTGCCTTGTCATTAACCGCGTTCAGCAGTTCGTCCAACAAGTTTCAAACGACCAGCGTCAAAATCGTCCATGCATCAAGGTCCATCCGGTAAGCGATGGCGCGCGCGAGGAGACGGCAGAGGTCATTCAAGGACTTATCCGCCATATCGAATACAACTCAAACGCTGAGGTAGCCTACGACCGCGCTTTTGATTCAGCGGTCAGAGGCGGGTTTGGTTTTTGGCGCGTCGTCACCGATTTCGCCTCTCCAAAAAGCTTTGATCAAGAAATTTACATCAAGTCTATTCGCAACGCGTTTTCTGTTTTCTTAGACCCTAATGCGCAAGAGCCAGATGGTTCAGACGCAGATGAGGGCATGATTTGCGAGTATCTGACAAAAGATGAGTTTCAGCGCCAGTATCCGAATGCTGAGCTAAATTCGGCTGAAGCATGGGCATCAGTCGGAAACATGGCGCCGGGTTGGATGCGCGATGGTTCGGTTTGCGTTTCCGAGTACTTCTATAAGGTATGGGTCGACGAACCGCTTCATCTGCTCAGCACGGGCGAAACTGTAAAAGATAAGGATTTGCAAGGAAGGCTAGCGCAGGCAGCGCAAGCCGGCATCCAAGTCTCAGTAGTTAAGACGCGCACCGCAAAATGCCCTTACGTCAAATGGATCAAGATGAACGGGATTGAGATCCTCGAGCGCGGCGATTGGGCCGGCAGATACATCCCGATCATCCCGGTTTATGGCAATGAAGTTCATGCAAACGGCAAGAAACACCTTGAAGGCATCGTAAGGCACGCCAAAGACCCGCAGCGGATGCTCAACTACTGGAAGTCTGCTGCTACCGAAACCATTGCACTTGCACCGCGTGCGCCGTTCGTCGGCGCCGAAGGTCAGTTTGAAGGGCATGAAGGCGAATGGCAGACGGCCAATCGTCGCAATCACTCTTATTTGCAGTATAAACCCGTATCTCTAAACGGTACACAAGCCCCACCACCTGCGCGCCAAGCGTATGAGCCTCCAGTGCAAGCGATCACGCAATCCGAAAGGATGGCAGCTGACGACTTGAAGGCCACAACTGGAATCTATGACCCATCGCTTGGCGCCGGGCCCGCCGACACAAGCGGCGTAGCGATTCAGCGCAGAAACAATCAGGCACAAACCGCTAACTTTCATTTCGTCGACAATTTGACCCGCGCCATCAGGCATACCGGAAGAATTTGCGTCGATCTTATTCCGCGCATTTACGACACCGCACGTTCATCTCGCATCATTGGCGAGGACGGCACGCATAAGATTGTTCGGCTAAACCAGACGCACAAAGATGAGGCCGGCGAAGAGCAACTCTATGATCTAGACGCAGGCACTTATGACGTAACGATGGACGTGGGCCCAAGTTTCGCTAGCAAGCGCCAAGAGGCAGCGGCCTCAATGCAATCGCTTGCCCAATCCTATCCAGAGATCATGAAAGTCGCTGGCGACCTGTTCGTCAAAAATATGGACTGGCCCGGCGCGCAGGAGATTTCAGAGCGCATCAAAAAGACGTTGCCGCCAGGGCTTTCCGATGATCCAGGCAAACCGCAAATCCCTCCTCAGATCCAAGCCCAGATGCAGCAGATGGGACAGATGATCGACCAACTCACCGCCCACTTGAATTCGGCATCACAAGAAATCGCGACCAAGCGTTTTGAGCTCGAACACAAAGAGCGAATTGCGCTGGCACAAATCAACGCCGACATCGAAATCAATTTAGCCAAAATGGGATCGACTGCCGCAATCGCAGCACTGACTCAAGATATCGGCGTCCTCCGTCATCAAATGTCTCTTGTCGGCATGGGCCAGCCTATTGGCGACGACCAACAACAATCTCAGGCACCTGGCGGACAACCCGCTGCGGCGCCACAGCCTACCGGCGGGCAACCACCGGGCACATCCATGGAGCAATAGACCATGTCAGTCCAAGTACAAAGTCATGACCCTGTAGCAGATAAAGCAGTCAACGAACCGGCGTCGCCGGCAGTTGCTGCATCGGCTACCACACCCGCGCCGACCGACGCAAAAGCATCGGAACTGGCAGAAACCCCTGCGGCCTCGGGCGCTGCAAAAACAGAGGAAGTAGAAACCGAAGGCAAGACAGATACCGAAAAAGACCCTGAGACAGATGCTGGCGGAGACGTTGGCAAAAAGAAGGGCGGATTTCAGAAAAAGATCGACAAGCTCACGGCAAAGGCAGCGGACAAGGACCGTGAGATCGAATATTGGCGCGCAGAGGCATTGAAGAATGCTTCAAAACCCAATACCGATACCACGCCAAAGCCGCAGTCCAAAGAATCAGCAGATAAGCCTAAGGCTGATAACTTTGAAACCCATGCTGATTTTGTTGAGGCGCTTACCGATTGGAAAACCGATCAGAAACTAAAAGAGCGAGATTCAAAGCTTGAACAGTCTCGAGCTGAGACTGAAAGCCAAAAAGTCGGTCGCGAGTACGCTGAACGGGCTAAATCATTTTCTGCAAAAACCCCTGACTTTATGGACGTGCTGGAAGAAGTGGACGATGTTCCGCTATCTCCTGCCGTCCGAGATCTGTTTCTAACGTCTGAAAACGGTCCTGAACTTGCCTATGAGCTGGCGAAAAGCAGAGACGAGTTTACTCGCGTGAACAAACTCTCACCACTCGCTGCCGCTCGCGAGATCGGAAAACTCGAAGCAAGGTTAGCAAAACCATCCTCTGAAACCAAAGAATCAAAAACAACAAAGGCCCCGACCCCAATCAATCCGGTCAGAGCGACAGGCGGCGCGAATGTAAGCCGTTCTTTAGAGGACATCGCCGTCAACGGAACTCAGGCCGAATACGAGCAGGCACGGGCCAAACAGCGAGCTGCCAAAGGATAAGGCACGCCTCGCAAGAGGATAGACCATGTCTAACACGTTACTAAATATTTCCACGATCACTAAAGAGACGCTCATGGAACTCAAAAACCAATTGAGTTTCTCTGGCGCAGTTAACCGCCAGTATGATGAAAAGTTTGCGGTTTCCGGTGCGAAGGTCGGAACCGTAATCAACATCAGAAAGCCCGTTCGATTTACGGTGACTGATGGCCCGGCTCTTGAGATTCAGAACATCGCCGATCAATCGGTTGCGCTGACTCTTGACAGTCAGAAGCATGTTGGCTTTCAGTTCTCAAGCAAAGACCTGACCCTGTCGATCGACGAATTCAAAGAACGCTATTTGAAGCCAGCGGTCACCGCATTGGCCAACAAAATCGACTATGACGGCACCGGCCAGTATCTCAACGTATTTAATTCGGTAGGCACCCCCGGCACCGCTCCCACCACGCTGGCACTACCTCTGGCTGCCGGTGTGTTTATGGACGAAAGCGGCGCACCTGTCGACGACATGCGCTCGCTTGTTCTGCCATCCGTTCTGCAAAGCGATTTCGTTACGGCAGGTCTTACGCTTTACAACGACCAAGCCGAGGTCTCTAAGCAGTACAAGCGCGGCAAAATGGGAGTTGCCGCTGGTTTTAACTGGAAGATGGATCAGAACATGCGCACGCATTCCACTGGTGCCGTTGACGGCGCTCCACAGGTTAAAACCACGATTAGCGTTCAGGGTGCGACCACCATCGCAATCGATACCATCACCACGGCAACGATCACTGGCGCATATAAGGCAGGCGATACGTTCACGATTGGCAGCGTGTTTGCTGTCAACCCCCAGAGCAAACAAAGCACGGGCCGCTTGATGCAGTTCGTGGTTACCGCTGATGCCAATGCAGCGACCAATGAAGTAGCAGCACTCTCATTCACTCCTGCGATTTACTCGACCGGCCAGTACCAGAACGTTGACTCGCTTCCGCAGGATAACGCTCTGGTTAAGACGTTCAACGTTGCTTCGTCGGCGGCTTCTAGCAAAGTAAGCCCAACCGGCTTGGCATTCCATCGTGACGCATTCGTTCTCGGCATGGCCGATCTTGAGTTGCCCGGCGGCGTCGACATGGCAGCCAGGGCTTCTGACCCGGATGCAGGTCTTTCGATTCGTATCGTGCGTAATTACGACATCAACAACGACGTGTTCCCTTGCCGTCTCGACGTGCTTTACGGATGGAAAACGATTTATCCGGAACTTGCCTGCCGCGTGCAGCGGTAACGGAAAAAGGAAAAAGGAGAAAAAATAAATGGAAACTACTACGACTTCAAATCTAAAAAAGACGCCGCTCATTGATGACAACGGCATTCAGTTTGGCAGAAGCCTATCGGACTTCGTTGGCTTTTACGGAGCAACGCCGGTTGTTCAGCCAACCAACGCAAGCCAGGCGGCTGTTGCCGTCGTGACGGATGGTTCTAGCGGTTCGGCATCGGCTACCACTGGAATTCAGGCGCTCACCAGCTCGTACAACAGCGGCATTCTGAGCAACACCATTGCAACGCTTGCGGCCAGGGTTAACGCAAACATAGCACTGAGCAATCAGATGCGCGCTGATTTGGTCAGCCTCGGCCTCATCAAAGGCAGCTAACAGATGAAAATAAGTGTCGCCGTTCCAGTTTATGACTCAAGGCTTTTGATTCAGGTTGTTCAGTCTATCATGAGCGAGCAGCTTATGTCTGTTCTGGACGGCGACACTATTCAATTCTCGTTTGTCGGCGGTAACGCCGGCATCGTGCAAGCCAGAAATGAGATGGCTTACAGGTTCATGAGAAGTGACTTTGATAGGCTCGTGATGCTTGACGCAGATGTATCGTTTGAACCTGGCGCACTTTTGAAACTTGCTCATCATGAAGCTGACGTTGTGGCGGGTGTGTATCGTTTCAAGATGGACGGTCCTGAGAACTATCCGATGCGATTTTTACCCGACCCAGATAAGCGAGGAATACCACTCAGGCGTGACGGACTTATTGAGGTCGAGGCAGCGCCCACGGGGTTTTTAGCCATCTCAAGAGTTGCCCTTCAGAAGTTCGAGGATGCGTTTCCCGAACGTCTCAAAATGCATTTCGGGCAGGAAACGTTTTCATATTTTCAGATGCCGATAAACGACGGGATTATTTTCGGCGAGGATTACTGGTTTTGCAAAGAATGGCGAGACTTGGGAGGTAGCGTTTTCGTTGACCCAGAAATCCCGCTAACCCATTGGAGCACAAGCCCGGTTGCGTATGCCGGTCATGTAGGGAATTGGATTAAATCCAAAAATACACCGCAGTCAATTAGCAAACCACAAGAAGGCGGAACAGATGAGCAATCTCTGGCGGTTTGATTTCACGAAACCTAAAAATCCTTGGGCGCATCCGGCGGAAGCCGTGAGTGCGCCGGGTCCGGCGCTTATCCAAAGCGCTCCTAATCTAACCAAGTTAGCGCAAAGCGATGAGGCGCCGGACCTTGATTCTATGACCGATAGTGAACTACGCGCTCGAGCTAAGGCCAATGGCATCAATGTGCATCATAAGTCTGGACGCGCCAAGATCATGGCAAGCCTACGAGGTGAGTCATGACAGGACTTGACCTGCTTTCTGGATCACTGAGACTTATCGGGGTTCTGGCCGCAAATGAGACGCCAAGTTCGACCGAGGCAAATAACGCGCTAGAATCTCTAAACCTAATGATCGACAGTTGGAGCAACGAACGGCTGCTCATCAATTCCATTGTGCGCGAAGTGTTCGCGCTGGTCGGTGGTCAGCAGACCTATACATTTGGAACCGGCGGAAACTTTAACTCAAGCCGGCCGATGTTGATTGAAACCGCATTGCTTCAGATTCCAAGTACGACACCAGTCGTTGAAATCCCGGTCGGCATATTAAATAAAGACCAGTACGCGGCCGAGACAATCAAGACGTTAGCTGCGACTTACCCACGATGTCTTTACAACGACGACAATTATCCTCTTGCAAATATCAACGTCTGGCCGGTGCCGAGTGCCGTATGCAGCCTCGTGTTCTATAGCGTCAAACCCCTGACCACTATTGCGGCACTCACCACGACGATCAGTGTTCCGCTCGGATACCAGCGCGCACTGAAATACAATCTAGCCCTTGAGTTGGCGCCTGAGTATGGAAAGACCGTTTCGCCAGAGGTCATAGGGATCGCAGTCTCATCAAAAGCCGATATCAAGCGCATGAACTCAAAACCATCATATTTGCGAGTGGACGACGCGCTCCAGGCTAAACCCGCCGGATGGAACTGGTACACGGGAGGCACAGATTGAGATTCATTGGCTTCATCGGCCCAAGCTATACTTCATCCTCGCTTAACGTCGATTGCCAACGGTGTCTTAATCTTTATCCAGAGATTGACCAGCTTGGCACCGGCAAGGCGGGTGAGGTCGCAAGTCTTGTTTCGACGCCAGGACTAACTCTTCTTCTCGCTTTACCGGCCAGCCCTGTGCGTGGCGTATACCAGGCGTCAAATGGTGCGGTTTACGCTGTTGGCGGCAACAAGGTCTACAGCATCTCAAACGCTTGGGTGTCCACTGAGATAGGAACGATATTCACCACAAGCGGCCCGGTATCAATGATTGATAACGGCGTCCAGCTAGTAATCGTTGACGGTCTAAACGGCTGGTATGTGACGCTAGCCAATAATGCGTTCGCGGAGATCACCGACACAAACTTCCAAAACTCAACTCTCGTCAGTTTTCAAGACGGCTATTTCATTTTCAATAAACCTGACTCTCAGGTCTGCTATGTCTCAAATCTTTACGCAGTCACGTTCAACGCGCTTGCCATTGGATCGAATTCTAGCAGCCCAGACAACCTCGTTGCAGCCGTTGCAATCAATCAGAATCTTTACATGTTTGGATCTCAGCATACTGAATCCTGGTATGACGCGGGCACCACGCCGATGCCGTTTGCGCGCATCCAGGGCAGCGTTGTTCAGATCGGCTGCTCATCAGCATTTTCGATAGGCGTCCTAGAGGGTGCACCATATTGGGTCGGCGGCGATGCAAACGGACAAGGCATCGTTTATAAAATGAACGGCTATGTTCCGCAAAGAATCAGCACGCCAGCCATTGAAAGCGTTATTCGAGGCGCTGGTGCCACGAACATCGCAAATGCTAGGGCGTGGACCTATCAAAGCAGCGGACACCTTTTTTACTGTCTGAACGTCCCTGGCCTGCAGTCGACGTGGGTTTATGATTCGTCGACAAGCTTGTGGCATGAGAGAGCGAACCTCACTAATCAGGGGTTAGATCGTCATATTGTTGACTGCTCAAGCGTCGCCTACGGCGTGGTTATTGGCGGTGATTTTTCTAGCGGAAACATTTACCAGATCGACCAATCAAGCTTTACTGACAACGGAACACCGATCGTGCGCATGAGATCCTCGCCGCACATGACTCAAGATTTGATGCGCATGTTTCACTCTCGCTTTCAGCTCGACATGGAGGTTGGGGTCGGCCTTGCGACCGGGCAAGGGAGTGCCCCGCAGGCGATACTTCAATGGTCTGATGACGGCGGTCACACGTGGTCAAATGAGCATTGGGCAGGCGCTGGAAGAATTGGCGAGACAAAAAACAGGTCCATCTGGAGGCGCCTTGGTTCGACCCGAGACCGGGTTTATAGAGTTACGATCACAGACCCGATTAAAGTTGTGCTCATCGGCGCAGAAATTGATTTTGAACAGGGGGCATCATGAGCACGCTCCCCATCATTCCGCTTCAATCGCCGATATCGGACAAGAATGGAACCATTTCTCAGGTATGGGCCGGATGGTTTAGGCAATTCAAAGATAGTGTAGCGGCAATAGCTATCGCCGCAGCGGCAGGCATAGGGACACCGTGGGAGGGCACGCCTACCGATACTGGTGATCACGTTAATTTTACGGTACCGCATACGCCGCTCGAGGCTTTCACGTTCCAAGTGTTTCGCAATGGCCTGCGCCAACAATTGACGGCGCATTACACGCGAACAGGTCCAAACTTCGCGCTTTCAAGCGTTCTGGACCCAACACAAGAGGATTTGTATGTCGAATTTCACTATTAAAGTGATTTTTTGCATCGCATGCCTCGCGGGGTCGCCAGTCTTTGCTGCTCAGGAGCAGATAGGCAACGCGCAGATCAGACCTTTGGCCGGTATTTCAGTTAGTAAGCTCGCAGCACAGACCGCAAGCAAGGCCGCGGCATTTGATGCATCAGGGTTTCTCGTTGCCGGGTCTTGTACCGCGACAGAACTTGGGTACCTGTCAG
Organism: Pseudomonadota bacterium; assembly: GCA_040388195.1. Classification (GTDB taxonomy): domain Bacteria; phylum Pseudomonadota; class Gammaproteobacteria; order Burkholderiales; family DATLHW01; genus DATLHW01. The sequence goes on from JAZKCF010000099.1 coordinate 26,031, forward strand.
GCGTCACGAGTTCAATTCAGACCCAGCTTGATGCAAAAGCACCGTCTACATCTGGCACCTCAATACTAAAAGGCAACGGGTCCGGTGGTTTTTCGAGCGCTGTCTCTGGAACCGACTATTCGGCCGGCACTTCGGGACTTGCTACCGGCATCGTAAAGAGTACGACGGTAACCGGCGCTCTTACCATTGCTGTTGCTGGCGATTTCCCAACTCTTAACCAAAGCACTTCCGGAAACGCGGCTACCGCAACGGCACTTGCATCTAATCCAACAGATTGTTCGGCAAATAACTACGCCACAACAATCGATGCCAGCGGAAACCTAACATGCGCTCAGGTAAGTCTTTCGGCAGGAGTTACCGGCGTTCTACCCGTGGCCAACGGCGGGACAAACTCGTCTACTGCGCTCAATAACAACCGAGTCATGGAATCTATTGGCGGTGCGGTTGTCGAAGCCGCAGCAATCACAGCAAGTCGCGCTCTGGTGTCAGACGCAAGCGGTCTTCCAATTGCGTCTAGCGTCACGTCGACCACGCTAGCTTTTCTCGACGCAACCAGTTCAGTTCAGACCCAAATCAATGGGAAACAGGCATCGCTCGGATACGTCCCGCTAGACGTTGCCGGCTCTAATGCAATGACCACAAACCTAAACATGGCTGCAAATAAGGTTATTGGACTTGCGACATGCAGTAATCCCGGAGATGCGTGCCCCAAAGCATACATTGACGCAATAACTTTTGCCACACTTGCACCAGCTAGCCCGGCCAAAGGCACTATACTTGTTTACGATGGTTCGAATTGGGTCAATCTAGCGGTCGGAGCCGACACTTATGTCCTAACCGCTGAGGCCGCGCAAACCAAAGGCATTAAGTGGGCGGCTCCTTCCGGGGGGGGTGGTGGTTCGCTAACAAACACAATTCTATCGACAAGCGGCACAGTAACGCCCACCACAAGCGCGCCGAGCGGTTATATCGTCACAACTACTGGAACGCAAACGCTTGCCGACTGCACGACTACAGGACCGTGGACTGCTCACTTTAGTAATTTCATCGCGGCTACCGGCTCAGTGACACTTGCAGCTGGCGGCGCCAACACGTTCAACGATGGCCAGGTTTCCGGTGTCACAACCTATCAACTAACTGACCCTGCGGCAAACGTATGGGTTGAGTGCGCGACCACGGGGGTTCTTTATGTCTCTCAATAAAATGTTTGTGATCTTATTGATTTTTGTTTTGCCTTTTAATTCTTATGCGGGTTCGCCGCCCGTGGCTAACGCTAGTTTTCCGGGTGTGCCGCCAATTGGAAGTACGGCAGTGCCGGTACAATCACCCGTTGTGATACCTGGCAGCGACGCGCCCAACTGGTACACGCTCACAGGAAAGGGTCTTGCGGCAGCCGGATACATAGCGTTGTTTGCCCTTGGCAATACGGCTGGAACCCAATTTGCGCTTGCCAACAGTAAAAACATGGAAGTGCATCAGGTGTGCCTTTCGGACAGTACGGCCAACAACAGCGATCAGGCCAGCATGGGTTTTTCGACCGCTACATTTACAGATGGAACCGGAACAGATCCAACCGGCGTAAAATATTACAGTGGATCAAAGACCGTTCCGTCTCATGTGGTTGTTTCACCCGTAGCATCTACATGGGTGTGCTGGGGCGATATTTTTACTCTCGTGAATACAAGCGGTGGTTCTTACTACCCGCTATTTTATTACGCCGGCGGCGGAACGGTTTACGTTCGAGTCACCTTTAAACTTATTTAAGGAGTTGTAATGAACTTTATTCTATCAACCATAATTGTCCCATTGTGTGCCGGGCTATCGGGCGAACTGTCATGCCGTGCGTACTACCTCTCTTGTTTTGAAAATAAACGGGCAGAGGATGTCGCTGTAATTAAAAAGTGCCAAGCAACTGCCGATGCGTCACCGATGCAAAAAAGATATCCCACCATGACCACCGACAGCACTCAAGCCTGCCTTTCTAGGTCGGGGTTTTCAGAGCGGTCGGTTGATAAAATTACTTCTGAATGCACTAAAGAATATGGGGCTAAGTAGACTGTGAAAGAAAATCTGGTAACAGCAATTTCAATCAGGCCATACCACGAAGCCGACTGGCGCATGGTCGACGAATGGTGGGGCTCGACCGGCGAGGTCCATCCGCTTCCTTCCATGATGCCAACGGATAGCAGCTTCATTGCGGAAGTTGGCGGCGTCCCAGCGCTTGCAGTCACTGTGTATCTCACTAATTCTACAGAGGTCGCCTACGTCGAGAATTTTATCGGAAACCCATCTCTTAGCGGTGAATCAAGACGTGCTGCCGCAAGCGTACTCGCTGACTACATTTCTGTATTTGCAAAATCGCTGGGACACAAACGACTCGTATGCATGACCGAGAAGGAATCGCTTGTGAAGCGATATAAAGAACTCGGGTTTATCCCGACGTTGAGCGGCGTAACCGCTCTTATGAGGGAGACGTGATATGCCGCCGGTAATTATTGCAGGAGGGATCGCCGCCGCTGGAGCAATTACAGCGGCCTCAATGTCGTCTAGTGCTTCTGAAAACGCCGCGAACACGCAGGCAGGTGCGGCTAACAGTGCGGCCAATTTGCAGGCTAACGCCGCGAAAAATGCTCAAGCACTTCAATATCAGGAGTACCAGCAACAACGCGCAGACATGCAGCCGTATACGCAGGCAGGTTACGGCGCACTAGCGCAGATGCAGGATAAACAGTTCACGCAACAGCCGACGCAAGATCAAATCATGCAGTACGGCGATCCAAGTTATAAATTTCGGTTTCAGCAGGGCCAGCAGGCGCTCGAGGCAAGTGCCGCAGCTCGCGGTCAGCAGTTCAGCGGAAACACATTGAAGGCGTTAAACGACTATGGTCAGGGTTCGGCGCAACAGGGCTACCAGAGCGCATTCAACAACTACTACACAGCACAGAACACGGTCTACAACCGATTGGCGGGAGTCGCCGGGATGGGTCAGGGCGCGCTCAATCAGCAGGGCCAGGCCGGTCAGAACTACGCAAACAACGCGACCAACGCCATGGTCGGAGGCGCAAATGCGCAGGCCGGCGGGATAACGGGCGCCGCAAATGCGCAGGGTGCCGGCATGATGGCTTCGGCTAATGCATGGGGCAATGGCATTTCGAGTATTGGGAACGCAGCAAACAGCGGCGCAAACAACTGGATGCAGTATTCGCTGATGAACAAACTAGTGAATCAACAGAACGCCGCGAACCAAAATACACAACCCGCTAACACGTCTCAGATATTAGGCGGCGGCGCAACGCCAGTTAGCTTCGATTAAGGGGGATTTCATGCCAATCGACACAAGCATTTATCAGTTGAGCAGACCGGCACCGCAGATCGAACAGCAGCCGTCGATGCTCGACTCAATGTCAAAAGCGTACTCTGTTGCCGGAATGGCAAATCAGCTGCGAACTCAGCAGGGGATGCAAGACGCTTATCGGAACAACTCAGGGCCAGATGGCCAGCTAAACCAGGCTGGTTTTCTCTCTGACTTGGGCAAGGTGAACCCGCAGGCAGCCATTCAGATGCAGAATACTCTGGCCGAATCCGGAAAGATTCAGTCCGAGGCGCAAACGGCAAAGATGAATGCCGACGTCGCTGTTGGGAAAGTAGTTTATCCGGCGCTAAAAGATTTTATGGAGAACGTGCCAGAGGATCAAAAATCTACTGTGTTCGATAGCTATGTTCAGAATCTAAAAGCAAAGGGCGTTCCGATGTCGGTACTTAAGCAAGTACCGATGACGTCGGATGGGAAAGCTCTCTATGAACCTGACATGATGAAACACATGTATGCGCAATACTCAAACTATAACGATTCATTGGGCGGCGAGCTCACGCGGGCGGAAATCAGGGAGAAACAGAGTCAGACCGGAAAGAATTTCGCGGAAACCGAAAAAACTAAGTCTGAAACTATAAAACAAAATCCGGCACTAGCGGGACAAACAAATGATCCGGCTAAACTAGTTCCAAGCATGGTCCCCAAAGAACATCAGGCGCAAGCGCTAAAAGAAATCGAAGCCGCCGAAAACACGAGAAATATGTCTCAGTCCATAATGGACTCGTTTGACCAGGCTGCAAAAGACGTGAGTGGCGCGGGCAGGGCAACGTCATTAGTAAAAACTCCGCGCTCGGCCATGGCGCTTCATCAGGCGATGCAGCCGACGTTTAAGGATCTCGAAGGAACCGTTAGGCAGGCCGCGATGGACAATACTTTCAAGAACATTACACCGGATGCAGCCGACACAGACGCGGACAGGGCAACGAAGCGTGCCGCGCTGTCTGACTACCTGAAGTCAAAACTATCTGCGCCAACGGCAAGGGCTTACGGTGTCGACCTAAGCAAGTACAACAGCACGGCGCCATATAAGGGCGGCGGGCAATCTGCCGCCACTTCCGACAAACAACAGTCAAACTATCGGGCGTCCGGTTCTGCGGTAAGCGGCGACGAAGTCGCGCAATACGCCATGAAGCATGGTCTGAAACTATCCGATGCTCAAAACTATTTAAGGAGCCAGGGCTATGCCATCAATCGATGACCTTCCGCCGCCTCGAGCTAAAGGCGCCAGCATTGATGACCTTCCGCCGCCAAAATCTGAGCCTGGTTATTTTGATGGCGCTGTTAAAAGCACCATTAATGCGCTTCCAATGATCGGCGGAACGATCGGCGGCGTTCTTGGGACGCCTGCTGATGTCGTTGCCGGGCCGATGGGCAACGTTGCCGGCGCAGCTGTCGGCGGATACATGGGAACGGCAGCAAAGAACCTAATTAACAGATATTACGATCCTGAGAACGCTCCAAAAAACATGACCGAAGTCATGACGCAGCCGGTGACTGGCGGCGCAGAGCAGGCGGCGTATCAAGCAACGGGCGAGGCCGCGACGCCGTATATCGCTCGAGGCGTTAAGGCCGTGACCGGTCCATTTTCTGAGGCGCTTCAATCAATTGCGGCAAAAAAAGCGGTTACTGCAACGGGAGCAACAGGAAAGCAAGCCGCGAAGTTTGCGCCGGAAGCCGGCCAAGAATTGCTTGATCGTGGAATCGTAAAGTTCGGAGACAGTCAGGCTAAGGTCGCAGAAAAAGCAACAGCGCAGTGGGAACAGGCATCCGAAAATACCGGCAAGGTTCTCGCAGATCTCGACAAAAAGGGCGGCGCCGTCGACAGAACACAGGTTATCGAATCCCTTAGAAAGAGGGCCACGGAACTAGGCGACGACGAATCACAATTTGGTGTGTCTGATTCGTTAAATAAATTGGCAGATCGCATTGAGGCCAATATCAAGGCTGGCGGAAAATCACAAATACCGCTCACTCAAGCCGAGTCGATTAAGCGCGGGTTTCAGAATGCCGCAAACTACAATTCGGGACCGATGGATCTATCTATTTCAAAAGAAGCCGCAAGCGTATATCGGCAAGCCGTAGAGGATGCCGCGACTAAGGTCGATCCAACGGCGGCCGACGCATTCATGGCTGAAAAAAAATCCTATGGCCTTCTTAAACCGATTCAAGACGCGGCAAACAAGAGAGCCGCAACAGTCGCTCAAAGTCCACACGGTGGGCTTTTGGATACTGCGGCGGCGGGTGTCGGCGAGGCTGTGGGCGGCGCGCCAGCGGCCATCGCTCTGCCGATTGCCAGACGCGGAATGGCTTCCCGAATCGCGCCAGCTATGGCAGCAACGGCAAACACTGGTGCAAAGATTGTCGGCGCGGTGCCTGCGGCAGTTGAGGGCTCAGCTCAAGCTATCCCGGCAGTGCTTCGCGCATCATCTCCCGGCATGCCAGCCGCCCTCGATTCCGGCGTTCAAAGACTAATCCCAATGCCTGCCGCCGCAGCTGCGCAAGGGCCATCCGCAAACCGCTCGCCAGCAAAGGGAGAGGATCTGTGGGCCCAACAAGGCGCAGCGAAACTAGGCATTCAAGACGCATCCGGTCTCATGAATGACCCAATATCAAAACAGCTTCTCATTCAGGCATCGGACTTATCGCCAGGTAGCAAGGCAATGAAAAAAATCCAAGACCAATTAAGACAACGGGGGAATAGATGAGCACGGCAAATCTCGCACCGGCAATTCGCCAGCAGTGGTTCAATAACGGCGTCCCTCTTAACGGCGGATTCCTTTACAGCTACCAGGCAACGACCACGACGCCACAAAACACCTACACCGATCAGGGCATGGGAACCGCGAACACAAATCCGGTTCAACTAGACCCTAACGGTCAGGCGGATGTTTGGCTTGACCCGACTCTTGCCTACAAATTCATTTTAAAGGATGCACTCCTTAACCCCATTTGGACCGTCGACAATATTGTTGGATTGATTGGAACCAATTCTATTCCAACTGCAGCGATTCAAGACGGTGCGGTGACAACCGCAAAGCTTGCCGCAAAGGCGGTCGTAAGTTCGAAACTCGCGTCTGATGCAAGTATCGACACAAATAGAGCGGTGCAGACCGATCATATCCGGCTCGCGGCGGTGACAGCAAGCAAGCTTGCGCAGTCAGCTGTTTCAATGGCTGGCGTATGTAATATGGGTCTATCGACATCAGTCGCGGCGAGCGCGATGACGATAAATGTGACCGATGCCATCGGCGCAACACCATCTGTTTCAAGCCCTGTTGATATCCTGTTTAGAAACGCAACGCTGGCCACGGGACTTCCGCTTCTAAGACAGGTAACTGCGGCGCTGAGCATCGTGATTCCATCCGGCGCAAGTCTTGGCCCTGTCCTTACGAGCGTGAATAAGGACATTTGGGTTTATGCTCTGGACAATGCCGGCACAGTTGAACTAGCGGTTTCAGGCAGCAGAATGTTTGATGAAACGGCATTGCAGACAACTACAGCGATCACGTTTGGATCGACAAGCAACAGCACGCTATATTCGACCAGCGCCAGAACAACCGTGCCTGTGCGACTTATCGGAAAACTTATCTCGAATCAGACAACGCCCGGAACCTACGCAGCCGTCGCAACAAACATTGCGGTATATTCATCGGACATGGGGCGGCAGCAATCCGAATACTTTGTTGAGGGCGCAAATGGATACGGCGCAACCAATACGATGTTTCGAAAGTTTGATGATTTTGCCTCGCAGGTTACCTTTACGGGATTTGATGTCACCTACGCTAGCGACGCCAATCTTGGCGATAGTTTTACGGTCAACGCATCAGATTATTATTCGATGACCTACTGGGACAATTTTTCTGCGGCGCAAGTTATGGCAATCACTAAAAACGACACGCAAGGCACGACGGCCATGAATGCCGGCTCCATTACTAAGGCCAACGTCTTGGCGGTAGCGTCGACCACTGCGGCAAACCAGATTGGATGTGTCAGCGTGAGGGCGTATCTCGCTGCCGGCGATGTCATCAGGGCACACACTCAAGGCACGTCGGTCGGAACGGCTACCTTTAACGGTATCGGATTCAGAATCATCAGAGGATAAGGAGGGCGTGTGCAAAAAAAGCTGGCTCTTTTTTCAACATGGCAATGGCTGGCACTTTGCGGAATGGCGATAGGAGCAGTTACCGGCGGCATGGTTTGGGCATATGCGACATTTGAAGAAAAAACAAATTTCGAGCGGTTTGAAGACCACTTGGATAAACGACTAGACCGAATCGAAATAAAAATCGACAACGGTTTGGCAAAAAAACAGGAGAAATGAAAATGGAAAAAGACGTTGAATTGGGTTCGGTCGGAAAATTGGCATTGTCTTTCAGCGGCGGCAAGGCGCTGCTTTCGGTAACGGCTGGCTACAGCCCTGCCGGCGCATCGGTGTCGGCTCAGGTTTCTGAGGATGCTTCGGTGCTCATTGACCTTCTTTTCTCCGCAATCGAGAAGGCTTCTCCTGCCGGAGCGGTGCCAATCGAAGAAACCGTTAAGGCGCTGGTAAAGGCGTCCGTGGCAGCGGTGGCCTAATATGGGCTGGCTAGCGTCTCTTATTGCGATGGTCGCCGAAAAACTTTTAGAAGTTCTGGGTAAAGATATCGTTAACTACATCAACAGAGAGAAGGCCATAAAGGCCGCGCAAGACGCCGCTGTTGCTGCTGCGCTAGCCAGCGTTCAACCTCTTAAATATGCCAAGGATGGCAAGGAGGTTTCAGATGCAACGCGTTCTGCTTTGGACGGTACGTGAGCCGTTTGTTTTGTTAGCGATCGTGTTGTTGTTATCCGGATGCAACGACGTTCCACGTCCTGACACCAGCTTTTGCATCGCAAATGTGAAGCTGCTCAGGCAAGAGTGTTTTAATCTATTAAGAGACTACGATTCAAACGGGATGCTGAAAAAAGACGCGAAGCCAGAGATTCGCACCTATCTCAATGCCATCGTTATGCTTGATGCCTTGGACAAGTCGGCTAACACTGATCCAGACGGCTGGGCAAACCTCAAGGCGTACTTGCGCAATTTAAGGGCGGCAAATAGATGAACAGAGATGCGCTCAAAGCCTTACTGCTGAGACACGAGGGCATGAAAAACAAGCTCTACAAAGACACGCAAGGCATCGCCACGATCGGAGTGGGCCGCAATCTCGAAGGCACTGGCATCAGCGAACAAGAGGCCATGTACTTGCTCGAGAACGACATGAGCAGGGTAGTTGCGTATTGCCGCGACGCATTCCCATGGTTTAACGGTCTTGATGATTCCAGACAGAACGTTATTTGCAGCATGGTATTCAATTTGGGCGCGGCTAAGTTTTCAGAATTTAAAAAGATGCTGGCTGCGGTGGCGGCAAAAGACTTTGTGGAAGCTGCAAATCAGATGCTTTGCAGCGCTTGGGCGGGCGAGGTCTGCGCTCGAGCGACTGAGCTCGCGCAAATGATGCGCGATGGGGACACGGTTCATTGACCTTACCACCGATTGTTGATTCTTTCGCTCATATCACGCGCCCGTTCCACGGCGGCATGTCTGTCGGTGTTGTCCCAGATAGCGAGTAAGATCAGAACCAAGATCACAGTCATAAAAACACCTCACTGATTATACATGCTCGTGTCGACACCGGTCTGCTGAGACGTGCAATTGACTTGAATCGTGTTGCCATATTGGTTGACCGCCGTGCAATTCGTCTGGATCGGCCTTGCGGGCTGATACGCCGGCACTCTTTGATAAGATTGCGTAGGCTGCTGCATCCGCATTCCGCCAAACGCCTGCATGATCGCCAGTCGTCGATTGGTTTCTTGGGTATAGCACTCTGGACCGCTATTCTGGCAAACCTCATCAATAGAGACGATGCGGTTCATCGCGCAGCCGGACCCGATCGAGGACAATAAACACAGGGCCAAAATAAGCTTTTTCATACCCGTTATACTGCATACCGCGTACCCGTGTAACTGCGCGGAAACACGCTACCAGGGTGTCTAAGCATTGATCGGTAGCGCTATTCAAAGTCAAAAAGCCGCGATACTGAAACGCCAATGGTGTCCGCGATGCGTTTGAGGGTCCACGCCTGAACGTCGACGCTGCCGCTTTCAATCCTGCTCATATTCGCGCGCGAGAAGCCCGCCTCCAAATAAAGCCGGTCGGTACTGTACCCCCGTTCTTTCCGCACCTTTTTTATATGGGCGCCAAGGCGTTTCAGATAGCGACGATGCTTTGCGGACTTGGCGCGGCGGCTTTGGGTCACTCCTTAGTGTTTCACTGATTCAAATGCGCACTCTCCTTCGAAGGAGAGAAGTTGCCGGTCAATGCGCTAAAGTCATAATATTGCTTTAGTTATTGATTTTTTAACAAATGCCGAATGATTGGCATGGCCCGATATGAGAGGTTTGGAAAGGTGCTGAAATTGATACCAAAAGTTACAATTCCGCCGCATGGGCCACATGAGCCTCCGCAATGCCCGGACTGCGAAAAGGTCAGGCCCCTTGTTTCCGGCCTTTTGGGTGTTTTGCGGGTAGTTCTGAGTCGTCTTCCGCGTCGAAAGTAAGGTTTTGGGCTATGGCGTCCTCTAGTTCGCGGATGCGTTCTTTTTGCTCTTTTATCGTCTCAGAGACCCGCCGTAAGCATTCGTTTATGTCATGTTCTATTACGGTCGGCGTGGCACCGCCCGGCTGAATAATTTCCCATGCCTGCATGCCAAGGGCTGCGGCTATCCGGTCCAGTGAGTCGAGCGTGGGCGCGCTGGTGCCTTCAAAGTATGCGTCCAAAATGGATCGGCTAATTTTCGCTGCCCGTGCGATTTGCGTTTTCGTAGTCTTGCCGTCGGCAATGGCAGAA
>JAZKCF010000100.1:0-11020 GCA_040388195.1 Pseudomonadota bacterium
TGGACTTGGCAATGGCCTAGGACAAAATCACAGTGAATTCAACGAAGCTCCAAAATAGTACGAAGACGTAGAAGGCCGAATCTCAATTCCTTAAACACGTGTTAACGAACTAAAGGTGGTGTATCGAAGGTGTGGTACGGCACCGGCGTGGGAAGAAGTGTCCATTCCAACGTGTCAGCACCTTCCCATGGTTTGTCCGCGGCTTTCTCGCCACTTCTCAGCGCTTTGAAAATAACGTAAGCAAACAGCAACTGGCTTGCGCCAAAAATAAACGCACCCACAGATGAAATGACATTGAAGTCGGCAAACTGCAGCGCATAGTCGGGAATTCGCCTAGTCATTCCAGCAAGCCCGAGAAAGTGTTGCGGAAAAAAGGTGATATTAAAAGAGATGACGCTTAACCAAAAATGCCATTTCCCAAGGCACTCGTCATACATCTTCCCCGTCCACTTTGGTAGCCAGAAATAGACACCGGCCATCATTGCAAACAAAGATCCGGCAACCAGTACGTAATGAAAATGGGCAATAACGTAGTAAGTGTTGTGAACTTCAATGTCTACCGGCACGGTCGCCAATATAATGCCGCTCAAACCCCCAATAGTGAACAAAGAGATAAAGCCCAGCGCAAACAACATAGGCGTTTCAAAGGTGATCGATCCTTTCCAAATCGTGGCTAGCCAATTGAATATCTTTACGCCGGTTGGTACCGCGATAATCATGGTTGCATACATGAAAAACAAAGTGCCGACGCCGGGCATGCCAACAGTGAACATATGATGACCCCAGACAATAACCGAGTAGAACGCAATGGCGATCATCGCGTAAATCATGGATGAGTAGCCGAATAACGGTTTGCGCGAGAATGTGGGAATGATTTGCGAGATGATCCCGAATGCAGGAAGAATCATGATGTACACCTCCGGATGGCCGAAGAACCAGAAGAGGTGCAGAAACATTACCGGATCACCGCCGCCCGCGGGGTTGAAGAAGGTGGTGCCGAAATGCCGGTCCGTCAACAGCATGGTCACGGTGGCGGCAAGCACGGGCATTACAAGAATGAGTAGATAGGCGGTAATAAGCCAGCTCCATACAAAAGGCGGCATACTCATCATCCTCATGCCGAGTGCACGCATATTAAGAATAGTAGTGATGATATTGATGGCGCCGAGTATCGAGGAAATGCCGAACAGATGAATCGCAAGTATTCCCATATCCATGCCCACGCCCTGTTGAATTGACAGCGGTGGATATAAGGTCCAACCGTTGGCAGGGGCACCGGAAGGCGTAAAGAATGAAGCGAGCAGTAGCAACGTCGCCGGCGGCAACAACCAGAAACTCAGATTATTCAGCCGTGCGAACGCCATGTCACTTGCGCCTATCATTAACGGAATTTGCCAGTTCGCAAATCCAGTCAGCGCCGGCATGATTGCGCCAAAAATCATTACCAATCCATGTATCGTGACCAACTCATTGTAGAAAAAGGGCTGTACAAATTGCAGTCCGGGTTGGAGTAATTCCGCGCGTATGATCATCGCCATTGCGCCGCCTACAAAAAACATCAACAGGCTGAACCATAAATAAAGAGTGCCAATGTCTTTATGATTCGTGGTGGTCACGTAGTGCATTAATCCTTTGGGGCGATGGGTTTCCATAATGATTTCTCTCAGACACCTCGGTGAAATTGCTTCAGTAGGTCGTGCGACAAAGCAATGCGTTGTTCATTGGTAATCAGTTGCCCCACCTGAATTGTTTTACCGCCTGATCGGAGCAGAAGATGGCAATTCCCCCAGCGATCTATCCGGTTTATTAGTTGTACCCAAGGAAGATTCCAACAGAATTGCCGTACATCGCCTGCGTAGCAAGTTTCCACCACTACATCGGTACCGTTGATAACGATGCATTCGTAATCCTTGTCATGCGCCGCGATACAGTGAAAGGCAATTCGTAAAAATGTTACTTGCAGAATCGAAAAAAACAGAACAGGCCATGCGCCACCTGCCGCCGATAAGATGCCGATGATGAGTATTGGCGCGGTCATCACCAGCAGGAGAAATGTACGATTGCTAGGGTTGAGCGATTGATTGCTGACCCAGCGATATTCGGTGTAAGTCACGGTAAAAAATAAAAAACGTAGTGGCGTAATCCTGTCTATCTTCCGTGCAGGCAAGATCCATACCTTGCGGAACAGCTTACGTACGGGGTAAAAGAAATCAATGGCGGTAATTTTTACAATTCGCTTTTGTACAACATTCAATTTTTTTCGCTTTTACTCGTGGCAATGATATCGATCGGGGGAATATGCCGATGTTTTATATGGTAATGGCGGTTCCCTTCATAACCTGGCATGAGGTTTGCTTGTGCTGTGTATGTGGGTAGCTATAACTTTTTACAAACAAATTGCATGGGAGAAATTATGACTAAGAAAATTTTTGCAGTACTGACGATGATCGGAGCGCTAGGTGTATTGAGCGCTGTCACTGGGTGCAACACGTTTGCTGGCGCTGGTAAAGATGTAGAGCGAGCGGGCGAAAAGGTTCAAGACACTGCGCGCGACACCCAGAAAAAAATGTAGTACCTGGCGGGGTGAAGAGTACTCTTCATCCCGCAGTTGTATGTCCTTCGAATCAAATACCTTTCCCCCGTTTTAGTCTTTCGTTGCCTTCTTTCCAGATGTGACTTCCAGTTTTTGCTTGGTAATTTCGTTTGCTACAGCGACAATCTCTTCTTAATTAGAATTAGTTAGCAAAGGAAAGTGAAAGTGAAAACTATTATTGGGTTAATCGTCCCGATGTTTATGGGCAATGTTGCGTTAGCCGAAGAAATTGGTGCAGTAGATACTGCCTTTAAGTTCATCGGACCGGATCATAAAATTGTTGTTGAGGCATTTGATGATCCTTCGGTAGAAGGTGTGGCGTGTTACATCTCCCGTGCGAAAACAGGAGGCATTAAAGGTGCAATCGGAATTGCTAAAGACCCATCCCGCTTTTCGGTGGCTTGCCGGCAAGTAGGGCCATTGCGATTTATTGCGCCTTTGCCACGGCAGGAAGAAGTATTCAAAGAGGGCGCTTCGTTCATTTTTAAACATGTGCGGGTTGTTCGAATTGTCGACCCGAAGCGTAATGCATTGACCTATCTTACCTACTCAGACAAGGTTATCGAAGGCAGCCCGGATAACGCTATTACTGCGGTTGCCGTTCTCGATCAGAAAATTCCACTCAAATAACAAAATAACGTTGATGCTTACCTGTGCGCTATGTTTAATCGCCTGTTTGTGTGGTTAACAAAAACACGTTGGAAAGTTGTTGCTGTCATTATTGCAGTTGCACTTCTTATAATTGGCGCCGTCGGTTTTTATTTTGCGCAGAAAACACTTAAGGCCAAGATTGTTGAAGCATTAGGGCCTGACAGTGAGGTGCAGTCGATTCAGTTAAGCTGGGCTGGCGTAGAAATAATTGGCTTGCGTATTCGTCCGCCGAAAGCTTGGCCTGCTCAAGATGCGCTGCGAGCGGAACGAATTGTCGTGGTTCCCGATTTGCGTAGTTTGTTCTCGTCTCAATATCGGGTAAGTAGTATCACCATTGAAGAACCTTATCTCTCCGTCTTGCGAACAAAGGACGGACGACTGCGGCTGATTCCTGGATTGCTTGAAAAACCAGTGCGGCAAGATGCATCGGCATCGCCATCTGTTTTTATCGGGAAGATAAAACTGAAAGGTGGCGTGCTCGAATTTTTCGATGCCACTGTCGCGCACCCACCTTGGAAGCTCCGTCTGGAGCGAATGCAAGCGACGGTGAATGATTTGCAGCTGCCAACGCTGAAAGGTCGTACGCCGCTTCAATTGCAGGGAACGTTCAAAGGCGTCAACCGTGATGGTTCATTATCTATCGCTGGTTGGGCGGAAATGGCAAGTAAGGATTCTTCATTAACCACCAAGCTGAGTGGTGTGGATCTCGTTTCGTTGCAGCCCTATTTGATTAAAGCGTCAGAAACTGGTGTGCATAAAGGCGTGCTGGACCTCGATCTGAAATCTACCGTTCAACACAATCGTCTCCACGCGCCAGGAGTAATTACCTTATCCGGCCTGGAACTTTCATCCGCAGGGGGTGCATTTGGAAGCTTCATGGGCGTTCCTCGACAAGCCGTGATGGCTTTCATGAAGAATAAAAATGATCAAATCACCGTCAAGTTTGCATTGGACTGCGATATTAACGATCCAAATTTTTCTGTGAATGAAAATATTTCTACCCGAATTGCATCTTCTATGGCGGAATCGTTGGGAGTCAGTTTAAAGGGTGTTGGAAGTGGGGTGGGGACGGTAGGGCAAAAAGGATTGGAGGCGGTTGGGAAAGCAATGGGGAAGATTTTTGGGAAGTAGAAAGACGTAGCTGATTATTGCGCTGATGTGAGAGGGCATATAACGAACGAGCGCTAACTAAAAATCGACAAAGCTAACTCATGGCTTATTGATGGCATGCTTAATGCATTAAGTTGACTATAACGATGCCGTCATATTGCAATTTGTTGATTATCCGAATGGTCTTCGGGGTAAACGCTCGGCATTTTTTACGAAGTTATCTGTAAACCTTACCAGTTAATTTGCAAAATCCATATTGATTGAAGCGGTGCCTTTTCGGCAACGTTTCTTCGGAGGAAGCCACGTCATGGAGTCTGAGCACAGTGATCGTAATGTACCGAGTCCTCCATCGAGTCGAGCAAGTGATGCCAAGAAGTCACTAAAGGATTTTTCATTATCGATAACCCGGCGAGAGTTTTTACAGACGGCGAGCGCGCTAGCCGGCGCACCCCTCGTTTCATCTCTCCATAGCCAGAACGCTGTAGCCAGTACAAACGAAACAACGACCGCTTTAACGCCCCCTTTTCCAGAGCCGGTTCGAGTGGGATTACGCATCAACGGCGATAAGCACGAACTTCTTTTGGAGCCTCGAGTAACGTTGCTTGATGCGTTGCGCGAACACATGGGATTAATGGGCACCAAAAAAGGCTGTGATCGCGGGCAATGCGGTGCTTGCACTGTCCTGGTGAATGGTCGCCGTGTTAACTCTTGCCTTACGCTGGCTGTGATGCACGAAGACGATGAAATCATCACTATCGAAGGATTAGGTCAACCAGGTCATTTACATGCTGTTCAGGCGGCCTTTATCGAATACGATGGCTTTCAATGCGGATATTGCACACCTGGACAAATTTGCTCGGCGGTAAGTCTGCTGGGAGAAATTCAACGTGGCGATGTAAGCGCTGTAACAACGGATGTGCGCGTAGGAAACGTGGCCATAAATGACGACGAAATTCGTGAGCGAATGAGTGGCAATCTTTGCCGCTGCGGTGCCTATCCTAACATCGTAAAAGCCATTCATTCGGTAGTGACCGCGCAACAAAAAATGGAAGGAGGGTATGAATCCATTTTCCTATCAACGGGCCAATAGCGCTGAAGAGGCAGTTCATTTGGCTGAGGTGCCCGGCGCAATGTTTATTGGCGGCGGTACCAATTTATTAGATTTAATCAAAGGCGGGGTAGAGCACCCACAACACCTGATTGATGTTAGTCGTCTCAAAATGGCGGACGTCAGCGAGTTGCCCGATGGCAGTGTTCGAATTGGCGCAATGGCTCGCAATAGTGACGTCGCCAATCATCCACTGATTCGTCAGCGCTATCCGCTGCTATCGCAAGCACTGCTATCCGGTGCGTCGGCGCAATTGCGCAACATGGCTACAGTCGGCGGTAATTTAATGCAGCGAACACGTTGTTGTTATTTCTACGACACGGCATTCGACAAATGCAATAAGCGTGTGCCGGGTTCAGGTTGCTCTGCCTTGGAGGGCCATAATCGCATGCATGCCATTCTTGGCGCCAGCGATCAATGCATTGCAACAAATCCATCCGACATGAGCGTTGCGCTGGCAGCACTTAATGCGACCGTAAGAGTGCGCAGCGCTATTAGCGAACGAACGATTCACATCGATAATTTTCATCGTCTTCCCGGCGAGACACCAGAACACGATACCAACTTAAATCCAGGCGAGCTGATAGTCGCGGTGGATCTTCCTCCATCGTTGTTCGCAAATCATTCGTATTACTTAAAGGTACGCGACCGCGCCAGCTATGCCTTCGCGCTTGTCTCAGTTGCTGCTGCGTTGGATATGCACGAAGACACAATACGCAACGCTGCGCTGGCTCTCGGTGGTGTAGCGCATAAACCCTGGCGGATGCCGGGGGCGGAAGCGTTGCTCGTTGGACAGAAATTGAATGCAGCCTCCATGCAAGCTGCGGCGGATGAAATTGTTCGCGGGGCGCATCCCTATGAACACAATCGCTTCAAGGTCGAGCTGGCGCGGCGCAGCGTGGTTCGGGCATTGAGCAAAGCCGGAGGTGTCGCATGAGTGTCACGGGACAGCCACTAAACCGCGTTGATGGGGAATTAAAAGTTTGCGGCAAAGCCCGTTATGCGGCGGAATTTTCGCTGCCGCGTATGGTGTACGCGGTAATGGTTCAAAGCACGATGCCGAATGGACGCGTGAAGAAAATAGATACTAGCTTTGCGGAAAAATCGCGTGGGGTGCTGAGCGTGCTTACGCATCTGAATGCGCCGAAATTACCCGATGGCGGTAAAGCGGCAATAGATCCACCGGCAGGGCGCGTGCTCTCATTGTTGCAGGACAATCAAGTGCACTATAACGGCCAGCCGATTGCCGTTGTCATCGCTGAAACTTTAGAGCATGCGATTGATGCCGCGAGGATGCTTCGAATAGATTACGAACGAGCACCGGCGACGTTAAATTTTGCAACCGCTAAATCACACGGCTATTCACCGGGAAAAGTGCAAGGGTCTGAAGCTGATTCGCATCGTGGTGATATGGACTTGGGATTACGGGAAGCCACTTTTCGCGTTTCCGCAACTTATACCACGCCGATGGAACACCATAATCCCATAGAGCCTCACGCCACTATAGCCGCATGGGATGGCGATCGACTCACGTTATACGATGCCACGCAGTACGTGTCTGGCGTACGTCGCACCGTGGCGAAGACACTAGGTATTTCGGAAGAAAAAGTACGGGTGGTGTGCCCTTATGTAGGCGGCGGTTTCGGCGGTAAAGGATCGGCATGGTCGCATGTGCTTCTTGCCGTGATGGCGGCACGGCAAGTTGGCCGACCGGTCAAGCTTGTGCTGGAGCGGCCGCAAATGTTCGGCCCCGTTGGCGGTCGCCCGACAACCGAACAAGTGCTGGCACTTGGTGCGAATCGAGACGGCCGGTTAACGACGATGCACCATGGCGTTATTTCCAATACGTCGTTTATTGAAGACTGGACCGAGCCTTCTGCAATCGTGACGCGCATGTTGTACGCCTGTCCGAATCAGACGACATCGCATCGCTTGGTTAAACTCAACTTAGGTACACCGACATTTCAAAGAGCACCTGGCGAAGCAACAGGTACGTATGCGTTGGAATGTGCCATGGATGAACTCGCTTATGAAACAGGTATCGATCCTGTGGAATTACGGTTGCGCAATTATGCCGAGCGTGATCCGGATAAAAACAAACCATTCTCTAGCAAGTCGTTGCGCGAATGTTATCAAATTGGCGCGGAACGCTTCGGTTGGTCGCGTCGTGATTCGCGGCCACGTTCCATGCAAGACGGTAATTGGTTGGTCGGTATGGGAATGGCAACCGCAACTTATCCAACGAATCGCGGTAAAGCCGCTGCACGTGTCCGATTGATGCCGGATGGAACCGCACTAGTGCAATCAGGCTCGCAGGATCTTGGTACCGGAACTTACACCGTGATGACGCAAGTGGCCGCCGATGCGCTTGGTTATCCAATTCAACAGGTACACTTTGAACTTGGCGATACCGCATTTCCCGAAGCACCTGTATCAGGAGGATCGCAAACAGCTGCGAGCGTAGCGCCGGCGGTGCGAGCGGCAAGCATTGCGGCACGCAATCAACTCATCGATCTGGCATTAGCAGATACGGAATCCCCGCTTCGAGGTATTCGGAGGGAAGATATGACGATCGAAAATGGTTGGCTTCAATCGCGTGCTGACAAAACAAAACGTGAACCTGTGGCGGCTGTCATAGCCCGCAATGGCGGTAGACCGGTCGAGGCGCTTGGTGACAGTGAGGCGGGGGACGAGAAGAAAAAATATTCAATGCATGCTTTTGGCGCGGTATTCACCGAAGTCCATGTCGATAAAGACCTTGGAACGATTCGCGTACCGCGAGTAGTCGCGGCTTATGGCGTTGGTAATCTACTAAATGAAAAGACCGCGCATAGCCAATTGGTGGGCGGCATTGTTTGGGGCATCAGCCTTGCGTTATTTGAGAAGTCCGAACTCGATCTACGCTATGGCCGATTCGTCAATGCGAATCTTGCTGAATATCATATTCCAGTCAATGCTGATATTCGGCAGATCGATATCACGGTAGTCCCGGAACAAGATCCGCATGTGAATCCATTAGGTGTCAAAGGAATTGGTGAAATTGGTATTACCGGTGTGGGCGGAGCAATTGCCAATGCGGTTTACCACGCGACCGGCCGCAGAATTCGCGATTTGCCCATCACATTGGATAAATTTATTTAGGTAATCGGGAAAGCGAATATTCTGGATTTATCTACTTAGAAGAGTTACCTGGCACCGGACAGAATATCAAGGGGAGGGAGATTGCCCAACAATATGGAAAGTATCCACTCGCGGAATATCCGAGAGAAGTCGATCAAATTCTATTTTAACCACCGCGTAGCATTCACATACCGCTTTTTCCAATCCTGGACGATCGAGAACCTCGATATGGCCACGGTTGTAGCGGATTAACTCGGCGCGCTGCAAATTCCCGGCGGCCTCGGTAACGCCTTCTCGGCGTACACCGAGCATGTTCGCTATTAGATCCTGCGTCATGGTCACCGAATTTGAAGACAGGCGATCAAGAGTTAACAATAGACATCGACACAATTGCTGTTCAATCGAATGGTGCCGATTGCATACAGCCGTCTGCGTCATCTGTGTAATGAGGGCTTGTGTGTAGCGTAACAATAACCGAAGCACTGGGCCGGCGCGGTTGAACTCTTGCTTCAGCAATTGCGCGTTCAGGCGATAGCCGTAACCTGCGCTCCGTACCACAGCGCGACTGGGCGTCGTATCGCCGCCCATGAATAGCGAAATACCGAGTAAACCTTCATTGCCCACTACCGCGATTTCAGCCGATGCGCCGTCCTCCAAAACATAAAGTAGCGAGATGATGGAGGTGGTGGGGAAATAAACGTGCTGCAACTGGCCGCCAGACTCGTAAAGCACTTCGCCGAGTGGCATCGAAATCAGTTCCAAATGGGGTGATAGTCGATTGAACTCGGCAGTGGGTAAAGCGGCAAGTAGATGATTTTGCGTCGTACTATGAGGCGTGAGCATAGGCGAGTTCCGAAGTTTTGATCCAACCTCTGGCACTGCATTGGCTGCGCAAATAGAGTGGAACGCCAACAGGGTAGCACGAATGGAGAATATTCTGCGCGTTGTCTGTACGGTATCCCACATAGGGGCGGTTATTCTTTATCTCTTCTGGAATTGCCAGGGAAATTGTATTGCACGTACAAATCATTCTTACAGTTGGTACGCTAGCGAACAGACGATCTATGCATTCAAGCATATTCTGCATGTATCGACGCGTAATATTAAGTGGCTAACGCGTTATCCCAGGCTAGATCCGCCAAGCATCTTTCGGCAGCGCCTCTCGCCCAGATATTTTCTCGAACATAAATCCAATTAAGGAACAAACACTATGAAACCAATTACCCGATTTGTTATGGCAGCTTTTGCAGTGACGACGTTGATTCCTGTTACCGCCATGGCCGCATCTCAAGATTCGAAGAATCAAGGCTATTTAGTTGATAACACAGGCGGCAGTATTATCACCAGCGGTACCGGCCTGTGCTGGCGAGACAGCGACTGGACGCCAGCGCGCGGTCAGGAGCCATGTGATCCGACTGCTAAACCTGTTGCTGTTCTAGCGCCTGTGCCAGCACCTGCGATAGTCGCGGTGGTAGAGCCTACGCCTGCGGCAAAGGTCTTGCCACAAAAAATTAGTTTTTCTGGAGATGCGTTGTTCGCATTTAACAAGTCCGAACTGAAGCCAGAGGGTAAAACGATGCTGGACGGGCTAGTGCAACAACTCAATGGCGCGGCGACATACGACACCATTGTAGCCACTGGTCACACTGATCGATTCGGCAGCAATGGATACAACCAGAAGTTGTCAGAACGTCGCGCACACGCAGTGAAGGATTATCTAGTAAGTAAGAATATCCAGGCGAGCCGCGTCGATGCTGAAGGTAAGGGCGAAACACAGCCGGTCACCAAAGTGGGCGATTGCCAAGGGGCGCACAATACCAAGGTTGTCGCTTGCTTACAACCAGATCGCCGCGTCGATATTGAAATGAAGGGCACTAAGATTACGACTGGTTCGCTGTAGGCAATATCAGCAATCCAGGTCGTCTGTCTCGCTAGGCGATCACTAACCGCATATTTGAATTTACCGGGAGGGTTGAATCATGAAACAAATTAAATGGATTTCTACTTTCATCATTACCGCAATGCTAAGCCCACTCATGAGTTTTGCGGCCTCTCCAAATCAGGAGAGTGCGGGGCAGTATGTCGATGACACCGTTATCACGACGAAGATAAAAAGTGCGATCGTCAGCGACCCGATGCTTAGTATCTCGGAAATCAAAGTTGCAACCTACAAAGGCGTCGTGCAACTAAGTGGTTTTGTCGGGTCCGATGAAAAAATTGCCAAGGCAATGGAAGTCGCTCGCAATGTAGATGGTGTTACGTCGGTAAAGAACGATATGCAACTGAAATAAATGTATGTTGTTGTCTATAGGCTGCGCACGCTACCTGTAGACAACATAATCATTCGTCATTTGATTTATTAGGAGACACAATCATGAATAAAGACGGCGGTTTCAATGTCCAAGTGCAACGAGGCCCATTTTAGTGGCCCAGTAGGT
>JAZKCF010000101.1:0-18992 GCA_040388195.1 Pseudomonadota bacterium
TTACGGGAGGACTTTCACCTCCAAGATTGCGCCCATGCTGGGCGCACATAAAAAACCACCCAGACAATAGCTGGGTGGCGGAACATAATCTAAAAATAGCTTAGGAAAATCGAGTAAAACGACAGCTAGAACATCCTAGGCAATACTAGTGCTCAGCTCTTCAGCTTCGCGCTTTTGTTCACCGTCGCCTTCTTGAATCACTTCCTGAAGAATTTCCCGTGCGCCATCTTTATCCCCGATTTCCAAAT
This sequence comes from Pseudomonadota bacterium, assembly GCA_040388195.1. Lineage (GTDB taxonomy): Bacteria > Pseudomonadota > Gammaproteobacteria > Burkholderiales > DATLHW01 > DATLHW01. The sequence goes on from JAZKCF010000101.1 coordinate 249, forward strand.
AAGCCCGTGCTAGATCAAGCTTAGTGGCAACGCTATGCCATTCACTATCGATATTAGCGTCAGGTTCACTTTCCAACGAAAGCGAGGCAGGTGTCATGTCGAGATTCAATCCGCCCAAGTCGAGCGAAGGTGCAGGACGCTTCGACGCGGTATCTATCGCGGCCGGAATAATTGGTGCGCTAATTTCGGGTGCAGCGGGCGCACTAATATCCAAGGAGAGATCGGGTAAGGACACATCAGGTGCGGAAGGTACATGAGCATGCTCGTGCGCAGATACGCCGGCACTTGGGACATCAACCGTTTGCGATGCACTTTCCCCGGCATTGAAGTCTGACAAGTCAAGATCATCATCCGTAAATTGCGCGGTGAATTTCGGTCTTGCCAGCATCGTTTGATCAGCAGCAGGTGGCTCTGGTCTGTCTGGTACCGGTTTAGGCAAATCTAAGCCACCGAGATCGAAATCCAAGCTATTATTTTCCGCCTCGGCAACAGAGTGCTTGGGAGCAGAGGGGTCTTCTTGATACAAGGGAAAGTCGAGCGGAGCATCAGCATGAGGTAATGCGACGTCTACATTAGCCGCTGGCGTTACTGGAGAAGGCAGATCCAAATCAAAATCCAAGTCGTCCATCGGTGCCGCTGCCACCTGATGAGCGACCGGCTGTTGAAGGGTCGGCTCTTCGCTCTTTGGCGCATGGAAACTCGGCTCTTGGGCAGCCAGCTCAGACACTTGCGGAATGCTTATATTTACCGGCTCAGTAGGAATCTCGGGGGCCGCTGCAAAAATCGGCGCTTCAGTAGAAGTAACTGCTGGTTCGGCCGCATTTTCGGTAGTGCTGTAGAGACTATTTGCGGGATCTAGTTGACGCCCCATATCAGCGGCTCGAGCCCACATTGGATGACTTGAGCCGATAGACTCATGCAACTGTCTGGCGAGCGCTTCGAAACTCGACGCACTCTTGCGGGTTGAATAAATTTCGAGCAGCTTGAGTGGTATTTCGTGACGGCTGGCATCTTTCGCCATCGCTTCTTTAAGAATTTCTTCAGCTTGCGCGTCACGCCCGTAGGCAATGTAAACCTCGGCTTCGGCAACCGGATCCACCTCTTCAACATCGATAATCCCAGGGCCGGTTTTTTCAAAATCGGTAAGGAAAGAGCTATTACCTGTATCCACTACGCCGCTCGATTTGGCATTCGGCGAACCGCCGGACCTAAGATCACTGGCAAGTGAACTGGTCGTCCCTTTAGGAGTAGAAGAGGCAGCAGCTCTCTTTCTGTAAGCGCCATAACCTAGTAATGCAAAGAGCAGTACGCCAACGCCTGCCCCGGCAATCATATAAGTCGGATCTTCGATCAATCCTTCCATAAAGGTCGGTTCTGGCGGCGGCGGAGCGACTTTCTTGGGCTCGGGCTTCGGCTTATTCTCAATTCCAGGAACTACGGGCTCGCTCTGTGCAGGTTTTTCGGCTGACAATGCATCGGCTGGTTTAACCTCAGGCGCGGGCTTGGTATCAAACACAGACTTTGTTTCAGTGGGAGCTTTGACTTCCGGTGCGGGTTTGACTTCGGTCGGCGCCTTGCTTTCTGGGGCTGGTTTAACTTCCGGCGCGGGTTTAACCACCGGCTCCGGTTTGGGTTCCGTACTAAGTTTAGGCTCTACGCTAGGCTTGGGCGCTGGAGCGGGTACTGGCTCTGCCGTTTTTTTTTCGGTTGAGATGAGAGCGGCAGCTTTAGCTAATTTCGCCGAATCAGCCTGTTTCTGCAACTCCGCCATGCTTTGGTTTTTAAGAGCTAACAAACGCTCCATCTCCGCAATATTTTTTTCCAATTGCGCAATGCGAGCTTTGTCCTCTCTCGTTTGACTCTCGCGCACCGTTGCGTCTTCACGCAGTGCGTTAGTTTTATCTTCAGCAGCAACCTTTTCGTTTTGGGCCTTGCCTGCACTTTTAGATATCTTTAATACATCCTTAGGTGCGGCAGCAGATGATGCTGGCTGCTCAACCACCGCTTTGCCAATTTTGCCCTCGGCACTTTGCGAGGCAACACCTGGTTTTGCCGCGCCGGTTGCTACTTGACCAGCGAGTTTGCCACGATAAGCGTTCCAATCGCTCGACTGCGCAAGTATCTCTTTTCTTGCCTCAGCTGCCGATATCGCGTTGGCTTGGTCTGCATTTGGTAAATGGAGAGTAGCGCGTGCTTTAAGCCGATTCATATTGTCGCCGATGAATGCGTGCTTATTTTGGCGGAACAGAGCTACCAGCATTTGATCAAGGTTAACTCCCTTGGATCTTACTTTGCCGGCAATCTTGGAAAGGCTTTCGCCAGGTTTAACGATGTATTGATCAGATATTGCGCCAGACGATGCAGAAGTGGAGGGAGCAGACTTCGCTCGGCGCACATCGGCTGTCGGCTTTTCCAGTTGTGGAGTCGCTTGACTGACGACAGCAGCAACTGCCGGTGCTTTGTTTGTGTTGAATCCTGGTGGATCTAATAGTAATGGGAATTCGCGTACCAAGCGGCCTGCAGCCCAGCTTAGCTCTACCAGCATATCGACAAACGGTTCATTTACCGGTTGGTTGCTAGTAACGCGTAAATACGGCTGCCCATTCGGTTTAGTATCAATATTAAAATTGATTCCCTGCAGGGCGGGCGAATACTCAATCTTGGCTTCTTGGAAAGCATCATGCGTCGCAACGCGCGCGCTTAATGTTTCCATCTCGTTTTTTTGTATCGACAATAACTCGATTTCCGCCTGTAACGGTTGCCCAAGGGACGAATGCACCGTCAGCCGACCAAGGCCGGCGGCAAACGAGGACCCGGATGCCAGCCCGATCAACCCTCCCGCGACTAAAGCCAGGATCAGTTTGTTTGTTTTCATCTGCCCCTCAAAATTTCAAACGGATATAGAAATTTCAGACTAACATCATAGGCTTACAAAAGCAATCTAAACATCCACATCAGCTTACGAGGAAAAGAACCAGTTTTTCCGCCGTTCTTTTTGTTATGAATTACTTTCTGAATAAACTCAAAAAGTTAGAGATGTGAAGAATATTAGGTTAGCTCTCGGTTACAACATAAGAAAAGCCATTAGAAGGTTTCAGCATGCATGCTACTTTAACCTTCAATACTGTTTAATCCTCGATAAGGATTCGCAACATGCGTCGGAGCGGTTCAGCCGCGCCCCATAACAATTGGTCACCACAAGTGAACGCCGAAAGGTAGTCGTCCCCCATGGCAAGCTTTCGTAACCTTCCGACCGGCACGGTTAACGTCCCCGTTACTGCCGCAGGCGTCAGATCACGCATACTCGATTCGCGCTGATTGGGAACAACTTTTACCCAATCATTAGCCGAAGCAAGCATACCTTCAATTTCATCAAGAGGGACATTTTTCCGAAGCTTAATTGTAAGCGCTTGGCTATGGCAACGCATTGCGCCGATACGTACGCAAAGGCCATCTACCGGAATAGGACTATCGTCTCGCCCTAGAATTTTATTAGTTTCGGCATGGCCTTTCCATTCTTCCTTGCTCTGGCCATTCCCTAAGTCTTTATCGATCCAAGGAATAAGGCTACCGGCAAGAGGTACGCCAAAATTTGCTTTGGGAAAACCCTCATCGCGTAAAGTCCCCGCCACTTCACGATCGATGTCGAGAATTGCCGATTGCGGGTCATCTAAAAGATTCGCTACTGCTCGGTGTGTTGCGCCCATTTGCTGAAGTAGTTCACGCATGTTTTGAGCACCAGCGCCAGAAGCCGCTTGGTAGGTCATTGCGGTCATCCACTCCACCAGGTCGTTATTGAATAACCCGCCTAGGGCCATCAACATTAAGCTAACGGTGCAATTACCGCCGACATAGTTCTTCGTACCATTGCGAATCGCCTGCTTAATAACCGGCATATTGACCGGGTCGAGAATGATGACTGCATCCTTCTCCATCCGCAACGTAGACGCCGCATCAATCCAATACCCCTTCCAGCCCTCACCACGCAGTTTCGGGAAGATCTCGCTGGTGTAATCACCACCTTGGCAAGAAATGATGACATCCATCTCTTTCAACGCGGCGATGTTGCGCGCATCTTTTAGTGGTGGCGTATCTTTGCCAATCTTTGGCCCAGCCCCTCCCACTTGAGAGGTAGAAAAAAAGACGGAGTCGACAAGCGCAAAATCATTCTCTTCTTGCATGCGCTGCATCAGCACCGAACCAACCATCCCTCGCCATCCCACCAAACCAACCCGCTTCATCATCGGACCTTTAACTTATTAAACGTACAGAATAGATACGAACTTTAAAATAGATATAAATTTACAATGCAGCCACTACCGCGTCACCCATTGCTTGCGTACCTACCTTTTGCGTTCCCGGCTCAAAAATATCACCGGTGCGCAAGCCTTGGCTCAACACTTTCTTCACCGCACTTTCAATACGAACTGCCGGTTCAGCCAAATTAAAGGTATAGCGGAGCATCATCGCCACGGAAAGAATCATCGCCAATGGATTGGCTAGTCCTTTGCCGGCGATATCAGGGGCCGACCCATGAATGGGTTCGTAAAGACCTTTGTTATTTTCATCCAATGACGCGGACGGCAGCATACCGATAGATCCGGTCAGCATGGACGCTTCATCGGACAAAATATCGCCGAACATATTACCGGTAACAATCACATCGAACTGCTTAGGATTTCGCACCAACTGCATTGCGCAATTATCCACCAGCATATGAGAAAGCTCTACATCTGCATATTCTTTTCCCACTTCGATTACTACATCGCGCCAGAGCTGAGTTGCCTCCAACACGTTCATCTTATCGACGGAGCAAAGCTTGCGACCACGCTTTCGCGCTGCTTGAAACGCAACATGCGCGATTCGGCGAACTTCCGATTCACTATAGATCATGGTATTAAAACCCACGCGTTCACCATTGCGTGTCTCGATGCCACGGGGTTCGCCAAAATAGATATCTCCGGTCAGCTCTCGCACGATCAAAATATCCAAACCCGCTACAACTTCCGGCTTTAGACTGGATGCGCCGGCCAACTCTGGATACAAAATCGCCGGACGCAAATTCGCAAAAGTATTAAGCGCTTTCCGAATACCTAGAAGCGCTCTTTCTGGCCGTTTTTCACGTGGCAGCACGTCGTATTTTGGGCCGCCCACCGCGCCGAAAAGGATCGCATCGGCGTCTTTGGTAGTTTTTAGCGTCGCTTCCGGTAAAGGATCGCCCGTAGCATCGAACGCCGCGCCGCCAACAAGTGCCGACTCAGTTTCAATGGCAAGGCCTTCTTTTTTTAGTACTGCGAGGACTTTTAGCGCCTCGGCCATAATTTCCGGACCAATTCCGTCGCCGGGCAAAACTGCAATTTTCATGATTTTTCCGTTAAGGCAAAAACTATCTTCAAGTAAAAAGCCAAGGCTCTTTTATGCGCCGCTTTTCTTCGTAAGCTTTAATCTTATCGACATGACGCAATGTAAGACCGATATCGTCGAAGCCGTTGATCAAACAATATTTGCGGAACTCGTCCACATTGAATGAAGCAGTGATCCCTGTAGCGCTAATGACTGTCTGCGCGGCCAAGTCAATTTTCAGTTGATAACCAGGCGTGGTCTCTACCTCAGCGAACAACTGATCCATAACCGCCGCCGGCAATACAATCGGCAGCAAGCCATTCTTGAAACAGTTGTTATAGAAAATATCCGCAAAGCTTGGCGCGATTACGACGCGGAAGCCATAACCCAACAGCGCCCACGGTGCGTGTTCCCGGCTTGATCCGCAACCAAAATTTTCCCTGACAAGCAGAATCTGCGCGCCCTGATAGCGCGGCTGATTCAATACAAAATCAGGATTCTTAGGACGCCCAGTCGCATCTTGTCCAGGTTCGCCATGATCGAGATAACGCCACTCGTCGAACAAATTCGGACCGAAACCGGCACGCTGAATCGATTTCAGGAATTGCTTGGGGATAATCGCATCCGTATCGACATTGGCTCGATCAAGCGGTGCAACCAATCCTTCAAGTTGATTAAATTTTTCCATTAATAACTCTATCTCTTCAAATCAATTCACGCACATCAACAAAATGCCCCGCGATCGCTGCCGCCGCGGCCATTTGTGGGCTCACCAAATGCGTGCGACCACCTGGGCCTTGGCGACCTTCGAAATTCCGGTTACTTGTCGATGCGCACCGCTCACCTGGACTCAGCTTGTCGTCATTCATACCCAGACACATGGAGCAGCCCGGCTCACGCCATTCGAAGCCAGCATCAATGAAAATTTTGTCCAGGCCCTCTTTTTCAGCCTGAGATTTCACCAATCCTGAACCCGGCACAACCAGCGCGAGCTTAATATTGGCGGCTATATGACGGCCCTGAACAAATTCCGCTGCTGCACGCAGATCTTCAATGCGCGAGTTGGTGCAAGAACCGATGAAAATCTTGTCGAGCGTAATGTCCTTAATTGGTGTATTAGCCTTCAATCCCATGTACGCAAGCGCGCGCTCAATGCCTTGACGCTTCACCGGGTCGCTGAATTGCGCCGGGTCTGGCACTCGCTCATTGATAGTTACCACCATTTCCGGCGAGGTACCCCAAGTGACCAAAGGAGCGATATCGTTCGCGTTAATCTCGACCACTTTATCGAACGCTGCACCTTCATCGGACGTCAGAGTGCGCCAGTCAGCCTCAGCACTTTCTCGAAGATCTTCCCCCGGAGAAAAAGGCCGATTACGCAGATAATTCAGCGTGGTGTCATCAACCGCGACCATACCAGCGCGAGCGCCAGCCTCAATCGCCATGTTGCAAAGAGTCATCCGCCCTTCCATGGACAGCGAACGAATTGCCGAGCCGGCAAATTCGATGGAATAGCCCGTACCGCCAGCCGTGCCGATTTTGCCGATTACCGCCAAGGCGATGTCTTTAGCCGTAACGCCTTTGGACAACGCGCCCTCGACTTTAACTTGCATTGCCTTGGTTTTTTTCATTAACAAGCACTGCGTTGCCAGCACATGTTCCACTTCAGAAGTGCCAATACCGAATGCCAACGCCGCAAAAGCACCATGCGTGCTGGTATGAGAATCACCACACACTACAGTCATACCAGGCAGAGTCGCGCCCTGCTCCGGCCCGATGACGTGAACAATTCCCTGACGGGCATCATTCATTGGAAAATACTGGGAAATTTTAAACGCTTTAATATTGTCGCTAAGCGTCTCTACTTGCAGACGCGAAATCGGATCGGCGATTAATTCCCGGCCTTTGGTGGTCGGCACATTGTGATCGGCCGTAGCAAGGATAGAACTGTTACGCCATGGCTTGCGACCGTTCAAGCGCAGCCCTTCGAACGCCTGTGGACTCGTTACTTCGTGCACCAAGTGCCGGTCAATATAGATAAGTGCCGTGCCATCCGACTCTTCGTGAACAACGTGCCGCTCCCAAAGCTTGTCGTAAAGGGTTTGCGCTGCCATGATTTAACTCGATGTAAATACCGTGAAGCCCTGAATTATGCCATAAGGGACCATAGGCACACATCATGCCTCGTCGGGTTCGGGATCCTCTACCGGCGCGACAGCACGCAATTGATCGACAAATTCTTGCGGAACGTGCCCAGGAATCTTAGGCGTATCGCAAACCACATCAGCATTTTGCGCTCGATGCTGGAGCGCATGATCCATCAGCACCAGCGCCAACATGGCTTCGGCAATCGGCGTAGCACGAATACCAACGCAAGGATCATGGCGGCCATGTGTTTCAACAATAGCGGGTTCGCCGGCTTTATCAATCGACCGACGAGGCAGGCGAATGCTGGAGGTTGGCTTGATGGCAATGCTCACGACGATATCCTGGCCAGTGGAAATACCACCTAAAATCCCGCCCGCGTTGTTGGAAAGAAATCCCTGAGGAATCATTTCATCACTGTGTTCGGTGCCCTTTTGCGTGATCGAGGCAAATCCGGCGCCGATTTCGACACCTTTTACTGCATTGATGCTCATCATTGCAAAAGCAAGATCGGCATCAAGCTTGTCATAAACGGGGTTACCCCAGCCTACCGGCACATTTTCCGCCACCGCATTAATACGAGCACCGCAAGAATCTCCCGATTTGCGTAGCGCATCCATGTATTTTTCCAGATCCGGCACGATGCTCGCGTCCGGCGCAAAAAAGGGATTATCGCCAACAACATCCCAACTCTTGAACGGAATAGCAACATCGCCCAATTGCGCGAGATAACCGCGAATGACGATGCCGTATTTTTCGTGCAACCATTTCTTGGCAATTCCCGCAGCTGCCACGCGGACTGCGGTTTCACGTGCGGAGGAACGCCCTCCTCCACGATAGTCGCGAATGCCGTATTTCTGCCAGTAGGTATAATCCGCATGCCCTGGGCGAAAGGTTTCGGCGATATTTCCGTAGTCTTTGGAACGCTGATCTTGATTACGAATCAGCAACGCGATTGGCGTACCGGTCGTCTTGCCTTCGAATACGCCGGAGAGAATTTCGACCGTATCCGGTTCGCGACGCTGGGTGACATGGCGTGACGTGCCGGGTTTACGGCGATCGAGGTCATTCTGAATTTCTTCGGCGGAAATGGCCAATCCAGGCGGACAGCCATCGACTACACAACCGATGGCAGGACCGTGGCTCTCGCCGAATGAAGTTACGCAAAATAATTTTCCAAAGGTATTACCAGACATGAGGTTTTCGCCGCTCCAACTCGCAAAATATTGCCTGAAAGTTTACCATAGCGGCGGTACGCTTCCTCTCAAAGACCCACTTCAGGTCAGGAAGCATCAGAAAATTCTGCACTATATTTTAGAAACTCCCTCCTCGATAAAGGAGCAATACTCTTCAAAGAAAGAGTTTTAAAAATTTCTGCCTGACGTACGCCGTATCTTCATTTTTTCATTATTGAGAGTTCGATTCCCCATGCTCGACGATCTAAAAAAAGCCGCCCTCGAATACCATCGTCTACCTATTCCCGGCAAATTTGAAATATCTCCGACTAAATCGCTCGCCACGCAGCGAGACTTAGCGCTCGCGTATTCTCCGGGAGTAGCAGCTGCCTGCGAGGCGATTGTCGCCGACCCGAATGAAGCGCGTAATCTTACGTCGCGAGGCAATCTTGTCGCCGTCATCACGAACGGCACGGCGGTACTTGGCCTGGGGAATATCGGCCCGCTCGCCGGCAAACCGGTCATGGAGGGCAAGGCCGTTTTATTTAAGAAATTTGCTGGCATTGATGTATTCGATCTCGAAATAAACGAGCACGATCCCGACAAACTGGTGGACATCATTGCCGCACTGGAACCCACTTTCGGCGGCATCAACCTCGAAGACATCAAGGCGCCGGAATGTTTCTATGTGGAAAGAAAACTACGCGAACGGATGAAGATCCCCGTTTTCCACGATGACCAGCACGGCACCTCGATTATCGTCGGCGCGGCTGTAGTAAATGGATTACATGTAGTCGGCAAGGACGTGAGTACAGCACGCGTCGTTGTATCCGGCGCAGGTGCAGCAGCGCTTGCCTGTTTGGACATGCTGGTAGCACTCGGCATCAAGATGGAAAATATTATCGTCACCGACATCAAAGGCGTGGTCTATAAAGGCCGCACCGAAGAGATGGACGACAATAAGGCACGCTATGCCGTCGAAACCAATGCGCGGACACTTTCCGAAGTAATTGAAGGCGCGGATATTTTTTTGGGTCTATCAGCTGGTGGCGTACTTAAGCAGGATATGGTGAAGCGCATGGCGGCAAAGCCGTTGATCTTGGCGCTAGCTAATCCGACGCCGGAAATTCTTCCCGAAGAAATATTGGCGGTGCGAGATGATGCAGTGATTGCAACGGGACGCTCCGATTACCCCAACCAAGTTAACAATGTTCTTTGCTTTCCGTTTATCTTCCGTGGCGCGCTCGATGTTGGCGCTACCACCATTAACGAGGCAATGAAACTTGCTGCCGTACACGCCATTGCTGATCTGGCGATGGCTGAACAATCAGATATCGTCACCACCGCGTATGGCGAATCGGCACCTGGATTTGGTGCTAATTACCTTATTCCTAAACCATTCGATCCAAGGCTCATTGTAAAAATTGCGCCCGCAGTCGCCAAAGCAGCAATGGCAAGTGGCGTCGCTACGCAACCGATTGAAGATTTCGACGCTTACCAGCAACGTTTGAATCAATTCGTGTACCACTCCGGCCTGGTAATGAAACCGGTTTTCGCTCGTGCCAAACAGGATCCAAAGCGCATCGTTTATGCGGAAGGCGAAGACGAACGAGTACTGAGAGCCGTGCAAGGCGTAGTCGACGAAAAATTAGCCAAACCGATACTGGTTGGCCGTCCTGCAGTTCTTGAACGCCGCATCGAACGTTTCAATCTCCGCTTAAAACCAGGCGTGGATTTTGAAGTGATTAATCCAGAATACGATCCGCGTTACCGTGAATACTGGCAAGAATATCACCGCCTAACCGAACGACGCGGTGTATCGCAACCCTATGCCAAAATTGAAATGCGCCGTCGTCATACGCTGATTGGGGCGATGATGATTCATCGTGGAGAAGCGGACGGCATGGTATGCGGCACATTTGGCAGCTATGACTTGCATCTGCACTACATTGATCAAATGATTGGACGTAAACCGGGAGTTAATCATTTCTACGCAATGAACATGCTCATGCTGCCAAAGCGAACCGTGTTCATTTGCGATACTTATGTCAATCTTGATCCTACTGCGGAACAAATTGCCGAAATGACTGCGCTTGCAGCGGAAGAAGTTCGCCGCTTTGGCATCGTTCCCAAAGTCGCGCTCTTGTCGCACTCTAGCTTTGGCACTAGCGACAGTCCTTCGTCACATAAAATGCGTCGAGCTTTAGAGCTCATCACCACAGCGATGCCTGATTTGGAAATTGAAGGAGAAATGCACGGCGATGCAGCCCTTTCCGAAAGTATACGAATGGCGACATTCCCCAACGCGCGGTTAAAAGGCGACGCGAATTTACTCATCATGCCGACTTTGGACGCCGCTAATATCGCCTTCAATTTGCTGAAGACTGCGGCTGGCAATGGCATTACTGTCGGGCCTATATTGCTTGGCTGTGCAAAGCCGGTACATATCGTTACGCAGACAGCGACAGTACGGCGGATTGTTAACATGACGGCTCTCTCGGTCATTGACGCACAATCGCAACGGTAACAGGAGTGGAAACAAAGTTGCGACTGCCTAAGCGCTTGGCTGGTCCAGCCACTATCGGGCTGTGCGCCCCATCAGGCTCGGTCAATCAAGAAGCACTTGGCCGGGCAGTCGCCTTTCTCGAAGCCAAAGGTCATCGCGTCGTTGTCGCGCCGCAAACGGCGTTCCAATGGCGTTACTTTGCCGGTTCTGACCAAGAGCGTTTGGATGCTTTTCATCAAATGCTTGCTGATCCGACCATTGACATCTTAATGTCCGCGCGCGGTGGTTACGGCTGGACGCGATTTCTGAATCAAGTCGATTTTGCGGCGGTCGCGAAGACCGACAAAATCATTGTCGGCTTTAGTGATTTCACAGCGTTCAATTTGGCGGCGCTAGCGCAAAGTAATCTTGTCACTTTTGCTGGCCCGATGGCAGCGTCGGACTTCGGCAATGGCAATGTTAGTGCGTTCATGGAAGATAACTTCTGGCCATTGCTTGCTGCATCAACGCATACCATTGAAATCGCAAATTGTGTCCAAACTTGCGCGCCGCAAATAATTGAAGGGCCTTTGTGGGGAAGCAATCTTTGTCTGCTCACCAATCTTGTCGGAACACCCTACATTCCTGCCATTGAGGGAGGAATATTATTTTTGGAAGAAGTTTCGGAAGAGCCTTACGCGGTAGAGCGGATGATTTTTCAGCTTTATCATGCGGGAATTTTAGGCAGGCAGAAGGCGCTGATTCTGGGAGATTTTGAAGAATGTAAACCTGGCGAGAAGAGTCGATATCCGTATCAGATGACCGAAGTTATCGAGTCGCTACGCGCGCTGTTGCCTATTCCCATTCTCACCGGATTACCGTTCGGGCACATACGAGAAAAAATTACGATTCCCATCGGCGGAATGGCGTCAGTGAAAATTACCGACACAGGTTTTCAAGTTAAATTTTCTGGATATAACACAAACAAATCCTAGTCTGTATTCTCATGCAATCCTGGGTTCTTTAAGGCGCAACGTTAAGCACTTCGCCGAACCACCCGCCTTCATAAATTCGCCGAGCTCATTTTCCATCGTGGAGAATCCTACGCGTAACAATTGTTCGCGTAATGCATCGCTTGCTCGATGCAGAATAACCGTATCGCCGATATTTACAGCATTACAGGCAAAGTTTAAGGCGTCTTCCTCTGCGACAATAATTCGATGTGACGATGGCACGCGCGCAGCAATCAGATTCTGCGAATCCTGATCGAACCCGCCTGGATAGTACATAAGATAGCCATTTTCCAGCGGGCAAAAACAAGTGTCCAAATGGTAAAAACGTGGATCGGCGAGCTTAAGTGGCACCACTTCCATCGCAAGCCAGCGAGCGATGTACTGCATGGCATGAAAGCTGGATCGATGACCATAACCGGTCCACAACACTGCGCGTTTGCGGTCAAATAACGCATCGCCCGCCCCTTCGAATGGAACCGTTGACGGCAACTTTAAAACCGCCAATCCTTGGTCATAGAACCAACGCTCGAAATGCGCTTCCTCGCCTTGCCGTTCGGGATAAAGAAAACGGCTGAGGATCACAGTATCTTCAAGCAACAAGCCGGCATTAGCAGCGAAAGGCATGTCTGGTAAACCGGGGCGTGGTTCTACCAGTTCAACTTTCGCTCGTTGGCACATAAGATCATGCAACGATTGCCATTGATCCGCCGCGCGCTGCAGCAGCGTCCCATTCAAGTTTCCTTGCATCCACGGATTGATTACGTAAGCGACATCAAAATACGATGGCCTGCACATCAAGTAACGATTCTGCTCGGTCATGGGCTTCCTGCTCCTTATTTAAAGACAAGGCATTTTTGCAGCAACGACCTTAATTGATTTCAACTCAGCCGGCGTTCGGAAATCGGCAAGCAATTGCGCCTGCTTACGTTTAGCTTCCTCCAAATGACGCGCCTTCACATGCCCAAAGCCGCGGATATGCTCGGGAATCGAAGCAATCGCGACTGCTGTGGCATGGTTAGTAGAATTCAAACCGTTCAACAACTCCTGGATAATTTTCTCGTAATTCGTAATTAATACCCGCTCCAGCTTACGCTCCTCGCTATATCCGAAGACATCCCATTTAGTGCCTCGCAATCCTTTCAATTTCGCTAACAGTTTAAACGCTGTCAACATCCAGGGACCGAAAGTGCGCTTCATCGGTTCACCATTGGGATTTTTCTCTTGCAGTATCGGCGGCGCCAAATGGAAAACCAGTTTGAAGTCGCCTTCGAACTGGTCGTTAATTCGTTTCAGAAAATCACCATCAGTGTATAGCCGGGCAACTTCGTACTCGTCTTTATATGCAAGCAACTTGAAATAATATCGAGCAACAGCATCAACAAGTTCTGTATTCCCTTTGCATTTTTTTCCTTCTACTTCGCGCACCTTCTCGACCAATTTTTTGTAGCGTTCAGCATAGGCTGCATCCTGATAAGCGGTCAGATATTCGGCTCGACGACCGATCACCTCATCGAGTGTTGTCGAAAGTTGCTGGGTCGTAGGTAATGCGTCTTTAGGCTTAGCAAAGCGTTCCACTGCGGGTAGATCATAAGCAGCTCGCCGTCCCCATAAAAAACTCTTTTTATTTGCATCAACAGCCGCACCGTTTAATTCAATGGCGTTAAGAATGGCATCAACTGAAATCGGAATAAGTCCTTTTTGCCAAGCGTATCCGACGATGAATAGATTTGTAGCAAGGGAATCACCGAGCAGCGAAGTCGCAAGCTCAGTCGCATCGACGAAATCAGTTTTCTCATCGCCTATAGCGTCCAAAATAGCGTCATGCATGCCGGCAGCTGGAAATTTCGCATCAGGATTACGGGTAAATTCTCCAGTCGCCGAACGATAACTGTTAATTACACCTCGGGTCACGCCAAGCTGCATTTTCGCCAATGCTTCGTCCGACGCGGCGACAACTAAATCGCATCCCAGTACAAGATCGGCTTCACCAGCCGCGATGCGTACCGCGTGAATATCCTGCGGCGTGTTGGCCAAACGTATGTGAGAAGTAACTGCGCCGCCCTTTTGCGCGAGACCAGTCATGTCAAGAACGGCTACACCTTTTCCCTCGATGTGCGCCGCCATGCCAAGGATGCCGCCGATAGTCACAACGCCGGTACCACCAACGCCCGTGACCAAGATGTTATAAGGGCGTGTAATTGGCGTGAGCATTGGCGTCGGTAAGTCGCCGAACGTGTCAGCATCAACTAACGCCGCTTTACGTTTTTTGAGCGAACCACCTTCGATGGTGACAAAGCTAGGGCAAAATCCTTTTACGCAAGAAAAATCCTTATTGCAGGAAGACTGATCGATCGTACGCTTGCGGCCAAATTCCGTCTCTAAAGGAACAACTGATAAGCAATTGGACTTCGCGCCGCAATCGCCACAACCCTCGCAAACTGCCTCATTGATAACCACGCGTTTGGCTGGATCGGGATAGGTGCCTCGTTTGCGCCGGCGTCTTTTTTCAGCCGCGCAGGTTTGATCGTAGATTAATACAGAAACACCAGGCGTATCGCGGAGTTCCAGTTGGACTTGGTTTAATTCGTCTCGGTGATGTATTTTTGTAAACGGAGAAAAATCTGCATCGGTGTATTTTTCCGGATCATCGGTCACAACTTGAATATTACGAACGCCTTCGCCTTCAAGCTGTTTAGTGATTTGCGGGACTGTTAGTGATCCATCAACCGGCTGACCGCCGGTCATCGCAACAGCATCGTTGAACAGCAGTTTGTAGGTCATGTTGACCTTCGCCGCCACTGCCGCGCGAATCGCTAATGATCCGGAATGAAAATAAGTACCGTCGCCAAGATTCGCAAACACGTGCGATTCTTCCGTAAACGGCGCTTGACCAATCCACGGCACGCCCTCCCCTCCCATTTGGGTGAACGTTTGCGTGTTGCGGTCCATCCATAGCACCATGTAATGGCAGCCAATCCCTGCCATTGCGCGGCTCCCTTCGGGAACGACGGTGGATGTGTTGTGCGGACAACCCGAGCAAAAATAAGGAATGCGTTGAATTCGTTCTCGCGGCACAGCAAGCGCTTTTTCCTTAGCCTCTAGAAATGCAAGGCGCGCTTTGAGGCGATCCGACGTATAGAACTTCGCAATGCGCTGCGCAATCACGCGCGCAATCATTGCTGGGGTTAATTCGCCCGCTGCGGGTAGCAACCATTCGCCGCGATGAATATCCCATTCGCCACGATCATCGTATTTACCGATTACCCGCGGTCGTACATCTTCTCGCCAATTGTAAAGCTGCTCCTTCATTTGATACTCAAGGAGCTGACGCTTCTCCTCGACCACCAAAATCTCTTCCAACCCTTCGGCAAAATGCCGCACACCGTCGGGCTCCAACGGCCATGGCATACTTACCTTATATACTCGAATGCCTATTTCGGCAGCATGCTCATCGTCGATGCCTAAATCTTCCAATGCTTGCATTACATCCAAGAAGGATTTTCCGGCTGAAATAATGCCAAGCCGTGGTCTTGGGCTATCGACAACAATGCGATTAAGATTATTAAGCCGTGAATAAGCAAGCGCCGCATAGATTTTATCGTGCTGCAATCGAAGCTCTTGCTCCATTGGCGCGTCGGGCCAGCGAATGCTCATGCCGCCTGATGGTTGGTCGAAATCATCGGGTAATAAAATTTGTGGTTGGTACAAATCGATGTCGATGGAAGCTGAAGAATCGACCGTGTCCGAGACGAGTTTGAACGCAACCCAACAACCGGAATATCGGGACATTGCTAAACCGTGCAAGCCAAGCTCGATGATTTCCTGTACGCCGGCGGGATAAAGCACGGGGATCATTGCCGCATCGAATGCATGTTCACTCTGGTGCGGTAATGTTGAGGATTTACAAGCGTGGTCGTCACCCGTTAATAGCAGCACGCCACCATGTTTGGACGTGCCGGCAGCGTTGCCGTGCTTGAAAACGTCGCCGCAACGATCAACACCAGGACCTTTGCCGTACCACATGGCAAAGACACCGTCGTACTTAGCACCTCTATACAAGTTAACTTGCTGAGACCCCCAGACCGCTGTCGCGGCCAGCTCTTCGTTTACGCCGGGCTGAAAATGGATGTGATACTTCTCTAAATACTTCTTGGCTTTCCATAGCGCCAAATCGAAACCACCTAAAGGAGAGCCACGATAGCCTGAAATAAACCCTGCGGTATTTAACCCTGCGGCCTCGTCGCGAGCACGCTGGATCATGGGTAACCGTACTAGCGCTTGAGTGCCAGTGAGATAAATGCGACCAGAGTCAAGAAGATACTTGTCCTCTAGCGAAATGGGATGGGGCGCGTTCATCAAAGCTCCTCAAAAATTGTATTTTTGGGCCTAAGAAGCTACCTAATAATAAAACGAGCTTACACATTTTATTGCCAGATAGCTTCTAACTTTTACCTATAGGAATTGTGTTCCCTAGATATTTGAATGCGTTTGAAGAATATAGTCGTCAGTTTGGCAATACAAAATGAATGCAGTTCACGCAACTGCCTTTAATTTAACGCTACTCAGTACGGCAAAAATATCTAAATTTTTTGGTTACAGCTATTTTGCATTCGCCATACTAGCGTTCAATACTTCCAAGAACACTTGCCCATATTGCTCAAGTTTACGTGCGCCAACACCGCTTATCTCGGCAAATTCCGATAAATCCTGCGGACGCGCCGCCATCATTTCCAGCAATGTAGCATCATGGAAAATTACGTACGGGGGCACGCCTTGATCACGAGCCAGCTTAAGACGGGTATTACGTAAAGCTTCCCATAACGTTTCGTCCTCAGGGGCCACGCCACCATGACGGTGCATAGCTTTAGGCTGCTTTTTAGTTTTCTCTTTTCGCTTAGCCTCTTGGCGAAACATTACTGTTTGCTCACCTTTCAATACCGCCTTGCTCAGTGACGTAAGCTGTAACCCACCGTAGCCTTCTAGGTCCACCGTGAGTACTCCGCTCGCTACTAATTGGCGAAAAACACCACGCCATTGCAATTCGGTAAGCTCCTCCCCAACACCAAAGGTGCTAAGCCTTTCATGAGAAAATTGCGTGACCTTGTCTGTAACCTTGCCAAGCAGTACATCTGTTAAATGACCGACACCGAAGCGTTGACCTGTTCTGTACACACAAGACAGTGCTTTTTGCGCGGCGACAGTGCCATCCCATGTCTGTGGCGGCTCAAGGCAATTATCACAATTACCACAGGGCCTGGAGTAATTCTCACCAAAATATTGCAATAAGGTTTGCCTCCGGCAGCGCGTGGCTTCGCAAAAACCTAACAACGCATCTAATTTCTGCCGCTCCAAGCGCTTGCGATCCTCGCTTGCCTCCGAGCTATCCACCATTTGCCGTAATGTCACAACATCTGAAAGGCCGTAGGCTAACCACGCTTCCGCCGGGAGCCCATCACGCCCTGCTCGCCCAGTCTCTTGGTAATAGCCTTCGATGCTTTTAGGCAAATCGAGATGTGCGACAAATCGTACATTAGGTTTGTCTATACCCATGCCAAAAGCGATGGTTGCAACCATAATGATGCCTTCTTCTTGCAAAAAGCGCCGTTGGTTTTCACTACGCGTGGTGGCGGGAAGCCCAGCATGATAAGGCAATGCCTGTAGGTTTTTGGTAACCAGAAATGCGGCCAGATCATCAACTTTTTTGCGAGAGAGGCAATAAATAATGCCGGCATCGGTTGGGTGATCGGATAAAAAATCAACAATCTGCCGACGAGGATCAGCCTTTTGAACTATACGATATCGAATATTGGGCCGGTCGAAACTGGAAACAAAATGCCGCGCAGATGCCAACCCAAGACGTTCGATAATTTCATTCCGCGTGGGCGCATCAGCTGTTGCAGTTAATGCGACGCGGGGAACAGTAGGGAAACGCTCATGCAACGCAGAGAGCTGACGATATTCAGGGCGAAAATCATGCCCCCACTGAGATACACAATGGGCTTCATCGATGGCAAAAAGGCTAATCTTGGTACGCTCGAGCAGCGACATGAAACGTGGTGTTAACAAACGCTCTGGAGCGACATAAAGCAGGTTCAGCTTACCTTGTAATAATCGTTGCTTGATGTCGTAAGCGCTCTTTGCATCTAATGACGAGTTAAGAAAGGCAGCATTTACGCCAAGTTGCAACAGCGACTCAACTTGATCTTGCATTAAAGCAATCAGTGGAGAAATAACAATCGCGGTGCCCTCACGGACAAGCGCTGGAATTTGATAACAAAGTGACTTACCGCCACCTGTCGGCATCAAAACCAAACAATCGCCACCATTAATTACATGGTCGACAATATTGGCTTGTTCACCTCGAAAAACTGGATAACCAAAAACAGAATGGAGTACTTGTTGAGCAGTTGGATTCACACGGACACAAAATATTTAGAATGGAAGATAACTAACTAGATTAGCCCACTGTATCACGAGCCTGCCAATGCCCAAAGGGGGAGCACCGGAAGTTTATGACAACAAGGGCGTCTATAGCTAGGGTGCTTTAAATTGGTCTAAGCTATATTTATGACCTATCCATTAA
>JAZKCF010000102.1:0-8585 GCA_040388195.1 Pseudomonadota bacterium
AAGCAAGCCGTAAAAAATTTCGATGTGATGTCGATACGCTCTTTAAACATCATCTTCATTGATCCAATTTAGAACGCAACAGCTATAGAAGAGCAACTAGTTGCTCCCGATGAAGCTCCCGTGAAAAAAGCCCCCGAACAAGCCGATACACAATTCAAAAACATTCGGATCGACACATATATCGGCATGGCTGTTTCCAACGTAATCATGTTCTTCATTATCCTAAGTGCAGCCCTAAGCTTGCATGCGCACGGGATCACCAATATTCAAACATCAACACAAGCTGCCGAAGCCTTGCGTCCGGTTGCCGGAGAATTTGCATTCGGTATTTTTGCAATGGGAATTATTGGCACTGGCCTTCTTGCCGTTCCTGTATTAGCCGGGTCTATCGGCTATGCTGCTGGCGAAGCACTGAAGTGGCCGATCGGATTAGCCCGGAAACCATATGAAGCCAAAGGTTTCTACTCGATCATTGCGATTTCGACCGTCGTCGGCACTAGCTTGAGCTTCGTTGGAATCGATCCGATTAAAGCGTTGTTTTGGAGTGCCGTCATTAACGGCGTGATTTCTGTGCCGATACTATTTGTAATGATGACGATGGCGGTCAACGCAGATGTAATGGGAGAGTTTGTAATTCCGAAAGGACTTCGAGCCGCCGGTTGGCTTACGACAGCAGGGATGACGTTAGCGGCAATATTACTTATTGTTCAATTTAGCCAATGAATGTCATTTTGAAAAAGCGAATCAATAACTGAATGCCACTATCGTCGCACCGCGCTGACCACTCCCGGCACTTCCTGAACCATCTTCAATACTCGAACTAGATGATCCAGCTTGGTTATTTCAATCGTAAATCGCATCGATGCCTGATTATTTTTAGTCATCGTATTCACCGCAGTAACATTGACTTTTTCGCGCGAAATTGCTTCCGACACATCGCGCAATAAACCCTGGCGATCGATTGCTGCCACCTCGAAATCAACGGAAAAAGGTGCGTCTCCTGTCTTGCCCCAGCTTGCCGGCATCAGCCTCTCGCGCTGCGCCAAATCCAATTGCATAACATTGCCGCAATCAGCGCGATGAACAGTAACGCCGCGCCCTTTGCTAACAAAACCAATAATCGGATCAGGCGGCACCGGCTTACAACATTTAGCGAGAACAGTCGCTATATTGTTTACACCAAGCACAAGCACACCACTGGACATCGGCACACTTGCTTGCTCAGCAACCGGGAGTAATGCCGCGGGTGCAGGCACTACAACCGTTTGAGGAGCCAGAACCAAATCGATTTGACGCGGCGTAATCTCACTGCGCCCTATCATCGCCAGCATTTCATCCACTGTATGGCAATGAAGTTCATGCGCAAGTTTTTCCAGATTTTGTCCGGTAGCGCCAATACGCGCCAATTCTTTTTCAAGTATGGAACGTCCGACGACAATTTCTTGCTCGATAAACTGCTGCTTAAACCAATGACGCACCTTCGCCAACGCGCGTGGGCTAGCGAGGTAACCTTGTTCCGCATTCAGCCAATCACGGCTGGGGCCACCTTGCTTCGCAGCCATGATTTCGACCGTCTGCGCATTCTGCAATCGGTAATTGAGAGAGACGATAGCGCCGTCAACTTTTGCGCCACGGCAATGATGGCCAAGATCGGTATGAACGTGATAAGCAAAATCGATCGGCGTAGACCCTGCTGGCATATCGATGATCCGTCCGTCGGGCGTTAGCACATAAATGCTCTCATCGAATAAACCTGACTTCAGTTTTTCGGGCAACGCACCCGCTGCAGCCAAATCGCTTTTCCAATCGAGTATCTGCCGCAGCCAAGCGATTTTAGAATCGAATGCCTTGTCTACCTTGCCGCCTTCTTTGTAACGCCAATGCGCCGCCATGCCAAGCTCAGACTCTTGGTGCATTTCAAAGGTGCGAATTTGCACTTCCAGCGTTTGACCTTCAGAGATGACCGCCGTATGCAATGACCGGTAATGGTTCGCCTTCGGTTTGGCGATATAGTCGTCGAATTCACTCGGTATCGGCTCCCATATATCGTGCACCAGCCCCAATACGGCATAACAATCTCGGATTTCCGGCACCAGTACGCGAACTGCGCGAATATCGTAAAGCTCGTCGAAGTTCACATCTTTTTTCTGCATTTTTTTATGGATGCTGAAGATATGCTTAGGCCGACCACTGAGCTCGCATTTAATGCCGGCAGCGTTCAATTCTTCCTGTAAGCGCGTCATCACGCTGGCGATAAATTTCTCGCGTGCCACCCGCTTCTCATCAAGAAGCTTGGCAATCCGCTTGTAGCGCTCCGGCTCAAGATAGCGAAAAGATAAATCCTCCAATTCCCATTTGAGCTGCCAGGCGCCTAACCTATTAGCGAGAGGAGCAAACAAATCCATGGTATCGCGCGCTGTACGTTGCTGAACTTCTGGCGATTCGGTGGATAACACTCGCATTTGAGAAACACGTTCGGCGAGCATGATGAACACAACGCGAATGTCCTCCGCCATAGCGAGCAGCATTTTTCGCAAGCGCTCAAGACGCGCGGCGTTTTCACTGCTAGGTTCGTTGTTTTCAATCGTCAGTGCTTCGATCTGTCTGGCTTTTTGCGCGTTTTGTAGCAAGCGCGCCGCCTCGCGACCAAAGGTAGCCACTAACCATTCGGCAGTAGTCGCCGGTGCTTTCGGCCCGGCAGATGGATCGGGACGATAGTGTTCCGCCACGGTACGTAACAACGTTGCGACAATCGCATCGCAGTCCAAATTCAGGCCAATAAGTATTTCCGCGGCGACAATGTCTTGATCGATTTTTGCGGCAAGATTTTCATGTGCGTGCAAAGTGAGAAGATATTGCGCTGCAACCAAGATCGAACTGCGCTCTGCATCTTTAAAGCGCGCAGCAATGGCGTCAATCGCGGAACTACTCTGCAAGGAGGTAATGTCTTGAGAAAAGGGTTGGGTCAGAATCACAATAGAAATGAAGATGCGTTATTTAAAGTATATTTTACGAGCTTACTCTATGCCTGGGCTTAATTACCCCTCGCACGTCTCAAAATTTGCAACGACCACATTTCCAGCAAGCAGCAAAGCTAATTACGGCCCGTCATTTCTTCCGGCCGTACCCATTGATCGAACTGTTCGCCGGTAACGTATCCTAAGCTTAGTGCAGCATCGCGTAGTGTAGTTCCTTCACGATGCGCTTTTTTGGCGATTTCGGCTGCCTGGTCGTATCCGATATGTGTATTCAGAGCAGTGACTAGCATCAACGAATTCCCCATTAATTGGGCGACGCGTTCATGGTTTATCTCAATACCTACCGCACAATATTCATTGAAGCTTACGCAACTATCCGCTAGTAACCGGACGCTTTGCAGAAAATTATGAGCGATGAGCGGCTTATATACATTGAGCTCGAAATTCCCCGAAGCGCCACCAATGTTAATCGCCACATCATTGCCAAAGACCTGCGCACAGACCATCGTAAGTGCCTCGCACTGCGTCGGATTCACCTTGCCGGGCATAATCGATGAGCCCGGTTCATTTTCAGGAATGGTTATTTCACCCAGCCCCGAACGTGGTCCCGATGCCAGCCAGCGAATATCGTTAGCGATTTTCATCAGTGAAGCTGCCAACGTCTTTAATGCGCCATGCGCATGCACTAACGCATCATGAGTAGCCAACGCTTCAAACTTATTAGGCGCCGAAACGAATGGCAAACCCGCGAGCTGCGCAAGTTCTTCCGCAACGAGGATGGCGAATTTTGGATGCGTGTTCAGCCCTGTTCCAACCGCCGTACCGCCTAGTGCAAGCTCGCAAACATGTGGCAACGACGCCTTAATATGCGTCAATCCGTAACCCAATTGCGCGACATACCCGGAAAATTCTTGACCGAAGGTCAACGGCGTAGCGTCCTGCAAATGCGTGCGGCCAATTTTGACGATGTCGGCAAATGCATCGCTTTTCGCGGCAAACGTATCGCGCAACGCACTCACAGCAGGAATCAACCGGTGGCTTAATCCCCGCACCGCAGCCACATGCATCGCAGTCGGAAAAACATCATTGGAAGATTGCCCCTTGTTCACGTCATCGTTCGGATGAACAAGCCTCGATTCACCTCTCTCGCCGCCAAGAAGCTCGGACGCGCGATTGGCAAGAACTTCATTCAAATTCATATTAGTCTGTGTACCGGAACCGGTTTGCCAAACTGACAACGGGAATTCTCCCGCATGACGGCCATCCAGAATTTCATCCGCGGCCTGGATAATCGCGTTCGCCTTATCGTCACTTAGTAAGCCCAAATCACGATTTACTTTTGCAGCTGCGCGTTTTACCAGTGCCAACGATGCAATTAATTCGTCCGGCATATGCTCGGTTGATATATGGAAATGATGTAAAGAGCGTTGTGTTTGCGCCCCCCAAAGATGTTCCGCCGGCACTTCGATTTCGCCGAACGCGTCACGTTCAATTCGGAATTTTTCCATATTTGTAATAACCATAGATGAGATTGAGGACCTAGCAGCGCGCCTACATGCTTATTAATAATAGCCCCGCACCGACTCGATGCATGCTACTGCTTAACTGGGATTCATTGCTAGTTAAAGCTTAAATACCGTCATAGTGATTGAACTTTATGATAAATTCTTTGATCATTCGCTGGCTTAATTAGCTTATCGATGACTAATAGTCGCAATCCATTTTTTACCCTTAAAAGAGAGTCGATTGCCATGATTTCATTATTGCCAGCATTCCTTCGTCGCAACTTGATTACGACGGTTTTGCCGATACTGTTTCTATCACAACCAACCGCCTCTTTTGCTGAAGCCCCCACACCCGCCGAACGAAAAGCCATCGAAGGCGTGGTACGTGACTATCTTCTGAAGAATCCCGAATTCCTTATTGAAGTATTGCAAGCAGCCGAAGATAAAATGAATAAAAAAGCTGAGCTGCAATCACAAAAAATACTCAAAGGAAGGCATAACGATATTTTCAAAGATCCCGATTCACCCAGCGTTGGCGATAAAAACAGTGACGTGGTGATAGTGGAATTTTTTGATTATCAGTGCGGTTTCTGCAAGAAAGTTGTGCCGACGCTGAATCAGATTTTGCAGGAAGACAAAAAGGTCAGGATTATTTATAAGGAATTCCCCATTCTTAGCAAAGAGTCATTCCTTGCTGCACGTATGGCGCTCGCGGCAAACAAACAAGGCAAGTATGAACCCTTCCATCAAGCCTTGATGACGATGAATGGAGAACTAACCGAAGAAACAATTATGGCAACGGCCACGTCTATTGGGCTTGATGCCGCAGCGCTAAAAACGGCCGCATACTTACCCGAGATCGAGGCACAAATCAAACGCAACGGCGAACTCGCAGTCGCGCTTGGGGTTAGAGGGACGCCAGCCTTTATCGTCGGCGATACGCTAGAGCGTGGAGCAGTCGGGGGCGATGCGCTAAAAGCACTGATTGCAAAAGCACGAAGCCGTAAGTAGCGAATTAGTTACTCGGTTATCCTGAACACGGCATCCGCTCGCTACCGTTACGAAAGAAGTCTATTGGTCTATGCTTGTTTTATTAGGTATATCGCGCCAATAGCGCTTCTCCGTTTCACGCCATTCTAAGGATTGAATGCCCTGCTCTTCCATTTTCACCACAATCGCACCGCTGTAATCACTGCGCAGAATCCGCGCACCATGAGCGGTGTAGCGAGCGACTATCTCCGGTCGAGGATGATGAAAGGAATTGCGATAGCCGACGGTAAAGATCGCTAGCTTAGGACTGGTGGCGACCACAAATGCCTCGGTCGACGATGTGCGGCTACCATGATGGGGAACCACTAACACATCAGCACGAAGCTTTTCGCCGGAACGATTAAGTAGCGCTGCTTCGGAAAGTGCTTCGATATCGCCAGTGAGAAGTAATGTGCCATATGCCGACTTCACACTCACCACGCAACTGCGATCATTGGTTTTCCGATTGTCATCAAGGTATGCCTCTGCTGCCGGATGCAAAACATCAAAACTCACCGCATCCCACTGCCACTGCTGACCTGCCTGACAGCGTGTTGCGCGTTTGTTCTTAGTAGCAATAGCAGAGTCTTCCGGCAACGAAGAAAGCAACCAGTCGACACCGACATTATCTAGTACGGAAATCGCTCCACCGCTGTGATCTTTATCTGCATGACTGACTACCATTCCCTGTAATCCACGGATGCCGCTAGCACGCAAATGAGGAACGATAATGCGGCTACCGCTATCAGTATCGCCGCCCCAGCTGGGACCGGTATCGTAAAGCAAAGTGTGGTTTTGCGTTTCAACAACAACAGCTAATCCTTGGCCAACATCCAAAGCAGTGACCCATACCGCGCCTTTGGTTGGTCGTTCCGGTGTTATAAAAATCAGTGGCGCCATCCAAAGCACACCGAGCCACCGAGCCGGCAATCCACGTGGCGCCAGTAACCAAACTACGCCAATCAATCCAAGAAACACCGCCCATATCGGCGGCGCATGACTTTCCCAAGTAGCATTCGGCCAAGCTGCGAGCCAATTTAATATCTCGACACAACCGGTAGTAATGCCGTGGTCCAGTGACAGCAACCAATCGAACGGTACTATCGCAGCTAACAGCGCTAACGGAACAATCAAAAAACTCACCACGGGAATTGCAAACGCATTCGCAATGGGTGAAACCAAAGAGACTTGCTGAAACAACCCTAGCACCAACGGAATCAAACCGATCGTCACCGCCAGCTGCGTACGCGCAGCAGCGGCAAACCAGCGCTCTTCCATTCGTCTGTTACACGTCAAATAAAAAATCGCCGCAACCGCACCGAAAGACAACCAGAACCCCGGCGCTAAAACGGCCCAAGGATCAATCAGCAAAACCAGCAACAACGCTAATGCCAACAGACGGCTCGCCGATCCCATTCGATTAAACCATAGCGCAAGTGCTGCGATGGTTAGCATATAAAGCGTGCGCTGAGTCGGCACGGAAAAACCGGCTAACAATGAGTAAATCAATGCGGCAGAAAATCCCGCTAACGCTGCTGCCTTGTGCGCAGGTAAATGCAGACTCAACGACGTTCGTCGCCACAACCAGCCGACTAGCCCGGCGATGATTGCAGCGAGCATCGTAATGTGGGAACCGGAGATACTGATTAAATGCCCCACGCCCGTTCGCCAAAAGATCGCCCACTGCGCCTGAGGAATAGCGGATTGATCGCCGATGGTGAGAGCGACAAGAACAGCGGCGTACGGTTTATCGCCAAGCACGTCGAGAAAGCGGTTACGAATGGATTCGCGCGCTCGTTCCACTACATAACTGGGACGCATCACAAAATCCGTCAAACGACGATTCTCATCAGCTGGGCGAACATAACCGATCGCGCGAATATTATTTTCCAGCGCCCATAACTCAACATCGAAACCGTAAGGATTTACTGAGCCATGTGGACGATGTAAGCGAACGGTCAATTCCCATCGTTCACCAGCATGGAAAGGCAGTATTTCTTTCGCCATTTCAACCTGCCGTTCGCGATACCAGTTAAGCGTAATATGCGGAGGAATAACGGCGTCGGCACCAATCACCCGCTCCACATCGAATTCAAAACGGCCGCCACGCTCATTTATTTGGGGCAATGTCGCAACCACGCCTACGACGCGAATGTCCTGGCCTTCTAAACTCACCGGCAATTCAGTACCTAAACGCAAAGCTGCATAACCCGCAGCCCAATAAAATCCCACACCCGCAGCAAGCACGAGCAAAGCAACTTGACGAACGTATTTACCCAGCTTTTGTTTGCCATTAATCGCGACTACCAGCACAAGCGGCAATAGCAAGATGATGGAATACCAAACACTAGGTAATTCAGGCCGGGTTTGTAGGAGTAGTATGCCTAATGCGAAGGCAATGATGCCGCTTCTCAGATGGCCTCCCTGCGGTCAAAATTTTGTATGGTGTAGGAGCAGCGCATCGCGATTAACGTATTATTGG
The DNA here is from genome assembly GCA_040388195.1 of Pseudomonadota bacterium. Taxonomy (GTDB): domain Bacteria; phylum Pseudomonadota; class Gammaproteobacteria; order Burkholderiales; family DATLHW01; genus DATLHW01. Next base: position 7,995 of record JAZKCF010000102.1, read on the forward strand.
TACTTTTCATCTAGAAATATTTGGCGGCATTTTACCCTTATGTTACCTGACTACTGGCAACAAGCCTGTCGGCATTTATCTCGTCGAGATCACGTTTTTCGCAAACTCATAAAATCTTATCCGGATATCACGCTACGCAGCCGTGGCGATGCGTTTCAAACATTGGCTCGCGCTATTGTCGGCCAGCAAATCTCCGTGAAAGCGGCGGAAAGCGTATGGCAACGGTTTGTCTCAACCGTAAACACCGTGCAGCCGGTTTCGGTATTAAACTCCCCCATCGACGAACTACGTGCCGCTGGATTATCAGCACGCAAAGTGGAATATTTGCGCGATTTGGCAAAACATTTTCACGAGGGATTAATCGTTGAACAGCAATGGCCGCAGCTTACAGACGATGAAATCATCACCGATTTAGTTCGCGTAAAAGGTATCGGCCGCTGGACTGCCGAAATGTTTTTGATCTTTTATCTATTGCGGCCGGATGTGCTGCCGCTGGATGACATCGGCCTGCAACGCGCTATTCAGCTTCATTACAATAAGGCTCTTTATGTGTTTCAGCGGCTTACGTCACCAATACATGGACAAGGGACG
>JAZKCF010000103.1:0-4491 GCA_040388195.1 Pseudomonadota bacterium
CATGACAAGGTGAAGAAAGCACATTGTCAAACAATAAAAACTACGGAATCGAGTTAAAGAACATCCTGATCCCCTTCTGGCAAGAAGGAAACAAGTTTGGCACCATCCAATTCAACCGGAATACGACGGTTGACGCCGAGTGTTACAAAATCAAAGCCAGCTTCGTTATTAGTTCTCCAGGCCATTACTGCATTCCCGTCCTCGAGCCCCTCTTCAACTTGATTCCAAATGTGATCCCGAACTTTAGCCGAGTAGTTTCCGACATACACGCCGGCGCGTACCTCCAACAGCCAAATCGCGAGCCGCCCTCGCAGACGAGGCGGTGCATTTTCAAGAACGATGACCAACATCGCCGATCGACTCTGCGTTGGGAATAGCGGGCAATACGGACTCCTCAGGTGGCGCAACGGGAGTAATCCCACCCGCCGAAAGCATCTCCTCAATACCAGGAATAATTCGTTCTAATAAACGCGACTCGCGAAACACATCTCTACAAGCAAGACGGACTTGCTGCTCAGGATTATGCGGACTCTTCGCGGCTATACGAAAAGCGAGGGGAACGACAGTATCAAATTTATACACATCCGCCACATCGTATACAAACGACAATGGTTTTCCAGTGTGGATAAAACCAATAGCTGGCGCATAACCTGCGGCCAACACTGCCGCTTCGGTCACTCCATAGAGACACGACGTAGCGGCGGAAAGACAACGATTTGGCAAATCGCCTTTATCCCAATCACTGGTGTCATAGTTACGCGCCTTCCACTCCACGCCGTATTTCTTGGCGAGCAATTTATAAGTTTCGCGAACTCTCACACCTTCTATGCCACGCAATTGTTCAACCGAACGGCGAGCTGGTGGCTCTTCGCCAAAACGCATGGCATACATTTGACGAACAATTTTGAGACGTAAACCATCGTCTAACGCAAGCTTCGCTTGATACAGTAAACGATCCCCCTTGCACCGCCCGGTTGCCCGGATGAATACAAACGCACACCCGCGTCCCCTATCCACACCAACAAGGTTCCCACGCGCGCAGCCAATGCAACAGCGGCATGAGAAACACGCGTGCCGGGTTCAAGCATGAGACAAGCGACACCGCCAATTGGAACGTGCGTGCGCACACCGGTTTTATCGACCACGACAAAGGCGCCGTCGAGAACATCGAGATGGCCTTTTTCGATGAAGAGAATGGAGAGACGGTCTTTGATGGGGATTGGTTTTAGTGGGGGGAGCATTAGGTTTTGTCTTTATGCTTATTGAGTAAGGAATATTCTATTTAGAAAATTTCTTCAATTGATGCGGTGCATGTGAATTTTATGCTTCTGGCGGCATGAATGGTGTCATAACGCCCTTTCTCTTTTAGGCTCCTCGGCAGTCAAAAGCTTGAGCGGAGCCGATGCAGAGCCTTCCTTATATAATCGGCGCTACTGAGAGAAGACCAAGCCCCATAGCCTTCCCATGACCTATGCCAGCTCGCAGCGCATCTTTGAATTCCTCCGTTCCCGTAACTGTAAGAACACCGTCATACAGTACCGAAAAAATTCGAATGCCATTCCCTGAATGCTGGCTACCTCGAAGCATTTGCTCTTGAGAAATCCGCACATCCACTCGCTCTTGCGAGCATGCCGAGAAATCGAAGGATGTCATTCGCTGCATAGAAAAACCGTGCCGTTGCGCCTTTCTTTCGATCCATTTTTCTTGCTCTTCTAACCTGAGCAACCCTAAGCGCTTGCCATCACGTGTTACGCAAGGATTAGCGCGCAGCCTGAAACGAAATTGCTGCCCAAGTGTGAGTGAACTCAGTTTAAGCCGCTCCCTCAGATCTATTGCCGGATCAACATTTGCCAGCCACCCCTGTACGCTGATAGCTGCCCAATTCGGAATTGCTCTACTTTGCACGAGAATATGTGGCCACTTAGCGGGATCGGAATCCCGCTCAAGTCTCCACATGAACATGCCTTCCGGACATTTCTTGTCCGGTTCAGAAAACGCTCGACATAGCGTGGAATGAAGCTGATAAGGATCGGATATATCTCGTCTAGCTTCTTTACAACGAGGATTAAGATGGATTCTATGCAAAAACATTCGGCGTCTCCTGAGGAAAGGAAATCCACTCCGAGCGGATAAACCGCGCTCCGAAGCGCCGTTCAGCGAACGACGATAGTGGCTGATCCATTTTAAGAGCACCAGACCCATCGTCAGACTCATAGGAGATCATTAACTTTTCAGGATAATCTTCTCCTCTTCGCTTCGAACTGATCCACGACCACTGCGCCAAAGCGTCTCTTAATGAGATATCCAGAAGGCCGCCGTCTAACCAGATCGGCTCGGAAGGTACATACGATTTACGCCCCAAAGCTAAAGGCCATTTTGGATTGCGAAGCGCTACGTGGGCTTGCTCCAAAAGAGTTCGATCACCGCCCTCAAGAGCCACAAGAAAAGCAGCGTCTGCAAGATAATGGCGAAAAGATTGAATCCCTTCGCCTAAATGATCACCTGAAGGATATTTGCCATTTGCAAGAATCATTCGGCTCCTTAGCTGAATCTTTCCATCAGCGCTCACTACCTCCTCAGTTCCTTGCCCGACTGTTTGATAATCGTACTTAGATACTCCAGATCTATCGTGACGAACGGCCATGCCGAGTCGAGCCAGAGACTCCAGGTCTTGCCAGTTCTCACGATCAATCCCCATTGCGGCAGCAAGGAGTCCAACGACGCCAGACTTGCTCGGTTCCTTTCCGGTATCGCGCTTATCGAAGCGGCTGGTAGTACCCCAAGATTGCATCGGGCCTACTAGACGAAGCAACAGCGTAGGCATTTCATTTCCCTCCGATAGCAGCTTCGCTCACTGCCCATTCGATAATTTTCGCGACGCTGTCCTCTTTAATCCCCATCCCTGTTGCATCGAATTTCTCACCAAAAACGTCTTCGGCTACAGCATAGCGAGAATTGATCACCGTCCCGTAAAGCTTATCCAATGCAACCGCTTTTGCAGTCAGACGTACAGCGGATTCTTTAGTTATTGATTCATCTTTCTTCACACGGATGGCTGCCTCGAATGCATTGGCCAAATTCCGTGGAGCAGCGTTGCGTCGGACGGAAATAGCTATGAACTCGGGTGGATTATGGGCGGCAAAAGTATTCTGTTTGCCGGTGGGCTCTGCCACCACAAAACCTTCCAAAAAAGCTTGTAGTCCCTTTTCCGCTAACTTCGTATCGTCTTGGAGATTTTCCACCAGCTTCTCCCAGTCGATCACAGCATAGCGATAGAAGCAGGCTGAATTGAATTCCACCGTACCCATCATGTCAGCGCCTGTAGTATCTTCGGGCTGGCGATCGTCTACAGCTGTGTAGAAGTCGAATTCGCGCTCGACTGAATGAGTCGAAATGGCGTGAGCGACTTGGCAAGCTGCGTGTTGATTCTTTTCGGGCATATCAGCCAGCATGCGTCCGAATAACGCCACATCCACAGCTTTGCCACCATTAAAAACAGAATTAATCCGCTCTTGAATTTCCTTCGGTGCACTGTTGGCGGCGGCCTTCTTGCCTTTTCCCTTGCTCTTCTCGCCCCCCTCCTCTATTACCGAAATAATCTGGTCCCAATACTCATGAATTGCATCAGCTAATCCTGCTATCTCCCGCTGCCCAAGAAAGAGAAGGTATTGAGTCTTCCCACCTTCCGCTGTTTTGAGTTTGACGTAAGACAATGCAATTTCTGCTTTAGCCAACACGTCATCCTGTTCACGCTTTCCTTTGAGTAAATCGGCAATCGCTAAACAAACTCGTTTAGTTCGAACAGCAAGCTCATCCGCCCCAAAAAAACCCTCGTCCTTCTTCTGATTGAAATGTTGTCTCACCGCTCTTTTAAGACATTGACTGGACACTCGCGCACGTCTGGTTCCACCGAAAAGAGCATCTTTCGGTGCCCCGGTGTCATCACGGTTCAAGTTTGATGGTACAAAGTTTTGAAGTGCATGAATCTCGATTATCGTTTTCATTCACTGATCTCCATATTGTTTTGCTGTTCTACGTTCGTTTCGTGGTAAAGATTACGGTAATAATCTCGCGCCCAATCGTTCTGGGTATGTTTCTGTTCGTCATTCCATTTCAAAAGCCCCTGCAAGAGAGACTCAAAATCGATGGCTTGATCCTTAAGAAGAGCTAGCATTTGGCGAAGTCTGTGAGGCAGCTGATCGGAATCAGCATCGAGAAGAGTTACAAACCGCTTCTCGGTGCTAGAAGTTTTTGTTCGATCATCCTGCCCCATGTTTTTCCGCCGCGCACTATCGAAAACAGCACACGCTTTCCCGATAGACATTGATGCACTGGAATGATCGTCTCTCCAATGTGCAGCCCAAAGACCAGCGGCGAGATAATGCATATCCCGTCGCCAAGAATTGGGAACACTTTTAATAAATGGTTCGACATAAGTAGGACTTACGCATTGACGAGCGCGGTGAATTATGGTTTTTGCGAGAGGAATTA
>JAZKCF010000104.1:0-7923 GCA_040388195.1 Pseudomonadota bacterium
TCATAACCGGGAGATATGCATAACAGTCTTTATGTATAGCTATACATAAAGACTGATTGCTGACATCTAGTGTCGGTGTGTGACAGGTAGCGCCATGTTAAAATCAACCAGATAGCTTTCTCATTAGCGAATAGCCATTTTTGTGAAAGCGATCATTCGACGTTACTGAAAAATTATTACATGTGGCCAGAACTTGATCTGACAGTTATTACTTGCAGTAAGCCTTCGACCTAAGTTCCGCGATTGGAAGAAGCGCTAACCGAGGAGAGTAAGGCCGTTCTCAGCGGTTTTTAGTAAACTGCAGAGCAATTAATTTTAGATGAACCACGATTCATGAAAATTCGTTGCGTCTTCTTAAATCGTGACCAAATTATTGCTAACCCAATTGCGATTTTTAGATTCATTTCAGGTACAGCCGGTATCCGATAAATCTGTTGCAACCTTTAGTTACCTTAAATCCAAATTTAGTCATTCAGTTTCGGATTGACTGCCTAAAAAACCTCTCAATGTTTTAACGTTCGATTGTTCCCTAGTTTTAGCTTCGGAATGCGACTACCTAGGTGGATATCCGATATGGATTTTCCAGCAGCAAGGAGCTGTGCTTCGGTAACCGCTTCGAAAACTGTAGCGGTATCTCTGCTTGAACCACCTGTGACGCGGATAAAAGCCGCCCTTGAAGTTGGCCTTTCGCTGACATGTTCAACAAGAGACATTTTGTCAAACGTGCCACTGCCATCCCATTTTCTTATATGAACGTCTTGATGACCTGCAATTTCCCTAAGCTTTTCTCCATCCAGAGCCAGCAGTTCATCAGAACTCAGATCGGAAGGTTTATTATTTTGCATGGAAAGAATGCTGCTTTGCTCTTTTGCTTGAGTAATATATGCCGCAATAAATTTAGTAAATTCGCTCCCCCAGTGGGCCGTGTCGGTGATCTGCTGCGGAAGAGCGTTTGCCGCTTTCTGCACTATATCAGCAAGAGGTGTCCGCATTGAGGAAACCGTAGTGGATATTGATTCCGGTATCGCGCCGGCGAGCGATTTAGCGGAGTTTATTGCTGTCGACGATATCGAAGAAGCGACGCTGGCTATTCTCTCTGCCGGGCTCACACTGACTTGCGCTACTTGTTGCAGAGCGCTCGCCACTGCTTTAGGCAGCGCAGTCGCGGCTTGAGGTAAAAAAACACTCAGTTGTTGAGCAAGGTGTCCCGCTTTTTCCACAATTGTTTTTACCCCGACAGGTAAAGGAGCAACCAGCCGCACGTGGAATGCTTCAAGCTGATGCGGTTGGAGCGTAGCTAGATCATTGAGAATAATCGGTAGCAAGTGTGGCGCATTTTGAAGAATGCTTGCCAATGCGCCAACAAGAGTATCCGATTGGCCTCTTTTCTCTTCGCTGGTGATATCTCTATGAATGCGGGCTGTTACAGAGCGGACTTTGTCGACAGTGCTTCTCATATCATCAAACGATAAAGAAGCATCTGCGAAATAAAGGTTGCCCTTGCCTTGTAGCTGCTCAACTCGAGGAAAAAAATCCATATCTTCCGGATCTACATGGGGGAAATAGTTTTTCCACTCCTTATAACCATAATGCTCTTCGACTTTACCGCCCAAGCCTTCCACATCACGCTCTAAAGTTTCTATGATTTTTTCTTTAGAAATACCAGAGCCATTGACATAGAACGCATAAACATTAGGGTTGTTCTTTTTAAACCACCCAAAGAAATGTCCTGGCTGCCCATCAATACGATCTTGGATAAATGAAAATTGGTTAGTTAAATTTTTATCCGGAAGCTCTGTTGCTTTGACAATAATGGTACGCAAATCAACTGTACGTAATTTGCTAAACACTTCAATTTCTTCCGCGCTGGCATCTTGTAGCATGCGTTGTCCATCGGCATCTTCTTGAATCAAGAGTTTGGGATTGCAACAGAAAACGACTGCATCGAATGATTCGCAATAACCATTGCTTGAATAAGCTTCGACTTTGTCTTCGTGACGAACAATACGAGCCAATGGATGGTGGATACGTAACTCAACTCCATTCTCCTCAAGTTCTTGAATTTCTCGTTTCCACATTTCCTGTGCGCCGTCTTTCCATCCAGAGATTCCAGAAAATACCAAGCTCAGCAACGCTACAGGGTTCATATACTGAGCGACATATACAGCCGCGGTCTTGTCCTCGACGGTTTCACCGTTTTCATTTTGGTCTTGATAGCCGGCGCCCCGAAGAAAAAAATTCACCTGTTGCTGAAGCGTATGCCATCCTTTTTCTTCCACCAGTTCTGTCCATGGCTTGCAAAGATCAGGATGAGGTTGTGTTATCGGCCCACTAAGTGGAACGTTCCATTTGGCTAAATGACGTGCGTAGTCCAAAACTTCTTTAATAAGGAGAGCTGCTTCCTTAATATTCATCGTAACGGGTTTGCCATCGCGATCGAAGAGACAAGAACCGGTTTTAAAGTTGATCATTTGCAAGCCATGGCGTTCCGACAATTTAAATAGCTCGGCATAATCACCCTTTAAAACTCGTTCAACAGATCCTCCGAAAGTTTTTCCAATTGAGTTTAAAATGCTTCCTATAACTGGCCATCTATTAGGTGTTCCAATTGCACCCACGGCGCCATAGTCAATTTCTTCTTCGAAATCACCGTCTTTGACCAGTATGCTATTTGCTCTGCCGCCTATTTCACCGCTAGCTTCCCAACAACTAACTTCATGCCCCTTCTTCGCCAGATCACCGACGGCTGTTGTGCCGGCGGGACCTGCGCCAACAACAAGAATTTTTTTCGAGGAAGATTTTGATTGTTGATTATCTAACGTATTCATTTTTGTATTTCCTGATTAATTTTTAGACAATAATTCTTGGTAAGCCAAACATTTTAGCTGCGTGTTTAAATCATCTAAGAACTTAACTTCCTTGCATCAACTCCGCCAGCTGAAATCGGAATAATTGAAGCAGAAAAACAAACAGTAGAAAGAAGCCAGTCATTAGCCAACTTTCATAGTTTCAAAAAATGACAAAATCGAGTTTTTATAATGATGGAATATATACTGTCGACATATTAAGGGCACAATAAACTACAGCATAATCTGAATATGAGAGGAAAATAGATGTTGTTTCAACAAAGAAAGGAGATTTTTAAGAGTCTCTGAAGTGAAATCGTTTATGGGTGATTGGCGTAGCATTGTCACTCGTAAAATAATTCAGAGTCCGCTTTTCAAGTTTAAAGGGTTTATGCTAAGCATCTGAGTTGTTAAATAATTCGCTGGCGCCAGGAAGTTATCGCAGGATTCTGCGCAAACGAATTTACCGAGAATCTCATGCCTTACAAATATAGCGAAAGCCACCGCGATAAGATCAAGAAGTCTCGTTACCAAGTGACGAATTGGCGACATTGCAACAACGCGTTGCGACGACGAGGCGATATCACGATTTTGTTTACGTCAGAGGTGATAGCGGCATGGCGTCCTACTCATTGCGGGTTTCCGCCAGTGTAGTAATTGGTCTGGGATCGTTTGCTGGCGCGGCTTTTCAGCGATGGGGGCAGACTCGATTAAAATCCAAGTGCTTTGGATGTCGAGATGTCGAAGAGGAGTTTGAAGAATGTGTCTTGCCGCATTTTGTTTTAGGCACTTCCGGCCCGCTGCCTAAACTGTCGTTGCATGCGATTTTCAACTACATCTTGCGGCTGCTTTACATGGGTTGTCACTGGGAACAATTGCCGATCGAAAAAGACGTCAACGGCCAACCGGAAATTCATTGCACGCGAATATATCGCATGTTTCGTTTCTGGGAGGCGGAAGGTTGCTTTGAGGCCATCTTCACGGCGTCGGTGTGGATACTGCACTGCATGGGACTGCTCGACACCCGCATTGTTCATGGCGACGGCACAACGACCGCGGCGAAGAAAGGCGGCGACAACATCGGTTTCAGCGGACACAAAAATGAAAGGCGATAAGGTCGTTGCCTTCTGCGATCGCAACTGCCATGTCATTGCGCCTTTTGTGTCGGCGCCAGGCGACCGGAACGAGTCGCCCTTATTGCGAGAAGCTGCGCTGCCGCAATTGACGCGCATTGCGCAGGCGATCGGCATTGATCTACAAGGAGCCATTGTGAGTGTAGATGGCACCTACGCTTGTCGGCCGAATCGAAAAGCGATTTTCAATCGCGGCATGATTCCCAACATCAACGAGAATCCTCGTGGACGAAAAACCACCAAGCGGGGTCGCAAGCCGTTATTCGATGCGCAGATTTTTAAAGAGAGATTCAACACCATCGAACGTATCTTCGCTTGGGAAGATAAATTCAAGCGCTTGTTGCGTCGCTTCGAACAAATCAGCGATCTGCACTACGCGTTCAAAACGTTGGCCTACACGATGATCAATCTGCGGCACTTCTGCCAACGATTATCAATTACTGACATCCCTTGCATTCGATCGCGCATGGCGCCAGGACTGCGCCCGTCCATTCATCAGTAAAACAATCCGAGTGATGTGAAAAAGATCACATTCGTCGCTTCGCGCTTTCATTTACGCTTCAATTACCGCTCCGTCCCGATAAACAACAAATCGGAAACTATAAAAACCCGCAATGAGTAGTTAAGGATAAAAAATGTCAGATACCGATTCAAACGAAAAAGCATCCCAATCAGTAGCTGAAATTAGACCTGCGGCTCCAATACATGTGTCATCGGTTGGAACAAACGCACATTCCAACATAGAAAACTCCAACACAGATAAAAGCGCGATTTCAGAAGAGGAACGCGCGGTAATGGAGGCAGAGAAATTCTTCGACATCTTGGTCGAGCCACTGCCCAGTATCTCTGAGGCTAGAAAAAGCATTAATCGCAAAGCCATAAACGAATATAACAAGCTACGCGATGATCACAAAAGACAAAACACCTCTTTAAAGCAACAGGCCAAAGATATCCACAAGCTCAGTAGAAAAATGATAAAAAAGACGCGGAAGGCCGAACACACCCTTGCCAAGAAGTTGGATTGGTATGCTGACGTGATGAAGGCTTTGCCCGCATTCCTGGTCAAGCATGCTAAAGCGTCTATTGGTAAAATTTTGCAAGGCCCGACGGAGTACTACACCACCACCATGTCTGCGCGGAATCCATTAGAAGCAACGATTGCCCCACCTGAGGAGCGAGGCGACCATAACTCCGCTGTACAGTCCTCCACTAATAGAGAAAGTGGGCATAGCGCTGACTTAGCATCTCCGTCTCACGAACAAAGTGCGCTTAACGCCGCCTCGGCGGGCTCGTCTGGCATACAACGTGAGCATAGCGCCAGCTCAAAATCCCTCGCCCCAGAAATGGCTCCAAACATTTCAACTATCATTGAACAAAATCCAGGAGCGGAATTTATTGTAGGACGCGGACGCGATTCATCCCAAATGACGTTGAGTCTTAGCAACGCCCCGAAACAGCCGCTCTGCTCCTTAGCGCCCACCGAACGCGAGTGGCTTCTTAAGAATAGATGCGGCTTTGGAAGCACGGTCACGATCTCCCAAAGCGGAGGGAAATTCATAGCAAAAAATAAAGCTCTGGAGCAAAAAATGACGCAGTCTCAATCGGATTCGATAAAACACGGAGGGCGCTAAAAACAGATTGACTGGACATATAGATTTTTATGCCAGCAAGCGTAGGTCAAAAAAGCGAAGCGCCTTCCGACGAATGAAGCCCCTCCTACGGAGATTAGTTTTAGGCGGGCCCTCAATTTGTCGCGAAGTCCAGCAGTAGTCGCAGGATATGAACTACTCATTGCGGGTTTCCTCATTGAGGTAATTTGTCTGGAATCGTTTGTGGCGCGGCTTTTCAGCGATGGGGGCCGAATCGACTAAAATCCAATTGCTTTGGATGTCGAGATGGTACAAAGCAAGCAGTGGCAATGGATTCCAACGAATTTAAGCGAAGAGGAATTTGAAGAATTTGTCTTGCCGCATCTTGTGTTGGGCAGCCGCGGCCCGCTGCCGAAACTGTCGTTGCATGCGATTTTCAACTACATCTTGCGGCTGCTTTACATGGGTTGTCACTGGGAACAATTGCCGATCGAAAAAGACGTCAACGGCCAACCGGAAATTCATTGCACGCGAATATATCGCATGTTTCGTTTCTGGGAGGCGGAAGGTTGCTTTGAGGCCATCTTCACGGCGTCGGTGTGGATACTGCACTGCATGGGACTGCTCGACACCCGCATTGTTCATGGCGACGGCACAACGACCGCGGCGAAGAAAGGCGGCGACAACATCGGTTTCAGCGGACACAAAAATGAAAGGCGATAAGGTCGTTGCCTTCTGCGATCGCAACTGCCATGTCATTGCGCCTTTTGTGTCGGCGCCAGGCGACCGGAACGAGTCGCCCTTATTCCGAGAAGCCGCGCTGCCGGAATTGGCGCGGATAGCGCAGGCGATCAGCCTTGATCTACAAGGAACCATCGTGAGTTTAGATGGTGTCTACGATTGCAGGCCGAATCGAAAGGCGATTTTCAATCGCGGCATGATGCCCAACATCAAGGAGTATCCTCTCGGTCGAAAAACCACCAAGCGGGGCCGTAAGCCGTTATTCGATGCGCAGATTTTTAAAGTGCGATTCGACACCATCGAACGCGTCTTCGCCAGGGAAGATAAATTCAAGCGCTTGCTGCTTCGCTTTGAACATATCAGCGGTCTGCACTCCGCATTCAAAACGTTGGCCTACACGATGATTAATCTGCGGCACTTCTGCCAATGATAATTAATCCCTGACGTCACTTTCATTCAATGGGGTTGTGTCGCGTTAAGGAAGTGGTTGGCCAATCTGAGTTATGATGCCCGCCCTTTCAACAGCGATATGCTTGTCATGGTAAGCATCAAATCGGGTGTGTGTGGAATTTTGTGTAAATCGCACCTGAAACGGGTTTTTGTTTAAGCCAACGACATCCGTTCTTCAAACTGGATGGTGAAGCGATTCAGCGCCCCTTTCCAGTCCCGCAACGGCATCGTCCACTTCTTGCTGATGTTGTTGAGGGCCAGAAAAACAGTTTGCTGACCGCCTCATCGGTCGGAAATGAACTGCGGGTCTTGATGATTTTTCATCAGGCTCATATTTATGATGTCGGTTTTTTCAAAAACGATACAACTGACATGATCGGCGTCAAATCTGTGATCCAGCGTTTTCGGTTTCCATTGGAGATCATGTTGGTCTGCGTGCGCTGGTACGTGGCTTATCCGTTAAGCCTGCGCCATCTCGAAGAGATGATGCAAGAGCACGGCGTGTTGGTCGATCATTCGACGGTTCATCGTTGGGCCATGAAGTTGCTGCCGGTGTTGGACGTAGCGTTTCGTCAACGCAAGCGCCTTGTTGGTAAGAGCTGGCGGTTCGATGAAACCTATATTCACATTAATGGCGAATGGAAATATTTGTATCGCGCTGTTAATAAGGAAGGCAACACCATCGATTTTCTATTGACCGCTAAGCGTGATCGAAAAGCGGCAAGACGCTTTCTCGATAAAGCGATTGATCAAAACGGTTTGCCGGATACCATTACTATCGATAAAAGCGCCGCTAATAATGCAGCTATTGAGGATTACAATACCGCACGCGAAACCTCAATCCAGATTCGACAAGTGAAGTATCTCAACAATATCGTCGAGGTGCGACTCGCAAAGTCGCTGTTGTAATTGTTCAAGGATAAATCGTATGAAATAACCCTAGTGAACCTTCCGTCCCGTCGGAAGTAGCCTACCCCGACGTGCGTCGCGAGCAATTGCGAGGTACGAAGCTTGGGGAACAATGTACTGAACACCGTAAGGTGATCGCAAGTAGCGCCACGAGGCGTGAAGCGACTCTGGGAGCTTGACCCGGAATAGGGCTAGGCTTGCTGACACTCGATTCCGTAGTTTTTTCTGTTTGACAACCTTGCGAATGGCAGAACG
>JAZKCF010000105.1:0-41810 GCA_040388195.1 Pseudomonadota bacterium
CGCATGACAGGTGAAGAAAGCAAATTGTCAAACGCTAAAAACTACGGAATCGAGTATCAGAGAAGTGGCTTCGGTTCGCTGGGCAGAATTTTCGATTTCTTAAGTGATGATCTCCGGTTATCTTCAACGCTTTGTGGAGACGTAGCGATATTATTATTCGGCACGGCAGTTTGACGTTATGGATTGAAGAGGCTGTTCTGGGTCAGTGGCAAAGCAGTGGACCCAATGGTAAGGCTCGCTATCGGAACATCGCCATTGGGACTGGTTTGATGCTGCGCACAGTCTTCAAAATGGCACTTCGGCAAATAGAGGGTTTGATGGCTTCAGTGTTTATATTGATGAGCTTGACGGTCTCCGCGCTGAACTAATGACTGGAAGCAAAATAGTGCGCGAAGTCTCGCGCAGTGCCTTGCGCAAGCTGCATTTGGTAGTCGATGCCGACAGCGGCATGATTGTCGCGCAGGTTCTCACCGATCAGCATACGGATGACCCGTCTCAAGTGGAATCACTGGTTACGCAGATCGAAGCAAAAGTCGGCAAAGTCATCGCGCGATGGCGCCTATGATGGTGCGATGCCCATCTTATAGGTTCATACAGATTGTGGTGTCTAATCAAATGCTATCGTCTTCACTATATTGAAGTAACGAGCAAGGGACTGCGGCTGCGAAATAATGGTCTAACACGATCCGGACTTTTTCCAGAACGTCAGGAGATTGAAATGAAGCAACGGAAACTCGGAAACACTGATTTGAAAGTCTCAGCCATTGGCTTGGGTTGCATGGGATTGAACTTTGCATACGGGCCGGGTTTGGGCAAGCAGGACGCGATTCAGCTGCTCCGCAAAGCATTCGAACTTGGCGTGACTTTCTTTGACACCGCCGAGGCCTATGGTCCATTCACGAACGAAGAAATCGTGGGTGAAGCCTTGGCGCCGTTTCGTGATCAAGTCGTGATTGCCACAAAGTTTGGATTCAAGGACGGCGACTCCACGAAAGGCCTAGACAGTCGCCCGAAACGCATTCGCGCAGTGGCCGAGGCGGCGCTCAAGCGCCTCAAGACCGATCGCATCGATCTCTTCTATCAGCACCGAGTCGATCCAGAAGTGCAGATGGAAGATGTCGCCGGCACGGTCAAGGATTTGATCGCGCAAGGCAAGGTAAAACACTTCGGCCTGTCCGAAGCTGGTGTGCAGTCGATTCGCCGCGCACACGCTGTGCAGCCGGTGGCTGCATTGCAAAGTGAATATTCGCTGTGGTGGCGTGAGCCCGAAAAGGACATTCTGCACACGTTAGAAGAACTAGGCATCGGCTTCGTGCCGTTCAGCCCGCTCGGCAAGGGCTTCCTGACCGGCAAGATTGATGCGAATACCTCGTTCGCCAAAGACGACTTTCGCAACATCGTGCCGCGTTTCTCGCCCGAGGCGCGCAAGGCCAACCAAGCACTGGTTGATCTGCTTACAATGTTAGCCGTCACTAAACGGGCCACGCCGGCTCAGATCGCGTTGGCCTGGCTGCTGGCGCAGAAGCCGTGGATCGTGCCGATTCCAGGTACGACCAAGCTGCACCGTCTTGAGGAGAACATCGGAGGCACGAATATCGAATTGACTGCTGACGACCTTCGCCAGATTCAGAATGCGCTGTCCTATATCAAAGTAGAGGGCGATCGCTATCCGGCTCACCTTGCCGCTCGTGCGGGCCGTTAAGCGATCGTTGCGAAAGAGCCGGCCATCATGGCCATCAGCACCTGCAGCGCGGTCAATGAGTACCGCGTGATGTTTGGCGGGGCGCTGAGCGTTGACGTTACGCCGGTGGAGGTCAAGGGGGCGTTGTACCAGGCCGTGCCCTATGTCGGGATGACAAGGGTGTTCGACTTCCTGCATGTCACTAATGAGGTGCTGCTAGCTTCCGGCATCGCGTTGCCGTTGGAGGAGCAGTCGACCACGAATTCCGAGACTCGCTTAGAGTAGGGAATGGCGGTGCAGAAATCCATCTTCGGCGATCGCATCGATGCAATGTACGCGACGGCGCCCGACGACCAACTCCACATCCAGTGTTATCTCTCCGCCAATTGCTTCGGTGATTACTACACCCGCAATAGAATCGACCTGAAGACCCGAAATCCGTCCTGCATTTACTAACGCAACAGAACCAGCTCATTTATCTATGCGACTATCTATGCGACTCTAACTTTTTTTCGCGACGTTGTTGTGTTGTTGGATATGTAATTTGTTGGGGTGGATTTTCTATATCAATCCCTAGCCGTATAGGAAGAGCTCTAGCAAATAGCAAATGTCCCCTTGGGCCTGCCACTTTGACATAAGCAAGTCCTCTTTCATCCGTATAAAGCTTCCATGTTCCATCTTCGCCCTGGATGCGCGCGACTTCACCACTGAAATTTTTATTCTGCGCCAGATTGACAAATCTTATATCTTTTACATTCGCGTTATATTTTTCGGCTAGCTGAAAAGCTGCTTTTCGCCTTGCTTGAATAACATCACAGTAATAACTCATGTTTACTATTTTTGTACTTGTTTGCTCGCCATCGAATACCCTGCGAAGCGGGATATTATTTTTTCGCTGAATAATTTCGACATCGGGATCCCAATTAGCAAGGTCTTTTTCATCCAATATCTTTACGCCATTGTGTGTTGTCAGCGATAGTTGATCACAAGATTGCTTTTTCGATTGCAGCATAGCATTTGCACAATTAAGGCATGGCGTGTAATGACTCGCCAAGTCGTAATGAACCCTCAACGTTTTTAACCGGCCATCAACTAATTCGTTTAGCTTATTTACTTCCAGCCTCGGATTTTCCTGCTCAATTTGTTGTTTAATCTTTTCCTTCACCGCTTGCACTATGTTTTCGAGATGACACACGATTTTAAATTCAGCATCGTTAATTCGGCTATAAATAAAACTGCTTTTTGTCGTACCTGTAGTCGTGAGATCTTTTATTTCATCATTCACAAGAGAATAAGGAGGTGATTCCTTGATACGAGCCGCTACATGAATATCGTATGGCATGCCATATTTAGAATGCGAGAGACGCTCGCGAATTTCCTTCAAAGCCGTATCGGTAAGATGAGCTTCACCGGATAAAGCAAGCACGATGATTTCTGCACTATATTTTTCGTTGACACCTGACTTCCCATTCCAAGAGAGCTGGACTGTGGCATAGGCACCATTTATTTCTTCTATATCCCTTTTGTTATTTTTAAGATTTGTTGCTCTGAGAACTTGGTTAATTGCACGGGTTCTTTGCGTTGTCCCCCGCAAAACAGAAACCATTTTCAGCATATCTGGATTTGTTTTTTTATCTGTTAGCAATTCTGGTGGTATCAAAACATCAGCTGCCGCAAGTTTCGTATTAGGGATTGTTGAATGATCGAACTCATAAGAGTTAAGTATTTGACCAGCAGCAAATGATAGTGCCCTTGATATGAAGGTGGCATGGGCACCGCGTACTTTGTTATCGTTTTCCTCGCGAGGCTTTATTGCTTTTCCGAAAAAATCTTCGGTGTAAAACTCAACTAGATTATCGCGTAATTGTTTTACGCCTATGCGATCCAATGAATGTTTGCTTTTATCGAGTTCGCCCCATTTGGCAAACATTGTTTTAAGCTTAGGTAATAAATCTTTCCGTGTTACGTCGTCGATTTGTGACTTAGAATTTTTTATTATCTTAGCCATTTCAGTTATGCATGCATGGATTTCTTTATGCAGAGCAGCTATTGAGCAAGGTTCATAATCTTCTGCTCTTAACATCTGAAGTTTTTCAGGAACGTATTTTAGTCCCACATCGATTTGCCAATTTAAGCTGACGGCAGTAGGCCTCCCGTCAAGTTTGGGATGAACTGCAAAGTTTGCTGGGTCGGACAGTGTTTTAGCTATCGTGGCTGGCCCATCCCACACTCTAACGGAGTGGCCAGAAAGCGTAGTGGCGGGTTTTCGCGGCTTTTGCTTTTTCTGTACCTTACTCCATTCACCAGCCGTATCTTCTGATGTAAAAATCGGCGGCTCAATCTCTGCACTCTCATTTATCTCTACAGTGTCTTCTTCGGCCTCCGTTGTTTCCGCTTCGATAATAGGCAGTACTATCCGTACGGCTTTCTCCACCCCGATAGAGCCTACTCGCTTGACCGTTATCTGCAATGAATCGCCTTCTTTTGCATCCTTTAGAATTTTTTTTCCATCAATAGGGATTACAGAAATTGGCATTTTTTTAAGCGTGCCGTCGTGGCTAATATCAAGCGCTTTATATTGCGCTCTCGCCTCTGAATTCAGGATGAAGAAGTTATCGTCTGGATCACTAATGACATCATTGGGATAAATATGTAATAAGCCAAGATCGTCGTCACGATATACCACTTGGCCAGTAACATTACGTCGTAAATATTGAAACTCAAGTCGATTACTCTCTAATCCAACTTTGGGAACAATTTCTTCTTCTAGTATTTGGTCAAACTCCTTCTTCAATCTTAACCATGGCGCATCGATATCTGCCGGCGTCTCTCGCAATTGATTTTCCCACTTGCCCCGCATTTCCTCAGGATATGGAATATCCCATTTTTCAACATCGCCAATGATTGCATTGGGGGCGAGGGCATGCTTCTTTGCTAAATGCTCCGCGATTAAACACATATAAACAAAACGATCATTCATTCCCTGCTGGGGTGCCCCATGAGTTTTCGGCTCGATGGTTAACTTAGCACCACGCTGTTCTTGAAGAATCGCATGAAGATTAGAGGCGAACGTTGTTCCCAACCCATCAGCATTTTTATTATTCAATAAATCGTAGTAATGAAATGTATTTAACTCGGCGTCGTATACCAGCAAAGTCCAATGAGGAGCATCCTCTCGTTTAAAATTATTATTAACGGGGAAAAAACAAGTTTTGCATTTGCCGCCATCAACCGTATCCCTTCTGCTTGCTGGTAGGTAGCCTCACCATTGGCTAATGCAAATGAAACTGCGGGATCGACAAAGTAGCTATCTAAACCATATTGTTCGTTGAATCGATCAAAGATGAATGAAGACACTTCGTCATTAACATTGTTATCAGGCTGAAGCGATTGAATAGACTTTTCGGTAAACGCGATACCACCGATGGTTTTAGTAGGAAAAGGCGCTATATCCTTTGAAGCAATTTGTGGCCTGTGATATATGTCAAGGGAACCATATTGTTGAAAGAAACAGCTGGTCAACGGCTTTATGACTTCTTGTGGCTGCTTTTTTATTAAAGCCTCAAGGCCATTTGTTGTCATGGTAATCGCCTCCTCTATAGTGGAGGGAAACGATAGAATGCCGATGTGAAAAGCGAAATAACTTTTTATAATATTCGCCGCGTTCACATAGTCCATCGCTATTTCTTTATTAAGCGCATGAAGCGCATTCAATCTAGCTCTTATCTCGGGATCTTCGTTTCTATCGGGTAGCGAGTCGTCAGATTCAATTGACTGTAATGTCGACTCTAACCATTCCAGATCTATCTGTTTAATTTCTGTGGAATCACCGATTCTGGCGCGCACTTCTGCACTCATTTTTACTTGGCTGGTCTTTAATAAGGGCGACTGAGGAAGATTGTCTAAGTAGTCTTTTATTCGTGGATACCACTCCCTCATTTCGTCGTGTGTCTCTTTCCATATATGGTAATTGTTAGCGGTCTTTTTTATCTGGAACAGGCCTAATTCTTTTAAGAAATTTAAACTTTCCTGAAAAGCATTCTTGCTGCTCTGCATCAATTCGGGAAAATGATTTAACCAATGTGGATCTTCTATAACCAAGTCAACCAACTCAAGCTTCTCTTGTAAACTTTTTCCATCGAACGATTTTTCAAAAACCGTCCAGAGCATTTTCTCGTTTTTATTGTCACTTTGTAACACTTGCATAACCTCATCAAAAAAAGCTTGATGACGTTTCTTGAATTCCGCTTTAGCTTCTTTTTCTTTTTTCTCTTTCTCCTTCGCGGCTACTCTCCTAGCCTTCTGCGCCGTCCTTTTTTTCTTCTTTTTTTCTTCCATTTCATGTTGCTGTTCTGGAACCATAAGTGTGCTCCTTATCTATATTCCCTCTTTTGCTTATTTAAGGCGTTTGTGTTGCGCCTCGGCGTTGTTGCAGGGGTACCTGTTTGACGTAGCATGCGGCGCCTCTTGGGGCATTGAATGCCGAAGCCATGCCGTATAAACACAATGCTGATTGCCGATATCATATTCCGAAGGCGAAGTACCGGGTGGAAAAGCGGGGCGGACGACGATGCGGGTTGCGGGCGCGCGGTGGTCTGACGTTATGGGTTACGGAAGATGTGATCGCCGGACGGAATGCAACGCTTAGAATATTTGTCGATTCGCAATGCCGATCTGGATGGCACGCGGGGAACGAATCGCGCCTTGCCAATTGCATGCACAAAACAATATGGCAGCGATCCATGACTGGCGGACGTATCTAATGGGCGGTGTTGCAGAAGGGAAGGGCATTGTCCTCGTTGAGTATGGAAGATTGCAACGACTATCCTGCGTGGTTAGCTGATCCGCAATTGCGCGCCTTGTCGGTCCAAAATCGCGTCGTGCCGCGCTAGCATTCAGAATGTAAGCCGTTTGCTGATCGAGTCTCGGAAAAGTGCAGGGCATATGCGATGGCGGTGATCAATTAGTTTTTAGCTGGCTGGTCGGACAAGGTTATCTGCAGCGCAATCTCTGGTCTGGATTAGGCAAATTATCATTCGTGGACGCCCCCTAGTTTGGCAAGCGCAGTCTCACCAGTGCACAATGGAGCGCGGTGTGTGACGTGGTGCGCGAATGGTCCGAGTCGCCCGCGAAAACACGCATGCGATTTTTGTTGGGATTGGCGTTTTCCATCGAGTTGCGATTGTCGGCGTTGGTGAAGGCAACGACGGGGCATATTACGTATGAACTCGCTGATGATACGTTGGCGTCGTGGTGGAAACTGAAGGTCATTGGCAAAGGCAATAAGGTCCACTACGCACCATTGCTCGTGCCCGTATTGGCGAGATCCATAAAACCCACATTCACCGAAAGCTCTCCTAGGTGCGGTTTTTAATGTCTGCTTGATACCTTCGCAGCGACACACACTCCCCATATTGTTAAGAACAGGTGTTCACTCAAATCGATAGATAAAACCATGAACAAGCATACGGCAGCCTCCTGTTTCTCAACCTTTCTTCTCCCTCATCTTCTTTTTGTTCCCGGCTTCGACGAGCGGCAGAAGATCGCCGGCGTTTGCTGCCTCGCCTGGAATATCAGCTTTTTTCCCGACGCGAAGCAGCGCGAAGATTTGGTAGAGTCAAATTGGAAAACAATCATCGCCGATAATGACGAGGTGGCGCCGCCCGAAATAGAGGAGGGATGTAAACAAGAATTACGCATGTTGATGGCGAAGAAAGACGATCTTTTTCCCTGGCTCGTCACCCGTATTCGTAGAATCGATTTAAGGAAAAGCGATCGCTACGACATCCTCTACATCGAAACCGATAACGGCGCCGAAGAAAAGGAAATCGTCATCTTTCCAGATCCGAGGGGATTGTCGTTGATTCTGGATGTATTGCGGGGCATTCAGAAAAATACGGCTGAGCAACTGGCGCTAGTGAAAAAAGCTTGGCAAACACCCGCAGTGTTTGATGGCTTTGCGGTTGACGAAATAATCCAAGACTATAGCGTGCAACTATGCGATCTTCTCGGCTACCGTCGTACTTTGATTGTATGGCGAGAGTCGCAACCAACGCATGGAG
Organism: Pseudomonadota bacterium; assembly: GCA_040388195.1. Taxonomy (GTDB): domain Bacteria; phylum Pseudomonadota; class Gammaproteobacteria; order Burkholderiales; family DATLHW01; genus DATLHW01. The sequence goes on from JAZKCF010000105.1 coordinate 7,744, forward strand.
TCAAAAATGTGATTAGTTATTGGCTCGGGGTTCTCGATGAAATCGAAGCGAATACGAAAGCCGTGCTTAGCGCTATTGAGATAGGAAAAGAAAAAGCATCCAAGCATTATGCGTCACGACCGATAGTTTGAATTCGACGTGCCGTTATTGTTATTCGACATCTTCGAAATCAAATGATTGGTTGCGAAGGTGTGGAAGACATCGAATGTGTCGGCTTCAATTTATATTGGGCGGTCTTATGCGTGGCTGCATATAAGGCTGATCGGGAGTGGTTGAAGGAATTTTCTTGGACGGTAACTTTTCGGCCATTGCTGCCATTAATCGAAGAGTTAAAGTGCTTTCCAATATCCGCTTACGAGATTGCAAGAGATTTTCCTGAACGACCATGAGCAAAGCGCCTCACAGCCTTCGTGAGATTTGTTTGACGGCAAATCACTTGTCACGAAGGTGCTTAGCTTCTGATAAACCATCGCTACCTTTAAACGTCACTCGTCAATTAGCAATGACATCTGCGCGTGACCAGAACGACCATCATTTTAGCGGCTTCTCCTTCTACCAGGAGGATGCCCTAATTGCCCAGTCAATCCATTTGTTTCAATATGAGATAGTACCTTTTCCCACGTCTCTGCTTTAACAGTAAACGGCCTGCTTTTATTTATTGTGGATAGAATGGACTCGGCGGTTGCATGCTCATGGGTCTGGTCATTTTCCTTCGTGCTGATTATCCCCACCTCCTTATAGAGTTCTGCGGGTGCAAACACGTACTCGGATAACAATGTACCTTCGCCTCGTTTGGCATGTTGATCCCGTTCTACCAATTGAACAAGCAAGACGGCGCCATTGCCCATGACCTTTGTCGCAAGCCCCAGCTTGTCGCCCACGGCTACTAGCCGCGCAGCACATTTGTCAATCTCAGCTTTTTCATCGGGTAATAAATGATTTTCTATCAAGCTTACAAGCTTGCGTCTCTCCTCTTCCGCTTCTGTTTTGCTTTTACTTTTACCGCCAGACGTTACCCATTTGATAACTCGTTGCGTTCGATCGGCAAGTTTGCTTTTTGATTTCCCAGTCGCGGCACTTTTACCGTCGCCTTTATTAGAAGGACCGCCTGTTTCTGGAGGAGGTGGCTGCGGAGCCCCCCCAGGTCCGGGAGGTTGATCATCACCCCCACCGGGAGGGCGTCCGCTACCAAGCCATCGGCTGATGTTGCGAATCCTATCTAAATACTGCGCTCGCTCCGTACGACTGTTCCGTTCTTCATCGACAACCCCTTGCATGCGTGTCAGATCCTGTGGCGTTGCGTCGCGAACGCGCGCTAACTCGATCTCGATGGTGGCTAGATCCGCTTGCCACCGCGTTCGCGTCCTCTCGTGCTGTTCATGCAAAACTGGTTTGTTCAAGGTCTGGTTATTTAAATCCGTAACGTGATTGTCTAACGCGACTCTCGCTTCCTCTAACCCTGTCCCAACAATTTGTCGCCTTTGTTCAACTCGCTCTTTGGCAGCAAGACGATTTAGCTCAGGGCTATATGATTTGCGTTGCTGGCTTTGGTGAGCTGCCAGCGATTGCTCAATAGCTATAAGCCCTCTCGGACCGAGAAGCCTCTCCTCCGCTCTTGTTTGGTATTGGCCAACGGTTAATTGCGCCTGCTCAAGCGTTTGATCAAGCGTAATCCAATCAGGATGGTTTTGGCGTAGTCTCGGCATCTGCGTTTTCAACAGTTGCCTTTGATCCTGCAGCTCCGTTCGCGCAGCTGTCAAGTGCTGCACGGCGAGCATTTGCCGTTGGCCTAACGCTGTAGGACTGAGGGATTGGACGGCCAATTTGATTTTATGTATCTGCGCCTGTGTTTGTTTAGAGAATCGCTTTTCCTGTTGAACGGTCAAATAGGTTTCCATGTCATACAATTGCAGATGATCCGTCGGGCTTCGCAAGTCGGCATCCATCTCGCCCAATTTTTCAGAATACTCAGTGAGTGTTCGCAATAGCATTGAGTGATCTTCTTCTAAACTTGCTGTCGGTTTTTGTTGAGTCAATTCCTCAATCATTGCGTTGACGGTAATGTGCTCCGTCTGCACATTCTTCCGTAACTCGCGCTCTCGCGTTCCTGTAAACGCTTCCAGTCGCTGAGTTAGCTGATCAGGAAAATTACGTAATTTCTGGTTGCGTATATAGTTTTCTATCCTCAGTACCGAGTCATCGTCCAATGTCTCCGCTCGCTGCACCTCTTGCTGCATCTTGCTTAATTCATTCGAATAGATCCTGAGGGCTCTCCGCATTGGCTGCATCAACAGTCTTTCCTGCTTGCGCAATTCCTCTGGTACTTGCTCAGGGATGAAGGGGTAATGCAGTTGACCGATCAATTCGTTGAGCGTAGTCCGCTCCTGCTCGATCTTTCCAGGCAATTCATTGCGCCGCTTTTGCCCACGCATCCGTTCCTGTTCCGCGATCTTCGCCGTTAACCGCTCTCGTTCTTCGACGCTGTCCGCCGGAAGTTCATTCCGCCGTAACGTCAAACCATCGATGGCTGCCTTATGATCGCTCGCCAGTAACAAGGGATGGTTGTTGTCCATTCCCTGAACGGTTAAGTCCAACAACTGCGCTGCGATCCAGATTCGGGGTTTGTCCGTATCGCTATACTCCGGCCCTATGATGATCTCTGCATCGGGCTTTCGCAGCTGTACCATTTCCAATTGCAATTGCACCGCCGGGGTAACCTGGTCCCATTTCATTGCCTGGTCCGCGTCCGGATTACCGACCGGCAGTAGTTGCCATGTCGGACCGGTATGTGTTTTTAACGCGGCTCTAATTTGCAAGCACGCAGCCACGCTTTCATTCGTCAGCGTTTCATGAATGTTTTCCTTGGCCGCTTCCGCTTCGGCGTCATAGCTCCGCATCGCATCAAGGAGATGATGGTCAATATTCTCCGACGTAATCGGGCCGATACCAGCCACCATCACTGATACCGGCTCTCTCTGTGTATTCCTGCCGCGCCTTGCTTCTTCATTCGCTTCTTCAAGTTTTTCCTGCGCATCCAGCAGCGTCGCTTGTCGTTTGGATGAATCACGCAGCACCGCACGCAGTGCGGGATTCGCTTCCCGGTCAAATTTCAATGGATACGTAGCTTCTATATGGGTTCGCCACTTCTCGCCCCAAACCGCATTGTTCCGCACGAAGTCGACCAATCCGACAAAGTGCGGCGGAACGAACTGCTGACCCTTACTTGCCATCTGCCGGCGTGCCGCCTCCATATCCGGCTCCGCCAGTCGATTGGCTTTTTCGAGATCGCCTTTACCGTTGTTGACTCTCAGCGTCCGCGCAGTCGCTCTCCAGCGGTCAAAATCAGCCTGTTTTCCGCCGATGTCGCCATGTGCCATTTCCTCAAGGGTAGTGGACATGTCCAACTCATTTCCCACTTCCATTTCAATCGCATCCCTGTGCTCGACGGATTCGCCATCCGAAGCAAGGCCGGCAACTCGTACATTGACGAGGTTGTCAATCGTGTTCCATCCCTGCTGTTCAAAGATGGCGTCCAGCAACTTATAAGTCTCCTTATACTCTTGCGCTTCTTCCGTTACGTGAATTCTGTGGAACTCACTCACTGCATTTATTAGATTGTCTACGCAACCGGTAATGCCTTGACCTGCCGCCATTCCGATTCGTTGCTGCGCATCTTCGTTATACGCAAATTGGAGTAGTATTTTCGGTATTTGCTTTTTGTCCTTCTGCGGCGACGGAAGCAAGAAGGTTTGTTCAGTCGCCGGATCCTTCTCGCCCAACAATGCCGCGCTCTCGCGTTCGCAAACGAAGGAAAAATTTGAGATCTGTTCGTGTTTCGCCCGAGCTTCTTGCAGCGCTACGATCAACTCAACTTTTCGCTTGGCGGCGGCCAAGGCTTCCTGCCTCTCTCGCCGGTTGCTGTTAGGCTCATCGCCCGGCAAATCGCCGGCGAGTTCCTCTAGAAGGTCCTCAACCTGATCCTTCGCATCGCCTCGTTTATCCCGCTCGTATCTTTCTCGCGCAACCGCTAACGCTTCTTGCTTCTCTTTCCGTACGGGGTTCGCTTTATCGCCCGGCAAATCGCCGGCCAACTCCGCTTTGATATTCTTAACCGCGGTCCTTGCATTCTCTTCTAGCTCCTCGATCTTATTCATAAAGTCGTCACGCTCATCGGCTTGCAAAACATCGACGACTTCCGCCTGCAGAGATATGACCGCAGCCTTCGCATCGTTCGCGATGCGTTCAACTTTGTTCAATAGATCGTCACGCTTATCCCCAATCCCGGCAGCAATTTCCGGATGCTCCAATAACGATTCAACAACCTCCCGGATGGGCTTGCTTGCGGCATCCACAAGCGCGTCGTATCGTTCGCCTGAAAGGAAAGTCCGCAAGGTATGCCGTGCATCCATCGGCAATCGCCGAAACAACCTGATTTGGCCCTCCGTACCTAAACGTTGCCACAATGGGTCTCGATCATTTGGGGATAACGCTCCCAGTAGCCGGACCTGATCTCTGGCGCTAAACGACCGGCCCCAATTGGAGTGATTAAAGGTTGCTGAAACCAATCGCAACAACGCATGCTGATTGCTTTGCGATAGACCCTCCATTAGATCTACTTGCTGTACAGATCCACAACGGTTCCAAAATCCCTCCTGTTCATGCTGCGGCAGCCTTTCCCAAAACTCGTTTCGATGAACCGGCGATAGGGCGCCCAACAGCGCAACCCTTTGGGTGATAGCCCCGTACTCGTAGACTGATGCTGCCCATAGATGATGATGTTCATCAAGCGTCCGGCGTTCCCACATTGCGTTGCGATCATCCTGGGATAACGCCATCAGCAGTGTTAATCGGTTTGTCACATTGGCGTTCCGCCAAAGCGCCTCCTGCTGAGCTACTGAGAGCGTTTCCCACAGTGCGTTCCGATGAATGATGGATAGTTGCTCGAATAGTTTTATCCTGGCGTTGGGGTCGAGATGCCTCCACAGATTATTGCGCTGGTCTAGCGTGAGCTCCTGCCAAAGTGAATTCCGGTTATCCTCCAATAATCGGCGAAATAGATCTGCTTTGGCGTTCAAATCAAGACTATTGAACAGTGCGAGCCGATGAGTGAGTGATAGCGCATTCGCCAGCTCCGCCTTGTAAAAGGGAGCCGCGCCGGTCCATATGGTAATACCTTCATCAAGCGTCCGACGTTTCCAGATGGCATCGCGATGCGCTTGCGATAAGGCCTTCAATAGCGAAATACGCTTGTTCACATCAATAATATCCTGCCACAGCTCGTCATGTTGATCGGGCGAGAACGTTCGCCAGAATGCATCCCGGTCTGTGTCTGAGAGGTTCTCAAGGAGTTTTACTTTGGCATTTGAATCGACATCGCTCCACAGCGTATTGCGTTGCTCTGGCGAAGTAGTCTCCCATAGTGAATCCCTGTTCTCACGTGATAGCCAACCAAATAGTTGGGCTTTGCCATTCGAATCGAGACGGTTCCATAATTCTTGCTGATGATTGGGCGATAGCATGTTCCCCAGGTTGCGCTTGTCTGTGAAATCCGCTGCTGTCCACAATTCATGACGGTCGTCAGGCGTCCGCCGTTCCAAGAGGGCGTCGCGATCTTTCTGTAATAACGCCTTCATTAGCGAAATGCGGCGTTTCACATCAGCGTTCACCCACAGCGTGTCATGTTGATCGGGCGAGAACGTATACCAGAATGCATTCCGGTGGTTGAATGAGAGTTGCCCAAATAGTTTTACTTTGGCATTTGAATCGAGATCGCTCCACAGCGCATTGCGTTGCTCTGGCGAAATCGCCCCCCAGAGTGAATTCCTGTGCTCTTGTCGCAGTACATCGAATAATTCCGCTTTGGCGCTGAAATCGAGACTGTTCCAAAGCTCGATCTGATGATTGGGCGATAGCTTTTTTCCCAGGTCGCGCTTGTCCGTGAGACTCGCCGCTGCCCATAGTTGACGGTCTTCTACGGGCGTTCGACGCACCCACATGGCGCCGCAATCATTCTGTGACAACGCCAATAGTAGAGAAATGCGACTGCCCATATCGATGTCTCGCCACAGCGCGTCGCGTTGATCAAGCGGGATGGTCTGCCAGAAAGTATTCCGCTTGTCGACTGAGAGCTGCCGAAATCGTTTTACTTTGGTATTCGGATCGGCAGAGTGCCAAAACTCATTCAAATAAATGGTCGACAACGCATTTGCCAGCTGCTTCTGAATTTCGCGGCCCTGGATACTAGTATCTGTGTCCATGCCAGCCCACAGTTGATGACGTGCCGCAGGCGTCTGCCGCGCCAACATGGCATCGCGAGCGTTCGGAGATAATGCCACCAGCAGGAAAATACAACTGGCCGTATTATCGATCTGCCACAGAGCATCCTGTCGAACCAGCGAGAGTGTCTGCCAGAATGCATTCCGGTCAGTGATTGATAACATCTCAAATAGTTTTACCTTGGCAGTTGCGTCGAGACTGTTCCAAAATTCATCTCGCAACGAACTTGAAAGTTGCCCCCATAGGGTGTTTCGTTCTGTATTCGAGAGTTGGCCAAATAGCGATAACTTGTTTTGCGAACTCAATAGACCCCACAACGCGTTGCGTGATGTCTCAGAAAGCCCTCGCCATATAATTTTTAGATCTTCTGAAGACTTTAAAGGCTTCGACGCCCAAGGTTTATTGGAAGACGCGCTCCATCGTCTATTTAAATAGCCCGTCCATTCGGCAGGCACCGGGCGCAAGTCCGCTGGTAGCTGACGATAAAAATAAGCAAGAATGGGTTCGGACGCGGCATCCAGTATTTCATGGCGGATGCTATCGGACCATTGGCGCCATGTGGCAATCATGTCGTCTTTGGGAACTTGCCACAAAAGGGTACCTTTCTGCTCACCTGTCAGGCTATTCCACAGCGATTCTTTTGACGCTTCCGATAAGCTACCCCAAAAGTTCCGCTTGTCGCCTTCCGATAACCCAGAAAACAAAACCAACTTAGTCGCTGCGTCCGAATCGTTCCATAACGGTTCACGGCATTCGTTCGATAGTTTTTTGAACAAACGCTCCTTATGATCCCAATCCAGCTCACCCCATATCCTTGTGCGGTCGTTTTCCGGCAACTCTTGCCAACGGTCGCTTCCATCCGCCTGTGACATGCTCTCAACCGCAGTGACTACCTCTGTCGCGGTTCGACCGATCAAAGATTGGTTGCCTTGTGTCGCTTCAGTATTGCTAACTGGTAAATTCCCATTATTCATAATGCCTCCTGAATATTTTTTCTTATGACGCCATTTGGGGTGTGATGTAGCTAATTGGGTTTTGTCACGTTATGTCGGCGTTGATTGAATATTGACCCGGGACGGGTTGCTGCGTTTTGCATCTGCAACTGTGGATGAGTGTATCAAATCGCTGGTTTTTGAAGACTTCCTTTTTGACCTTTCTTCTCCTACAAACAGAATGCGCGGCGATGCTGCTGTGCTCGAAGCAATGTGACTTGTTACCCGTCTCTACAATACCGCCTGCGTCAGGATAGTTGTTGCCTCTAAAATTTTTGTTTTTAAATTTTTAGAGGATCGCAATGAAAACGATGTCACCTTATTCTGTAAAGTGTAAAGAGCAAGCGCTGAGTAAAAGTATTATCGAGTGGCTCTCACATAGTTCAGTCTGTCACCGATGAACTGACGATGAATGTTTTTACATTAAAGAATTGGGTGAAAAAAGTAATGCCTGACGACAGAAAGCTGTCGTTGGTAGCAGAAAAGCGCCTTCAGGATCGGAGCCGTGAAGAACAATGTTCGTGCGTGCTGGGTGAAGGCGCAGGGATATGTCCAACAAATAATGTGTGCTTCTTATCTCGAATGTAATGTTAGAAGGCACCGATCTCATAAGCCATATGTACTTCCTGATTAAGCAAAACACACTGCTTGAGGACAGCCAAGCTAGCTTTGACTAGCTTGATATCGCGCTCGCGATTGTTGTACTCAGGAGACCACACCTTTGCTCCGTGGAAGAGGTTATTTCTGATTCGACGAACCATGAGCAATACTTGTTGCGCCTTTGGAAGGTTTTTGTCAGGCGGTGAATCATTCCAAGCAACTTTGCCGTTGCGAAGAACTTGCTTGCGTGGAGGTTCAGTCAGAAGAAAGTGAACTGCCGCCTTAAAGACTTGATTGTTTACGCGCCTAAAGTACCAATCAATTGCAGAAGCAAAGGTATCCCAATTGGCCTCAACTGACGTAGCTCCGCCTTTAGCGAAACCCGAACCCTTGAGGGCATATTCGCAGCGTGCGAAGGTTCCCAAAAACTCATACGCCAAGTCCTGGGGCAAGGGCATTTGGGGAAAGGGAGCATTCATTGGCTTCAGTGTTCTAACGATGGAGGTCAGCGGCAGGCGGACGGCGCAGCTGGCCGACTGTCCGCCGGACCGGGTTGTTATACATTTTTTGGAGCGGTGTTAATTAGATAGCGAATGAACGCAACTCCAATATGAAGAGCCAATTCGGCTTCGTCGATAGATACCTTTTCAGCGGATGCATGCCCGTGCCGAACTAGCGGAGTAGCATTGGAGTAAACGTACAGTCTCTCCATGGAATCAATAAGGTGCTTAGGATGTTGATTTTGCTTCTTCAGGACTTTGATTGCATCTCCGAGAGTTGCGCAGTCAGGATGCAAAACCCGGGCGACACTTTCCAATGCACTCACAATCTCTTTTATGGAATTGGCCTCGTCAATCGGGTGCTGGTACAAATATTTAATAGCCTTGCTGTAGTGTATTCGCGCGGCATCATATTTGTTTGCCAGTTGTTTCTCTGTGTTGCTGACCCGATCACTTAAGGATTTTGGAATTTGCCTGGTTAGCTCGGAGTTTTCATTTAAGCTCCAGCCAATTCCGTCCTCTTCGAGCAAGGCGTTTAGCTTTGCTTGGTATTGCTTGAAATATTCTTGTCTTCTCTCTGAGAATGGGTCTTTGTCGAGTTCAGCCAACAACTTGCCTACAAGCTCAACGAAATCATAAAACTCGAGCCACGTAGAGGATTTTAGATGTTCGGTTAGTGCTCCCCATGAGCTCTCATTGTCATAGTCCCAAGGCTCTGCTTCATCCCGAATGAGGGCTATAAATTTTTGATGTACTTCGGAGGTTTCTAGGGGCTCTATAACCTTGTTATAGAGGCTTTGATTCCCGACGAAATCGCCAAGAATTCCTTTTATAAAGCCAATACGCGTAGGACGAGGCGCATCCTCTAAAACAAGAGGGTGATTATTAGTTGTGGCTCTGTATCTGGCTGAAAAGCGCATAGGATTATGTATAACAGTGTTTATACGGACGCGTGGATCCGTATATCAATTATTAATAATGACAGCCATTATCCGTCGTACATTGTTGATCTACAACATGGGATCAGTTTTTGCGTCTCTATAACAGCTTCAATATTGGGGGCGCGACAAAGCCTGAAATATTCAATTAGGATTCTCAACTTTTTCATAAGGAATAACCCTTATAGGGGAAATTGGCCAATCCCCCACGATTGCTTGCTCAACTCTCCATCGTTTGACTGGAAGCACAGACCGAGTTCGGTACGAACGGCCGCTTTAGGGACTGTACTTCTGCTTCCGCTTTGGTCAGGATGTTGCCTGATGGTGGAAAAGCGATTCGGTCGCTTCCGCTGCATAGTAGATATTTATGAAGGCTAACGGACCGACAGTTTTAGGCGCGGAGTATCATCTCATCGAATTCTGAAGCAGACATTCGGCGCTATTGCCTCAACTACTTTTTCAGCAAATGGTGGGTGGCGAAAAAAGCTACATGGCTGATTGTCTGCGTTGCTATTCATAAGATTCTCGTTGATGCAGCATTTCTTAAGCTTCAACGAATTCTGCCTCTCGTGACGAACGAATAGTCAGGCTACCCCCAGCAACAAAATACCGTTGTTTTATTTTCCTCCAACACTCCAAACCAATGGTGTCTTACGCAGTGCCGTCTCGCCTAATCGTCGGCAATGCGCCCTCTCTATCTACCGTTCGTACGTGATACCCACGAACCAGAATCCACCACAGCATCGCCAATTAACACACGATTAACAAAGTCGCAATAGGCCACAGTGCCTGCCCCATACATGCCTTAAATGTGTCGTAAGGCGGATTGTCGACCCTATCGCATTCAATCAGTATGTGACCTTCGTTATTCCATTCATAAGCGGATAAAACATTGATGTGAATACAGCGCAAGCCCTTATAAGTGCGCCGTCGTTTTTCCTGCTTACGCTCTACATTTTCCGGATTATAAAAACAACAGCATCAAGCAAGAACCGGGCTTAACTGTTGGGGGAGTGCGTGAAATGGTTGGCCAAGTAATCGCATTAGCAAAAATCAGTCGCCCTAAATTGTTCAAAGTAGTTTCCCGGCCACGCTTGTATAACCTGCTTGATGAGCGCCGCAAGCAATCGGTGGTGTGGGTTAACGGTTTGCCGGGTGTGGGAAAAACTACCTCCGTGGCAAATTATTTGGATGAACGCAAGGTGCCTAGCATATGGTATCAAATGGACAGCGGAGATTCCGACCCTGAAACATTTTTTTACTACCTACGGCAAGCAGCACGAGTAGATGCGTCATCCAATCACAAACCATTACCGTGCCTTACCCCGGAAGATTTATCTGATTTGATCCGATTCACGCGACGGTTTTTCCGTGAGTTCTACAGTCGTTTGCCAGCCGAAGCAGTTGTAGTGTTCGATAGTTATCAAGAAATCCCTCTCGCTTCCCCTTTGCACAACATTATTCAAGAAGCGCTTTCGGAAATTCCTGCTGGCGTTAACGTTGTTGTCATCAGCCATAGCAAGCCACCATCACAATTTGTGCGCATGCTTGCGAATAATATGATCGGGCGCATTCAAGGAGAAGAGGTTCGTCTTACGTTCGATGAGACCGCAGAGATTGCAGCAGCCAGTCAGGCGTTTGATGAACAGACCATTCGCATGTTGCATATGCAGTGCGGCGGTTGGACTACAGGTTTAGTGCTTATTTTGGAAGCTATCAAACGGGTCGGTACGTTCGATTCAATTTATAAACCGGACATCATCGAAAATGTGTTTAATTATTTTGCCGAACAAATATTCAGTCGGCTGACCGATGCCGCTCGCGATCTCATCGTACGGATTGCTTTTTTACCTTGTGTGACAGCAGCTAACGCGGTTGCAGTGAGCGGCAATGCGCAAGCGGAAAAATATTTAGATTTCCTATGTGCTCGGCAAATGTTTATTGAGCGGCGCGCAGGTAAGGAGATTTCCTATCGTTGTCATATGCTATTCAAGGCCTTCCTCCTCGACTACGCGAAGAAAACCTATACCACTTCGGTCTTTCAAGAAATTTCCTGTCGTGCTGCGTCGGTGTTGCAGCAATGCGGTAGAAGCGAGGACGCCATACCGCTTTATTTGGACGCTGCCGATTGGGAATCCGCTACTCGGTTAATTACGCTGCATGCGCCGACACTGATTGCGCAAGGACGCGCGCAAACCATCCGAGACTGGATCGGCATGTTACCTGTAGAGCATTTGCAAGAAACGCCTTGTCTACTCTGTTGGTTCAGTGTTTCTTTGATCCACATCGATCCCGTGAACGCGCATACCAGCATGCGAGGCGCTTTTGAAGAATTTGGCCTGGAAAATCAGCAAATCGAAAAAATGCTGTCCACCGCGAGCGTCATACAGAATTATTGCCTCGAAGGCGTTACCTCATCTCCAATGGATGAATGGGAAAAAGTTCTAGAGAAATTATTTCCATGCGATTTAGCCCTGCCGTCTGCGGAAGTTAAGTTATCTACCTATATCGGTATTCTGCTGGCGGCTGCCTATCGTCCGCCAGCATATTCGAAATTAATGCCACTTCTCGACGAAATGCTGGCTACATTGCATCTCGATCTGGATGTAAATAGAAAAGTCGTTGCTGGATTTTTATTGCTTACGCATTACGTGCTTGTCGGCGAGCCAGCTAAAGCGCAACGGGTCATCGTGATGATTGATCCATTGGTTGAGCAGCCGGCAGTTACCCCGCTTAATAAATCGATATGGCTCTCCCGCGTCGGCTTTCATTCTTTATTGTCAGGAGAGTATAAGCGGGCGACGGAATATCTAGAGCAAACGCGGCAAATGGCGAGCGATCGCGAGATTCCCACGTCGGCATCGCATTTATATTTCTTCCAAATGATCATGACTTCTCAGCCGGGAAATATTAGCGCGTTGGAGCAATTCGTTACTCGGTTCGAGGCATCGATGAACCCAGCGCGATATTTCGATCAAGCGTACTTGCGAATCATGAAAGGTGGTTTGGCAATGGCGCAAGGAAAGCTGCAGCTGGCGTTACGCAAAGTACGGATGGCTGTGGATTTATTCGACCAAATAGGATTTACATTCGGACAGTTTTCGGCACGTGGATTTTTAGCGCAGTTACATACGGAAGCAGGGGAGCTGGAAGAGGCCACTCAGGTAATACACGAAGCTCGCGCGCTGATGCCGGAAATACCGTACGTCGTTGTCGAATCGTGGTTGATGATGATCGAAGCTTACGTCTTGTTCGAAAGCGGAAATCTTAGCAGCGGCCGCGTGATACTTCGCGATGCATTCAAATTAGCGCGGCGTACGATTTATTCCATGGCGTTTTCCGCCTCTGGAAAAATTTTGCCGCGTTTATGTGCTGAGGCGCTAGAGGCGGATATCGAAGTTGAATATAGCAAAGCCATCATCCGCAATTGTCACGTTCCATCCGGTTCTATTGAGACGTCACGTTGGCCGTGGCCCATCAAGATTTATACCTTGGGCGGTCTATCCGTGGTTATTGGTGACGAACCGTTGGTGTTTCACGGCAAGGCACAACGCAAGCCCATTGAACTATTGAGCGCGGTACTCGCAAATGCCGGTAGAGGTGTGGATTGCGGCACGTTGATCGACAGACTATGGCCGGATCTCGACGGCGACTCCGGCCGGAACGCCTTTGACTTGGCGCTATATCGATTACGCAAGCTACTGAAACCAGTTGATGCACTCATTATGCAAGACGGAAAACTGACGTTGGATGCAAGCAAGGTGTGGGTGGATTCGTGGGTGCTTGAGCGTTTTTGTGAAAGGGTAGATCGCATGGAAACGCTTTCTCTTGGTAAAGACGACATCGATGCAACCGCGCAGCAATTGCTTCGGCTATATCCAGATTGCTTTCTTCCAGGAGAATTTGCGCCGTCGACGATTGCAGCGCGGGAACGGTTGCACAGCAAATTTTTACGAAGCATTTCTATATTAGGTCAGTGGTTGGAGAGAAAAAACTGCTGGCATGAAGCAATCACGCTTTATCGACGTGCCATCGAGTTGGCGCCGTTTGCAGAAGAATTTCATCGCCGATTGATGATGTCGTTCCGTGAGCAAGGTCGTTTTGCTGAAGCACTAGATGCTTATCGCCGATGCCAAGGTTTGTTCTCGATTACGCTGGGGGTGGAACCTTCGCCGCCGACCAAAGAGGTCTATTTTTCCTTGAAGATGCAATAGTTAATGACCTTATTGATTGTTGAAAAATGATTAACAAAAACGAGAGGCCAACAATTGTCATTCTGAGGAGGAACGACGAAGAATCTGCTGTTCCTCGACTATGGAATCACTTTAAAAGCAGATCCTTCGCGGCGCTCAGGATGACAGGTTTTAGCCTCTCGGTTTTGTTAGGAGTTTTCTAAATACGCAATAAGTCGTTCGATTTATTGTTTCCATGAACTGAATTATTTATTCGTAGGTTGGACTGACGATAGGAAGCCCAACAAGCAGCAGTTGATCGGAGTGTGGTTTCTACAACTACTGTTTCACGGACCGATTAATTTAAAAATCGGAAAGACATCCGAAAGACTTCACCATTAATAATGGCAACTATTAAAGGCGACGGCGTTGTCGGCCATAACGGAAAAGTGAACAGCATGAATCTATTTCATCGTGTGCTGGATTTCGAAAAATATTTGGGAGATCCCGCCTCACTCAACGCAAGAATTTCGTTTATACGTCAATTGGAAGATGACGAAAACGAGTGCTTTCCAGAACTCGCGGTGAGCCACTTGCACGAATGGGGATTACACAAATTTTATGTGCCGGAAACATTGCCTGGCGGACATTTATCTCGCATTGATGAGTTCTTGTTGTTATTACGTGCCGTAGCTAGGCGTGATTTAACGGTTGCAATTGGGCATGGAAAAACATTTCTTGGCGCTGTCGCGGTGTGGGTCGGCGCATCGCAAAACCTGCAATCGCGTTGCGCCAAATTAGTGCTGGATAAAAAGCCTGTATCACTCGGTTTAACTGAAGTTGCGCATGGAAGCGATCTTATCGGCAATGCGTGCCGCATCGACTCCACGGCATTGGGAAAGTACACATTACACGGAGAAAAATGGCTAATCAATAATGCGACTCGGAGCGATGCACTGACGGTGTACGCAAACACATCCGGGCGCACCGGCGCGAACGCGGGGACATTAGTCTGGGTGGAGAAGGCAAAAATAACTGGGGATTACACTTGCTTGCCAAAAGAACTGACGCATGGCATTCGCGGCGCTGATATTAGTGGAATACGTTTCGATGGTGCCGCAGTTCAAGAGAGTGACTTTATCGGCGCGGTTGGTTCCGGTCTCGATATAACGCTGAGATCACTGCAAATTTCACGAACGCTTTGTTGCGCATTATCGATTGGCGCTAGCGACACGGCTTTACGTGCGGCTTTTGGATTTTCCAAAAGCCGCACGCTATATGGTGATGTATGGATAAACCATCCCTTGACGCGTAAGACGCTAGTTGAAATGTTTTGCAGGCAGTTGGTTGCCGAAACATTATCTCTGTCAGCCGCCCGCTTACTTCACGTAATACCGGCGGAGATGTCGCTAGTTTCCTCTGTTGCAAAATATTTGGTTCCTAAAACCGCAGAAGGAATATTTAAAAGCAGCAGAGCATTAATCGGCGCTCGGTCTCTTCTGCGTGAAACGAATTTCTCATTTTTTCAGAAATTCGATCGGGATAATAAATTGGTCGGTCTTTTTGATGGAAGTTCGGTTGTGAATTTACAAGCAATCGTTCAGCAACTTCGTCAATTATCGATCTATGGATTGGAGCAAATAGAAAATTATACGAATGAAGACGTCGATGCCGAATTGGATAAAACGCTTGAAAGTGTTTTCTGTATGCATAGCGCCTTACCGGCACTCGACTTCAAAGCGCTCTCCCTCAGTAATCGAGGTCGAGACAGTGTGCTACAGCGCTTTGGAAAATTGCTACGGCGATTGGATCGTGAAATGCAACAGGACGGTGAAGTAACTGCGCTGGAAGAAGTGATTACGCTTGGTAAGAGGATTCAAGATGCGTACGTCGGGTTGCTCGACGAGGTAGTCGTTAAGTCGTTAGGAAAAGACATGCGGTCGCCAGCGTCGTTTGACGCAGCAAAACGGTATAGCGATTTGTACGCCGCTGCATGTTGTTATTACGTCTGGTTTTACAACAGGGCGAATAGCGAAATTGAATTCGATCCAGCATTTCGTAATGGTCAATGGCTTGTCGTTGCGTTCGGTCAATTAGTCAATTCGCCACCGCAATGCGATTCAACAGGCGTGTTTGATTGGGCCTCCAGGTTATATGCAGATCAGCAAGCATTTTCTATCTTGCCGTATGAAACGCCGTTTAGCCCGACCTTTTATATGTGATTCGGAGAGTAGAAATGAATGTTACGGAAAAAAATAGTGCACTCGTTTTTATTTCTCCTTGGGGGCAGAAGCGAGAAGTCGTAAATCGGTTCGAGGATTATTTAGGGTCTCCTAACCACATTGACTCGCTTATCTCCTTCGAAAAATCGCTTGATCTGGATGAGCAGCAATGTATTCCGGAACACGAATATGCCGCACTGAACAAATGGGGGCTTTGCCGGTACTTTGTTCCCGAACGGCTGGATGGAAATCTGCGGGATTTCGATGAGATGGTAATGTTGTTTAGAAGCATATTCCGTCGCGATCCTGCCATCGCCGTGGGTTACGGGTTGTCGTCTTTTATGGCTTGTTTGCCTATATGGTGCAGTGGTTCCAACGTCTTACAGCAACGTGTTGCGCGGATTATCAACCAAGGTGGTGTGATCTCGGTGGCTTTTCATGAGAAGGATCACGGCAATGATGTATTACGAAATGAATTTACGGCAGTGCCGGTTGAAAGCGGCTTTTCGCTATCAGGAGAGAAATGGTTAATCAACAATCTGTCGCGCGCCGTAGGCGCAACGGTATTCGCAAAAACAGATGATCGCATTCAGGGAAAAAATTATTCAATGTTTTTTCTTGAAAAGTCGAATTTGGACGATGGCGCCCACGTTGATCGTATTAAAACCGTTGGTGTACGGGCTTGTCATTTGTCAGGATGGGCTGCCAAAAATGTCGATGTTTCAAACGATTCACTCATCGGTGAATTAGGACAAGGCTTCGAAATTTCCGGTAAGGCGTTTCAAATATCGCGCACGGTTTTACCTGGAATGACTGTTGCAATTGCCGATACTGCGCTACGCATGGCCGTGGATTTCCTCGAGAGCAGAAAACTATATGGCGACCAGGCAATTGCATTACCGCTAGTGCAGCGCGATGTAGCTAATGTGTTTGTCGATCTCATCAGCGCCGATTGCCTTACTCTCGCGACAGCTCGCTTGGCACAAGTCGCGCCACAGGAATTGAGCTTAGCCTCTGCAATTACTAAATATTGGGTACCAACAACGATTGGGCGCTGCATGGATGCGACGTCGGTCCTTCTGGGCGCACGCCATTATCTGCGTAAAGGAAAGTACGGCTATTTT
Source organism: Pseudomonadota bacterium (assembly GCA_040388195.1). Lineage (GTDB taxonomy): Bacteria > Pseudomonadota > Gammaproteobacteria > Burkholderiales > DATLHW01 > DATLHW01. The sequence goes on from JAZKCF010000105.1 coordinate 24,568, forward strand.
CAAAAGCTAATGCGTGATGCGTCTGTCGTTTCGATCGTGCATGCATCGCCGGGCGTTTGCCTTGGTTTGATTGTGCAGCAACTTCGCCAGTTGTCGATGTATGGACAGGAGAAGCAAGCGCAATATGCCGGCGAAGATGTAGATATCGCGCAGGAATCAAAGCTGCAGTCGATTTTCTGCTTAAGCGACCCATTGCCGGCTTTTGATTACGAAGCGCTTTCACTCAACAATCGAGGCAGAGATATTATTTTGCAGAGTTTTGCGCTGGTAGATCGGCGGTTAGCGCAAGAAGAACTGAATCAAACAACAACGGAAATATGCGAACTCAACAAACAAATAAGTAACGCATACGACGATTTGCTGGCCGACATAAGCGAGAAATTAATCGGAACCGATATGCGCTCGCCGCAATGGTTCGATGCTGCGAAACGATATAGCGAATTGTATGCCGCAGCTTGCTGCTTCTACACCTGGTATTACAACCGCGCGAATGGGCAAATCGAATTCGATGCGGCGTTTCGGAGCGGTGAATGGCTAGCCGGAATGCTGAACACAATTTTGCAAACCGGACCGATCGAGCGTGACGAATACGAAAACATCACGGCTTATGTACGGCGATGCTACCAAGACAATAAAACATTTTTACTGATGCCTATCCGGTATTCATAGAACGCATTTTTAATTTAACTAATGAAGCGAGGCCCGCTATGCGACAAGCAATTAAATCAGCTCCCGATAATTTTTCCCTAGATGCGATGATTAAGTGGATCTGCCAAAAAATAGCTAGCGAAAGATTGGTCCCCATCGACGATATCGACCCGGACGCGTCGTTTGTGGGTATGGGATTAGACTCCATGTCTGCGGTAACTTTGTCTGGTGATCTTGAAATGGCGCTCAATGTTCGCTTGCCGCCAACGCTTATTTGGGATCACCCCAATATTTCGGCGCTTGCTCGTTATTTAGTCGGCACTGTTCGTCAGTCCGAAACAGTTAACGGTTAGTGAAAATCATGCCACGCATCGCAATCACTGGTATGAGCTGCCGCTTCCCAGGTGCTGAGTCTCTGGACGCATACTGGGATTTATTAACCGAAGGGCGCAGCGGGATTTCCGAAGTTCCTGCTGATCGTTGGGACATCAATGCGCTGTACGACGAAAAACCTAAGTCTCCGGGGAAGATGGCGTCTCGGTTCGGTGGGTTCTTGCGTGATGTGCGTGGATTCGACGCGAAGTTTTTTGGCATATCTGACGCCGAAGCGAATCACATGGACCCTCAGCAGCGCATCCTGCTGGAAGAGGTGTGGCATGCTTTGGAGAACGCCAACATCGATCCGCAAACATTGAGTGGATCGAAAACAGGTGTGTTCGTTGGTGCTATGGCAAATGATTATGTCTGGCAATGTGTTGCTGATGCGGCAAAAATTACGCCGTATACCGGCTCGGGAAATGGCTTGTCGATGTTGGCTAATCGCGTGTCGTACCAGCTGAATCTGCGTGGCATCAGCACCACGATTGATACCGCTTGCTCTTCTTCCTTGGTAGCTGTCTCAAGGGCGTGTCAAAGCCTTGAGTCTGGTGAAATCGATCTGGCGATTGTCGCAGGTTCAAATCTTATACTCGCGCCAGGCTCGAATATTTTTTATAGCCAAGCTGGCTTGTTATCTCCTTCCGGGCAGTGCCGTACGTTTGATAAATCCGCCGATGGTATTACGAGAGGAGAAGGCGTAGGCGTTGTCATTCTCAAGCGATCATCCGACGTTAAGCCGAACGAGGCACCGTTGGTATATGCAACTGTCGATGGATGGGCGGTCAATCACGGTGGACGGGGCAATGGCGTTAGTGCGCCTAATCGCGGAGCGCAGGAGGAAGTCATTCGGGCGGCACACCGTAGCGCGAAAGTTGCTCCTTCCCACATCGACTATGTCGAATTGCACGGCACGGGCACCATAGTCGGTGATCCTATCGAAGCGATGGCGCTCGATGCGGCGCTGCAAGCCGATAAATTACGTGATGGCCAATGTTTAGTCGGCAGCGTGAAATCGAATATCGGCCATTTGGAAGGTGCGGCAGGCATTGCGGCGCTGATAAAAGTCGCACTGTCCATTAAGCATAATGTAATTCCCCGCAGCCTTCATTATCGTACGCCGAATCCGTTTATTAACTTGGATTCGCTATGTCTAAAAGTAGTGGAAGCATCGACTCCATGGCCGGAAAGGAAGACGCCGAGAGTAGCTGGCGTTAGTTCGTTTGGATTGGGCGGAACGAATTGCCATCTTGTGGTGAGTAAATACTTGGGTTCTGCGAATACGCTGCCGGCAAAAAATAATACTGAGAACCTAAATTATTTCATGCTTCCATTATCCGCTAGGAGTCCGGCTGCTTTGGTCGAGCTGGCGAAAGCATATCGCCTGAAGATCGACACGCCGTCGGAGCTGGAGTTGAGCCGCTTTTGCGTGACTGCCGCGTGTTGCAAGGCAAGCTTGGAATACAGAGCATTGGTGATCGGAAAAACGCCCCAGGCGCTAAGCGAGGACCTCGATCGATTGATCGCGAAATATCAAACTTTCAAGCCAACGAAAGTAGCAAAGCAATTCATGTTGCCACGCTTGGCATTTGCTTTTAGCGGACAGGGATCTCAGTGGTTGGGAATGGGGCGCGCGCTTTACAGGCGATTCGAAGTATTCCGCGAAAAAATAGATGTTTGCGATGCGTTGTTTCAGCAGCACGCCAATATTTCCGTACAGCAACTACTCTTGTCATGCGACAGCGAGGAGACGATACGTGAGACAGCGCATACGCAACCGCTGATATTTAGTTACCAGTACGCGCTGGCCGAACAATTGGCAGTATTCGGAATAAAGCCGAACGTGGTTGTCGGACACAGTATTGGCGAGTATGCCGCGGCAGTGGTTGCGGGTGTTATGTCGATCGAGCAGGCAGTGCAGCTTGTTTCTGCACGCTGCACATCCATTCGGGATCATGCATCAACCGGCAGCATGGTGGCAGTGCATTGCGAGGAGCCGGCAGCCAACATTTTGATAGAAGATTCAGGTGGTCGTTCGCTTGCCATCGCCGCTGTCAATAGTGAGCATAGCGTCACCATTGCCGGTACCGACGCTGATGTAAATGCGATTGCGGTGTTGGCGGATGAGCGAAATATTAAAGCGGTTCACTTGCGCGTATCCCATGCCTTCCATAGTCCGTTGCTCGATGGCGCATTACCTCATTTTCGCGAATACGCTTTGAAGCAGTGCTTGAAAACACCGGGGATAGATTTTGTTTCGACCGTCTCGGGGAAAATGGAAGAAAGTCAATTGACGGATGCCAACTACTGGGTAGAACAAATCGTTAAACCTGTCCGTTTTCTGGATGCCGTTCGAACTATTCGTGAACAAAGCCGAACGATATGGGTGGAAATTGGGCCTAGGCCTGTTCTATCGCTGTTTCTTAATGAGATCGAAAAAGATCCAAAATCGTTTGTCGCATCTACCTATAACGCACGCCTTGGTGAAGATTATGGATTTTTGGAGTTGATTAAACGGTTATACGAGTACGGCATGCAAATTCGGTGGGACCGTTATTCGCCTGATACAGGTTTCACGAGATTGCCGACGTATCCGTTCCAACATGAAAGCTATTGGCACGATATCGCAATCACTGAAGACACACCGGCTCAAGTGGTTTCGTCCGAGCGAAGTGAGGCCGTTGCATCACCAGCATCAATTAACCCTCTACCGAGATTCGATAAAGCCAGTATTGCCAGAATGAACAAGGCGCCGCATTAAAAAATATGCGGATCGTTCACAGAAATATTTCTATTCGGAGCGCGTAATGCATCGCCAAGCAGAATCGGTACCAGTTGCCAATGTAACGCATATTCCCGTGACTGCACCTCAACCTCCCGCCGGTCGGCGAGTATTGATTATTGTCACCATCGCATCGCTCATCGCACTTGTTGCTATTGGTAGGCTGTGGTGGCGTAACGTCTACTATGTGGAAACCGATAATGCGTATGTAGTTGGGCATGTCCATCCGCTTTCGTCTCGGATTGCTGGTGTGGTCACGCATGTGCATGTGGAAGACAACCAGTTTGTTCGCGAGGGCGACGTTATTGTCGATTTAGATCCTGCGGATCAGCGCATTAAGGTCGAGCAATTCCAAGCGGAAATTACATCCGCCCAGCGACAGATCGTCCAAGCAGACGCGCAAATTGCGCAGGCTCAAGCACAAGCCGATTCCGCGAGTGCGGAAGTTGCGCAAGCAAAAGCATTGTCGTTGCGCGCTAACCAGGATGCGGAACGCTATAAGCAACTGTACACAGATGAAATGAAAGCTGTGTCTCAATCCGATCTTGAAGGCGCGAACGCGGCGCGTACGGCGGCGGAAGCCAACACCATGGCACGTGGAAGCGCGGCGATTGCGGCCCGAGCGCAAATTGTTTCTGCACAGTCGGCGCGTGAGGTGTTGAAAGCGCAAGTGAAAGTGCTGGAAACACAATTGAAGGATACGCAACAGCAGCTTGCATACAACCGAATTGTCGCGCCGGTATCGGGGCGGATTGGAAAGCGGTCGGTTGAGGTTGGCGCACGTGTGCAACCAGGACAAGCGTTAGTAGCGATTGTGCAGGATAACGTTTGGGTGACAGCGAACTATAAAGAAACCCAGCTCAGCAATTTGCGTCCCGGCCAAGCTGTTTCGGTTTCTATCGATGCATTGCCGGATGTGCATTTGACTGGTCACATCGATAGTTTTTCGCCGGCGTCAGGTGCGCAGTTTTCATTATTACCACCCGATAACGCAACGGGAAACTTTACCAAAATTGTGCAACGAGTCCCGGTGAAAATCAGATTTAGCCCGGAAGATATCAAGCCGATAGCCGAGCGGCTTGTGCCCGGTATGTCGGTGATCGCGATTGTCGATCTGCGCAAATCTGCGCAGGGCGTTAACGTCGCCGCTAAGTAGCGAGTCCAATATGACGCAAAATACTTCAACGCTGGATATGGGATTGCCAGGCATTGCGGCTCCGGCCAGTGCCAACATGCGCATCTGGATCGCAGTGGCGGCAAGCATGCTAGGTGCTTACATGGCGATTTTGGATATCCAGATCACCAGTGCCTCGCTCAAGGAAATTTTAGGGTCGTTATCGGCGACGCAGGAAGAGGGCTCCTGGATATCCACCGCTTATCTGGCTACAGAAGTTGTTGTTATTCCGTTGACCGTATTGTTCAGCCGCGCGTTCGGTGAGCGAACATACTTGTTGGCTAGTACGTTGCTATTCATGTTGTCGTCAGTGTTATGCGCTAACGCCTGGAGTCTTTCCAGCATGATCGCATTTCGGATGTTGCAAGGTTTTACCGGCGGCGCATTTATCCCAATGTGTATGACATTGATTCTAACGAAGCTGCCACCGAAGCAGCGGCCGATTGGTTTGGCATTGTTTGCGCTGTCTACCAATTTGGCGCCGACCACGGGGCCAACGGCGGGTGGCTATCTCACCGAATGGTATGGCTGGCCGGCGATATTTAATATTAATTGGATACCCGGAATATTATTGCTGGCAGGGATTGCGTACGGGTTGGATCGCGAGCCGAAAAAAATCGATGTGTTGCGTAATGCGGATTGGCTAGGTATCGGCTGCATGGCGTTGTGGTTGGGGGCGATGACGGTATTTCTGGAAGAGGGAAATACACGGGATTGGTTCGAATCGACGCTGATCGTGAGTTGTGCAGCGCTAACGGTAATCGGCTTTTTTGGTTGGGTTGCGGCTAGTGTTCTTCGCAAGAATTCCTTCGTCAATCTGGGGCTTTATGGACAGCGTAATTTTCTTATCGCGACATTGATCTCGATGGTCGTCGGCATGGCGCTCTATGGATCGGCATTCATCTTGCCGCTGTTTCTCGCACAAATTCCTGGCTATAACCCGATACAAATCGGCAAGACCATTATGTGGATGGGTTTACCACAGTTGTTGGTCATGCCGATTGCCGCAATATTGTCGGCGAAGGTAGATAACCGCATTATTTGTAGCATAGGTTTGGCACTGTTTGGCGCGTCATGTTTGATGAACGTCTTCATCGATTCTTCAACTGGCTACGATCAGCTGTTCTGGTCGCAAATAGTGCGGGCATTGGGGCAGCCATTCATCATGGTAACGGTGTTGAATTTTGCGACTAACGGAATCGCACCTCAAGATCTGCCGTCAGCATCCGGTCTTGTAAATATGACGCGTAACTTGGGCGCGTCGGTGGGAATTGCGCTGCTAGCAACGACGCTCACAAATCGGGAAAAATTTCATTCATTGCATATCGGTCAAGCGGTGTCTTCGTATTCAGCGCAAACGCAGGAACGATTGGAGCAATTAACGCAATCGTTTATTTCCAGCGGCGCCAGCTTGGCGAGCGCCACGGATCAAGCGGTAAAGGTGTTAGACAATATTGTGCGCCGGGAATCTTATGTGATGGCCTATAGCGACTGCTTCTGGTTTATTGGTGCCACATTATTGATATGTATTCCGTTTGTTTGGTTGTCCGACAGAGTGGTGTCGAATCACGGTGGTGAGAAATAAGGTAAATCCGATACAAGGATTGTAGTTCCTTTTCCTTGAAGGCTACCGTATGCACATATGTCCAAATAACCTCTGTCATTCTCGCGAAAGCGGGGATCCATGTGGAGTATGCAACTTCGTTTGACGTATATGGATCCCCGCTTTCGCGAGAATGACAGGGACGCGGGAAACTGTAACGATTTTTAACCGATTAGTTCGTAGGTAACGATCATGAATATACGTAATGCGTTAATGGCGACTGTGGTACTGATGACGGGTTGCACGACACTTGGCCCTAACTTCGTTCCGCCATCAACTACTACGCCGACTGCTTATCGGCACGCAAGCACAACCGAGCAAGCTGCCGTGCAAACACAATGGTGGAAATCGTTTGGCGACAACACGCTCAATCAATTGGAAGAAATGGCATTGCGCGAGAACTTCAGCGCCAAAGCTGCCGCGCAACGGTTAGTGCGAGCGCAGGCGCAATTGTTAGGCGCACGTGCGAACCGCCTGCCATCACTCAGTGTCGGTACTTCCGCTTCCACGTTCCGTAGTTCTCAGAATACCTCAGACGCCATAGCGTCTGGAGGCCAGTCGATCAAAGGCGATCGATATGAAGGATCGGCTTCCTTATCTTATGAATTGGATATCTGGGGAAAAGTGCGTCGTGCTGTCGAGGCCGCTGATGCGCAAGCCCTAGCAGCTGGTTATGACTACGAAGGCGTGTTATTGCTCTTATCGTCGCAAGTCGCCACGACTTACTGGCAATTGCGCGGGTTGGATGCAGAGATTGCCATTCTCGAACAAGCATTGGGAAGCCGTCGCGAAACATTGCAGATGATAGAGGCACGATTTAAAGCCGGCTTTACCGGTGAGTTCGATGTATGGCGCTCTCATGTTGAAACGGCAAATGCGGAAACGGATCTTCATGACGCTGTGCGTCGCCGCAATTTACTGGAGCATGCTTTAGCGACGTTGACCGGCGCTTCGCCGTCAGTAGCGTTAGTGCAGGCGATGAACGTTTCTCCAGATGCGGCATTGCCGGAACCACCGGTTATACCAAGCGGATTACCGGCAAATCTTTTACGTCAACGCCCGGATTTAGCGCAAAGCGTTGAAATGTTGCGCGCAGCGAATGCGCAAATCGGCGTTGCCGAGGCGGCGTTCTATCCTTCAATCCAGCTCACGAGCAACTTTGGTTATGCATCTGAAAGCTTGCGTAATCTCACTGAAAATGGATCGCGACAATTCAGCGTTGGACCGTTGTCGCTTACTTTGCCGATTTTTGATGGTGGCAGAAATCGCGCCAATCTTGAAATTGCGCGCGCGCAATATGACGAAGCTGTGGCCAATCATAGCGATCGATTATTAACTGCGCTGAGAGAGGTAGAGGATGCCTTGTCGGATGCGGAGCAGCGGCAAAAGCAGAGCACAGCGCAAGCGCAAGCTCGGAATGCGGCGGTAAAAGCGTATGCCGTAGCACAGCGGCGGTATGAGCGTGGCTTGTCTAACTATCTCGATGTGGCGGATGCGCAACGTAGCTCGCTTTCGACTGATCGCATGGCGATCCAGATTAGGACGCAACGTTTGCTCGATGCCGTGGCAGTAGCGCGTGCGCTCGGCGGTGGATTTCAGATTGATCGCGATTCGTTGTAGCCAAACCTAAATACAGATTCAAATCTCAAGAGGATATCGTGACTAAAAATTCTTTCATCGATGTACTGGAAAGCCACGTCGACCGCATTAGTGGTCGTCAAGCTTATATTTTTCTGGAAGACGGCGAAGCGATCGCTGAAACGATAAGTTATGCGTATCTTGCTCATCGTGCACGAGCCGTAACGGCGCAATTGCAACAATACTGCCGGCCCGGCGATCGGGTGCTATTACTTTATCCATCGTGTATCGATTACATGGTGGCTTTTTTTGCATGCCTATACGCTGGCGTGATCGCGGTGCCGGTATTTCCACCGCGTGGCAGTAAGCATAACAAGCGGCTGGAAGCGATTCTCATCGATTGCGGAGCGACTACCGCGTTGACTACGACTAAGCAGCTGGGAGACATGCGACTGGCGATCGATGTGTCACCGGCGCTTTCCAGGCTTAACATGCTTTGTAGCGATCAAGTGCACGCTAGCCATGCCAACGAATTGCTATCTGTTCCGATACAGCGTGACACCATCGCGTTTTTGCAATACACCTCCGGTTCGACCGGTCAGCCAAAGGGCGTTGTGGTGACGCATGGCAATCTGCTGCAAAACGAATTCATGATTCAGTCGGCTGTTGAAACGACCGAGGAAACGGCGATCGTTACCTGGCTGCCGATTTATCACGATATGGGTTTGATCGGAAATATGTTGCATAGCATTTGGCTGGGCGCTACGTGCGTGTTCATGCCGCCGCTATCTTTTCTGCAACAACCGATTCGCTGGTTATCGGCGATTTCACGCTTCCGCGCGTATTTAAGCGGCGGGCCGAATTTTGGCTACGATCTTTGCGTGAATAAAATTAATGACGAGCAGATTGCATCACTGGATCTTTCTTCCTGGCGTGTCGCGTTTAACGGCGCCGAACCGATACGCCATGGCACCTTGGAGCGTTTCGCCGAGCGCTTTGCGGTAGCAGGGTTTCAGCGCAATGCCTTATATCCTTGCTACGGCATGGCCGAGACGACGCTTATGGTTACCGGCGGTAGCCCGCATGCCGAGGCTTTATTTCAGTACGTTGATAAAAGCGCGTTAGGTAATGGAGCTGCCATCATCACCAGACGGGATAACGTAAATGCACAAGCCATAGTCGGATGTGGACGTGCGTTGCCGGAGCAAGTGCTGAGCGTCGTTGATCCAGCAACGTTACAACAGTGTGCCGATAAAGAGATTGGAGAAATTTGGGTATCGGGCGCGCATGTCGGACAAGGATATTGGCAAAAACCGCATATAAACCGGGAAATTTTTGAGGCACGCATTGACGGCAGCGGGGAAGGGCCTTTTCTACGAACCGGTGATCTCGGTTATTTATCCGATGGAGAGTTATATGTCACCGGGCGCTTGAAAGATTTGATTATCGTGCGTGGCGTTAACCATTATCCGCATGACATCGAAGCAACGGTTGAAGATGCCGACGAAGCGATCAATCGTAACGGTACCGCTGCCTTGGGCTTGCAGGATGAAAATGGTGAGCGAGTGGTTGTGATTGCGGAAGTAGGTCGTAGCTTTTTGCGCAGTGTTGATGTTAATGCGTTAACCAGAAAAATCAGGGAAGCGGTATTCGAGCGGCATGAGCTTCTTCTGGCTGACGTGGTGTTTATTCGTCCAAGTAGTTTACCGAAAACAAGCAGCGGAAAAGTGCAGCGTAATTATTGCCGGGAGTTATATCTCGCAAAAGAATTTGCTCGTGTCGAGCCGGTGAAGCAGCTGCAAGAAGTAGAGTCTTAAGGGGGCAGTATTTGAGACTAATGAATTTCGAGCACCAGCTATTCTAATTAACGCCCTCATCCCCGACCCTTCTCCCGCTTGCGGGAGAAGGGAGTCTCGCCCAGAGGCACCACCTTAATCTTTGTCATGTCCGTGAAAACGGGAATCCATACAACGTGCGGGCTTTGTTTGGCGTGAGATGGATCCACGTTTTTTGCGTGGATGACAGTACCCCGTACGCTTAACGTAGTGCCATTGTGGAGTCCCCACCATCATTGAATTTTAATAATTGAAACCGTCTCGTGCTGAAAATTATTTCCCAATCGGAAAGAGATGCGAAAGATGGTAAGCGTGATGATGTCAGCAATCTGTAATGCATAACCACTTTCTAAGGAAAACGAGCATGAGCGGCCGAAGAAATTTAATTATTGAAAAAATCGCTGAAGTTACCGGTCTTACAACTGACGAAATTCATCCGGCTGCTTTATTGGAGGCAGACCTTGGGCTCGACTCCCTAAGAATGATGGGATTATGGAGCAGCTTGTTGACGCTGCTTCCGCCCGAGAAGGTTGACACCGAAAGCGCCGATTTTGCGCCGCAAGCGTTACATCGCTTTCGTAACCTTGGCGAGGTAATCGATTTCTTCGAGTCTGCATTAGCTGATTCTGACGCGGCATCGGTATCTGCTGTAACCGTACTTAACGCACCCGTTATAGATCAACTTCAACCCGGAACAGCGCTTCCGCTATGCCACGCCCAAAGTTTGTTTTTACTAGCGCAGCAGTTGCTGGGCTCCACCTCACTTTGCACTGCGGTGAGATTGTCAGGGCCTTTTGATCCCAAGCTTGCGCGAAAGGCTTGGCAGCGTCTCGTCGATCGTCACGTAAATTTGCGAACTGTGTTTCATGTTCCACAAGGTGCGACTAGTTTTAGTCAATTTGGTTATCGGTTGCTGGACGATCCAAATGTACCTGAGATTGCTGTTGAGGATATCTCAGCATTGCCAACAACAGCCCGTGAAGAACGAGTAGACGCGGAATTTCAAAGCTTGCTTAATCGAGAGTGGAATTTAACGAGTTGGCCGCTTCACCGTTTCAGCGCGCTGCGTGTTGCTGAGGATGACTGGGTAGTTTATCTATCGAATGAGCATATCATTTCCGATGGGCTTGGTAATCAAGTGGCAATGCGAGAGTTTTTGGTTCTATACGATGCGTTAGCGCGAGGGGTCGAACCCGAGTTGTCACCGACCATGTCGGTCGAGGCGTATCGGCAAAATGTGGAAACGGCCAATCGATACGCCGACCCACGTGAGGGCCGCGCTTACGAAGATTACAATCTTCAGATGGGGCGCGAACTCTACCGATGGAATCCGGGGCAGCGCGCAGTCGAGCCAAGTGCTCGAAAATTCGTCAACCACAAGATGGTGATCGACGCCGATATCACCAGTCGCCTACTCGCGTTGACCGGGCAAATGCGTATTTCTTTATACAGCCTGCTGCTGACAGCATATGCTAAGAGCATCGCACGGTTTGATGGAGGCGAGCTCGCACCTACTGTACAGCTGCCAACGAGTGGAAACCTTTATCCAGGTGTTGATTTTGCGAATACGATCGGTTGTTTCGCACAACATATCACCTTGTGTTTTTCCCAATTTTCCACGCATGAGTCTCCTGCTGTGTTGGCGAGTGAGTTGCATCAAGCCGTCGAGACAGCGCTCAAGTCTGGTCAAGATCGCGAGTTCACGCGGCGCATGGCCGAATCGATCAATCGCGATTATGTGCTTCAGAATGGACGCTTGCCTGAATTGATGCGTGGTCAGGTCGAGATGAATCTAAAGTCCAATCTGTATTTTCCTTTTACCGGACATACACGCATCACTTCTCGTTATGGAAATATTACAGTAGTCGATTATCGCGCTGGTACGACAAATGCGCCCGGCACGATGGATTTATTGCAGGAAATTCATGATGGCTGTCTGCACGTTTTTCTGAGTTACGACAATCAGATTATGTCCACGGAAATGGTCGATCGCTGGCTTTCTCTTTATAGCGATGCGCTGCGCGATCTTGCTGGCGAAGTATTGGATGCGAACCAAGCGTTGGCTATTGTTTCCGTTAACTCGCGGACACCAGCTAGCATTCGTGCGGTTATCGATGCGGCAAATAATGTGCTGTCTGTATCGGTGAATGAAGATCAGCTCGATGAAGATCTCGAAGCGCGTTTAGGCGTGGATTCCCTTGAACGCATTCGTCTGGTCAATCACCTAACGAGTGGTGGCGCGGAGGAACGCTTGGCATTGTTCTCTTGTCGTACGCTAGGAGAATTGGCTGACCGTTGGGCAAGAACGCATGTCGCGGCTTCCCCAACTACGCAATCAGTAGCCACTGTCGCACCGGAATTTTTGGAAATGGAGACGCTGGATAATGCGTTATCCGCGATTCCGTTTCACCACATCGTTGCACAAGCCAAGCGGACGCCAGATGCAATCGCTGTAACGTCGGCGGATGCGTGGCTTACTTACAGTGAATTGGATAGCTTATCCAACCGGTTGGCGAATCATCTTCGTGCTGCGGGTATTGGGCGTGGCGACTTAGTGGCGATTCTTGTGCCGCGAGGTACAGAAGCGTTGATCGGCATGCTCGCCATTCAGAAAGCTGGAGCGGGATATGTCCCTATCGATCCGGTTTATCCGCAAGCACGAATGGTGCATGTGATTCGTCATTCAAAAGCAAAAGCGTTGCTGTTCAGCAACCGTGCGCTGCGCTCCGCAGAACAGCTTGGTGCATTGGTGGCTGGTCTTGATATCGTCGTTTCGCTGGATCAAATCCCGGAAGGCATTAAGGCAGAAGGGCCTGAGGTTTGGACGCATTTAGTAGATACAATTCCATCAATAAGCGTGCAGCCGGACGATTTAATGGTTGTTCTTTACACCTCGGGTTCAACTGGGGAACCCAAGGGCGTCGCCTTGACGCATCGAGGATATATGAATCGCCTCGCATGGCATCAAAGCGTTTTCCAGCTTCGTCGTGGTGAGCGCGTCGCGCAGAAAACATCGTTATGTTTCGATATTTCGATTTGGGAATTATTTTGGCCGCTGATGGTGGGTGGTATCGTTTGCGCGGCTGAACAGGATGTCGTTCGCAATCCTTGGACGTTTTACGATTGGTTGCGCGAACAGCATATCAACATCGTTCACTTTGTGCCGTCGATGTTCACGGAATTCGTTCAAGCACACCAAGGCGCGGATATTGAGCTACCTGATTTGCGTTGGCTTATTTTTAGTGGTGAAGCATTGCCCGTTGCTACGATTCAACGATGGATAGACCGGCAAGGTTTGCGTATCGGCCTTGCTAATCTTTATGGGCCTACCGAAGCATCGATCGACGTCAGCATTCACATCGTGACGAAGCGCCCGGTTGAAGGCGAGTTGCATATTCCCATCGGTCGTCCGATCGACAACACAGCGCTGGTAATTCTTGATGAGCAGAACCGGCGTGTTAAACAAGGTGAACTAGGGGAGCTTTGTATCGCCGGCGTGCAACTAGCGCAAGGTTATTTGCATGATGCGGAGAAAACTGCCGCCACGTTTATTGTGAATCCATTTTTAGATTTGCCTGGAAAAGTTCTGTACCGCACCGGTGATCTAGCAACCATGCTTGCAAACGGCGAATTTGAGTATCGCGGGCGGAAGGATTCGCAAGTGAAGATTCACGGATACCGTATTGAATTAGGCGAAGTGGAAGCCGTGATAAACCGGCACCCGGAAGTGACGGAAGCGGCGGTGTTGGCAATTCCGATTCGGGATCAGCTCAAGCTGGTGGCGTGGTATGCCGGATCGATCTCGAATGAAGAGGCGCTTAAAACGCATTTACGTACTCAACTGCCAGACTACATGGTGCCGCGTGTATTTGTGAAGTTGCCATCGCTGCCGAAAAATCAAAACGGCAAGCTTGACCGAAATGCACTACGGTTAAATTTTGAAAAGGGAGAGCCGCAGGCGGTTATTCGATCCGAATCACCCTCCGTTCAATGGCTGCCGCTTGCGCCAGCACAGAAATGGCTAACGAATTTTTATGAGGAGCCGTTGCGCTGGTGGGGTGGTTCGCGCATTTTGTATAAAGGTGCGCTTGATGTTGATGCATTTATCGATGCGATCAATGGTTTGATTACCCAACATCCGGCGTTGCGTACGGTATTTGAAAAACGTCACAGCGGTTGGGCTAAGCGAATCGAATCTACGGTGCCGCGATTAGAGCCGAAGTTTTTCGACGCGCGTGGCATTGCTGCCGATGAATTTGAAAACAGCTTCCGTAAGGAAATCGCCGATGCTGCTGATCAATTGCGGGTGAATCGTTGGCCGTTGATCGACGTCATGGTGGCCTGCATGGATGCCGAACGTTTTGAAATCGCGATTGTTGCGCATCACATGGTCGCCGATCATGTGGCAGGCGAAAATTTGTTCCGATCTCTGTGGCGATTCTATGCCGCCTATGCGGCAGGCAAGCAACCGGATTTGCCTGTAATTCCTGGTACCGAACGTCTAGTCGAACATTTGCAGGCGTTCGATGACAGTGGTCAAAGTGAAGCGCATCTGCAGTGGTGGTTGAAACAGTTCCCAAATCCGGCCGGGGGGTTTGCGCTGCCGTACGATCATCAGCTTGGTGAAAACACCGAAGATACTTCTCGCCTTGGCCGTTTTTCGCTTTCGTCGCAAGAAACGAAGACGCTTCTTAGTATAACCAAGGCACATTACGGATCGACGCTGTATTTGGTACTTGTTACTTCGTTGTATCGAGCATTGGCGAAGTGGGGCAACACCAGCCGTGTGGTGTTAAGCCATCGCGTTAATGGGCGTGACGGTTTGGTTAAAGAGCAATTCATGGGAAGTGTCGATAATTTTGCTGTGAATTATCCGCTCCCGATCGATGTTAATTTGGATGAAGATATCGACTCGACAATCGCCGTAGTTAAACAGCGTATGGAGGAGGTGCCATTGCGAGGTATTAGTTACGATTGGTTGTCAGATAGGCTGCCGTCTTACGTTTATCCCGATGAGAAGTTGACGCCGATTCGCGTTAACTATCTTGGTAACGTCAGCTTGCCAACATCAGAGACGATTGTGATTCGAGCCGAAGATCATAATCAGCGTTTGGCGCCGAAGGGACAAAAGCGTACGGTCATGATTGAGGTGTGGTTCTCTGTGTTGGATGGCGTTTTGCGAACGGATATTGGGTATTCGGATAATTTTTATCTGCAGGAAACGATCGATCGTTTCGGTAATGACATCATCGCGGTTTTGAGAAGCATGATCGAACGTAGTCGTGCGACCGCGTAAATCCTATTTTATTTGTTGAAGGGATATTATCAATGGAAAATAAATTGCACGTTGTATTCGGAGCAGGGCAAGTCGGTACGTTATTGGCGCAGCGTCTTACGGAGAATGGAAGACGCGTGCGTGTTGTGAAGCGTTCACCGGTGGATGTTGCACCAGGCGTTGAGGTATTGCTCGGTGATGCCACAGATGCCGCGTTTTGCATGGAAGCCGCAAAAGATGCGGCAGTGGTGTATCACTGCATGAATCCGTCGTATGACGCCGCTGCTTGGGCAATTTTGGTTCCGCTTTATATGGAGAACTTGATAGCTGCTGCGGGAAAGACTGGGGCGCGACTAGTTGTTTTAGATAACCTCTATATGTTTGGCGCCACAGGAGGGATTTCTATTAATGAAGACACGCCAGTCAATCCATGCAGTAGAAAGGGGGAAATTCGCGCTCGCGCGGCGGAGCGTTTGTTTAGTGCACACCAGCGCGGGGAGGTGCGTGCGGTATGTGGGCGCGCATCTGATTTTTTCGGGCCTCGCGGTTCGCTAACGCACTTTGGCGATTTCTTTTGGAAACCTGCGCTCGCCGGACGAACAGTATGGTCGCCGGTAAATCCAGATGCGACACATACGTTTCATTACATTCCCGATGTTGCTGCTGCTTTGATGACGTTGGGCTCGGCCGACGATGATGCCTTAGGGAAATCTTGGATGCTTCCCTGCTTGCCGGCAGGGACCATGCGTGAATTGGCAACGCATTTTTCCGTCCCTCTCGGCCGTGGTATCCGTGTTAGTGCGGTGCCTCGTTTTGTCGTCAAAACAATGGGCGTTGCCATGCCGGTGATCCGAGAAATGAACGAGATCCTTTATCAATGGGATGAACCGTTCATTGTTGACGACCATAGTTTTCGAGCGCGGTTCGCGGTTCGGCCGACTATGGTTGATGAAGCAGCCAGAGCAACAGTTGATTGGGCAAAAGAGACATATGGTTTTGAATCGGTGAAGAAAGCAGCATAGCCCCCTTTATCATTAGGCTGCTTAATCCAGCATATCAGTGGTTCAATTTATCCAAAATCCCCATAGTGCCTTATCGTGACAGGGCTAAAGAAAATAAGATTGCCGTCGATAAACGCTGTAATACGATATGCTTAAAAACTCAAATTCTGATAAGGCTTAATCTGCGCAATCTATTAGAAAGAGGGGAAAAGCTTCTAATGAATCTGGATATTGTGATCGTAGTCATACTTACTCTCATTTTTTGTATGGCAAACCGCATGCGCACACAATATGTGGGTTATATGTCAAGCTCAATAAAAAAGCGAAGGGGAAATGAAAATGATAGACATCAAAAAGCTTTTTGACGAGCTATGTGCAGAAGATTTAAGGGGTATTGAGGGGGGCAATTCGACGGAGCGACTTATAAGCTTTTCAAATCTTCTTCTAAGTTTTGCAACGTTTGAGGAAACGGCAGAGCACGCGGGAATTATAGGAAAAGAATATGAGAATTTATTTAAGAAAATTTTTAAAATATATCAAGATCAGCATGATTCAGAGTTCCACCGCAGACGTTTCAGTCCTTTTCCCGTATCCGGTCCACAGGGTATCGCCAACCTCACTCGAGACGCTATAACGAGAAAAAAGTTAATGGCTTTTGTTAGCCAGATGAAATCAGGTGGCGGCTCGGAAGATGATTTACGGTACGCTGATTACTTGATGCAAAGCCAGGAGTTAAAAAAGAGCGGAAACATTTACGAAGAAGAGTCAAAGTTGTTTCTCACTTCACGCATGAATGATCGAGATGTAAAGGTATTTGAGAAATTGTTAACAGAATATAAAGTAGCTGAAGGCGCAGAACCTAAAGTAAATGGAAGGTATTCACCAAATTTTATTTATTTTATGGAGGAGTGTGTGAAGCTGGGCGGTTTCAATGTCCAAGTGCAACGAGGCCCATTTTAGTGGCCCAGTAGG
>JAZKCF010000106.1:0-67741 GCA_040388195.1 Pseudomonadota bacterium
TGCCGGATGGGATTCGCACCCACTGGAAAATCGCGCCTTTCCACGGCGCACACGTGAGTTCCGGTTAAGAAATTGCGAACTAGAATGGGGAGAGCGCCCTCACAACCCTCGTGAGATTGGTTTGTCGGCAAATCACTCAGCACAAAGATGGGGGAAACCTATTTCGAGCGGGAGAGGGAAGTAAGAAGCACTTTGTACGGACGATTGATTTGCGCAACCGCCGCTTGTTATTTAAAACTCACAAAGTTTCCAAACAACAGGTAGCCTGGATGAAGCGTCAGCGTAATCCGGGACGAAGGTGGAGCAAAGAACATCAAACCCGGATTACGCTAACGCTTCATCCAGGCTACATGTGGAGTTCGTATTAGTTACCAACGCTGTGTTTAGGCAGCACAAACGTCGTAGCGTTTTACGCAAAAAACAGTAAGAATGCAGCAGTATACTTTTCCGCATTGGAATAGCTTTCATTTCATGAATACCTATACCCGCTGCCCTAAATGCAATCACACGCCGCTTCCCCAAGACCAAGCGTTGCCGACAGCCTGCCCTACTTGCGGATTGGTTTTAGCCAAATATGCGCAAAAACAACTGGAAGCTAGAGAACGCGCAGCGCAAATTGTCAACGGCGAGAATCCGGAAGAAACACTAGACGAAGCTAATTGGAAAACCTGGCTTAGAGAGCATGTGTTTTATGTGCCGGAGCAAATCGAGCCGGCGCATTTGTGGCTGCGCGTCGGATTCCTGGTGTTCTTCGCTATTTGGGGCGTGCGGTTAATCGCGATGGACTTTCGGGATGGGGAAATAGGTTCGTCGTTTCTACATAGCCCACTACTTGTTTTTCACGAAGCCGGGCACGTAATTTTTCGTCTCTTCGGCGAATTCATGATGATCTTCGGCGGCACGCTCGGGCAACTCGTGATGCCGGCAATTTTAATGGGAGCCCTTCTCATACAAAACCGAGATCCCGTCGGCGCCTCCATTGGCCTCTGGCTGCTCGGCGTCAGTTTTTTGGACGTTGCGCCTTATGCGTATGACGCGCTGGACCCGCAGTTAATGCTGCTGTCTGGCACTACAGGAGAAGAAGGCGGTCATGATTGGATTTATCTGTTGAAAACCTTAGGACTGCTAAATAAGGCGCATGGATTAGGTTGGCTTATCCATAAACTGGGCGCAATCATTATGGTAACGGCGATAACTTGGGGAAGCGTTATTCTTTGGAAGCAATATTGCATTCTCAAAAAAGCAAATTGACTCAAGAGTAGGACTTACGCAAAAACGCCCCAACGGCGTTGCTTCTCCTTGCCGTACAGTTCCGTACTGTCTGCGTCGTCGCGTCTTGCTGGGACGGTTTTGCGTAAGTCCTAAAGAGCATTCTCACGCCCCTCATGCCGCAGGGCGCGCCATATTACCGCTCTCACGCTCAGCGATAGGTACATCGATGGATTCAATAATCGCTTTCAAAATATCCAACTCCACCGGCTTTACCAAGTGATAATCGAAACCCGCTTCCATTGACCGGCAGTGATCTTCAGGTTGTCCATAACCGGTGAGGGCCAAGATAACGGCGTGCTTAGTCTCCGCCATTTTGCGCATCTCACCGACAACGCCGAAGCCGTCCATGCCAGGCAATCCGATATCCAATAGTACGATGCTTGGAGAAAATTCTGCGGCAATTTCCAATGCTGCATAACCTGTACTCGCTGAGCGGACCTCATGGCCCTGAATTTCCAAAAGCGCGGTCATGCTTTCTCTGGAATCATCGTTATCATCAACCACAAGAATGCGGGCGTGTTTGGAATTTATTTGCACGCGTTCACGCGGCTTTGCCACAACACGGACAATTTCTGGCGACACCGCCGGCAAACGCACAATAAATTCGCTCCCCTTTTCTGAACCCGCGCTATGCGCCTCGACAGATCCGCCATGTAACTCAATCAGGTTTTTCACTAGCGACAATCCAATACCCAAGCCACCTTGTGAACGATCCAATGAACGGTCAGCTTGAGTGAACAAATCAAATATGCTGGGCAATATATCCGCAGGAACACCAATACCGTTGTCCTTCACCGATACAATCACTTCGCTGCCTTCCACCTTTGCGGTAACAGCAATCCTGCCGTTTTCTTCCGTATACTTCGCCGCGTTATTCAGCAGATTGCCAAAAATTTGCGCTAAGCGAATCGCATCACCGTTGACAATGACGGGTGGAGTCGGGAGATGTATATCCAAATGATGGCCGCGTCCATCGATTAGCTGTCTACAAGTTTCTATAGCAGCAAGAATGGTTTCGTTGAGATTGACTCTTTCCTTGCGAAGCGTGACTTTTCCCTGCGTAATGCGTGAGACATCCAGAAGATCATCCACTAGACGAGTCAAATGGCGAACTTGGCGTTCGATCATATCGCAGGCTTTCTGCAATTCCGGCACTGCGGGTGCACGTAAAGCAAAAACTTGCACGGCATTTTGGATAGGCGCTAACGGATTGCGTAATTCATGTGCGAGCATTGCCAAAAATTCATCTTTCCGCTGGCTTGCTTCTCTCAGCATTTCCCGAATGCGTTTTTGCTCGGTGATATCGCGAGCGATTTTTGAAGCGCCGGTAATCGCACCCGATGCATCTTTAATGGGTGAAACCGTCAGAGAAATATCCACCAACTGTTGATCTTTGCGTACCCGCACTGTTTCAAAATCAATGATCCGTTCTCCGCGCCGGAATTTGCCGATAATTTCCAGTTCCTCTGCATGACGGTCAGGCGGCATTAACAAGGAAATATGCCGCCCCACCGCTTCTTCAGCGGTATATCCGAAAATGCGTTCCGCTCCTGCATTCCAGCTCGTGATAATTCCGTCCAACGTGTTACCCATGATCGCATCGTCCGAGCATTCGACAATCGCGGCTAATTGACGAACTGACGCTTCCCCTTGCTTATGCAGCGTGATGTCAACACAAGACCCAACGTAGCCGGCAAATCGGCCAATAGGCGTGAAGCGTGGAACGCCTTGAACGATAATCCAGCGGTACTGGTCATCTTGTCGTTTAAATCGACATTCCATTTCAAACTCCTTACGAGCATCGAAAGCCGTGTTATAGATTTCCATACAACGCTGGCAATCGTCCGCGTGTATATTCTCCGCCCATCCATTGCCTAACTCTTGCTGCAGAGTGCGACCGCTAAAATGGCGCCAACCCTGGTTAACGTAACTGCAGGATTTATCAATGTCCGCCATCCAGATCATCACTGGCGCATAATCGGCCAACATTCGAAAACGCTCTTCGCTCTCGCGCAAATTCGCTCTGCTTTCTTCACGAACGCGCGTTAACTCTAAATGCGAAGCAATCCGAGCGACCAACTCTCTCGCAGAAAAAGGCTTGATCAAATAATCATCGGCTCCCGCCTGTAATCCCTCTAAGCGCGCATTTTCATCGGCACGCGCAGAAAGCATGATGATGGGTACTTCACGCAACTTTGCATCAGAGCGAAGCGCCCTCAACAAGCCGAAGCCATCGCGCTTTGGCATCATGACATCAGTCAGTACTAAATCCGGCCGATGCTTCCGCGCATTCCGTAACGCCGCTTCGCCATCGGAGACGGCATCTACATTCCAGTAGCGGGCCAGTAGACGAATGAGGTAATCCCGCATATCAGCGTTGTCATCCACCAATAGCACATGCGCGCGCGCCTCGGGCTTTGCGTACCACGCCGGCATATAAAAATCACCGATATCGGGAACAAGATTTTCCGCCGGTTGCAGCGATTTTTCTTTATCCGCGGGCAACCAGCGTAATGCCTCTTCCATGTACGGCCGAGTGGCGAGGCCGGTTGATACCAACGTACGTCCCACGCCGATTTGATCGCTAGGCAAATGCGCGCAACCGCAAGGTATTGCCACGGTGAACACTGTGCCGCTTCCCTGCACGCTCACCACTCGAATGCTGCCGCCGTGCAAGCCAATCAATTCCTGTACTAACGCCAGCCCAATTCCCGATCCTTCATAAGTACGCGCAGCCGTTTCCCGCACACGGTAGAAACGCTTAAACAAATTGGGCAATTCCGATTGCGGTATGCCAACACCGGTATCCCGCACGGCAAGTTCCACATTGCTGCCGTGGTAGCTCAGAGCAATCTCAATCTCACCATCGAAAGTAAATTTGAAAGCATTGGATAGCAGATTAAGCACAATCTTTTCCCACATGTCCCGGTCGACGTACATGGCAACCGGCAAAGTCGGACAGTCGACAACAAAGGAAAGCCCGCCACGTTCAATCGCTGACCGGAACACGCTCGCCAACTCCACCGTCAATGCGCTCAAGTCCGTCGGCTCGTAAACTGCTTGCATGCGGCCCGCTTCAATTCGTGAGAAATCGAGCAGGGTATTGACCAACTTCAATAGCCTTACGCCATTGCGTCGTAGAATTTCGATCCGCTCTCTTTGCACGGGTGGAAGAGGATGTTGAGTGTCGCCAATAGCATCCTCAGCGGGACCAAGCATTAGTGTCAGCGGTGTACGAAACTCATGACTTACGTCGCTGAAAAAAGCAGTTTTTGCGCGGTCTAATTCAGCCAGCGCTTCTGCCCGTTTTCTCTCCTTCTCATAGGCGTGCGTATTGGCGATTGCCATGCCGATATGTCCGGCGACCAAATCGAAAAACGAACGATATTCGGTATCGTCCACTCGTCGAGGGCTAAGGCCGACAATTAGAAAACCAGCAGGCCGCTCTTGACCAGAAGCCGCGATCGGTAGCACAAGCGCTGAATCGGAAGACTCAGCCCACGGCCCACCAGGAAGGGGCCCGAACTTCGCGGAAAGGTTTTGCAAAAGTTCGCCACGTCCCGTTCGATAAATACGGGCAAGTGGCCAAGGAGAATTAAAATATGATTCCGTCAGGCCCAATCGTTTGGGCGCGGCGACGCCATCAATGTTTATTGCATTACTGGCAATAAGTTCTGCGTTATTGCCTTCGTCATCAACAATGTAAAGCAGTGAAAACGGCACGTCGGCAGAGTCTTGCGCCAAGGTCTTAATCGCGGCACTGCAAGCGCTCCAGGTCCACTTCGCTTCGGCAGCGCGGGCGCTCAATTCGCGCAGCGTACGAAGGCGCCGTTCGCGAATCACCCGCTCCGTGGTTTCTGTACACGCGCAAAAAATACCGCCGATGGTTCCATCATCCAACAGAATAGGGCTATAGGAAAACGTGAAGTAAACTTCCTCGCGAGGAATGTTACGATCCATCATCAGCAATAAATCTTCCGACCAGGTCGCTTTTCCAGTTTTAAGAACGCCTTCCAACATGGGGCCAATCACATCCCATACTTCAGCCCAGCATTCTCGCGCTGGGCGCCCTAGCCAACCGGGATGCTTAGTCCGTCCCAATACTGGGCGATAAGCATCGTTGTACAACATGGAAAGATTTTTGCCCCACCACAACACCATGGGAAAGCAGGAGTTCAGGCAAATGCTCACAGCGGTCCGTAGCGCCTGAGGCCATTTGCTGACTGGCCCAAGATCCGTGTCGGACCAATTATGCGCACGCATCAACACGCCCATCTCACCGCCGCCTGCCAAGCATTGGTTGATCGTCGATGTACTTTCCATCAGTGAGGTAGTCATACCGGGAAACTCCAAGGTAGAAACCTGCTCTCCGTGCAACAGGCCCTTGCGGTAGGATATGGCGCGCGTAATCGAGTCACACGCTTTACGTATCTCTTGCCTAACTCATTTTTATGAAGCTTCTACAAGAGGGGCTATATTTTGCAGAAGTAAAAAACATCTATTCCGCCAATACACAATAATGTATAGACCATTTTGTCAGTCTGCGAGCGGGAAAATAGATGACGGCGTGAATACAATTTGCTTATATTGCGGGACCCTCATTGATTACCAATTCACCCATCCACACCTGGCCTTGCAAGCGTGCCACATCGCTTAATGAACCTGACGCCGCGTATTGTTCGCGCAACCAGGTACTATCATTGCGTCCAGCGGCGGCGATGCTGAGTAAGCGCGTGAGCGGCACTTCGGTTTGCAGTTCCGCTGCGTAAGGTTGCAGTCGATTGATGGTGGCGATAATGTCGTCTTTCAGCGATATCGGCTGACGTTTTTCCGGATCGATAATTTTGCCCTCGAATCCAAATCGGCAAGCAAGGAAGCGGTTGTAGCTATAGACCTGATATGTCGCCCTTGATGGCTCGTGCGGCCGTTCGGCCAATAAATATTTGGCAAGGGTTTGCGCGTATGCGGCTAAGTACGCGGCGGTTTCCACAGTGAGCGGCGTATCGGGAACACGGATTTCCATGGTGCCGTATTCCGGCTTGGGCCGTATATCCCAATAAAAATCCTTCATGCTTTTCACGATACCTAAGTCATACATTTCGTTGTAGTAACGATTGAAATCCTGCCAATCGGTTACTAACGGCATGGTGCCGGAAAGAGGAAATGCGCTCACCGCATTAAGACGAGAAGACTCGAATGCCGAATCAACGCCTTGCAGGAAAGGAGACGACGACGACAACGCGATAAAGTGCGGCACATAGCGTGAAAACGCGTGTGTGAGGTAAATGGCCGCGTCGCCACTCTCGCACCCAATATGGATATGTTGGCCAAAAATAGTAAATTGCTTAGCGAGGTACCCGTACAAACTAGAAAGATATTCGAAACGCTCTTTGGAATGTATGCGCTGCTCACTCCATTTTTGAAACGGATGTGAACCGCCGCCAGCCAAGACAACGTTTAACTTGCGCGCGTATCCCGACATTACTTCACGAACGGCAGTAAGTTCCGCCAATAACGTCGCATAAGAATCATGCACAATCGCGGTCGAGACCTCGATCATGCTGTCGGTCATTTCAGGTTTGATGTCGCCCGGGTGAGGCGTTTTTTCGGCAAGCTTTAGCAGATCGCTTGCGCCTCGACACAAATTGTAATCCCGCGTATTGAGGATCTGAAGTTCGAGCTCTACACCCATTGAAAGAGCCCGGGACTGCACGAATTCCAAATTTTGCAAAAACTGCTCCTTTTTACCTAGATTCAATGACTGATACTACGCAGTTTTATGGCGAAGAAAAAAGTGCGGTCCACGAAAGGCACAAAAAAACAGGCATAATAAAGTTACGTTGTGAAACCTTTCGTGTCTTTCGTGTCTTTCGTGGACAAAAGCATTTCACGTAAATTATGAAACACTCGGATTAATTTCCCCCGCTCGCTTCAATCCCCACTGCGCAACAACGGGTCCGCCCAGTTCTAGCACAACCAGCGCAAGCATAAGCGCCGCCGCTATGTTGTCCCCCATCTCTGGATAATTTTTTGTGACGCCGAGAATCGAAATCAGCACTACGCCGGAAAGCGGCTGCATAACGAGATTCAAATTCCACGATCCTGAAAACCCTAACGTACCTGTCCGTGAAAATAGAGAAAGTCCAATCAGTTTTCCAGCAAAACGGGCAATTAGCAGTACCACTCCCATCCAAGCCACGCTAAGACCATCATCAAAGTGCAAGCGCGCACCGGATACCACAAAAAGAATCACCATAAACAACTCACCGCCGCGACCAAATTCCACAGGTATTAGCGACCGCTGCTTATCCAAATTTCGGGTCAGAATGCCGAAAGTCAAGAGGGTCAGCAGCACAGAAAAATTCAATGCATTCGCGGCGCCCACAGCAATGACTACGAGGCTAACAACCAAGATGAAGTGATGCCCTTCTCGTTTACCAAGCAGCGCTGCCAGTTTGATGCCGACTACGCTAAGCACTAAACCTATCAGCGCCGAGCCTAGCAATAAATAAATCGGATGTAGTACGACGACCATT
Organism: Pseudomonadota bacterium; assembly: GCA_040388195.1. Lineage (GTDB taxonomy): Bacteria > Pseudomonadota > Gammaproteobacteria > Burkholderiales > DATLHW01 > DATLHW01. The sequence continues at coordinate 7,809 of JAZKCF010000106.1, forward strand.
GTGTCAGCGCGATGCTGAAAATGAATCACCGGCAGAAGCATGGCGATGACAAAAAAAGCGATCACATTATTTAATGCCGTGAACGACAACGCACGTTCGGTCACCTGCCCTTCAGCGGAGAGTTCCTTGGTCAGTTGCGTCACTACCGTAGGAGAAGTAGAAATTGCCATTGCGGCAAGTAATGCGGCAAATAAATGCCAAACTCCCAACGCATAGAGCGCGAAATAAACAAAACCAAATGCCAACGCACTTTCGGTAACGCCAGTGGCTAGCAGCCAACGATCGCGCGTTAGCCATTTGAAATCGAGTCGATTACCAAGTTCATAAAGAATCAGCCCCAGGCCAATATCGACAAAAACTTTAGCATCGGCGAGCATGGCTTCGGAAAGCCAATTAAGTCCTGCGGGACCCAATAACATGCCGATGGCGACAAAGCCTGTCATGCGAGGAATACGCAATATTGCATTAAAAAAATGCCCACTCAGCAGTCCGGCGAGCAGCAGGATGCCAAATAAAAGCAAATTGTTAAGTGCAAGGTTTTCTATGGGGAGAAGTGTTGTTCCGGCGAGCATGCATTCCTTTCAGTCGATCTTCCAAACAAAGGAAGCTCCAAATAAGTGTAGTGAGCGAGCCGACTTTAAGCCGAGCAGTAACTGTGTACGAATAGGTGTAGCTGGGATTTCGGGGAGCATGCTCCTCGCTTGCGGAACGATTTGCACATGCAAGCGCAAACCGTTCCACAAGGGCATTGAGTACCGGGTGTTTAAAGCCGGCTCGCGCAGTAGCTTATTTAAAAACTTCCAAAATTTAGATTTGTTTGGAAGACAATATTCGGGCGCAAGTATGGCAGGCTACGAAAGATTTGGCGAGGTGAGAGGAGAACAGAAAAAATGAAGCGGCGAACCACTCGTTAGAGCAGCTGCCGCTATCGGAACTCAACCGCCGCAAGGACAAAGCCGACGGTAGCTGCTGCCATTAAAGCAGCGAGCTGAATATTAGTTTAGGTAAAGCCGCGTACGCCGTGACATTGGTGTGTCAGACATTACGCCTAAAACGCGGCGGGCAGTACCTGGCGGCAACACAACAGGCTTAGAACACATTACTTGTGCTAGCGCGGTATCGTCAAAATGCCGTTTGCTACTTGGCCGGTCTTCAACAGTCGATTTGTCGTCCAGAGCTTGTTCTTCTTCCACAGCGAAAAGTTCTTTGTCGTCCATGATTAGGTTCCCCTCTGAAACATCTCTGCCCTTATGATTAGGGCCAACGACCGCCAAAAAATTGGGGCACTTTCGTGCCCCAACCAATCGGAGGAGACAGAAGATTTCAGATAAGGCACTTAAGCACTACATCTGACACCTTCAGTTCTATAGAAGCAATTCTAATGCCAGTTTTTCTTTTTCAATATAAACAATGGATTATGTGAAACAGTTAATGTTGTACTTACAATTTTCGTCATATTTAACGCGACAAAGTGACGCAAATTTGAAACATACTTCATAGCAGTCTAAAAAAGTGACAAAAGACGCCACTTGGCGCCGCGGTTAATGCATTCGATCGACGCTTATAGACATGCAGCCATACGCGCCCTAACTTCATCACGACCAAGCAATTCCAGCACCGCATCGATGGAAGGTGTCTGGGTGCTCCCAGCTACCATCACTCTTAATGGCATCGCCACTTTCGGCATTTTCAAGTTATGTGTGGCAATGATTTCCTTGATGGACGCGCTGATAGCGTCGCGAGTCCAATCAATCTGCGCAAAGCTATCGTGCAAGGCGCTCAAGGCCGGCATTACCTCGGGCGTGAGATGCTGCGCTTTGAGTTCTTCCGGAGGAGCAACGCGCTGGTAGAAATAAACAGCTGCTTTAGCTAGCTCCACCAGTGTATGCCCCCGATCCTTCAATAAACTGATGACGTCAGCGAGTTTAGGTATTTCTGAAATGGACAAGCCTAAATTATGTAGAAATGGCATGGTCAATGCAGCCAGCCGTTCGTTGTCCGCAGTCTTAATATATTGCTGATTCAGCCAACGTAGCTTTTCGGTATTGAACTGTGCGGCCGAAGGCGTGATGTGATCGAGATCGAACCATTCGCAAAACTGTTGCATTGAGAAAATCTCTTCATCTCCGTGCGACCAACCCAGACGGCCCAAATAATTCACTACAGCCTCTTGCAGGTAACCCTCTTCCGGGTATTGCATGACACTGACCGCTCCATGGCGCTTCGAAAGCTTCTGCCCATCATCGCCAAGAATCATCGAGAGATGCGCGTACTGCGGCATCGGCGCGCCAAGTGCCGCCAGGATATTGATTTGCCTCGGCGTATTGTTAACGTGATCATCCCCCCGAATTACATGGGTGATGTTCATGTCCCAATCATCCACTACGACGCAAAAATTGTAGGTTGGCACGCCATCGGCACGGGCAATAATAAGATCGTCCATTTCCTTATTTGCGATCGAAATGCGTCCCTTGACTAGATCGTCCCAGACGACTTCACCATCGAGAGGATTCTTGAATCGAACCACTGGCTTGACACCAGCAGGCGGCGTCTCTTTCGAATCCCGCCAACGACCGTCATAGCGCGGCTTATCACCGCGTTGGCGTTGCGCCTCACGCAACGCATCCAGCTCTTCCGGCGTGCAATAGCAGTGGTAGGCTTTTCCTTCCGCGAGCAATTGCTGAATCACTTCCTTGTATCGATCCATGCGCCGTGTTTGGTAATACGGGCCTTCGTCGTAATCCAGATTCAGCCAATGCATGCCGTCCATAATCGCCTGCACCGCTTCCGGTGTCGAACGTTCCAGATCGGTATCTTCAATGCGCAAGATGAATTTGCCATGATGCTTGCGAGCGTAAGCCCAGGAAAACAGCGCAGTGCGAGCGCCGCCAATATGCAAAAACCCCGTCGGAGAGGGAGCAAAACGAGTGCGGACCATGATTTATCGTATTGAAAGGGAGAGGCGCATTTTACGTGATTCCTGGCATATGGCGCGCCCCCATAGACTAAGAGGTTAGGACTTACGCAAAATCGCCCCAGCGGCGTTGCTCCTCCTTGTCGTACCAATTTTTTGTACTGCCTGCGTCGTCGCGCCTTGCTGGGACGGTTTTGCGTAAGTCCTAAGAGGTATGAATCGCCTCCGTATCAGTGGGAAAAATATAGTCTCCTCAGCGCCTAATGAGCGGGGGCTGTACCTCTACCGGCGGACGAGAAGATTCTTCTGGCGTTGTTGGAGAGGGTACTTGATAGGGAGCCGCACGCGGTACATCCCGGCGCACCGTAGCCGGCGGTTTAGGTACCTGTGGTTTGAGCGGCGCGGCGGGTCTCTCTTGCTGTCTTCCGGCTTGTAAACTTCTATATAAATTCAACGTACTTTTACTGATAACAACTGGCACGTATGCAAGTGCAAGCGCGCCAATTGTAACGACTAAGGCATAACAAAACGCTTTCCATGCCGGCACTTTCATTAGCACCGATATCCCTACATGGAATAAGTAAACGGCGTAGAAACTACCAAATATGGAAACGAGTTCCAGAAATGGCACGGCATACAATATGCTCGCGAGCCAAGCAGGCGTATAGGCGTAAGCCGTTATCTGCAGAGCTTGCATCTCGTTCTTTTCATCACCAAGTATTACGGTCAACCCGGTGACAATAAGCGCAAGAATGTACACGCTGAGCAACATAAAAACATAAGAAACAATCGCCGTGTAAACACCAACCGCTACCGGCACTTTTGACATGACATCAAATGACGACGCCATGAAAGACGCTGCAGGCCCAATTGCAGCTAATGGAATAACGTGCCAACTATAAAGTTCTTTTGTCGAGATCGATTCTTGAGAGATTGTCGTCCATTCGGATATCGGGTCAAGAATGACATTTTGAATTCTCACAACCGCATTCATCAGTCGATTCCCCGGATCGGCCATATTTATGATTGCCTTATTGTATTTTTACGGTTTGAAAATCTGGCGCGCATGCCAGTATGCAAAGTACTCTAAAACACGTTGCTCACGATTGACCTCGCAACCCGCCGCATGGTTAAATTCGCGCCTCGGAGTTTCCCTTTTCCGGGCAGTTAGCTCAGCGGTAGAGCATCGCCTTCACACGGCGGGGGCCAGTGGTTCGATCCCACTACTGCCCACCAAAAAACACCTTCTAGTAATGCAGCTTAAGCAATTGCGCTTTTGCATGCGCTAGACCTTGTTATAAACAAGAGCACGCACCTTCCCTAGCTTCACTGGCGAGAAGGAAAAACCCTTCTCCCACGCTAGATATTTTTCTAAAGGTAGTGGTCTGGTAATAACGTAACCTTGTATTTCATCGCAATTAAGGCTCGATAAAAGTTCCAATTGCTCGGTCGTCTCGACGCCTTCTGCAACCACTTTCAACCCTAGGGAATGCGCCAAGGCGATGATGGTAATCACGATGTTCCGATTACTATCGCTGTTGGTGATGTTGGCAATGAAAGCTCGATCTATTTTCAGCACATTGACGGGCAAATCGCCTAAATGGCTTAGCGACGAATAGCCGGTGCCGAAATCATCTATCGCGACACCAATGCCCATTTCCCGAATGATCTTCAACTTGGGAACATTGGTCTCGGCATTCCTCATCATCAAGCTCTCGGTAATTTCCAGGTCCAAGAAAGTCGCTTCATCCTCGCGCTTTTCTAAAGCTCTTTTAACTACCTCGACGAAATCCTTTTGATCTAGCTGAATTTGCGAAACGTTAACCGCCACACGTGGCGCCGGCAACCCCGCCGCTTGCCATTTGGTCTGATCAGCTAATGCCTGTTGGATTACCCACTTACCTACTTCGCGAATAAGCCCGGTTCTTTCCAGAATAGGAATGAATACCACTGGAGGAATAATTCCTTTTTCGGGATTGTTCCAGCGCAGCAATGCCTCGACACTGGAAATACTTCCGGTAGCAAGATCTACTTTGGGTTGGTAATGGAGGGTAAATTCGTTTCTTTCCAGCGCTCGCCGGAGTAAAACCTCTAACGACAATTGTTCAGCGATGCGGGCATTCATTTCTGCCGTGTAAAGCTGAAAATGATTACGCCCTTTTTCTTTAGCGCGATGCATTGCCGCATTGGCATTCTTTAGCAGTGCTTCCGGATCTTGACCATCATAAGGAAAAAAACTAACGCCCATGCTACAAGTTACGCTAATTTCCCGCTCGCCCAATACAACCGGCTCTGACACGGCATCCAGCATTCTTTGTAAAGCACCTCCGATGGGCGGATGCACACCTACCCCTTCGTTGGCTGATAGCAAATGATTGGCTACGGATTCGGGATTATTTTGATCCGATAAAGCTAATACAAATTCGTCACCGCTAAGGCGTGCGATGGTATCGCTTTTACGTAAACAGGACTTCAAACGCTCAGCAATGGTCGTTAATAACTTGTCGCCTGATTGGTGCCCGAGGCTATCGTTGATAAATTTGAATTGATCCAGATCGATAAAAACCACTGCAACGCTGTAGTTCGATCGTCGTGCCAGCGCGAGTGCGTGGCTGAGGCGATCCATCAGCAAATTACGATTAGGCAATCCGGTGAGGACATCGTAACTTGCTTGACGCTTTAATTCTTCTCGCGCCTCTTGTAGCGCCTGCTCAGATTTAAGCCGCTCGGCGATTTCCGTTGTCAATTGTGCGTTTATCTGCACGATGTCAGCGGTACGTTGCGCCACTCGTGCGTCGATATCGCCCCGGACTTGACGCAAGGCAAGCTCGGCGTTTTGACGCAAACTCATTTCCGCTTGCAACTGGTCTTTGTGTTGCGCGAGTTCAGTCTGTATTGCGCACAGGGCAAGATGAATATTGATACGGGCTAGCAGTTCCGCGATTTGAAATGGTTTGGTGATGTAGTCAGCCCCACCCGCGTCAAAGCCCGTCAATTTATCCGCGGCATCTTCCAGGGCAGTCATGAAGATAACCGGAATATGTTTAGTAACTTCAGCCGCTTTCAGGCGACGGCAGGTTTCGAACCCGTCGACTTCAGGCATCATCACATCAAGCAAAATGAGATCGGGCTCAAGGAATTTAGCTCGCTTCAATCCTTCCTTGCCATCGCGAGCCACTGCCACACGAAATCCGTGATCTTCCAGATGCTCGACTACCACCGCAAGATTGGTCGGCATATCGTCCACGATCAAGATCGTGTAAGGCTGGGAATCGGACGCCGAGTATTCGCTCATTAGGGCCTGCCTCCTGTCCAGATAATCCTCCATCGAATAAGGAGCCTACCATGAACTGTTTCACATGCGCGCTTTAAGATAAATTGCAAACCGTTCTAGCAACAGCAGAATTGCGCTCCGGATGCTAGCCTCGACCGCAAAAATCGTCAACGCGCACGCTCATGAACAAAGGCGATAACAACGCAAACTCGATAGAAGACTGGCATGGAAATTGCAATAACTCGGGGACCTATTGCAACCAAAGGAATAAATCTATGAATTCAGAAAACAGAAATGATGGGAATTTTAACGAAGAGTTGTCTGATCATCGTCCGATCCCCCTTCGTTCTCAAGGCGCCTTAAGAAATCACGAAAACGACGAAGCGCAGAATACCGTTGCTTCAAGAAAAATGGAAAAACCTGCGGGTAACACAAAAAAAACCATGGAGGGCGACCCCGCTGAGCGTCAGCAAGATCTTCTACAAAGAGAACTACGCTATTGGCAGCATAAACTAACAGAAGAGGAGTTGCTGCGAGTCGCCGGAAGACGAGATCAGCTTTTAGCTGTGTTGCATGAGAAGTATGGGTATTCCCCGGAAAAAGTAAAAGCAGAAATCGAACAAGGGTTGCTTAACGACGACCTTGGAAATAACGACCGTTAGTTAGTTGCCCCTGAAAAACCTCATTTCTCCGCCATCAAGGGAGGATAGAGAAGTGGCTGATTGAGAAACGGTGTAATCAAGATGCACAACATTTGGGCCCACAAAAGCGCCAGTTGGCGCAGGATCTTGCGCAAATTATGCGCGGCGCCACACAACAGCGCGTTCAGCGCATCGCCCAACTCCCCGTTAAGGAAATTACGGCCGAGACGCCCATCGGTTTTTAGATGGCCGATAATCGGCTCAATCGCATTGCGCCGCTTAAGTTTTTTCTTGATGGCCAATGTCACCCCGCGTTTGGCGCCCGCAATCCAGACGGTCACAGGCGGCAGCTTGCCGTGACCGCGATAACCGCGATCGACAAAAGCTTCCGCAGGTAACACCCCCGTTGTCCGCGCCATCTGCGCTAGACAATCGTGCAGTGTATGACCGTCGTAAGGATTGCCGGGCAACGCCTTAATGCCGAGGATGAAATTATCTTTGCTGGTGCTGACTATGCCCACCTTGACGCCGAATTCGTAGTGCTTGTGCGCTTTGCCCTTCGCAATACACTCCACCTCCGGCGCATGCACGCTGTACACCTTGCCGGTATCGGCGCGCTGTTGCTGATGAATGCGCCGGGCAATGGTCAGTAACTTCTGGGCACGCACGCGCCATTGTGCGGGCAGTTTTCTTTCCACATCCCGCAGCACGCGGCCTAGCAAGGTCCGTAAGTGTTTTTGCTCACGTCGTGCCCGTTTCATCTGTCGCGCATGCGCGTAGCGCGCTTGCCGAAATAACACGACTTTGCCTACCCGCTCGTAACTTTGCCGCAATCGAATGCCAGCCTTCTGGGCCAAGCGAACCAAGGCACGCCGTGCCTTGTGGTACAGCCTGGCGTCGGTCGGAAAGGCGATGGCTTTCTCTTGCACCGTGGTGTCAACATTCACCGCTTGCAATGAGGCCGGTGCTACCGTTTTCGTGGCCAGTCCGGTGACAATGCTTTGCGACAGCATTAACTCACAACCCACTTCCCCAATGCGTTGCCGGAAGCGCGTCATTTGCGAAGGATCAATCGGCAATCGATGCTGAAAATAATCCTCACCGCAGAAATACTGCCAATATGGATTCTCTACCCACCGCGCCACCACGCTTTCATCCGATTCATTGAACAGATGCTTCAGGTAATGCAGTCCCACCATCAACCGAATCGGAATCGCCGGTCTACCTTCATCACTGTACAGCGGACCGAAATGCACTTCGAACGACGACCAATCAATCTTAGTGGCCAACCGATACAACTCATGGCGCTGGTCAAGTAGTTGATCCAGACGCAACCGGAAAAAATCTTCTTGGATAACCGCAGCAGGTTTTTTAGGCTTCATGTTTCGCCAGAAATCGAAGGGTAATACGCTCAATTCTGGCAAATTCAACACCATAAAAACAGCCCTCAAACCAATAATGATGCGGCTTCGAGAGGTTTTTCAGGGACGACTAGTTAATGCGCATTTTGAACTACCCTTGTTCGCAGCAATTACGGTAAGCGTTACCTAATGACAGTGCAATTATTGCAATCCGCGTCATGAGCCGTTTCTGCTGCTAATTTAGCGCGACTGCATTACGACTTAAAGTGCATTGGCGTCTTCCTAGCACCCACTTAATCGCCGAGCAGAAATCTGGTTTGTAAATTCCGTTTTCTGGCCTTCGACCATTCCAGTCGCCGTCATAGTGCCGTTCATCGTCGTGGCAGTAAATGTCAGTTCACCGCGAGTTTTTAACGCATAAGTCCCCGCACACTGCATAGTAAAACGGAACGTATTACCGACATAATTCTTGTCAGTAAACGTACAGCTTGACGCACCTGGATTGGCAAGACTGCCCATCATCTTGCTGGGATCGCGCGCATCTTCGGCGGTGACGCATTGTTTTACCTGAAACGGGGCCGGCGTGAAACCAGGCGAAGCCGCGACCCGCGTTTCCATTGAAATTTCCCATAGCCCCGGGGATAAATCCGCAGCCATCGAGGGCACCGAAATCATTGCAGTCAAGCCCATTAGTCCGACGACAACATTTGCACGCATACAGTTTCCCCCTGAATAAAATGGCTGCGCCCTGCGGCGTAATGAACAAAATTTAAGGCGCGGCATCTTTCACATGGATGGCGCTAGCTAGCATCGCGAGGGCATCTGAATTAGCACCATCTTCGCTATCATTCGAAAGAACAGTAAACACAGCCATCAACTCGCCAATCGGGAGTAACCCTTGAGTGGAATACTTAAATTCGCCTTTTTTGGGGGCACGGTCAGTGGCTGAAAAATAATATCCGGTTCCCTCAATGCCCTTGATTTCCTTAATTGGAATCGATTCTTCTACTGATCGAGATTTTACGTTCTCCGCCGCATACTCAACTTCTTCTTTTAGATTTTCTATCTTGGGCATAGCGACTTCTTTGCTCATGTGCCACATAGGCGTTAGCAAGACTTTAAACGCTGTACCGGCTTGGGGAGTAAAGATAATAGTTGGCGGAAAATTATTGGGCGGTTGGCGCACCTTCTCTTGCCAAGATGTCGGAATACTTAATTCAATTCGACCATGATCGGGAAGAGGATAACTACGGGTAGAGTTAAGGTCTTCGGCAAATGCTAAGGCCGAAACGAAAAAACACAACGTAGCCATTAAATACTTTTTCAAATCGTGAATCATTTCTGCAATCTCCTGTGGCGTTTAAGCCATTTTAACCGTTACAGCTCACGCTCCATAATTGTGATTGACGTACCGTGATGCTGCATCTCTAGTAACTTAACCCAACCCAATCTTCCGAAAAAAACCTGTTGAGCTTCAGTATACAAGTAGATTTTTCGATATCCACTACGCTTCGCATACTCAGCTATTGCTTGAGCAAGATGCACGCCATGCCCATGCTTACGGAGCGACGGAAGGACGTATACGTCAGCAAGCCAAGGCGATAAATGCGGGCAAGAATCGAGATCGTTTTCGATAAGGCTGGCGGTTCCGCCAAGAACCGCTCCTTCGAAAGATAGAACAGTTGTCGGACAACCAGTGGTATTCCGCCGTTCACCTAACCATTTCTTTTTGATCTCTAGAGTTACAGCAGGCTCGAGATAACCAAATTCGTTGAAGAGCCAACCGGCAATTGTGGGTATGACGTCAGGACATTCTGCAAGAAGCTGGATTTTCATCGCTTCCTCGCCAAGATATTTATCGTGAGCTCTTCATATCCGACATTCATGGCTAACTTCAGCGTATACATTTAGTGACCTCTACTTTTTTGTGATTCTTGGGTTTTTCCATATTGTTTCCAGCGTCATGAATTTCATATGGCGCGCTTGCGGATCAATTGACAAACTTCTCACAAGTACGCCCAGCAAAAAATGCAGGGTGCTTTGCAATGGTCGCTTAAATTGAAAAGCTCGCTCCAGACTTTGCCGCCCAGAAGCTTAATGAATATCGACAGCAGCGCCACACAACACAAGCGATGATTTCCGCTAGATAGCGAAAATCGCGATAAAGTTTGGCTGTTTTATCCGGAAACTTTACGTTCGCACACTATTGCTCAGTAAGCTAACGGCGTCCTTCGTAGTCACAATCATAAGTTGTAGAAAGCACGATTTAATCTAATAGCTTCCCACTTTGTCCATACTACATTGTCAGATTTACTAACGCGTTTTCTTTGGCGCTGCACCTATTACCGCTGCTTGCCCCAGTTCCTTTCCCTGCTCTTTAGAGCGATGTCCTGAATCGCACTGAAACTGACGATTGCCCTGGGGAGTAATCGTGATCTCTTTCTTTCCCTGAGCGAATAAATCCCTAAATTTTTCGCAAGTCGTTTTGTCAGCGGGAATCTTATATTTGTTTTCCGGATTTACTTTGGCGTGATCTTTATTTGAGACGACGATGTGTTGCTTCTGTACATTAACATCAAATATGCGGCCCTCTATCGCGCCTTTAAGATCTTTTAAATCCCCTAGCGCCAATTTTTCATTTTGATCTATTTTTATCGGCCCTCCCCTTTCTGCGGTGCCTTGAAGATGTTTATTTTTTTCACCGGAGATATCAATTTTATAAGGTACCTTCTCGCCGAAATTTTTCGTTATCCAGGAAGGGGAGTGAGCATTTTGAGGCACCACTTCCATAATGCCATCCTTATAACTTACGACCGTGAAGTGGGTGTCTATAGCAGCCACATTACGTAGCTCCCCTATAGAGATAATGCCATTTTTCGTGGAGTTTTCTATTTCGTTATTTATAAGCCGCAATACCTCGGCTTTTCTCCTCGCCAGGTCTTCCGGGGGGGGTATCGGCGCATCCGCACTTTCTGGTTTCATTTTATTTTTTATTAACGCCATTTCCCTTGCTGTCGGGTTTCTGATGTGTGCTTCTTCATGGAGAGCAGACGTCTCATTTTCCTGATTTGTTGCATTTGGATTGCTTATCGATGGGGCAACTACTGCTGCAGACTGGCTCTGCTGCATTTCCAGATCAAGTTTCCTCGGTGGTGATAACGCAGCATTGATTGTTTCCCTGAATGCTGGAGATTTTAATTCTGTAAATGCGGCAATTAAGCCTTGCTCGAATGTGTTGATATCCAATTTTCCCGAACGCAAATCTTTTTTGATCGTTTCATTATCACCATGCCTATTTACGCTATCGAATTTCTTCACAGCCTCAACAGCATCCTTCAACGATTGTGGAACCTTTGATTGATCAGGGAAACATGCTTTGCTCGCTAAAAACTTTATTGATGTAGGCACTGTAGTAAGCGAGCGAAGACCGCCGGAAATCACGCCACCGAAACTTTTTCCCGATCCATGCCGAACGAGAGCGGCAAGAGCCACCTCTTTTTGCTCTGGCGTTGTCGCTTCCTTATAAAGCTGTACATCCTTTAAGATGTGCTTTTCATTTGCAAGTGCGTTATCAATTGCCGGGTTCACGCTCTCAATCTGCGGTGTAAAAAGTCCTATCCGGTCTTTGCTCACGCCAACATCTAACCACCTTTTTTGGTCGTCGGTAAGAGGTCCAAGCGCCAGGTCATTTTTGGCTTTAATAGTAGCGGCCTTTAAATCCTGAAGAGGAGAATACGCGGCAGTAAAGTCTGCAGTCGCCACAGCAAAAAACGCTTCTTTCTCAACTTTTTCTCTATCCCATCGTGAAAGCGCACTTAGCTCCGCTGATGTTGACCAACTCCGCAACATGGCCGTTTTGTCAGGTTCTGTCGATGCGAGAGCCGGCGCTTTCTCGGCATAAATCGCTTCTGTTTGAGCAGACAATTTTTCCAGAACACCCATCATTGCCGGGTCACTAATCGGCAAAAAAGGTGCGCCAAATTTCTGCGACATTTCGGTTTGTATTTTTATATTTTTAGGCAAGTCCCTAATATGCTTAACTGCTGTTGCAAGTGGACGCAGAACGCCTTCATCGGTACTCAGCTTCGTTAGTTCTGCTTCGTTACCAGTTTCTAAATATTTCAAGATATCGGGCATTTTTTCTTGAAAGTTGGATATACGCTCCTCCAAGTTAACAAGCGCATCATTAACCATCTCGTCAGCTGACCCGTACACTTTTTTTGTCGGATCGAATTTTTTGGTGGCGTTCGATGAAGCAGGCGACGGGGTAGCGCTTTTACTGAGGAAACCAGTAAGTGCTTTACTGAAATTTTTGAATAATTGAGGGCTCTTTTTTTTGCTACTTGGTAAGCTCTGCTCTTCTGAATCCGAACTAGACCCACTTTGATTAAGAGAGTGAAGAGACGTCAAGCTGGAAGATGTCAGAGCGCTTGCACCCCCTTTCTTCGCAGACAAGGGCCATGAACTAACACGATTAATTAAAGGCGCTGGCCGGTAAACATTGGGCGTTAATTTTTTAAAAAGATCGCCTGTGGAAAACGCCTTCCGCAGCATAGGTCGAGGATTTTTAGTCTGAGTATTTTCGTCTAACGTTGATGATGCCCGCTGCGGCGACTGACTTTGTGTCTCTGCAGTTGCGAGCGAGGATTCATGTTGAATCTCACTAAAGGGTTGATCGTTTGTTTTCGACTCACTCTTACTAATGGCGGTGATTCTCAAAAAGGCAGATATGTTCGAAATCCATTTCTTTTTATTTTTAGATTTCGGCAAAGGATCGGAAGTATCTGCAGCGTCATTTAAGCCACCGGTTGAATAACTTCGACGGAATGTGTTATTCGATAGAGGCGTCGGCGCGGGATCACGTTGAAAAGGTATTGGTGTGCTAGAGGTCGATAGTGTGTTTAATTGGTCTTTCGGAAACTCTTCACCGTCGACACTTCCCAGGCCCGCAAATGTAGATACCGATGAGTTAGCACTCGAATAAAGAGTGGTAGCGGGGGAGTTACTAAAAGTCGAACTGTTAGAATCTAACAAAGGTGATGAGGGTGGACTCAGTGAGCTCCCGCGAACTGGTGGAATAAAAGGACTGAGTTTGCCCTCTACATATGTCTGCGTACGGTTTGCCATTCTTTGCCAGTACGCCGAATCAAGTGACATTGATCTAAGAGTAGGCTTATAAACGATTGGCTCGTCACGAGGATCTTGATTTTCGATATCGTCTTTCACATTAATCCTTTTAAAGATTAAAAACCTAAACCGAGCAAAAAACGCCAAACAGTTTTTTGAGGAACATCTATATTAAGCATCTTTCCAGCAAGAAATAAGCCAGAAAATCACAAAAATGAAACAAAATAGAACATTGTTTTAAAACAATAATCTTAAAACATCCAACTAAACTTCATTTGTTTTTTTTAAATTCGCAAAAATCGATGGCTATTATTTTGCAACCATGCAAGAACAGAGAATCCCAATTTCACGCCTTAAGCGCCAAATACCTTTAACGCGGATTAAACTTTAAAATGGATTTCCGCTCCATCGTTAATCATTAAAAATGCATCCTTATGTAATGTTTAATTTCGTGCGGCAGCCTCTTAGAGGGATGCCCCTATTTTTCTTAACCTGTCTATGCGCTGCTGCGTTACACATTCAAGCCGCCGAGCCCGACAAAGTCATCAGACTTGCATTTCCTAGCGCCGAAACCCGTTTCGATCCAGGTGCAGAAGCCGATCAAGTTAGCTTGTCGATTTGCGAAAACATTTTTGAGCCGTTGCTTAAATATGATTATCTTGCACGCCCCATTAAGCTAGTCCCCAACACGGCTGAACGCATGCCCGAGGTGCTCGATAACGGTGCCACCTATATCCTACGCATCAAACCAGGCATCTATTTCACTCCCGATCCCGCCTTTGGTAACAAACGACGCGAGCTCATCGCAACAGACTATGCGTTTAGCTTGAAACGCATGCTGGATCCCAACGTTCGCTCGCGTTGGAATTTTGTGGTGCAAGGCAAATTTATCGGCAGTGATGAACTGCTGGGGCAAACGAAGAAAACAGGCACGCTGGATTACGATGCGCCACTGGCCGGTTTAGAAATTGTCGACCGTTATACTTTGGCAATTCGTCTCAAACAGCCTGACTACAACATGCTCTACATTCTCGCGATGCCGGCAACCGGTGCAATGGCGCGCGAAGTAGTGGAGCATTACGGTACCGATATCGGCGCACATCCGATTGGCACCGGGCCATATATGCTCTCCGATTGGCGACGCAGCAGTAAGATTGTATTAACCGCCAACCCTGATTTCCGGGGTGAGTATCTCAATACACGATATGCCGGTGATGATCCAATGGATAAGCAAATCGTGCAGGGCATCCGTGGTAAACGCCTACCTTTGGTGGGCCGCATCGAGGCCTACATCATCGAGGAGGATCAGCCACGCTGGCTGGCTTTTCTCAATAATGAACACGACTATGTGAGCCCTATTCCTCGAGACTTCGCGGATCTCGCCATGCCGAATGGCGAAGTGTCGCCTGCGCTTGCGAAGCGAGGTATCTACGCAGCACCTGACGAAGAACCGTACACCACTTACACGATGTTCAATATGTCCGATCCCGTCGTTGGCGGCTATACGCCGGAAAAAGTCGCGCTGCGGCGTGCGATAAGCTTGGCTTACGATGTCGATGCGGAAATTCACCTTCTCCGCAAAAATCAGGCAATCAAAGCGGACTCCCCCATTCCGCCCGGCATGGCCGGCTTCGATCCCAATTTCCGCAATCCCGTAAACATTTACAGCCCCGCCAAAGCCAAAGCCTTGCTTGATCTATTTGGCTACATAGACCGTGACGATGACGGTTACCGTGAATTACCGAACGGACAACCGCTTTCTGTGGAATTCGCATCCACGCCAACGCTCGCTTCTCGCCAACTCGATGAGTTATGGAAGAAGAATATGAATGCAATTGGCATCCGCTTAACATTCAAGAAAGCGCCGCTACCCGAGCTACGCGAAGCGGCGCGGTTGGCGAAGATTCAGATGTTTTCTTACGGGTGGATTGGCGACTATCCAGATGGTGAAAATTTTCTGCAGCTTTTCTATAGCAAGAACATCGGTCAAGCTAACTATGCACAATTCAATTTACCTGCCTACGACCAGCTATATGAAAAAGCACAGAAAATGCCGGACTCTCCAGAACGGACCAGGTTATACACCCAGCTTACGAAAATGATTATTGCTTATGGCCCATGGCGAATCGGCGTTTATCCGCGGCAGCATCACCTGGTTCAGCCTTGGGTAAAAGGTTATAAAAAGCACCCGATGCAAAATACTTCGTGGCTTTATTTGGATGTGGATTTGGCACTACGGGAAAAAAGCCTGGGAAACTTAAAATGAGCGTCTCATTCTAAGATGTTGCATAGAAAAGCATTTATTTCGGCGGCGAAACTGATTGTGCGCCGCATCATTTCCGGCACACTAATTATTTTCTAGTCAGTGGTTTATATGTGATTCAGTTAACGGCGATGGATTGGCAAGCTTTTTATACTTCACTTAAGCAAAATTTTTAGGAAGTACGAAAGTGCCCATTACCGAATACATCTTTCCGCTGTTACTCATTCTAGGAGGCATGATTGTCTTTGCGGTTTGTGCTGCAAAGATTATCGGTGAATCCAAGCGCCGCGCCAATGAATGGCTGGAACAACAAATGCGGGAAGATCCTTATCATCAATCGCGCAAAAGCCCGTTGCCCGAACGTTAGAGTCTCGACACTTCAAGCTAGCCGAAATCTCGGCTAGCTTCTTGTTTTAACCATTCCTTCGCAATTCAAACGATAACACTGCAGCCACAGGCGCAAAACTCCTTCGATGTATCTCGGTGGCCCCATACCGCTGTAATGCTTCAAGATGCACCGGCGTTGGATAGCCTTTGTTACGCTCGAAGCCATACTCTGGATAACGCTTGGCAAGCGCGACCATCTCTTCATCCCGGGCAACCTTCGCAATAATAGAAGCGGCGGATATTTCTGGTACCGTCGCATCGCCTTTCACAATGGCGCGCGCCGGCATTTTTACTTTAGGGCAATGCACGCCATCTACCAGCAACATATGTGGAGCAATGGACAACTTCTCTACTGCTCGCTGCATGGCAAGCAAACTAGCGTGAAAGATATTTAGGCTATCAATCTCAGCAACCGAAGCCGTTGCCACCGACCAAAGCAATGCACGCTCACGAATCAGCATTGCTAATTCTTCCCGCCGTTGCGCGGTAAGTTTCTTCGAATCAGCCAGGCCGGCAATTGGCCGTGACGGATCAAGCACAACAGCAGCGGCGTAAACCGCACCTGCAAGTGGACCTCGCCCGACTTCGTCAGTACCGCAAATAAGCTGGTTATGCTCTGGCACTGGTCAAATTCCTTTGGCTCTGCGCGTGATTATGTTTTAGGAATGGCAATATCGCTTCTACTACGCGCGCATCGTTGTCCATTTTCAGCGAATGATGAATGTCAGCAAATCGCGTCACCATCCGCTTCCTAATCGTTTCATGCTTTAAAAGATTGACGAGCGAACGAGCAAGGTTTTTTGGCGTAGCATCATCTTGCAAAAATTCTGGAACGATGAATTCACCGGCTAAAATATTGGGCAAACCAACATACGGTAGATAACCCTGCCGCTTCATGATTCGATAGGTCAAACCTGACATTCGATAGGTAATCACCATCGGACATTTAAGTAGCGCTGTCTCCAGAGTCGCCGTCCCTGAAGCAACCAGAGCGACATCGGCAGCAGTCAGCGCTAATTGTGCATGACCAAAAAGAACCTTGATCGGTAACTGTAATGCAGCCTGTCGATAAAGCGCGCTCTCAAACTGCTTACGGGTTTCGCGGCTGGTTAATGGAACAACGAATTGCGCCTCTGGGACGACTTTTAAAATTTCTCGTGCCGTCTCGATGAATAAATCTGCGTGGTAGTCCAATTCCGTTTGACGGCTACCTGGCAACAGCGCTATCACAGGACGATCATGGCTAAGACGAATTTGTTCGCGCGCCGCAACGCGGTTGGGAATATCCGGAATTGAATCGGCCAGCGGATGGCCTACATAGTCTACCGGTATGCCTGCCTTTTGATAGATCGGAGCCTCGAACGGAAACAAGGTCAATACCTTGGATGCTGCTTTGGCGATTTTATTGATGCGCTCACCACGCCATGCCCAAATGGAAGGACTGACGTAATGGATCGTCGGTATACCATTTTTCTTCAACGCTGTTTCAAGCGCCAAATTGAAATCCGGCGCATCAATACCAATAAACACATCCGGCGGATCAACCAAAAACCCCTGGATTAACTGATTACGAATACTAAGGATTTCTCGGTAGGATTTTAGAACTTCGACATAACCACGTACCGCGAGCTTTTCCATCGGGTACCAAGAGCGTGCGCCACACCCCTCCATGCGTGGACCAGCGATACCCGCGAACTGCAGCTCTGGATAATAAGC
This sequence comes from Pseudomonadota bacterium, assembly GCA_040388195.1. GTDB lineage: Bacteria > Pseudomonadota > Gammaproteobacteria > Burkholderiales > DATLHW01 > DATLHW01. The sequence goes on from JAZKCF010000106.1 coordinate 25,492, forward strand.
TCGCAATGCCTTGATGAGCGAACTACCAAGTAGATCGCCAGAGGCTTCACCAGCAACAATGCCGATTTTCATTAATATAACGCCACGTTAAAACCGGATTAGAAGACGTAGACAAAACGTAGCGTGCTCGCTATTGTCTACGCCTTTTAGAGTACCCCGGTTAGCGGATGATGCCACGCTGAGCAACTTCCAGAAAATCCATCAGAATCCCTAATTCCGGGCATAGTGCCACAGAATTTGCGATCTCCGCTTTCGCTTCGGCGAGGGTCAGAGCAGATTTGTAAAGTGTTTTGTAAGCGCGCTTGATCTCGGTGATTTTGTCTGCGGATATTCCTCGGCGCTTCAAACCCTCCGCATTAATACCGTACGGTTTAGCAGTGTTGCCCCCGGCCATTACATATGGTGGCAAATCCTGTAGGAGGACGGTGCTAATCGCGGTAATGCTATAGGCGCCGATATGCACAAACTGATGCACTGTCGTAAATCCACCCAGCACCGCGTAATCACCCACATGCACATGCCCAGCTAACTGGGCGTTATTAGCGAAAATGGTATTGTTGCCTACCTGGCAATCATGGGCGAGATGTACATAGGCCATCAACCAATTGTCGTTGCCAACTCGTGTAATACCGACATCTTGAGCGGTACCGCGATTAAAAGTGCAAAACTCACGAATCGTGTTACGGTCGCCGATAATAAGTTCGGTGGGCTCGTTAGCGTATTTTTTATCTTGCGGCGCCTCGCCCAAAGACACGAACTGAAAGATGTGATTGTCGCGCCCAATTACAGTTGGTCCTTTAATAACAGCATGCGGACCAATCTCCGTCCCAGCGCCGATTTCCACACCAGGACCTATGACTGTGTAAGCACCAACCTGAACGCTGGAATCGAGGTGCGCGCTAGGATCTATGATGGCGGTTGGATGAATCTTCACGTTATGCTCCGCTCGGTACACATGATCTCGCTTTCGGCGGCCAATTGGCCATCCACCTTTGCTTGCGCCGCAAACTTATAGAGACCACGCTTACCGCCGATAAGCTTCACTTCAAGATGCAGTTGATCACCAGGTGTTACAGGCCGCTTGAAGCGAGTGGCGTCGATACCTACGAAGTAATATAGGCTGTTGTCATCCGGTGTGCGCTGCTGCGATTTGAAGCTGAGAATGGCTGCTGCTTGTGCCATTGCTTCGACAATCAATACGCCGGGCATTACCGGAAAATGCGGAAAATGGCCTGGGAAAAACGGCTCGTTAATCGACACGTTTTTCAGTGCCAGTATTCGCTTCCCTGGCTCCACTTCAAGCACCCGATCAATTAGTAAAAAAGGATAGCGGTGTGGTAAGTGTTGGAGAATTTGATGAATGTCCATTGGACTTAATTCTGTATCGCTCATTCTTTATCCTTGTGATGGGCCCTCGATAAATCCGGTGCAAAGGTCGATTTTGATGCACCGATTTTCACGCTCAAACTTGTCGATGATTGACTTGTTCGCGGCCACTGCGTCAACTAAATTTTCTCTGCTTACTACGATTTATCGAGAGGGCCCACTATGTCATCAACGCGTTGCTGTAATCGTTTTATTTTCTCCGCGAGTCGATCCAAACTCTTTATGTGCGACGCGGATTTTAACCATTCCTCATGGCTCATTACCGGCAACTGACTCGTGTATTGTCCTGGTGTTTTAATGGACTTAGTGATCAGCGTGAATGCCGACACATGGGCGTTATCGCAAATCTCCAAGTGGCCGAGTATGCCAGCGCTGCCGCCAATCGTGCAGTGACGACCAATCTTCGCGCTGCCGGCAATGCCAACACAACCGGCAATGGCGGTATGTGCACCGATACGCACATTGTGGCCCACTTGAATTTGGTTATCCAACTTTACGCCCTCTTCCACCACTGTGTCTTCCAGCGCACCACGATCAATGGTTGTGTTCGCGCCTATTTCCACATCATCACCGATAACCACTCGGCCAATTTGTGGAATTTTCACCCAGCGGCCCTCATCCTGTGCCAAACCGAACCCATCGGCACCGATCACCACGCCGGCATGCAAAATGACTCGTTGGCCAATCTCACAATCCGCATAAATCACGACGCGAGGATAGATTCGTGTACTTTCACCAATAACCACGCCACGGCCAATACTGACATGACTTTCGATAATGCAATGCTTACGAATAATTGCGCCATCAGCAATATAAGCGAACGGACCGACACTCGCGCTTGCCGCTACCGATGCCCCTGGCTCTACAACGGCGGAAGGATGAATGCCCGGCTGCGGTAAAACAGGAGGGTGAAACAACGAAGTGACGCGAGCAAAACACAAATAAGGATTACGGGAAATCAAGTGAGGCAATGCAATAATGTCACGCTCGCCCGTGCCGACAATAACCGCCGATGCCTTGGTGCTCGCTAAAAATTTCTTGTACTTGCTATTGGAAAGGAAAGAAATTTCGCCTGGGCCAGCGTGCTCCAGCGTATTAATGCCCACCAGTTGGATACTGCCGTCCCCAATTACTTCCGCCCCCAGCCGGCGGCCAAGCTCTTCAAGAGTAACGACCATTTTTTCGGTGGATGGCTGCAATTCTCAGGTCTCTTCACTAAAGAGGTTGGGTTGAAATTCAAAATCTATATCAAGCAGCTATCTTAAATGCGAAATGGATTAACACTCGTCTCGCTATCACAGCAGAGGCCGATAAGCAGCGTAATCTACAAAGTATTTATTTATCAGCAAGCGCTTTGAGAACTTTGTCCGTGATATCAAGCCGGGGGCTCACGTACACTGCTTCTTGAAGGATCAAATCAAATTTTTCCTGATCGGCAATTTGATTAATTACCCGATTAACGCGCTCCAACACCGCTGCCAACTCCTCATTGCGACGCAGATTCAGATCTTCTCGAAATTCACGCTGGGCTCGCTGGAAATCCCGATTCAAATTCGCTAACTCACGCTCTTTTTTAGCGCGGTCCGCATCAGGCATGGTAACGGATTCTTTTTCAATAATCGTTTGCAAGTCTTTCGCTTGTTTAGCCAACTTTTGCAGGTCTGCGTCTTTACTGGCGAATTCCTTTTCGAGCTTTGTTTGTGCGCGTTTAGCCGGAGCCGCTTCTGCAAGTATGCGATCGCGATTGACGAAACCCATTTTTAGCTCCGCCGCATTTGCAACGGATGCACCAGCAATTAAGGCTACGCTTGTCAAAGCAATGAGAATTTTTTTCAACTTCGTCTCCCTCGATTTTAAAAGAAGGTACCCAATTGGAATTGGAACCGCTCCGCCTTATCGCCCTCTTTTCTGTTCAATGGTTGTGCAATGCTAAATTTCAGTGGGCCTACTGGTGAATACCAACTTACCGCAAAACCAGCCGAATAACGTAGATCACTGAAACTGAGTTTTTCATCTTTGCCGAAAACTTGTCCACCATCAACGAAGGCGGATAAACGCACCGATTTGTCTTGTTTTACTCCTGGCATGGGGACTAACGCTTCAGCATTGAAAACGACACTCTTATTACCACCTAATGCGTCGCCATTGATATCCTTCGGACCTAACGAAGATGTTAGATAGCCTCGGACAGAATCCACGCCACCGGCGTAGTAGTTTTTAAAGAACGGTAATGGCTTTCCTGCGTACCCGTTTGCGTAGCCCAGTCTTCCGTTTAATGACAATGTCAGCCAAGTCGTGGCTGGCCAGAGGTATTGCTGGCGGTATGTTAGCCGATAATACTCAAGGTCACCGGGAGGGAGTGCCAGTTCACCCGCAACTTCTTGCAATCGCCCCTTGGTTGGATAGAACACGCTGTCTCGGGAATCACGCGCCCAACTGACGTTAGTGCGCAAGGTATTAGTGGAAGTACCAAACGTTTGCGTGAAATCGAGATATTGTTGCGCACGAGCGATGGTACTTGGATCGGCTGTCGCGCTTGTGAGCTGAGACACGTCTAAAAAGAGGCTTGTATGCTCAAGTGCCAATCCTACATTTAGGAAATCCAGTTCGTTCAGCGGCAAGCCTAAACGCGTGCCGAATCCTGATGTACTCGTTTTATAGGCGACGACACCGGAAAGATTTGTCGTATCGGAATCTCGGCGATAGACGTCATAACCGAAACTGACGCCATCAGGCGTGAAATAAGGATTGGTAAACGATAACGAATAAACCTTATTAATTTTCCCGCTATTGACTTGAACCGAGAGCTGATTACCACTACCGAAAATATTCGATTGCGAGACCCCGCCGCTAAGCACTAACTTGTCCGCACTTGAAAAACCGGCGCCAACAGTAATGCTACCTGTCTGCCGTTCGGTCACGTTGACGTTTACGTCAACTTGGTCTGCGGTACCCGCCACTGGCGGTGTTTCCACATTAACTTCGGAGAAGAAGCTGGTGCGGTCCAACCGCTCTTTTGACCGAGTGATTTTTTCACCCGAGTACCAGCCGCCTTCCATTTGACGCATTTCACGTCGAATCACTTCATCTTGCGTTTTCGCATTGCCGCTAATGTTGATACGCCGAACATACACACGTCGGCCCGGATCGATAAAGAAAGTGAATGCTGCGGTATGCTGCTCTTTGTTCAGATCAGGCACAGGATTAATGTTGGCAAACGAATAGCCATCATTAGATAACCGATCTGAAATCTTCTTGCTTGATTGAGTAAGGCGATCACGAGAAAACGTATCACCTGGCTTCAACGTGATGAGCTTGCGCAATTCTTCTTCCGGCAATAGTAAATCGCCAGCCAGTTTTACATCGGTGACCTTGTAAACTGGGCCTTCTGAAATATTGACCGTGATGTAAATGTCTTGTTTATCTGGTGTGATCTGCACTTGCGTGGAATCGATATTAAATTCCAAGTAGCCATGATTGAGGTAGAACGAACGAAGCACTTCCAAATCAGCAGACAGTTTCTGCTTGGAGTATTGATCATTCTTGCTAAACCAACTGAACAATCCCGGCGTAGTCAGTTGAAAGAGATCGAGAAGAGCTTTTTCTTTAAAAGCATGCGCGCCAATAATATTGAGATTGCGAATCTTGGCAACTTCACCTTCGACAATTTTAAAAGACAGCGAAACACGATTTCTTTCTAGCGGCGTTACCGTTGTCGTCACTTCTGCGGAGTAATAACCACGGCTTACGTATTGGCGCTTGATTTCCTTTTCAGCGCGGTCAAGTAAAGACTTGTCGTAAATTTTCGCTTCTGCAAGACCGGTCTGTTTCAACCCTTCTTTCAAGTTCTCCACGCTAAATTCTTTAGCGCCTTCGATCTCAATTTGCGCAATTGCTGGCCGCTCTTGGACGATGACGACCAGAACCTTATCGTCGCTCTCAAGACGGACATCGGAAAAAAAGCCGGTGGCATATAGCGCTTTAATCGCCGCCGCTGCCTTGTCATCGGTCATGGTGTCGTTAACTTTGACAGGCAGGTAGGAAAAGACCGTGCCGGCCTCGGTGCGCTGAATACCTTCGACGCGAATATCTTTTACAACAAAGGGCTGGGCTGCCCAGGCAGAAGACGCATAAAGACCTGCCAGGGCCAGCGCGAGAACGCGTAGTCGCATAGAAAATTTTCAGCCGGTTAGTAGACGGTTAATGTCATTATAAAAAGCGAAGGCCATAAGGCCGAACAGGAGGACAAACCCGATGCTGCTCCCAATCTCCATCGCATGTTGGGAAACCGGGCTACCCTTAATTATCTCGGCCATATAATACATTAAATGGCCGCCATCTAATAAGGGTATAGGGAGTAAATTCAGTACGCCAATACTAAGGCTGATAAGTGCCAAATACGTTAAATAAGATTGCCAACCAAGTTGTGCGGATTGGCCTGCGTAGTCTGCCATGGTAATAGGGCCCGACAAGTTTTTCCATGACACCCCACCCGCTATCATTTTGCCCAGCATCTTCAGGCTCAACATCGACGTCTCCCATACTTTGTCGACTGCTTTTAGGAGCGCTTCATGGAGGGGATATTTGACTGTCGTTTTTAAATATTCATATTGCGTTTCGTCAATAAATGGGTAAGTACCAATTCTGCCGACAGAACGCTGATTTTCCGTCGCTGCCGCTGGCCTTAACGTAACCTCTTTAATTTCCTCTCCCCGCTTTACCAAGAGGCTGAGCCGCTTTTCTGGGCTAGCTCGAACGATGTCAACGAAAGCCTCCCAAGTCGCAACAGGCTTGTCATCAACAGAGATAATTAAATCGCGAGACTTAAGTCCTGCCGCTTCTGCAACACTACCTTCCAATATACGGCCTACTTGCGGTTTTAACGAAACACGATACGGAGAAAGTCCTACGCCATCGATAAAATTCGACTCGATTTCCGCGCCATCCGGAGTAGATAAATTAAGGGAGCGCAACGCAATCGCGCCCGTCGGCGTCTCTACTTCCAGTGTCACTTGCTGATCTTTCATGCCTTGATGAAGCAACATCCAACGCAAATCTTGCCAGGAAGCCACTTCTTTATTATTCAATCTACGGACTAAATCGCCCTTCTGTAAACCCGCGCTAGCAGCAGGACTTCCAACCGGGGGAGAAGCGATATAGGGCTTTACGCCTGGCACCCCAGCGACGAATAATGCCCAGTAGAGACAAATAGCGAGAAGAAAATTGGCGAGCGGGCCAGCAACAACAATCGCAAAGCGTTTGCCAACAGATTGACGATTGAACGCCCGATGCACTTCGCTTGCGTCAACATCACCCTCACGCTCATCCAGCATTTTCACATAACCACCGACGGGAAAAGCTGCTACCGCCCATTCGGTTTGATCCTTACCCATCCGACGGCTATAAATCGGTTTACCTAAACCTAGCGAAAAACGCAGCACCTTCACGTTGCATAAGCGAGCAACCAAATAATGGCCAAACTCGTGAAAGGTCACAAGTAAGCCAAGCGCAAACATAAACGATACTAAAGTAGTTAGGAGATTCATTTTTAATGTCGACTTTGCCTGCTTAAGAGCGTGAAATTAATAACTTCCTGATTTGGACAAATTTGGCGAAATGCGATGTACAGCTCTCCCCGAACGAAGTTTGGCGATTCCAAATAAATGACGGACAACGAAACAGCGCGCCCGCCAGGTACGGGGCAAATCGGGAGGTTATTATTTTCACGTTTCTTATATTCAAATCCACGCCAATTGTTTAGCCGCTATTTCTTGCGCAACTACGCGCGTTTGAAGATCCGCAGCAAATACATCTTCGAGGCTTGAGACAACTTCTATGCCAACACGTTCCAACGTCTCGGCAATAAGAGCGGCAATACCGGTAAAGCGAATCTTTTTATCCAGGAAAGCAGCCACAGCAATTTCATTGGCGGCATTGAGAATTGTTGAAGCAGTGCCGCCTGTTCGCATTGCCTGATAGGCTAAGTTAACACAAGGAAAACGCTGCCAATCTAGCGGTTCGAATTCCAGCCGGGCAATTTGCACTAGGTCAAGCGGCGCCACGCCAGCTTCAATACGCTCAGGGAATCCGAGACCATAGGCAATGGGAGTACGCATATCAGGATTGCCCAGTTGAGCAATGACCGATCCATCCGAAAAAGCCACCATCGAATGCACGATGCTTTGTGGATGCACGACGATGTCGATGGTGTCTGCCGGCGCATTGAATAGCCAGTGCGCTTCAATCACTTCCAAGCCTTTATTCATCATCGTGGCGGAGTCGACGGAAATCTTCCGGCCCATGACCCAATTAGGATGCGCGCAAGCTTGATCCGCGGTTACGTCGGCTAGCTGATCCAGAGGCATATTGCGGAAAGGTCCGCCTGAAGCAGTCAGTAGAATGCGTGTTACACCGGCCTGTATAAGGCCGTCCCGATAAGTACGAGGTAAGGCCTGAAAAATCGCATTATGTTCACTATCAATCGGCAACAATCGCGCACCGCTCTGCTTTACCGCTTGCATGAAAAGCGCGCCCGACATAACCAGCGATTCTTTGTTGGCCAGCAATACCGTCTTGCCTTCACGAACCGCAGCCAACGTCGGTTTAAGCCCGGCGGCACCGACAATCGCAGCCATCACGCATTCGGCTTCCGGCAAAGCTGCAATTTTCTCGAGCGCTCGCTCTCCTGCAAGCACTTCCGTGGCAAGTCCAACGGCACGAATCTTCCGCATCAGCTCTGTGGCTTTTTCCTCTGATGGCAGCACGGCGTAGAGCGGCTTAAACTGTACGCATTGCTCAAACAGTCGCTCAATCTGGGTATTGGCAGACAGCGCCACGACGCGAAAACGGTCAGGGTGACGAGCAATCACATCTAACGTATTAATACCAATGGATCCAGTAGAGCCGAGAACGGTAATGCCGCGTAATTCGGTCATGAAGTCGCTAATCTCGTGGCAATAAGAAAAATGATGGGCGCAACCGGTAAGGTAGAAGTCAATGCATCGAGTCGATCCAATACGCCTCCGTGGCCCGGCAGAAGATTACTGGAGTCCTTCAAACCTGCACCCCGTTTCATCCATGATTCGAATAGATCACCGGTAATACTCAAAGCAACTAATAGCAGACTAGCAATCACTACGACTGGCCAAGACGCAATCATTGCCTCCATGGAACGGTCGCCTGAATGCGTGACGAATCGAACGCAGATGGCAACGTAAATAAGAACGCCGATAACAGCACCGGCAACGCCCTCCCAAGTCTTACCCGGACTAATGCCGGGCGCCAGCTTATGTTTGCCAAAAGCACGGCCCGTGAAATAAGCAGCAATATCGGCGACCCAAACCAATGCCATGAGTCCTAGTAACATCCAAGGACCGTGGCTACGATGCTGAATCACGGCAAACCAGGTAGGAAAAATCACCAACCAGCCCGTTGCCGCTAATGCCCATCCGTTCTTCGGCCGCCAACCAAATTTGAGCCATAGCGGCACAATAACCATCCAGAACAAGCTTGCGGCAATAGTAACTATTGAATATGCGCGCTGACTAGACTGCGCGGTAGGATCGGACCACTCACCGGAAAATAAATACAACAAGACCAACCCAGCAAGAAAAGTCACGCCAAGAAAAATCTTTGCGGTTATTCCGTTAAGCGGTGCGATACGCGTCCACTCCCAAAAAGCGGTGAGCGTGATAACAAAGGTAAATAGAGTCCAGCCAAAAGGTGGCAAGGTGAACATAGCACCTAAGAAGACGGCGGCAAGGATCACTGCGGTAATGATACGAGCGCGCAGCATAGCTATACGTCCAACATTTGTCGCCTGAGCGAAGACAAATTCGGAGACTTCTTAAGAATTGAGGGCAAAATGACTTCCCGATTTAGACGTGTTTGACGGGATGCGGTGCAAAATGCGCGGAGCGCGCTTTGACCATTCGAAATAAGTAAACGGTAATGCGGCAACTCACTCATCGGAGGTGAGAGAAATCGTGAAAGTATTTAGCCCCTTAATGTGCGTGATAAAGCGCTCTACTCGCCTCACTCTTACCCAATTTTCTCCGTGGTTCGGGAGTCCCCCTTCAGCTGCTCGCTGGTACGACCGAAACGACGCTCACGCTGACGGTAGGAAGTGATTGCTAGGTCCAACGACTCGGCGTTGAAATCCGGCCATAGCGTATCGGTAAAATACAACTCTGTATAAGCAAGCTGCCAAAGGAGAAAATTACTGATGCGCTTTTCGCCGCCGGTGCGAATGAAAAGATCTGGTTCCGGCGCATAATGCAGCGACAGATGCTGGGCTAAATCCTGCTCTGAAAAACTAGCCAGTGATGCCCCCTCATTACTTGCGGCCATTTTACGCATCGCTTGCATGATATCCCAACGTCCGCCGTAATTAGCCGCAACAGTCAATGTCAGCTTTGTGTTGGACTCAGTCAATGCCTCGCCCTTCCTGATTAAATCGACTATCTTGGAATCGAACTGAGATAAATCACCAATTACCTTAAAGCGGACTTTGTTCTCATGCAGCTTGATAACTTCTTGCTCAAGCGCACGCAAGAAAAGCTGCATCAGAACGGACACTTCATCTTTCGGCCGACGCCAGTTTTCGCTTGAAAAAGCGAATAAGGTGAGATATTCAACGCCGCGTTCGACGCATGCCTTGACGGCATCCCGTACCGCATCGCGCCCTTTGCGATGACCAGCCACGCGCGGCAAATGCCGCGCTCGCGCCCATCGGCCATTGCCATCCATGATGATGGCAATATGACGCGGAACCGTCGAGTTTTCGGGAATGGCTTGCGTGGAGCTAACGAAAATAGCCACGAACTCAGATATCCATTAGCTTAAACTGCAAGCAGGTCGGCTTCTTTAGCCAGCAACATCTTGTCGACCTCGGCAATATAGCGATCTGTGAGCTTCTGTATATCGTCCTGCGCACGGCGCTCCTCATCTTCGGAAATTGTCTTGGCTTTTAACTCATCCTTCAGATGGGTATTCGCGTCGCGACGAATGTTACGCACCGCAACTCTTGCGCCCTCACCCTCCGTACGCACAACTTTGGTGAGATCGCGGCGGCGCTCTTCGGTCAATGCTGGCATCGGTACCCGAATCATGTCGCCTTGACTGGCCGGATTGAGTCCAAGATCAGCTTCACGAATCGCTTTTTCGACCGCGCCAAGCATTTTCTTTTCCCACGGCTGCACGCCGATGGTACGAGCATCTAGCAGGTTAATATTGGCGGTCTGATTGATAGGCATCGGTGTGCCATAGTAATCCACCATGACGTGATCTAGCAGGCCGGCATGCGCCCGTCCGGTTCGCACCTTACCGAGATCCACCTTGAGCGTCTCAAGCGTCTTCTGCATTTTCTGCTCAGCGCTTTTCTTGATTTCGGCAATCGCCATTATGCATCTCTCCTAGCTTTTTACGCTGTCCACACTGGACAGGAACAAACGTTAACTTGTAATACAATTACTAAAAATCACGAAAATCATCAAAGTAATTTGCTTTAACCACCAAAATTATTTACGCCGTACTTATTGTATAGGCTAGTTCTTCAAGCGAATTTGCAAAAAAGAAGTGCAGTTTACACCAAACCAAGCACCGTCCATGAGGGTCACACCCGCACCAAAGTGCCTTCGTCTTCGCCCATCACCACGCGCTTCAATGCGCCAGCTTTAAAGATGCTGAATACACAAATAGGTAATTTCTGATCTCGACACAGCGTAAGCGCGGTCGCATCCATTACTTTGAGATCCTTAATTATTGCCTCGTCAAATGTCAGGCTTTGATAACGAATTGCCTCAGGATTTTTATGAGGGTCGGCAGTATATACGCCATCGACTTTAGTCGCCTTGAGAACAATATCCACATTCATTTCCATACCACGCAATGCTGCGGCGGTATCTGTGGTAAAAAACGGATTCCCGGTACCTGCAGCAAAGATGACAATTTTGTTCTCTTCCAAATACCGAATGGCTTTACCACGAATATAAGGCTCTGCCACTTGCTCAATCGTTAAGGCAGACTGCACGCGACTTACTAGATTCTGGTGCCGCATCGCATCCTGCAATGCCAACGCGTTCATTACCGTCGCCAACATGCCCATATAGTCGGCGGTTGCGCGGTCCATACCGGAAGCAGCCGGCGCGACACCACGGAAAATATTGCCCCCGCCAATAACAACACCAATTTGCACACCTAAACCGGAAATCTCGCCAACCTCCGAGACAATCCGCTCAATGGTGGCACGATTGATGCCGTAGGAATCATCACCCATCAATGCTTCGCCGGAAAGCTTCAACATAATGCGGTTATAAGCTGGTTTTTTTTCCATCATTCAAAACCTTTCGCTGCAAAGGAAAAGCACATTAGAGCGCGTTTCATGGCTATAAGTACATAAGCCCAAAAGCAGGATGCTCATTAAGCACTGCGGCATAATCAAAGGGCTTTATTTTGGCAAAAGCAACTACGTAGCCAGCGCATCTATGATTTTTAAAGCAAACCGTTGCGGGTTTTCAAAAATACTGTAATACAGACATGGAGCATCTCTCTTTAACCAAAAGCACAGAGAAACGATTATTTTCTCTGTGCTCGCCGCATTACCTATGGGGAAAAGTTTAGAGATGACTCCACGCTTAACGTTCCAAGCCTTGCAACGTTAAAGGATGATCACGCCTGCTTAGTCATTGCTGCAACTTCGGCAGCAAAATCGTTCTGCTTCTTCTCAATTCCTTCGCCGACGATATACAACACGAAGCGAGGAATGGATGCATTTTTGGACTTAAGCAATGCTTCGATCGTTAACTTGTCGTCCTTAACGAAGTTCTGGCCAAGCAGCGTTACTTCCTTGAGAAACTTTTGAACGCTGCCCTCAACCATTTTTTCGACGATATTAGCTGGCTTGCCAGATTCGGCAGCCTTGGCAGTGGCGATATCACGCTCTTTCTTAATCAAATCGGCGGGGACTTCCTCTTTGGAAAGAGAAACCGGTTTGCTTGCCGCGATATGCATGGCTAAATCTTTGCCCAACGTTTCATCGCCGCCGACCACGTCTACCATGACGCTGATCTTCGAACCGCCGTGAATATAGCCTGCCAGCTTGCCTTGGGCTTCAAGGCGGACAAAACGGCGTAGCGATACATTTTCGCCAATTTTACCAACCAGCTCCGCCCGGAATGCTTCAACGGTCGTATCGCCCAGCTTGAGCGCAGACAGCTCTGCGATGTCGGCAGGATTTTTTAGAGCAACCAGTTCAGCGACGCTTTTTGCGAAAGCGAGAAAACCATCATTCTTCGCAACAAAGTCGGTCTCGCAGTTGACCTCAATCATTGTCCCCAGCTTACCATCGGCAGACAGATATGTTCCAACAACACCCTCAGCCGCGACGCGCCCTGCAGCCTTACTTGCTTTGTTACCTAATTTTACGCGGAGGATTTCTTCGGCCTTACCCAAGTCGCCACTAGCTTCAGTAAGCGCCTTCTTGCACTCCATCATGGGAGCATCGGTTTTTTCGCGTAGTTCTTTAACCATGCTTGCGGTGATTTCCGACATTTCCAACTCCTTGCAAATAACTGATTGACTACCGGCGAGCATTTAGTTCACTCGCTTTTATTCCCATTCCACATCAGACGTGCGCTTTAAGCTGACAGACATCAGGACATTTTTGCGCTATCCGCGTCGACATTATGATTTTAGGAACAGAAAACCGCACATGTAAAAAAAGGGGCGGGACGCCCCTTTTAAAAGATTTTGTAGATTAGACAGCTTTTGCTTCAGCGCCTTCTTCCACAAACTCTTCAGGATTGATGATCTCCTGGGTTCCTTGTGCCTTGCCTTCCAGAACCGCATCCGCCACGCCACGCGCATATAAGAGAATTGCACGATTCGAATCGTCATTACCAGGAATGATGTAATCGATGCCATCGATGGAGTTATTGGTATCGACCACACCAATGACCGGAATACCAAGCTTCTTAGCTTCGACTACCGTACCTTTTTGGTAACCGACATCAATAATAAATATCGCGTCGGGAACACCCGTCATGTTCTTGATACCGCCAAGGCTACGCTCCAGTTTGGTGAACTCGCGCTGATGATGCAGCCCTTCTTTCTTGGACAGCTTTTCTAGGGAACCATCTTGCAACATGGCTTCCATGTCCTTCAGACGCTTGATCGAAGCTTTTACCGTTTTGAAATTGGTAAGCATGCCACCTAACCAACGGTGATCCACAAACGGCATTCCGCAACGAGCGGCTTCTTCAGCGATAATTTCACGGGCCTGGCGCTTGGTGCCAACAAAAAGGATGGTGCCTTTGTTAGACGAAAGCCGGCGGATGTACTTCATCGCATCCTCAAACATCGGAAGCGATTTTTCTAAATTGATAATGTGGATTTTGTTGCGATGGCCGAAAATATAAGGGGCCATCTTAGGATTCCAATAACGAGTCTGATGGCCGAAATGAACACCAGCTTCCAACATTTGACGCATAGTTACTGACATGCAGAAACTCCTAATTTAGGGTTAAGCCTCCATCCGCCCAAAACCACCTCCTAAAAAATCGGGAGGCACCCTGTATATGCGGCAGATGTGCGAATTAGCGCGCTAGCGCCGAAATTTAGCCCGATATGTGAACGAGCTAGCCAAAAATTGTAACAGGATTCACACTCTCGTTTCAACCAGGAAAACGTTATCGAGCTTAGCGGACGTGCGCGTAGGCATATAGAAAAGCCACCCGGCCAGCAAAATCTGAAAACCTCACAACACCTTCACTAACAATTACTTTCATGAAATATAAGCCGCCAATTGCTGTTTTTTAGGAGGAGACACCGATGCTTGGGCAAATGATGCAAATGCCATTACTGATTTCTTCACTGATCGTTCATGCGGACAAATATCACGGCGATATCGAAGTGGTATCAGGCTTATCAGACGGCAGCATCCACCGGTACACCTACACAGATGCCCATAAGCGGGCCCGGCAATTGGCAAACGCATTCGATAAGCTTAGCGTCAAAATTGGCGATCGAATTGGCACGCTAGCCTGGAATGGTTACCGGCACTTGGAACTTTACTTTGGAATATCCGGCATAGGCGTGGTTACACATACCATCAACCCTCGCCTCTTCCCAGAGCAAATCAATTACATCATCAACCACGCTGAAGACGATTACGTTTTCTTCGACCTAAGCTTCGCTTCTTTAATAGAAAATCTCGCGCCTCACTGCAAGCAGGTAAAAGGGTGGATTGCGCTTACCGACCGCATCCACATGCCGGAGATGAAAACCGCGAATGTGTTGTGTTACGAAGATTTGCTCAATGCCGAATCAGACGATTTCGAATGGCCGTCGTTTGATGAAAATACCGCATCATCTCTGTGTTACACCTCGGGGACGACCGGCAACCCTAAAGGTGTTTTATACAGCCATCGCTCAACGGTGTTGCATGCTTATGCAATCGCGCTTCCCGATTGCTTGAGCCTGTCGGCACGCGATACTGTATTGCCAGTGGTACCGATGTTTCACGTCAATGGCTGGGGCCTGCCGTATGGCTGCGCTGCGGTGGGAGCCAAAATAGTATTACCTGGACCTTGCTTAGATGGAGCAAGTCTATTCGAACTGTTCGAAAAGGAAAAAGTCACGATGACAGCCGGCGTGCCCACCATTTGGCTCGGACTGCTCACGTACCTACAACAAAACAAACTGAAACTCAGTACGCTGAAACGCATGGTGGTCGGCGGCGCCGCCTGTGCGCCAACGCTGATGCGTTCACTTGAAGAAGAGCAAGGCGTAGAAGTTCTGCATGCCTGGGGGATGACAGAAACCAGCCCTCTAGGTACCACCTGCATACTGAAGGCAAAGCACGCAACGCAAAGCAAGGAACAGCAGTACGCGGTAAAAACTAAGCAGGGACGCGCGGTTTATGGCGTTGAGATGAAAATTACAGACAATGATGGGCGCGAATTGCCTTGCAATGGTGAAGCCGCCGGAAATTTATTGGTAAGAGGTCCGTGGATTGCGCGCGAATATTTCAAGGGGGACGGCAGCCCACTCACGGCAGACGGCTGGTTTCCGACGGGCGATGTCGCCAGCATTGACGCCGATGGCTACATGCAGATCACCGATCGCTCGAAAGATGTCATCAAATCGGGAGGCGAATGGATTAGTTCGATCACATTGGAAAATACCGCCATCGCTCACCCGGCAATCGCCGAGGCAGCAGTCATCGGCATCCATCACCCCAAATGGGACGAACGTCCTTTACTTTTAGCAGTCAAAAAATCGAACGTTGATGTAAGCAAAGAGGAAATACTGCATTTCTTCGAGGGCAAGGTCGCAAAATGGTGGATACCGGATGATGTCGTATTCGTCGATCAATTACCTCATACCGCCACCGGCAAGCTGCTGAAGACCAAGCTGCGAGAGGACTTCAGCGCTTATAAATTGCCTACGACTTAATAAAATTCTCGCGATAATATTTCAGCTCGTCGATTGACTCATGCACGTCGGCGAGCGCTTCATGTTTTCCGTGTTTCGTGATTCCACTCGCCACTTCCGGTTTCCAACGTTTGGCTAACTCCTTGAGGGTACTAACGTCGAGATTGCGATAGTGAAAATATTCTTCGAGCTTCGGCATCCAACGCGCGAGAAAGCGGCGGTCCTGGCAAATCGAATTACCGCACATTGGCGACACACCCTCTGGGACGTGCTGCTTCAAGAACTCGATCATTTGCGTTTCCACTTCCGCTTCATCGGCAGTAGATGCCTTCACTTTATCAATCAGGCCCGATTTAGCATGAGTCGACTTGTTCCACGAATCCATCCCATCTAGCACAGCGACATCTTGGCGGACCACCAATACGGGCGCCTCTGCAATTGTGTTAAGCTCGCTATCAGTAACGACGATTGCGATTTCAAGAACGCGATCTTGCTCTGGCTTGAGGCCACTCATCTCCATGTCGATCCAGATGAGGTTGTTTTTGTCTTGTGCCATAATTTAACTTCCTAACTTTCGAGAGCGGCATTGTGGCATATCGCTGCTGTTGTCGTCATTGCCGTCATAGAGTTTATGCCCCTTTTTAGTATTGTTTT
This sequence comes from Pseudomonadota bacterium, assembly GCA_040388195.1. GTDB lineage: Bacteria > Pseudomonadota > Gammaproteobacteria > Burkholderiales > DATLHW01 > DATLHW01. The sequence goes on from JAZKCF010000106.1 coordinate 41,965, forward strand.
TCTCGCCGCCCTGACTTTCACTACCGTGTTCCGCGCCTGGCTCGCCTGGCGGCAAATACGCTTTGTCTCGGCGTCGATTAATGAAGTGCCTCCATCCTTCATCGAAAAAATCACGCCCGAAGCGCATCGGCGCGCTGGAGATTACACTATTGCGAAGACCCGCCTAGCACTTTTGGAACTTGCCGTAGATGCTTTACTCACCTTGGCTTTCACTTTAGGTGGCGGTCTCGAGTGGATTGATCAAATGATTCGCGGCATGGGTTTCGGTTGGGCAGGCGAAGGAATCGGACTGATCATCGCGGTAACGATTATTTCCAGCCTGGTAGGAATGCCATTTTCGCTTTATCGTACCTTTGTGATCGAAGTGCGGTTTGGATTTAATCGGATGACGGTTGGGCTTTTCATCGCAGATCTTGTCAAACAAACACTGCTAGGTGCAGCAATTGGCTTGCCGGTACTTTTCGTCATGTTATGGATGATGCGCGCGCTAGGGGCCAACTGGTGGATTTATGCTTGGCTGTTCTACGTCGCATTTAGCGTCGTCATGATGATCGTTTTCCCTACGTGGATCGCGCCTCTATTCAATAAGTTTTCTCCGCTTACCAATGAGGCACTGAAAAGCCGGATCGAGAATCTGCTTTCTCGTTGCGGCTTCAAATCACAAGGGTTATTCGTGATGGACGGCTCGAAGCGTTCCAGTCATGGCAACGCCTACTTCACCGGCTTCGGCAAATCAAAGCGTATCGTGTTCTTCGATACACTGATCGAGCGTTTACAGCCCACAGAAATCGAAGCCGTATTGGCCCACGAACTAGGGCACTTCAAGCGCCATCATGTCGTGAAACGCATTGCACTGACTTTTGTAATTTCGTTTATCTTCCTCGCGTTACTCGGATGGCTCATCAATGAACTGTGGTTCTTCAACGGCTTGGGCGTAGCAACACCGAGTAACGGTATGGCGCTAATTTTATTCTTCACCGCCCTGCCCACATTCACCTTTTTCCTGCAGCCGATTAGCAGTCTGTATTCGCGGAAGCACGAATTTGAAGCCGATGAATACGCCGCCTCGCAAACGCGCAGCACGGATTTGATTAACGCATTGGTAAAGCTTTATCAGGATAATGCCTCTACGCTAACGCCCGATCCGCTTTATTCTGCCATTTATGATTCTCATCCACCCGCAGCTATTCGGATTGCTCATCTGCGACAACTATCAGGTGCTGTATGAAAGAAACAACTGTATGCGATCTCACCAATAAACGCTGCAAGCCTTGTGAAGGCGGCGTTCCTTCGCTGACCTCGCAGGAAGCCGAGGCATTATTGAAGAATGTGTCTGGCTGGCAGTTGCAAGGTAATGAAATCAAGCGGACTTATCAGTTCAAAAATTATTACGAGACCATGGCGTTCGTGAATGCGTCCGCCTGGATTTCTCATCGCGAAGATCATCATCCAGATCTGCTCGTCGGTTATAACAAATGCGAAGTAAGGTATACGACACATGCAATTAATGGCTTATCCGAAAACGACTTCATTTGCGCAGCAAAGCTTGACGCTTTGTTTGATCTTTGAATGCAACGAAAAATAGCCGCCAAATCCCCTCCCGCCCTTTCCGGAGAAATAATCGCCGCCTTTGGGCGCCGATTTAACGTCGAGCTAGCGGATAACGAAGTACTGGAATGCGTAACCCGGGGCAGAAAAAGCGAGCTCGCATGCGGGGACCGTGTATCGATACAACGAACCAGCGCTAACCAAGGCGTTATCGAAGAAGCCGAGCCGCGCACTTCCCTGCTCTACCGCTCCGACGCCTTTCGTCAAAAATTAATCGCCGCGAATGTCGACCAAGTAGTCTTTGTCCTTGCCACGAAACCGAGTTTTAGCGAAGAGCTGCTCTCGCGTTGCTTGATAGCTTGCGAAGGCGCCCGTGTAAACGCGATAGTCGTTCTGAATAAGGCTGATCTGGTCGAGGAAATGGCTAAGACGCAGCGCGAATTAAGCTGGCTTTCCGCTTTGGGATACCCGCTACTGCCGTTATCCGCAAAGCAAAGCGTTGATCCGTTAAAGCCCTATCTCGATGGGAAACTCAGTGTGCTGGTCGGCCAGTCGGGCATGGGTAAATCAACCATCATCAATACACTGGTCCCCGATGCTTCGGTCCGCGTCGATGAATTCTCCATTGCGTTGGATGCTGGCAAACATACCACGACAAATGCGCGCATTTATCGCATGAATGCCACAAGCCGTGTCATAGATTCGCCGGGATTCCAGGAGTTTGGTCTATTCCATCTTGCCGACAACGAACTCGCTAACGCACTACCGGAGTTCCGGCCGTACCTTGGTAATTGCCGCTTTCAAAATTGCCGACATCTCATTGAACCCGGCTGTGCAATTCTAGCGGCAGGAAAAGATAAAATTCGGCCAAGCAGGCTTTCGCTTTATCAACGACTAGCGACATCACATGGAGAATGGCGGGCAACGCAGAAGGCACAAGGCCGTTAAAACATATTTCTAACGCATGTAGAGGTTATGAAGAAATCGTAGCAAGCGGCTCGAGGTCGAATCAAGAAGCGCAACTGTACACAAAGTACAGTGAGCATCGCAGATTCGAGATCGGGCCGCGCAGTAGATTTATTCGTAACTTCTTAAGCGATTATTTGGATAATGCCTAGCAACAACAAAACCACCGACCACAAAACGACGGCACGCCAAATCAATCCTTCCGCGCTTTGCATATAGTCCAAATCGGCTTCCTCCCCCAATCCTAAAGGCGGGCGATAAAGCGGCTCGGTCGACATGGTAAGCGGATCTCCCAAGCGCACTCCTAAGGCCCCGGCCGATGCCGCAAGCACAACACCTTCGAGCGTATTGCCCCAAGACTGCGCTTGGCTACGCCAGCAATACAGTGCATCCTCAAAGTCACCGACAATCGCAAAACTTACCGCAGTAAGCCGCTGAGGCAACCAATCAATAATTTCGAATGCCTTAACAGCAAACCAGCTAAATGGATATTCATCAGCCTCGGTACGCGGCCGCCAACGCTCAACCATGACCAGTGCTGCCCGGTAGACAAGTGCACCACCAGGACCGGGAATCAATAAAAACCAGAACAACACCCCGAATAAACCACGGTAGCAATTTAATATCGCGTATTCAATCGCGGCCTTGGCAATTTGGGTTTTATCAAGCTGCAGAGCGGGGCGGTTAAGCCACTTACCAAGCCTGTCGCGCGCCTCGTCAATATTGTTTTGCCGTAACGCATGCTGAATCAGCGAGAACTCCGTTAACACGGACCTGAAGCGAATCGCCAAATAAAGGACCACGGCCGCAAACAATAAACCAAGCGGTCCTGCCGCCTTATGCAATAGATAGTAAGCCAGTGTTACGGGCAAGAATACAATCAGCACCACGGCAAACCAAGCGAACACGCCATAGCGCCTTTGCCCAGCATTCGTGCGATGCTCAATCCAGTCGGCGAGACCGTGCAGCCACAAGGTGAGTGGGTCGGGATCTGCGAAAGGACGAAACTTCTGCAGTAAAAGTGCAGCGATAAGACAGATAAGACTCATGGATCTACGATGTCAATGTATCGACAGAAGATAACATATGGATAGCACCTACACACAGCGGCTGGGTAAAAAATCCAAATGCAATATGTTTATAAAAAGCGTTGCGGATATGAAAACAAACATGACTCTCATGAATGCGTCTATATTTTTATCTTACGGTGTCAACAAGTTAGTTGTATTTCTACGCGCATTCGACTTTCAGAGACTCGTTAGATTATTTACAATCCATAACATTCCGATTCTTGAGCTGAGTACGCGCCTAATCTAAAAAACAATGTCGAATGATCAGTACTTGTGCAAAAGTTTTCCAGCAAGACGCGTCGACGCAGACAGTACCCAATTAGTACGGGAAGGAGACGCAACGCTGCTGGAAGACTTTTGCACAAGTACTTCACAAGCAACAGTCGACAAACGAGAGGAATACCGTGGAGAAAATTTGGCTGAAGAATTATCCTGCTGGCGTGCCGGCAGAAATCGATGTCGATGCCTACCGTTCAGTCGCTCACTTATTCGACGAAAGCGTTAAAAAATATCACACCCAGCCAGCCTATATGTGCATGGGCGCGGCAATCACTTTTCAAGAACTTGATCAGATGTCGCGCAATGTCGCTGCGTGGCTGCAGGCCGCCGGATTGGCAAAAGGCACGCGAGTCGCGATCATGATGCCCAATATTCTGCAGTATCCGATAGCGCTTTTCGCCATCTTGCGAGCCGGCTTTGTTGTCGTGAACATAAATCCGCTTTATACACCGCGTGAACTCGAACATCAGCTCACAGACTCCGGCGCCGAAGCGATCTTTATTTTGGAAAATTTCGCTACCACCTTACAGCAAGTTATCAATAAAACTGCCGTTAAGCATGTGGTAGTGACTAGCTTAGGCGAACTACTTGGTCCTAAGGGGATCGCAGTCAACTTCGTCGTACGCCACATAAAAAAAATGGTACCGACGTGGCATATCCCAAATGCAGTCAATTTCAAAACCGTTCTCGATGCAGGCAAAAACCTGCAAATGAAGCCAATCGATATCAGCCCGGATGATATCGCTTTTTTGCAATACACCGGCGGCACTACCGGCATCGCCAAGGGTGCTATGCTACTTCACCGGAATATTATTGCGAATCTGCAACAAGTCTCTGCTTGGCTTTCTCTTTCCCATGACGAGAAATCTCCGCATTTAATGGTCGCACCATTACCGCTTTATCACATCTATTCGCTCACTTGCTGCTGCTTATTCATGTTGAAAGATGGTGGTTGTAATTTACTCATCCCCAATCCACGCGACATTCCGGCATTCATTAAAGAATTGCGCAAATATAAATTTACCGGCATGAGCGCGCTGAATACTCTTTTCAACGCGCTATTGAATCATCCGGATTTTGCCAAAATAGATTTCTCCACGCTTAGGCTTGTAGCAGCGGGTGGAATGGCAATGCAAGCGGCCGTCGCCGAACGTTGGCAAAAAGCCACTGGCGTACCGATCATCGAAGGTTATGGGCTTACCGAAACCTCGCCAGTCGCGACAAGTAATCTGCTTAACATCACCAAATACACCAATAGCATCGGCCTTCCCCTGCCCTCTACAGTCATCACTATCCGCGACGACAACGGCAACATTCTTCCAACCGGGCAAATCGGCGAAATTTGCATTGCCGGCCCCCAGGTGATGAAAGGCTACTGGAAACGGCCGGAAGAAACGGCGACGGTCATGACATCGGATGGCGCGTTCAAAAGCGGTGACATCGGCGTCATGGACGAAGGTGGATTCATTAAAATTGTCGATCGCAAGAAAGACATGATTCTCGTCTCCGGCTTCAATGTCTATCCCAACGAAATCGAAGAAATAGTAGCAAGCTGTCCCGGGGTATTGGAATGCGCAGTAATCGGCGTATCAGACGAGAAATCCGGCGAAGCGCCTAAACTCTATGTAGTCAAAAAAGATCCCAACCTTACCGAAGAAGAAATACTAAACCATTGCCGCAAGAGCCTAACGGGCTACAAGCTACCTAAATATATTGAATTTCGAACCGAGTTGCCGAAAACCAACGTCGGAAAAATTCTTCGTCGGGCGCTACGTGAGGAAAAACCGAGACTACATCCCTCTTAAAGAATACCCACACGCCAATTATCTTTTACTGTGTAGCCCAATAAATGGCGATTAATATGATCATGATTACGATGATGGCCGCGATTCCCGCAAGTTTTCTAACTTGAGGGGAATGAAGTCCCATGGGTTTATCGTAAACACCAACCGTTTTATTCGTCGTTTTATCACTCTTATTGGATTGTGATTTATCGGCAACATCTTTATCGTCGGCTTGCCCAGAATGGGGCGGCGCCGTATATACCTTAACCATAAAAATTCCCTCAAATAATATAGCTTGCAAGGTGGAGCAGAAAGCCCACACCTTGCATGCCGTAACAAACATACTGCGCCGGGCGAAAGCTTAAGCGCGTCGCTCTATTCCCGCATAAGCGGATCCTGAGTTTCTACGCCGTTCAGGCCCACCATACGAGCCTCCTGTGGAAAATCGCTGAGAACTCGTCCTAGCGGCCCTTTCTGCATTTGCAGAACTACCGCTTATGCGCTCTACATCGACATCGGTTTCTCGCACGGTGTCGCGGACAGTTTCTTCCCGCTCGGTGGTTTGCTTACCGATGACGACTTCCTCAGTCACGCGAGCCCGCTTGCCGACCACGGGTTCCTCCGAGGTTTCACGCACCTCTATGGTTTGTTCCCTGAAAGCCTGGTCATCAGCCGCACTCAACGGTTGATTAACGGGGCGCCGCTCGATACTTGCGTGCTCTTCACGGAGGCGAACTGTTTCCTCAACCGGCCTCTCGGTCACGTGGCTGTAGATCCTGACACCACCACGCTGAACTGCGCGCTTGCCTACTTGTAATTCTTCCTTCACTACCGGTAAAACTTGCTCGTCTTCGTGCTGCCGGGCACTTGCGGATCGCTGTGATCTCTCGAAATCCGCATCGTTATTCGCGCCAGATTGGACCCATCCGCTGGCTCTCCAATCTTCAGCCCGTTCATCTATATCCAAGGCCCCATGCATACGCATAATTTCAGCTGCTCTATCGGCCATATCGTCGTCATCAGCGGTGACAGTAATTAGCGTACCGCCGCGCCGTACGCCTTCAGCGTAGTATTGAGCCTCATTCTCTGGAACACCGACATTCGTAAGAGCGCCGATACCGCCGCCAGCAACTGCTCCTACACCGGCGCCTGCCAATGCCGATGCGATCGGACCTGCTGCGATAATCGGGCCGATACCAGGAATAGGTATTGCCGCAATGCCCACAAGAAGACCCGCAGCCCCGCCTAAAATGGCGCCGGCTCCAGCCCCCTTCATTGCGCCTGAAGCTACATCTTCTTCAGCTGCTTCACTTCCCGTTTGGCGAGTGGAATCAACTTCCTGCTGGCTCGCCATCAAACCGATATCACTACGATCGAAACCGCTATCTACCAAGTCACGCACAACGCTTTGCGCTTCTTCACGCGTATCCATAAGTCCAACTACTGTTTTTGCCATGATTACTCTCCTATTTGAAAATATTCAGGAATTCAAGCGACTCGTGGTTAGCAAAACCAAGCGCTCTCATTTTGACGCTGCATCAACTACCGTTTTTAAAATCCTTTTCTCGCTCCACAAACACCTCCTCATTACGTAAAGTGACACGCTGTGAGCTCTGTGTTTCCACCGTGCTCTTGCTAATGCGCAATTCCTCTTTTAGGACCAATTGTTTTTGCACCACAAGAACTTCCTCCAGTACTGGGATAACTAAAACGTCCCCCTCGTAATGAGCAGTAACGGGCTGTTCAATCACTCGATTGATAGTTACGCGCTCAACTTTTACTGCTGTATGCAAAAGTGGTTGCTCGATTAATTCCTCATGTTCACGAACCACTTTCTTGACCCGAACAATGCCCGTCTCAACAACGTTTTTACTGACTTCCAGTTCCTCGCGGGCCACCGGAATAGTTACAGATGGATTGTCGGTTTTCGAACTAGCTTTGTGATGTTGCATTTGCATTCCTAGATATAAATTGCCGAGCGCAGTTCTATTAACACCCGGCAGCGATTATTAAAGGAGCAAATTGGATGCCACTTTTACCAAGGTGCGCGAAAATAACTAGCGTGCGAAACGCACATCGCCCGAGTGACTAGGCTGTTGGGTAGCGGCAGAAGAGCACTGAATGGAACCGACCTGGCTTGCTCCAGCCGCGTCGATTGCCGCATTCACGTCTTGCGGTATGAAGTGATGAATCATATGGCCAATACCCGGCGCTAAACGAAGATCACTGTGGGGGATTTCGTTATGCAGTTGCACGGAATGTCGTTTGACCTTCACCACGCGGTCATTGGTTCCCGCCATGATGACTACCGGCATTTTCAGGTCTCGATAATGGCGGCGAAGATCCATCGCTGCCGGAATCATCGATCCGCTCTCCGCTGCACTGGCGCGAAGTTGCGAAGGCCGTAACGCCATCCAAACTGGAAATTGCTTAAAGCGTGGCGGCATCGGCGCGGGACCGAACATGATTCTCATCAAACCAGGCCACATCAGTCGACCTAAGAATGGTGCAATCGTGTATCGAATGATATCGCCAAGCACTGGAATAGCCGGCAGCGACATGAGTAAAACATCAAGACGGAAAGTGGGGAAATAGTAACCGGAGAGCAACACCAAGCTGCGCACATAAGCCGGATATTGAACCGCTAGCGCTAGCGCCACCAGCGTTCCCCAGGAATGGCCAACGATGATGGGTTTTTCAATGCCTAAACGTTGAAGCGCATCAAAAATAAGGGTGGCTTGGGCACGATGGTTCCAGCTGCGGCCTCGAGGGCGGGTGCTGTAGCCGTAACCTGGCCGATCAAAAACAATAACACGGTAGCGAGCAGATGTTAGATCGAGAAGGCCACTGGTAGCAAAATCCTGGATCATGGTGCCATTGCCATGCAAGAGCACGACAGGCTGCGCTTGCTCTGGCCCCTGATCAACATAGTGCAACCGGGCACCATCTACATCAATGAAACGTCCGACAGGCGGATTGGCGTGTTCCGCGCGTCGCGCGAGATAACGCACCGCTACCGCGGCGACAACAGCAACGACTCCAATAGGAATAAATATGCCCATGGCCGGTTCTCCAGAATAAAAGTTAACTTCTGTTCGAACCGGTTGCCGCTGGCGAAGTTCAATATACCTTGAAGAACATTTTCGGCCAGGCTACAAAATACTACATTAGGACTTACGCAAAACCACCCAGCGGCGTTGCTCCTCCTTGTCGTACTAATTTGTACTGCCTGCGTCGTCGCGCCTTGCTGGGAAGATTTTGCGTAAGTCCTAAACATTAAAACGGAGACGTAAGACAACGTAGATTAATTATCTCTCGGTGCTTTTCGCCGCTCCGGCGTATCTAGCGCAACCTGTGCATCTACCGCTTCAAGCGCGTCACGTAGCGAGTCTTCTGGCAGCACGTTAACGAATGTCGCAAGCATGTCGGCTGCATCAAAAACAGGTTTAGGTAACAGGCGAATATCGGCATTAGCAATAAAAACCGCTGCTGCTCCTGCGACTCGGAGTAAATTAACTCGCTCCTGAACCAGCATTTCAACTTCAGCGCGCAGCATGGCGACTTCCTGTTCTTTCTGTACGAGCGGCATGGAAAGCCCCCTTAATGTTAAGAGTTTAGATTTTAACCCAAGCAAGCATTGCAAACGCAAGCGATCACGTGTTAATTGACATGTATTTCCAAACTCTGCTGATCACTTATTAACGCAATCGATAAAGTAACGAGTGCGTCCGTCGTTTTGCTCTTCAATCAAACCATGAATATCCGTTTCAAATCCAGGGAAGGTCTTGTTGAATTCACCGACGAATCGAAGATACTCCACGATCTTCCGGTTAAATCGCTCTCCTGGCACAAGCAATGGAATACCGGGCGGATAAGGCGTCAACAAGATACTGGTGACTCGCCCTTCCAGTTTATCGATTTCTACCCGTTCAATTTCCCGATGCGCCATTTTGGCAAACGCATCGGACGGCTTCATCGCCGGTTTCATATCCGATAAATACATCTCTGTGGTTAAGCGAGCAATATTAGCGGTCCGGTACATTCCATGGATTTGCTGACAAAGATCGTACAAACCAACGCGTTCGTACATCGGCTGCTGTTGGCAGAACTCAGGCAAGGCGCGCCACATCGGCTGATTTTTATCATAATCATCCTTGAATTGCTGCAGCGCTGTGACTAGCGTATTCCACCGTCCTTTTGTGATGCCAATAGTAAACAGGATGAAAAACGAATATAGCCCCGTCTTCTCAACAATAATGCCGTGCTCCGCTAAATAGCGGGTGAGAATAGAGGCGGGAATACCGGTTTTAGCGAACTGGCCCGATACATCAAGCCCCGGCGTAATCACCGTCGCCTTAATTGGATCAAGCATGTTGAAGCCCGGCGCTAAATCACCGAAACCATGCCAGCGCTGTCCCGCTTTCAATATCCAATCTTCGCGCGTTCCTATGCCCTCCTCCACCAATGTTTCCGGCCCCCACACTTTAAACCACCAGTCTTTGCCGAACTCTTCTTCGACCTTACGCATGGCTCGGCGAAAATCTAGTGCTTCAAGAATGGATTCTTCAACTAGTGCCGTGCCGCCTGGCGGTTCCATCATCGCCGCCGCCACATCACACGAAGCGATAATTGCGTACTGCGGCGATGTTGAGGTGTGCATCAAATAAGCTTCGTTGAATATATGGCGATCAAGCTTTCGCTTTTGCGATTCCTGCACCAAAATTTGCGATGCTTGTGAAATACCGGCGAGCAACTTATGAGTCGAATGTGTCGCAAAAATCATCGCGTCTTTCGACAGCGGCCGATCTTTCCCTATCGCATGCATATCCCGGTAAAAATCGTGAAACGCCGCATGTGGCAACCAAGCCTCATCAAAATGCAAAGTCTCGACCGAATCTCCCAATATTTCTTTTAGCGTCTCGACGTTGTACAAGACGCCATCGTAAGTGCTTTGAGTAATTGTCAGTATCCGCGGTTTGCGTTTGGAATCCTGAACAAAGGGGTTAGCTTCGATTTTCTTTTGAATGTTTTCGGGCCGAAATTCTTCAAGAGGAATAGGACCGATAATGCCCAAATGATTACGCGTGGGAGTGAGAAAAACCGGTACCGCGCCGGTCATGATAATCGCATGCAGAATCGATTTATGACAGTTGCGATCGACCACAACGACATCGCCTGGCGCGACATTCGCATGCCACACGATTTTGTTAGACGTCGACGTGCCGTTGGTGACAAAAAAACAATGATCGGCATTGAATATCCGCGCCGCATTCCGCTCGCTTGCAGCAACCGGACCGGTGTGATCAAGCAACTGGCCGAGCTCTTCTACTGCGTTGCAAACATCCGCCCGCAGCATGTTCTCGCCAAAGAACTGATGGAACATCTGTCCCACAGGACTTTTCAAAAACGCCACGCCACCGGAATGCCCGGGGCAATGCCATGAATAAGAACCGTCCTGAGCATAATGCGTCAGCGCTCGAAAAAAAGGCGGCGGCAAACTATCTAGATAGGATTTGGCTTCACGAATGATATGGCGCGCGACGAACTCGGGCGTGTCTTCGAACATATGAATAAACCCGTGCATTTCGCGCAGGATATCGTTCGGGATATGACGCGAAGTACGCGTTTCGCCATATAAGTAGATGGGGATTTCCGCGTTTCTGAAACGGAGCTCTTGCACGAAAGCGCGCAGATTAGCCAGCGCAAGCCGTGTTTCCTCCGGCGAGCCCGCACCGAATTCGTCATCATCGATGGATAAGAGAAATGCGGAGGCGCGGCTCTGCTGTTGTGCGAACGATGAAAGATCGCCGTAGCTTGTCACTCCCAGCACTTCCATTCCTTCATCTTCGATTGCCTTGGCTAAGGCTCGAATGCCGAGGCCACTGGTGTTCTCGGAACGAAAATCTTCGTCAATGATGACGATAGGAAAGCGAAATTTCATTTACAGGAGCCTTGTAAAAATGGTTAACAAAAAAATCTACCCCGAGAAATATGCCGTTACTGCCAAAGCAGAATGGCTTATTAGTTTTTTTGCTAGTTATTAATACAACTCTCATATAAATGAGATAAAAAATGCTCCTTAGGAATCTCTGAATAAGTGCAGCTCGCGCAGTAACTTATTCGAAAATTCTTTATATTTTTGGTAGCGTGACCCCGTGTTGACCTTGGTATTTTCCACCGCGATCTTTGTACGACGTTTCGCAAACTTCGTCGCTTTCGAAAAAGATTACTTGGGCGACGCCCTCGTTCGCGTAGATCCGAGCCGGTAACGGGGTCGTATTAGAAAACTCCAACGTCACATAGCCTTCCCATTCAGGCTCAAAAGGCGTGACATTCACGATAATTCCGCAACGTGCGTATGTCGATTTACCCAAGCATATAGTAAGAACGTTACGAGGAATGCGAAAGTATTCGATGGTCCGCGCCAGAGCAAACGAATTGGGAGGAATAATGCAGGTTTCACCCTTGAAATCGACAAACGATTTCTCATCGAAATGCTTCGGATCGACAATCGTCGAATTGATGTTAGTGAACACCTTGAATTCCTCGGAGCAGCGAATATCGTAACCATAGCTGGACGTGCCATACGATACGATCTTTTGTCCGTTCGCCTCACGGATTTGACCGGGCTCGAAAGGCTCGATCATCCGGTGTTCTTCCGCCATGCGGCGAATCCATTTATCAGATTTTATTGACATGTCATCCCTGTGGCGAAAATTTAAGCCTTAAACGTAACTTGCAAATGGCTACAGCACCGCTTCTTAAACAACGGCGCAAGCGAGCATTTTTCTACGTATTTTGAATCACAATCTTCGGAAATAGCGCGCTTCTATCCTGTGCTTTGTCGGCAATCTTGATAGCAACCTTGCGCGCAATTTCTTTATAAATTTCGGTAATTCGCCCATTAGGATCAGCTACCACCGTCGGCTTGCCGGAATCGGTCTGCTCGCGAATATTGATATCCAGCGGCAACGCCCCCAGAAAATCCACGCTATAGTCCTTGCACATCCGCTCTCCGCCACCGGCGCCAAAAATGTGCTCTTCATGGCCGCATTTAGAGCAGACATGCGTACTCATGTTTTCGACGATGCCAATGATGGGCACGCCTACCTTCTCGAACATTTTGAGACCTTTGCGCGCGTCGAGCAGCGCGATGTCCTGCGGTGTCGTGACAATAACTGCGCCTGTCACCGGCACCTTTTGCGCCAATGTCAGTTGAATATCGCCTGTACCCGGCGGTAGATCCACCACTAGATAATCCACGTCTCGCCACTGCGTTTCGTTAAGCAATTGCTCCAAGGCCTGGGTAACCATTGGTCCCCGCCATACCATCGGCGTTTCGATATCGATTAGAAATCCCACCGACATTGCTTGAATACCATGGCCTTCCATCGGCTGCATGGTCTTGCCGTCGCGTGATTCTGGACGACCGCTAATACCGAGCATCGCGGGCTGCGATGGACCATAAATATCCGCGTCGAGCACACCAACGGTCGCGCCCTCGGCAGCTAATGCCAGTGCCAAGTTCACCGCTGTTGTCGATTTGCCAACGCCGCCTTTGCCGGAAGCCACGGCGATAATGTTTTTCACATTCGGAATCAGCTTCACGCCCCGCTGCACGCTATGCGATACGATCTTCGAATACACATTAACGCTGACATTGTTAACACCCGCTATCGATTTCACCTTCGCCATCACTTGCCGGCGAATATTCTCGATCTGACTTTTAGCGGGGTAACCCAGCACGATATCCAACGCGACGTCCATGCCCTCGATACGCACATTGCGGAGCGCTTTAGCCGTCACGTAATCCTTACCGGTATTCGGGTCCGAAATTTCCTTCAGAGCCGTTTGTACATCCACTTCAGAGATCGCCATATACTTTCCAGTTACTCAACTCGGGCTTAGTTCGTCACAAGACTGCAAGCTAATCGTTAATTTTAGGACTTATGCAAAACCGTCCCAGCAAAGCGCGACGACGCAGACAGTACGGATTTGTACGGCAAGGAAGGGCAACGCCGTTGGGACGGTTTTGCGTAAGTTCTAATTTTAAACAATTACGCCCCCTCAAGATATCTCTTTGATACAATTTCACCGCGCGTTTCCAAAGGTATTAGCGATTGGAATCCCAAAACACTCCTCGATCCAAATCACTAACCAGTGCGTATAAACATCCGCCCCCTCCATGACAATCTTAAGATGACCCGCAAAATCCTCGTTACCAGTGCACTCCCTTACGCAAACGGCGCTATCCATCTCGGCCATTTGGTTGAATATATTCAAACTGATATTTGGGTCCGCTTTCAGCGAATGCAAGGACATGAAGTGCATTACGTCGGCGCCGACGATACGCATGGAACGCCAGTCATGCTGCGTGCAGAGAAAGAAGGTATCGCCCCGCGCGACCTTATCGCACGCGTAAAAACAGAACACGAACGCGATTTTTTCGGTGGCGAACAAATAAAAGCGAAAGGTGAATTCGGTGGGTTCTACATCGGTTTCGATCATTACTACACGACCGATTCAACGGAAAATCGCGAGTACTGCGAACAAATTTACGGCACACTGGAAAAAAACGACCTGATCGCCAAGCGGTCGGTTGAGCAATTTTACGATCCGATCAAAGAAATGTTTTTGCCCGATCGCTTCATTAAAGGCGAATGTCCAAAGTGCGGCGCAAAAGACCAATACGGCGACTCCTGCGAAGTATGCGGCGCAACTTATGCACCGACGGATCTTAAAAATCCCTACTCAGTCGTCTCCGGTGCAAAACCGGTTCGGAAATCGTCTGAGCACTACTTCTTTAAACTTTCCGATAAGCGCTGCCGCGATTTTCTCCGCCGCTGGACACGGGAAGAAGGCCGGCTCCAATCCGAAGCGTCTAATAAGATGCAAGAGTGGCTGGGCGAAGTAGGCGAGGAAAAACTTTCTGACTGGGACATTTCCAGAGATGCGCCTTACTTTGGTTTTCCGATTCCGGGTACGGATAACAAAAAGTTTTTTTATGTATGGTTAGACGCACCGGTTGGCTACTTCGCCAGCTTCAAGAATTACTGCGAGCAACAGAAAATCAAAGGTATCGAAATCAACATCGATGCTTTCCTAAATCCCGGAAAAGCAGCCAAGGCGAAGACCGAATTTGTACATTTCATCGGCAAAGACATTCTTTACTTTCACGCCCTCTTTTGGCCAGCGATGCTTGAGCATTCCGGCTACCGCACGCCGACCAGCATCTACGCGCATGGTTTCTTGACGGTCAATGGCGAGAAAATGTCTAAATCCCGCGGCACCTTTATCACTGCGGAAAGCTATCTCACATTAGGTTTGAATCCGGAATGGTTACGTTATTACTATGCAGCCAAGCTAAATGGCACGATGGAAGACATTGACCTCAATTTGGATGATTTCGTTGCGCGAGTGAACAGCGATTTGGTCGGGAAGTACGTCAACATTGCCAGCCGTTGTGCTGGATTTCTTACCAAAAAATTCAACGGACAAATTGCCGGAGGCGAAGTATTGCCGGTTCTCACCAAGCTTCAAGGTCACGCCAAACAATTGGCTGCGCTTTACGAAGGTCGCGCATATGGCCAGGCGTTGCGAGAAGTAATGGCGCTAGCCGACGAAGTGAACCAATTTGTTGATCAGTCGAAACCCTGGGAACTAGCAAAAGACTCTACGCAAGATCAAGCGTTGCATTGGATTTGTTCACAAGCATTGAACCTATTTCGATTACTCACGCTCTATCTCAAACCAGTTCTACCAAAACTGGCACAACAAGTGGAATCGTTTCTCAACATACCGCCACTTACTTGGAAAGACGCCAGTACATTGCTGCCTGAAGGACATGTAATTGGTGTGTATAAACACTTAATCACTCGTGTCGAACCAAAGCAAATCGAGGCGCTTATAGCCGCTAACACAGATAACCTTTCAGCATCTTCACCGACCGTGATTCCCGAGGAAAAACCAAAAGTTGATATTGCCCCGATTGCCGAAACCATTAATATCGATGACTTCAGCAAAATAGACTTTCGCATTGCCCGCATCGTAGCTGCGGAAAATGTCGCAGAAGCCGACAAGCTTTTGAAGTTAACCCTCGACATCGGGATTGAACAGCGGACGGTATTTGCTGGCATCAAGTCAGCCTACACCCCGGAACAACTCGTAGGTCGGCTTACCATAATGGTTGCGAACTTGGCGCCGCGAAAAATGCGCTTTGGTGAGTCGCAAGGAATGGTGTTGGCTGCTAGTGATAGCGGTGGGCTGTATATCCTTAGTCCTGACGATGGCGCAAAACCAGGGATGCGCGTTAAATAGCAAATGAGGCCGCATTAACATATGCGGCCTCTTTCTTAATACGAAGTCGAAAGAAATTGGCTGAGCGGTTCACTATAAGCACGTGATAAGGTGCGGCGTTCCGGCCGCCGCCAACGCTCAGCTTCCCTCTTCGCGTTAACCACATGCGGGTTAAGCAATATCACACGAATATCGTGCCCCTGAGATAACAATTCATGAAAAGGCACACCCGGCTGCGCAAAAGACTCGGCACCGGAAACAGTCCAAAGAAATACTTCATTCTTTGCCACCTCTGTCTCCACTGCCTTTCAAATTAAAACCACTTTCACTGACGTCCAAAATACCGGCATATTTAACGGCGGCGAATTTGCGACGATTACGGCAAGCCAAACGCGCGCCTAGTAGCAACGCCGCGAGGGTTAGTGCCAACAATATTTGAGTTAATAGCGGTGAAAGCGACAACGCGGATAAATGCGCATCGGAAGAGCGATCAAACGAAGTAACTACATACGGGAGCAAGAACGCAACAGCGACGGCAACAAAAACAACGGTCAACTAAGGCAGGCAGTGGCGAGAGGACCAGGAGAGCAATTCGATTTTTAATTTTCACAATCACCTGGTCAGCTCGCTCATAACTGATGCTTTGTTACGAGCCCTCGCGCCGAGGAATACGACGCCAGAGCTCTGAATAAAAAACGCCCGCACTAGGAGAAAAACCGCGGGCGAACGAGGGGTTCGTCAATTCTTACAGTCCTGCCAGGAACCTTGGCAAGCAAGCTTGCCAAGGTTCGGAATAAAAAACGCCCGTACTAAGGAGGGTTGCTGACGGGCGAACGAGGGGCCTTGAGTTCTCATAAGAGCAGAATAAATCTTTAAAAATCGACGTTAAAATGTCGACGTAACTAGTTCGTTTAAACGCGCTTATCCGCGCGCTACCAATGCACCGTTTTCGATACGTACGCGGTCACCGATTCCAACACCTGGATCACCTGTCTGAGTGATAGTGCGATACGCACCATCTTCCATCCGTACTCGAACAACGTATTGCTTATTCTTCTTCACATTCTTTTCAATTTCATTACCTGCAAAGCCGCCGCCTACGGCGCCAGCCACAGTTGCCAAATCGTTACCACGGCCATTACCCATTTGATGACCTAATATGCCACCAACAACAGCACCGCCGACAACACCTAGACCAGAACCTTGCCCTTTCACTTCACGCACCTGCACTGACTCAACCACACCGCAACTCGCACACGTCATTGCAATGTGCTGCGGTGCCTGATTCGTCCGTGGCGCTGTGGAATGCTCTCGCGAAACAACATGCGAAGTTTTTGGCTTCTGTACTACCGCTTGCTTCACCGGCTCTACTTCTTTTATATCTTTGTCAGCTTGAAGCGTTTGCGCGGTTTGTGCATCGACCGTCACTTCACTTTTTTGCGATGACGCATTAGGCATATGACCAGTCATTGTGGCAATGCCAACAACACTGAACAGAATTACCGAGATGGAAGCAATCACCATCACCGGATACAACATTCCATTCCTTTTATCCATAACTCTTCCCCTTACTTTACTAATCTCTCCGGACTTATCCGAAACGATCACTTACCGTCCCAAACAGTATTAAGCGCCGCCTAAATACGTTAGCAATGGTCGTGCCAGTTTTATTTATTATTTATAATCAAGCAGTTATAAAAAAATAGACTATTTACGAGAAAAAACGATCGATAAATTTGTCTCTAATTACCGACAATTCGCTGATTACAAGGAATTAACAAGTTGATCACACAAGGGTTTTTTATGTCGCCGAAGGGCGACTAATTTAGAGAGGACGCAGACTGGCAGGATGAGCGACGCTTTAAAACCGCTAATCCTGCCTTAATAAAACAAATTATACGAATCCCAATTAAAAACGGAACAATGAAATTGATGGATTTTTTTGTCTGGCAAGGCGAGAGAAGGCGTCATAGTGAACTATGGCAACGACGAGCAACGCAGTCAGACAAAAAAAGACCCGATTTCATGTTTCGTTTTTAATTGGGATTCGTATTAATTCTAGGCTTGGGATTTAAACCGTGCCGGTTCTAATTGATGGCGCTGCAAGAGCTTATAAAATTCAGTGCGGTTACGCTTAGCAAGCTTGGCCGCTTGAGTAACGTTGCCCTCGGTTATTTTCAGGAGTTGTGAAAGATAGTCTCGCTCGAACCGGCGGCGCGCTTCATCAAACGAATCAAAATCTCGTTGTTCGCGTTGAATAGCGTTTTGCACCAAGGTTGCAGGAATTACCGGCGTTGTGGTTAACGCAACGGTCTGTTCAACCACGTTATATAGCTGCCGAACGTTTCCAGGCCACGGAGCAGCCACAAGTAATTCCAATGCTTCCGGCGCAAAGGCGTTTACTGGCTTTGCGTATTTGTCACCGACTCGCTTAAGGAAATAGGAAGCGAGTAACGGTATATCTTCGCGCCGCTCGGCGAGTGAAGGAAGTTTCAGGGAAACCACATTCAACCGGTAAAACAAATCGCCTCGGAAAGTTCCATTATCCTTGGCAGTCTCCAGATCCCGGTGAGTAGCAGAAATAATACGAACATCCACCGACACCGATTGCGTCGCGCCAACAGGCCGCACATGACGGTCTTCTAACACCCGCAGGAGCTTCACCTGCAATGAGAGAGGCATATCGCCAATCTCATCCAGCAACAAGGTTCCTTTATCCGCCGCTTGAAATAAGCCTTTGTAATCCTTCACCGCGCCGGTAAACGATCCTTTGATATGGCCGAATAGCTCAGATTCCAGCAACTGCTCTGGAATCGCGCCGCAATTCACTGCTATAAAAGGGTTATCTCTTCGCTTGCTGGCCTTATGAATCGCGCGCGCCAGCAATTCCTTGCCGCTACCGCTTTCACCCGATAGAAACACACTCGCATCCCCAGCCGCTACCAATTTCGCTTGATTCAGTACGTCTTCTATTAAACGGCTACGGGTAATAATTTCCGAGCGCCATTCGCCGCTTTCTCCCAAGTCAATCGTAGCCCCGGATAAGCGCAAAGCCGCGTCCACTTGCTCTAGCAACGTTGCGCTTTCATAAGGCTTAGTGAGATAACCAAATACGCCACGCATCGTTGCGGAAACCGCCTCCGGGATCGTGCCGTGCGCGGTGAGAATGATCACCGGCAATGCGGGATGATCCTTACGCAAGGTATCGAACAACGCGATGCCATCCATACCAGGCATCCGTAAATCGGAAATTACCAATTGCGGCATTTCAGCGGCAATGGCGGCCAGCGCGCGCTCACCATTCTCCGTCGTAATGACTTCGTATCCTGCGGATTTAAGCCGAATGGCAAGAAGACGCAAAAGATCTGGGTCATCATCTACTAATAAAATTTTTGCTTGCATACGTTTTGCGATTTCTAACTTCACTTTTAGAGTTGCTTATTTAGGTGCAGATTGTTTGCCCCGGCCACGCTCGGACAAACTTTTTTCAATAGATTTGAGTGCTTCAAGTTTCTGCTGCAACTCTGCAGACTGTCTTTGCTCTTCTTTTAGTTTAGTATTCGATGCCTGCGCTGCCTCATCTAAGCGCTTGTTGTCCGCCACAAAGCCAATTAGCAACCAGACAAAATTACGCACGCTAGGCGAGGAGGCTTCCTTGCTAAGCGGCTCTAGCATCGCTAATGCTTTGCTGTCATCCCGCAAGGGAAGACCCGGTAATGCATAAAACATGGCTAGTTCCGCACGGGTTAAATCTGTCTTTGATTTAGCTACGGCTTGTCTTAAGGATTCGTGCTCGCGAGTCAGCTCGCTTGCACTTAAACGGCGTAAATAGTTGGCATACTCCAATAGAATGTCCGAATCGGACGCAACATTTGAGGAATCACGCGCCGTTGATTGATGCTTAGGTAATTGCACGGGAGTTTCAACAACTCTATTAGCAACACAGCCCGCCATACCTAGCAGTACGGCAATAAACAGAGGAAAAAACGATTTCATTGCAGGCTAGCCTTATCTTCAGAATCTGATACGGAATAAGCGCCCGATTCTGACGTTACGTTTTCTGGAAAATTCACTTGACTCCGGTTACGGTGCTGAGCAGATCTGATTTCGTCAGCTTCAGCGGCAGCGTCACGACAAAGTGCGCGCCCTGCCTATTATCTTCGGCGAGTATTACGGTACCTCGATGAGCGGTAATAAGTTCTTTCACAATCGATAAACCCAGCCCGCTACCCCGTACCGGGCCTGAAGCCTCCGCGCTTCCTTGAAAAAAAGCATCAAAAACGCGTTCCCGTTCTGTCAATGCGATGCCCGGCCCGGAATCAATAACGCGCAATTCCATCGCATTCGGGATTTGGTTCAACTGCACTTTAATACGTCCGCCACGAGGGGTAAACTTCACCGCATTGGAAAGTAGATTATCGACGACAGTACGTAATTTTTCTTCGTCGCCACCGATAGTTACCTCGTCACAAGCGATTTCAAGCGCGATTTCTTTCGCAATCAGCGGCAATTTGTGATCGGTGGTTACTTTGGCAATCAATTCTTTCATTTTAACCGGTTTCACGTCCAACAGGCTTTCCCGATGGCTCAAAGCGCTGTAATTCAATAAATCCTCGATCAGTTTCCGTAGTCGCATACTGTTGTCTTGGAGAATGCGCACAATCTCCCTTTGCTCCGGCATAAGTCCGCCGGCGGCGCCCTCAGCCAGCAAATCGGATCCTTCGCGCAAAGCGGTAAGCGGTGTTTTCAGTTCGTGGGAAACGTGACGAAGAAAACGCGCTTTTTGCTCTTCGAGTTCCTTAAGTCGCTGCCGTAACCAATTCAATTGGCGGCCAACATTTTCCAAATCTTGTGGTCCATTGACGACAATTTCCTTATCCAACATCGCCGCGCCGATTGAACGAATACCACTTTCAATCTGCCGAATAGGACGGGTAATTAGAATTGTGAACCCTGCGCCAAGGAAAAGTGCTACCGGCAAAAGCGCCAGCAATTGACGGCCCACGATACCTTGCGCCTGTGTAGCCAATTGGCGTAATGCCTGCACTTCCTGATCAATTAATTCATTGCTGAGCTTGATCAATGACTGGGCGGAGCCAAATAATGCACTGAAATCGGCAGCCATTTCTTCCGTATTTATAGGCTGCCCTGCATCCACCGCTAGTTGTCGATGCAGTTTGTCTTCCTTTGCGGTAATTTCATCGAGGCGTGCCCGCTGTTCCCGCGAAAGTGGGAAACCGGCGAACTGCGCTGCGGTTTCCTTGAAACGCTGATGACTAGCATCGTAGGTTTCCAACAACGCACGATCAGACACCACCAAATACTGACGCGCCGCACGCTCCATGGCCGTGATTTGATCGGCCATCGTGCGCGATGTTTGCGTCGCTTGCACTGCCTGATAAACCGCCTTTTGACTTTGATCGGCTAAACGGTCAACTGCTATGGCGTTATTCAGCAACGCGACAATGAGCGGACCCGCAACCATGGCGAAGCCAACAACAAGAAGCATGAAAAAAGATTTGGGATACCAGAAGCGCATGGTTTTTGGAATTTCCTAAATAACGGAGGTGATTACAGAGACTTTATTAGGAGGGGTGGAGCGAGAGCGTAATGCATCTACATATTCACGACTACGCATCATTCGGTTTTCTGTTTTCCGCCCAACAATGCCTTCAATGCCGCCAAGTTCGCCGATCCTTCCGCGCGGCTTTCCACGGCATCGCGCTTTTCACCGCTAAACTGCAAATCCTCAGCGCCCATTTCAGCAATGAACCGACTAGGTTCGCAAGGACGCCAGTCCTGGCCGCGACGGCGTTTCAAACAATGACTGATAAATAGTTGATTTCGGGCCCGTGTAACCGCGACATACATGAGCCGTCTTTCCTCATCAATTTTACCGCCATCGACAGATTCTCGGTGCGGCAAAATGTCTTCTTCGGCGCCCACTAAAAATACGTAAGGAAATTCCAAGCCTTTTGCGGCATGAATGGTGGTAAGTTGCACCGCATCGACTTCCTTATCGCGCCCTTCAAGCAAATTCATGAGGGCGACCGTTTGCGTCAGCTCTAGCAAACTCTTACCGTCGGCCTCACCTTTTTTACCAAGCCAGGCAACGAATTTCTGTATGTTCTCCCAACGTCTTTCCGCATCTTTTGTTTCTAATGTATCGAATACGAAAGCTTGATATTCGATAGCAGTCAGCAAATCAGTCAGTACTTCCCCGGCGGGCTCGCGTTCAGCACGATCAGCAATCCGATTAATAAAGTTACAAAAGGTTGTCAGCGCGGTTAGTGGTTGCGGCTTCAGGCGATTAACCATTGGCGCCTCGAATACTGCTTCAAACATGCTGATCTGCCGTTCACCAGCGTAAGCGCCCAATGCTTCCAGTGTTTGCGCGCCGATGCCGCGACGTGGCGTAGTGACCGAGCGAATAAATGCGGGATCGTCGTCGGCATTCGAAATCAACCGCAAATAAGCAATCAAGTCTTTAATCTCCGCCCGCTCGAAGAACGATTGGCCGCCGGAAATCAAATAGGGAATATTTTCATTGCGTAAATACTGCTCGAATATCCGTGCTTGATGGTTGCCGCGATAGAGAATTGCGTAATCGGCAAATTTAGTACGATTCTGAAATTTGTGCCCCGCTATGCGTATGACGACACTTTCCGCTTCGTGCTCTTCATCCTTCATCGCGGTCACTTGAATAGCGTCGCCAAAACCAAGATCTGACCACAAACGCTTCTCGAATAACTTCGGATTATTTGCGATGAGCGAATTGGCGGCCTTAAGAATGCGCACGGTGGAACGATAATTTTGTTCCAGCTTGATGACTTGCAGCTTTGGATAATCGGTTTGTAAAGTCCGCAAATTTTCCACATTAGCGCCGCGCCATGCATAAATGGCTTGATCATCATCACCCACAGCAGTAAAGCGTCCGACATCTCCACACATCAACCGAAGCAACTGATACTGTGCACCATTCGTGTCCTGATATTCATCGACCAAAAAATAGTGCAATTTATCTTGCCAACGCTGTAGTGACTCACTGTTTTCCGAGAATAAGCGCACCGGCAGTAAAATCAAATCATCGAAATCCACCGCTTGGTAAGCGCGCAATGTAACGTCGTAGTTGCGATAAGTTCGCGCCGCCGCAAGCTGCATTTCGTCGACGGCAAGCACCTCTGCTTCATCGGGCGTTACCAGTGCGTTTTTCCATGACGATATTTGCCATTGGGCGCTCTTGATAATTTGCTTATCCACCGAACCGATCAGCTCCGCGAGTATGCTGTAAACATCATCTGAATCAAGAATCGAAAAGCGCGGTTTAAGGCCGAGCTGCTGCGCTTCGGCGCGCAGAATTTTCACGCCCAATGCATGAAAGGTGGAAATCGTCACACCCTTCATCAATTGGCCTTGTGACATACCCGAGATGCGCTCCTGCATCTCACGTGACGCTTTATTAGTAAAAGTAATTGCGGCGACTTGTGAGGCTTTGTAGCCGCATTCGGTAACCAGGTGAGCGATTTTGTGCGTGATGACGCGGGTCTTGCCGCTACCGGCGCCAGCCAACACGAGAAGCGGCCCATCGATATAACGAACTGCTTCTATTTGGGGGGGATTAAGGAGATTTGCCACGAAAGGCTACGACACGCTATTACTGTAAAGAGCAGGCATTATATCCGAAGGGCTAGAAACTAATGCCGGTAAAATAATTTACCGCACGAATATGCGGAGTGCAATCAAATATGACTATCTCATCACTTCACGAAAGCAATTTCACTTCATCCTTTGGATCAAAAAACAATAATGTATTTTCTTGTTACGAAAATCTTCCGGTATGGTTCGCGTAGTAATGTTCGTTACCTTAGCCTTTGCAAGCAACGTATCGTCCATCGCAAAACTCCGCAGATTCGTCGAAAAGAAAAGCTCGCCACCGGGGTTTAAAAGCGCCAAGGATTGTTCAATCAATTGCACATGATCACGTTGTACATCCAACACACCTTGCATCTTTTTTGAATTCGAAAAACTCGGCGGATCTAGCACGATTAAATCGAATTTTTCGTTTCTATGTGTAGCTTCGTCGAGATAACGAAACACATCCGCTCTCACCAAGAGATGCTTCCTTAAAGCCATACCATTCAACTCGAAATTACGCTGTGTCCAAGTTTGATACGTGTTAGATAAATCGACGGTAACCGACTCCACCGCACCGCCTGCTGCCGCGTGCACAGTAAAGCTCCCGGTATAAGCGAAAAGATTCAGAAGTCGTTTTCCTGCCGCTCGCGCGCGCACCATGCCACGCGTAATACGATGATCGAGAAATAGACCGGTATCTAAATAAGCATCTAGATTGACGATGAATTTCAATCCATCTTCCTGCACGATAAAGTCCTCGCCAGCAACGCCGCTCTTTTCGTATTGATTTACGCCACGCTGCCTTTCACGTCGCTTCAATGAAATTGCTTCATGCGGTAATTGCAATACGTCGGCTGTTCCCACGCGGATCGTTGAAAGCCAAGCATCGCGCTCTTCATCGGATTGCACCCAACCTGTATCGACTTCCTGGAGATGGACTCGTCCTTCGTAAAAATCCACTGTCACTGGAAACTCGGGGACGTCACGATCGTAAAGCCGGTAACAAGTGATATTTTGCCGGCGTGCCCATTTTGCTAAATGACGGCTATTTTTAGTGAGGCGGTTTAGATAAGCGGCGATATTGCTCATAGAATTAAATATTAGTTTGTAAGTGGTTGGAACCAAGGCGCCTTCATGTCGCGCACAGCATTCAGCAATGCGGTTAGTGCTTCCGGTCGAGAAAATGTTTCGCGTGCGGCCAAGGCAACTCGACGCGAAGGAATTGGTTCAATGAAATCTAAAACTTTAAGCGATTTGCTTTGATAAGTCCGGCTGATTGCACTCGCTGGCAACACGCTAATTCCCAAACCGGACGCCACCATATTGCGAACAGTTTCCAAAGAACTTCCGACTCGACCTTCCGTCGCCTCCGCTCCCATATGTCCAGGACAAGACTCCAATACCTGATCGCGAAAACAATTGCCGGTATTCAATAGCAACAAATTTTCTTCCGCCAACTCTTTTGGTTTCACGGTTTTCTTTCGCGATAAAGGATGATTGGGTGGAACAACTACGCGGAAGGGCTCTTCATACATCGCCCTCGCCTTCACACCCGGCACATTGAAAGGTAGCGCGATAATCGCCGCATCGATTTCGCCTCGCCGCAGCAGAGATGCCAGACTTTCAGTAATGCTTTCCTCGATAATAAGCGGCATTGCCGGCGCGTATTTCCGTAACAGCGGTATAAGGTCAGGCAAGAGATAAGGTCCAATCGTGGGAATGACGCCAAGACGCAACGGCCCGCTCAAAGGATCGCGCACGCCTTGCGCCAAGTCACCGATTTTCGCTGCCTCGGCCAACACGCGCTTCGCCTGCTCAATGATGCGTTCACCGGCAACCGTTATGATCACATCGCTCTTCTTCCGCTCGAACAAATCCACACCCAGTTCTTCTTCCAGCTTCTTGACTGCAAGACTCAATGTCGGTTGGGTAACAAAGCAGCGTTCCGCGGCGTTGCCGAAATGCCGTGTTTGCGAGAGCGCAACGATATAACGCAGTTCAGTGAGAGTCATAATCGCAAAAGTCTTTAATTGTCCAGATTTATCATATTACCAAAAACGATCAATTTTATTGATTCTTGACGGCGCTTATTTTTGTAAAAGTGTAGACCTGTGACATTGACCAGCTGGTAAAGTGTCTTTATGGTTGGCGGTTTCAATGTCCAAGTGCAACGAGGCCCATTTTAGTGGCCCAGTAGGT